>CALHGX010000001.1 GCA_938031185.1 uncultured bacterium
GCCGAGATCCTGCCGCCCGATGGCACGTTCAACACACCAAAGGAGGCACTCGCGGAGCTGTTCAAGTACATCGAGACCGAGTACAACCGGACACGAATCCACAGTTCCCTGGGCTATCTTTCGCCGGTGGACTTCGAGAGAAAATATGCTACACGCCTACAACAAATCGCTTAGCTCCCGTGGCCCACTTTTGGGGGGTAGATCCAGCAGCGTCAGGGCCGACACGCCCATGGCCGCGGCGAGATCATTCACCCGCCATTCCCGCGGCTCCGCTCGCATGCGAGCCAGGATCATCTACTGTCGCTCGGCCGGCTTCATGAGCGATCAATACGATCCATCCGTTTAGACCATGCGTTCATTCGTAGTCGGCGTTAAGCGAACGTTCTTCTGAACGAGGGAACGACCGAGGGAAGGGACTTTGCCGCCATCGGAATATCGCCAGGCGGCACCGGCCGACACATGCCGGCCCAGGCCTCGATGGAAAGGAAAAGCCGCTCGCTGCAATGCGACGCCGCTTTGCGATGGAAAACTGGCGGGAGCGACGGGACTCGAACCCGCAACAACCAGATCGACAGTCTGGGACTCTAACCGATTGAGCTACGCCCCCGAACGGACGCGCACATGGTGCCCCATCCTTTCAGAGAAATCAACCAGAAACTGGGAAGCCGCCCGGTCGCCAAGGCTCAACCCAAAAAGAGACGCAACGCCCAGCGCACCGCCTGCCACGGTGCTCGAACCGGCGGCTCGGCAAGCCTCACGCCCCACCGCGCGTGGCGCCGCCAGACCACGCGGCGATGACTGAAAGCCTCGAAGCCCGCCTCCCCATGATAGGCGCCCATGCCGCTGGCGCCCACGCCGCCAAACGGCAGACTGCGCGCCGTCACATGATTCACTGTGTCATTGACAACCAGCGCCCCCGACCGCGTTTCCTCGAGGAACCGCCGCTCGATTCCACGGTCCTTCGTGAACAAATACACGGCCAGCGGCGCAGGACGGCTCCGCAACTCCGCCAGCACATCCGACAGCCGTTCAAACGACCGCAACGGAAGAATGGGGCCGAAAATCTCCTCCTGCATCGCCAGCGCGTTAGTCGGCACGTCCCGCAAAATCGTCGGCGCCACGTAGCGGGCGTTCTCGTCCGTTGCTCCGCCGTGCGCCACGCGGCCCTGCGAAAGGCATTCGCGCAAACGCTTGAAATGGCCCGCATGCACGATCCGCCCGAAATCGGCGCTGCGCTTCGGATCGGGCCCGTAGAACCGAACAATGGCGCGCTTAAGCGCCTCCTCCAGCGCCGGCAGCACGGCCGCATGCGCCCAGACGAAGTCCGGCGCCACGCACGTTTGCCCCGCATTGAGGAACTTTCCCCACGCGATGCGGCGGGCCGCCGTCTCTACCTCCGCGTCCTCACAGACGACGCAGGGGCACTTGCCTCCAAGCTCCAGAATAACCGGTGCCGGCCCTTCCGCCGCCGCCCGCGCCACCCGCCGACCCACACGCAAACTACCCGTGAAAAACACAATGTCGGGCTTCGCCTCCAACAGCGCCTGCGCGATGTCGGGACCGCCGTTGATCACTCGCACATATTCGCCGGGAAACGTCTCTTCGACCAACCGCTCCACCGCGCCCGCCGTGTGCGGCGCCGACTCCGAAGGTTTCAACACCGCGCAGTTGCCGGCCGCCAACGCGCTGACCAACGGCGAAAACAGCAACTGGAACGGGAAGTTCCACGGTCCGATGATGAGCGCCACACCATACGGCTCAGGCTGCACCCAGGCCGCCGCCGGCCGGAACACCAACGGCACTGCTCGGCGGCGCAGCCGCATCCATCTCTCAAGGTGGCGCAGCGCGTAACGAATGTCCCCGAGCACAAAGCCGATTTCCGAGGCATAGGCTTCCACGGTCGACTTGCCCAGATCGAGACGCAGCGCCTCCAACAGCCGCGCCTCATGCCGGGCAATGGCATCCGACAGCGCCCGCAACTGACGCCGGCGGAACGACGCTTCACGCGGGCCGCCGGCCTGAAAGAACCGGCGGGCGCTTTCCATCGATGCGGCCGTTTGCACGAGCACAGGTAATCTCAGTTCGCTATTGAGGTCAAGCCGCGGCGGCAGTAAAGTCAGGCCGGCTTGCGGGAACTGACTTCTGCGCCGCCGCAGGCCAAGCACGCCATGAGCACGGACCGCAGAAAACACGTTCTGGTGGTCGGCGCCGGGCTCGGCGGCATTTCGGCCGCCATTTCCCTGCGGCAGGCCGGCTACCGCGTGACCGTCCTGGAAAAGAACGCCCATCTTGGCGGAAAATTGAACGAGCTGCGGGCCCAAGGATTCACCTTTGACCTCGGCCCTTCCATCCTAACGATGCCCCACATCTTTGAACGCCTCTTCACGGGGGCGGGGCGGCGAATGGCGGACTATATTTCCATCCGCCCGCTGCGGCCGCACTGGCGCAATTTCTTCGAGGACGGCGTGGCGCTGAATCTATACCCCGAGCCCGAGCGTCAACGAGCGGAACTCGAAAAGATCGGCGAAGATCCCCATCGGTTCGCGCGGTTTCTCGATTATGCCAACCGCCTGTTCGACCTGATCAATTTTGGCTATTTCGAACAAGGCCTCGACACCTTCGGCGAATTCACCCGCTGCTACGGGCTGCGGCGCTTCCCTCAGTTCGATCTGCTGCGGACAATGCACGACGGCGTTGCCCGCCATCTGCGCGAACCGCATGTGCGCGATATGATGGATTTTTTCATCAAATATGTCGGCTCCTCCGCCTACCGCGCCCCGGCCTTCATGAACTGCCTGCCAGCAGTGCAGTTCCGACATGATCTCTGGTACGTGGATGGCGGCCTATACGGCCTCGCGCGCGGGCTGGCATGCCTGATGGCCGAGCTCGAAATCTCCGTCCACCTGGAAACGGAGGTTGCCCAACTGCGGACGGAGGGTCGGCGCGTCACCGGCGCCGTCACGCGGGACGGCACCTTTCACCCCGCCGACATTGTGGTCTCCAACATGGAGGTGATTCCCGCCTACCGCCGCTTGCTGGGCGAGAGCGACCACTTCTTTCATTCCCTGCGGCGTTTTGCGCCCGCCTGCTCCGGGTTGGTGATAGACCTCGGACTCGACCGCACCTATCCCCAACTGGCGCACCACAACTTCTTCCACTCCAAGGACCAACGCCGCCATTTCGATCATGTGTTTCGTAAGGGGCTCCTGCCCGACGATCCCACCGTTTATGTCGTGGCCGCCTCCCGAAGCGACCCGTCCGTGGCCCCGCCGGGCTGCGACGGCTTGAAGATTCTGCCCCATATCCCGCCGCTGGACGAAAAGAATCCGGTGGCGCCCGAGCAATATCTGGCCCTCAAGGACCGGGTGCTGGCCAAGCTCGAACGGATGGGGCTGCAGGACCTTCGCCGCCACATCGTGTTCGAACACTTCTGGACACCGCACGACATCGAACGGATGTACTACTCCAACCGCGGCGCCATTTACGGCGTCGTGGTGGACCGCTGGAAAAACCTCGGCTTCAAAGCGCCCAAACACAGCGCGAAATACGACAACCTGTTCTTTGTCGGCGGCTCCGTCAATCCGGGCGGCGGCATGCCGATGGTGGTTTTGAGCGGACAGAACGCCGCCCGCGCCATTACGCAATGGGATCGCTCCTGATGCTGCTTGTTGTTGCGCTCGGCCTTTGCTGGCTGGCCGGCCTGCTTTTTGTGGGGCGTATTCGCCTGTGCGGCCAAGGGAGGAACGCCGCCTCTTCGCCCTCGCCGGCCCCGGCGCATGTTTCCGTGATCATCCCGGCGCGAAACGAGGCCCATCGCCTTCCACGGCTTTTGGCATCGCTCGCCCGTTGCGCGCAAAACAGGCGCGAAGTGTTGGTCGTGGACGACGCCTCCACCGACGATACCGCGAAGGTGGCCGCTGCGGCCGGCGCGCGCGTGCTGCAGGCGCCACCGCTGCCGCCCGGCTGGCGGGGCAAGGCCTGGGCCTGCCATCATGGAGCTAACGCCGCCTCCGGCAACTTGCTCCTCTTCCTTGACGCAGACACCTGGTTCGAACCAGACGGCTGGAACACTCTGCTCTCCGAGTGGGCTCGCGAGCCCGCTGGCGCGTTGTCGATTCTGCCCTTTCATTGGACGAGGAAGCCGTATGAGCAGTTGTCGGCCTTTTTCCATCTACTGATGGGCGCCGGAACAGGCGCCTTCCAATGGGGCCGCTCTCGTCCGCATGGCCTGTTTGGCCCCTGCCTCCTCATTGAGCGCGATGTCTATGAGGCCGTCGGCGGCCATGAGGCCGTTCGTCGCTGCGTTCTGGAGCACCTGGTCTTGGGACGCCGGTTGGCGGCCGCCGGCATCCCCTGTCGCGCCGTGGCGGGCCGCGGCTGTCTGGCCACCAGAATGTATCCGGATGGCATCTCCGACCTGTGCTCCGGCTGGAGCAAGGCCTTTCTCTCCGGCACACGCGGCGCGCCAACAGCCTTGTTGTGCGGCCTTTTTTGCTGGCTTACGGGCGCCGCCGGCACGGCTCTCTTCCTCCTCTTCACATGGCCATGGCCCGCCGCCGGAATACGACTCGCTGCAGTGGCCCTTTATACCGCTTATGCCGTGCAAATCGGCTGTTTCCTGCGCCGCCTCGGACAGTATCACTGGCTGACGGCGTTGCTGTATCCTGCGCCCCTGCTGTTTTTCTTCGTTCTCAACGCCCACGCCGCCCTCCGCTCGTGGCGGGGCCGCCCGGCAACCTGGAAGAATCGCCCCATCCAAGAAGCCCGGGAAGAAGAATCACCATGCTGATCCACCTGTCTATTCCGTGGCTGATCGCGGTCAACGTGGTGGCCTGGCCCGTCTTTCACCTCGGCATCGCCTGGCTGGCCACTCGAGTGCCCACCCATTGGTTCGATCCCTCGAGTCCGCTTTATCGTATCCGACCTTGGGAGCGCGGCGGCAGCGTGTATGAGCGGATGGGGGTCCGGCGATGGAAAAAATGGCTGCCTGATGGAGCGGCTTGGTTTCGCGGAGGCTTCCCCAAACGAGCGCTGGCCTCCGCCGATGCAGAATACCGCCGCCGCTTTCTCATCGAGACCTGCCGGGGCGAATGGGCGCATTGGATGCAGATTCTGTCGGCTGCCCTGTTTTTTCTCTGGAACCCCTGGTCGTTGGGTCTCGTGATGGTGGCCTATGCCCTTGCCGCCAACATGCCCTGCATCATCGCGCAGCGTTTCAACCGCATTCGCCTTGCCCGCTCGCTTGGCGCCACAGCCCTACACGCCTCGGCCTGATCTGCGCCCGTTGCTTTGCCGGTGCGTTACGGGTATAGTGCTCCCGCCAATCCGTTCAAGGTTTCCAACGGGGGCAAAGGGGTAAACTCATGGCGAAAAACGTGATCGTGGCGCAATCGGGCGGGCCGTCGCCCGTCATCAACAACTCGCTGCGCGGCGTCATCGAAGCCTGCCGCGCCTATCCGAACGACTTCGGCATCATCTATGGCGCCTGGCACGGCATCGAAGGCGTGCTCAAGGAGGAACTGCTCGATCTGTCCGCACAACCGGAAAAAGAAATCGCCCTGCTGGCCACCACCCCCGCCGCCGGCTCGATCGGCACCTGCCGCTACAAGCTCAAGGAAAAGCAGAAAAAGGACTTCGCCCGGGTCGTCGAAGTCTTCAAGGCGCACAACATCGGCTGGTTCTTTTACATCGGCGGCAACGACTCCATGGACACGGCGAACAAAATCAGCCGCGTCGCGGCGGAGCAGGGTCTCGAATTGGTGGCCACCGGCGTGCCGAAGACCATTGACAATGATGTGGGCGATTCAGAATTCCAGCTTATTGATCACACGCCGGGCTATGGTTCGGTGGCCCGCTACTGGGCCTGCTGCATTCAAAACGCCAACGAGGAAAACGAAGGCTCCTGCCCTGCCGACCCCGTGTTGGTCATGCAGATCATGGGCCGGAAAATCGGCTACATTCCGGCGGCCGCCCGACTGGCCGACCCCGAGCGCCGCATGCCGCTGCAAATCTACATGCCGGAAAGCGGTCTGACGCTTGACAACCTGTGCGACCTCGTCAACGACCAACTCCGCCGCAGCGGCCGTTGCCTGGTGGCGCTAAGCGAAGGGTTCGACGTGGGAGACATCGGCGCGCGGCGCGACAGCTTTGGCCATGTGGAGTTCGGGGCCAGCGACTTGACGGCGCAGCAGGTGGTGATCAGCCACCTCAACCGCCGCGGACTGGCCGCCCGCGGCGCCGCGCGTGGTCAGATGCCCGGCACCGACCAGCGCTCCTCGATTCTGCTGGCCTCCACGGTGGACCTGGAGGAGGCGTACCAGGTGGGCCGCCATGCGGTGGAAATTGCGCGGCGCGACGGCAACGGCTGGATGGCCACTTTGCTGCGTGTGCCCGGTCCACAGTATGCCATCCGCTATGACAAGGCGCCCTTGGAGAAGGTCGCCAACAGCGAACGGACATTCCCCAAACAATGGCTCGCGCCGAACAAGGTGGACGTCACGGACGATTTCATCAGTTATGCGCGGCCCCTGATCGGCGAGGAGTGGGTGCGCGTGCCGCTGGAAAACGGACTGCAGCGGTTCGCGCGGTTGAAACGAATTTTCGCTCCCCAGCGTTGCGCGCCGTATGCGCCGGAAGCATACACCTCGTAACCCCGCCAAGGAGCGCGCCGCCAGCCAACGCAATTCTATGGACATCCGCACCCTTTTTCCGATAGAAAGCCACGTTCGGCGCAGGCGAAAGGGAATTTCTCTATGAACAAACTAGTGCTGGGTCTGCCGAAGGGAAGCCTTCAGGAGGCCACCTTTTCCATGCTGCAAAAGGCGGGCTTCAAGGTCACCGCCGGCGCTCGCTCCTATGCGCCCAACGTGGATGACAAGGAAATCGAAGCTCGCCTCCTGCGCGCGCAGGAGATCAGCCGCTACGTTGAACACGGCGCCCTGGACGCCGGCATCACCGGTTATGACTGGATCCAGGAAAATGGCTCGAACGTGCGCGAGGTGGCCGATCTGATCTACGCCAAACAGGGGCTGCGGCCAGTCCGGTGGGTTGTGGCCGTGCACAACGATTCGACCATCCGCGAGGTGAAAGACTTGGCCGGAAAACGCATTGCCACGGAGGCCGTGGGACTGACGCGCCGCTTTCTGGCCCAGCATGGCATCGAAGCGGAAGTGGAGTTTTCCTGGGGCGCCACGGAAGCCAAGGTGCCCGAACTGGTGGACGCCATCGTGGAGCTGACCGAGACCGGCTCCTCGCTCCGGGCCAACAACCTACGGATTGTGGCCGAGGTGCTGCAGTCTACCACCAAACTCATCGCCAATCACGCGGCGTGGGCCGACGCCTGGAAACGACGCAAGATCGAGCAGATCGCCTTGCTGCTGCGCGGCGCCCTGACCGCGGAAACCCGTGTGCTACTAAAAATGAACGCGCCGGCGGACAAGATTGATTCCGTGGCCCGCATTTTGCCCGCACTGCACGCTCCGACCATCAATCCGCTTTCCTCAGGCGGATGGTGCGCCGTCGAATCCGTGGTGGAGGAACGCGTCGTGCGGGAAATCATTCCTGAATTGAAACGTGCCGGCGCCGAGGGCATTATCGAAATACCGTTGAACAAGGTGATTCCGTAGGAGGAGAAACGAATGGGGTCCGTTAAGAAAAAGCGGCGTAAGAAGATGTCCAAGCACAAGTACCGGAAACGCACGAAGGCGCTCCGGCACAAGAACCGCTAGGCGGAGGGGCGCGCCGCATGCGCAAGGCCCTTCGCCGCTTGCTTCTGGTTTTCCTGGCATGGGCGGCCGCCGGCTGCGCGACGAACCATCGAGGCCGCCCCACCGTAGATCCAGCCGGCGGACTCGATCCCGCCGCGCGCCGCGCGGCGGACGCCTTGGCCTTCTACACGCTGGGCGTGCTTCAGGAAGAGAATCAGGAGGTCGAGGCGGCCATCCGTTCCTACACCCGTTCCATTGAAGCGGCGGACGGGCCCATCCAGCTGCCGCTGCGCGTGGCCGCCACCCACCTCGCCCGCCAGGAACCCACCCAGGCGCTCGCCGTGCTGAAGACGGCCCGCCGGCGACGGCCCAAGTCGCCGGAACTGGCTCTGATGATCGGCCTGGCGTATCAGGCCGCAGAACAGCATGCCGAGGCGAAACGGGCCTTTGAACAATTAATTCGGCTGGCGCCGGACAAACCAGACGGTTACATCCGCCTCGCCCTTCTGCTCGCCGCCGACGAGCGTCCGGCGGCGGCGCTGCGTGTTCTGGATCAAGGACTTCGCCGCACCGAAGACCCCCTGCAGCTTGTGCCGCTGCTCCAGCATCTCGGCCGCATCTACATCGTGGCCAACCGACCCGCCGATGCCGTGGCGGCTTTGGACCGCGTCGTCGCCCGCCAACCGGAAGACCCGGCCATGCTCGAGCTGTTGGCCCGCGCCCTTATTCTGGCGGGAAACAACCGCAGGGCCGTCGCCACCCTGGAAACCCTCGGCCGCCTCCGTCCCCTGGACCGAAGAGTGAACTTCCTGTTGGGCGAGACACACGAAAAGGAAGGCCGGTTGGAGGAAGCGCTGGCTCAATATGAAATCGCCATGGATATGGAGCCGCCGGATCCTGCGCCCCACCTGCGTGCCGCCCAAATCGCACTGGCTCTGAACTCCGACCGCCTGGACTCGATCACACAGCAAGCGGTGGAGCGTTTCCCCCTCGAAGTCGGTCTTCGGATATACCGGGGCCTGGCCATGAGCCATATGAAGAGATATCCCGAGGCCGTGGCAGAGTTCGAGCGCGCCGAACAATTGCTCAACGACGCCGAACCGCCACCGCCGCCGCTTTGGCCGGTCTTTCTTTTCTGGTATGGCGCGGCCTGTGAACGAAGCGGTCAGTTCGAGCGGGCGGAAGCGTTGCTCCAACGCAGCATGGAGCACAATCCAGAGCAGCACGAAGCGCTCAACTACCTGGCGTACATGTGGGCGGACAAGGGCCTCCACCTCGAAAAAGCCATGGAACTGATTGAGCGCGCTCTCAAACTGGTCCCGACTGAAGGCGCTTATGTGGATACCCGAGGCTGGATTCTCTTCCAAATGGGACGCTATCGCGAAGCGTTGGCGGATCTCCGTCGCGCCAACAAACTGGCGCCTGGCGACCCGACGATCACCGAACACATGGGAGATGCTTATCACGCATTAGGCCGCACGCGTGCCGCCATGCGCTGGTGGCGTCGCAGCCTCGCGATTCAACCGGACAACTCCGCCGTCATGGAAAAAATCCGCTCGGCACAACAACCGCCCAAGGCGGCTCCGATTCAAAAAGTCGCGCCGGCGGCGCCCTGATCGCGGGGCGAAAACATCCGAAACAAGTCGAACAAGAGGGCATGGTGGGCGCCATTCATCAACTCGTGGCGGGATTCAGCCGAGGCGATGCCATCAGCAACGAATGCATCAAGCTCCGGGCCCTTTTCCGTTCATGGGGCCGGAACGGGGAAATCTTCTGCGAACTCAAGCGCATTCTCCCCGAATTGCGCCGAGAGGCGCGCGATCTGGAAACGGCGCCGAGCGTCTGCCAGGCCGACGACATCGTTCTGCTGCATCTTTCTATTGGCTCGCCCGCCAACGAGCTGTTCCCGCGACTGCCTGGCCGCAAGTGCCTGCTCTACCACAATATTACGCCGCCGGAGTATTTTCGCCTGATCGAACCCCGAATCGCCCGTGACCTGGAACTCGGTCGCGAACAGGCCCGCCGCCTGGCGGGTGTCGCCGCCGTCAATCTGGCGGACAGCCGGTTCAACGCCGAAGAACTCAAATCCATGGGTTACCTCGACCCGATAGGCGTTTTTCCTTTGGCGCTGGACTTCGACCAGCTGGCGGAACCGCCGGATCGCGGCGTGCTGCGCGCGATGAGCGACGGCCGCGTAAACATCCTGTTTGTGGGTCGCGGCGCGCCGAACAAGAGAATCGAAGATGTGCTGACGGCCTTCGCCTTCTTTCAACGGCACGTGGAGCCCCATTCCCGCCTCATCCATGTTGGCTCATATGCCGGCACGGAGCGCTACCGCTACCTCCTGAGCTCCATGGCACGCGACATGCGCGTGGAAACGCTTTTGTTCACGGGCGCCGTGCCCCAGGCCGCGCTTAACGCCTACTATCGCTCGGCACACGTTTTCCTCTGCCTCAGCGCGCATGAGGGGTTTTGCATACCGCTGATCGAAAGCATGTTCCATGGCGTGCCGGTCCTAGCCACCCGCGCTGGAGCCATGCCCGAAACACTGAATGGCGCCGGCGTCCTCGTCAACGAGCGGCGGTTCGAGTATATCGCTGAAATGATGGGCCACTTAGCACGCCCGGGCCCTTTCCGCGAACAGGTGCTAGCGAGACAACACGCGCGATTGGAGCAGTTTATGCGCCGGAACGTGGAAGCGGAACTGCGAGCCTTTCTGGCTCCGTTGTTGTAGCCGCCAGCTCCACGCGGCCTATCAGAGGGCTCAAGGCGTTGGAGCGCCGTCTTGCCACGTGTAGAGACGGAAGTGTGCCGCTTTTTCCCGCCAGACAAAGTCCGTCACCGCAGGTCCATGCACCAACTCCCGATAGCGCAAGGGAGGCGCCTCCCAATCCAGCGAGACGGTCCCTGGGTGTATCGGATAAAGATCAAGGCCGTGTTCCGTGGACGTAAGAAAACGAACACGCCAGCCGGCGCGTCGAAAACGTTCCAACGCCTTTAAGGCCCGCGCCATCGATCCAGGACCGCGCGCCTCATAAAGCCAGGTTCCATTCAGCACTTGCCGATCATACAAGAATAGGAGAGGCGCGCCCCACCAATGATGATCAGCCAGCACCACGTCCGTTTGTGGATTCACCTGCCGTGCAATAGCAGCCAGCGCCGGCGCCACATTATCGTATTCCGGCCGTGACCATGCCCGCCATGCCCGCGGCGCCAAGCCGCCCAACACGGCGGCCAGCAAAAGTAGCGCTCCAACACGCCGCCATGATCTCCTGAGGCCTGGGTATGCCCACAAACCGCCCAAAGGAAGCGCCGTCAGCATGGCCAGCAGAGGCACGGCAGAAGTCAAGTACCGCCGCGAGCTCCATGGCTGAATCGCCACGATATGGCCGCCCATCGAGGACGCCAACGCCACTCCAACCAACGCCACCGCCATCCCCGCCAGGAAGCGGGACGGCCGCTGCTCGCTCGCCAGCAGCCACATGCCGGCGGGCACGGCCAAGACCAGCAGGGGCGAGGCAAATCCGCCGGGCGCAAAGCCAACAAGAAAGGGCATCTGGCGCGCCATCTGGCCGGCCGACATCCGCGCCCATGCAGGCAAACGCGACAGGACAACCAAACCGAATAGCAACAATGGACCGGCCGCCAGCGCAGCCGCCTTCCATGGGGAAAGCCGTTCGACGCAACGGCGAAACCGCGCAGAAAAAGCGCAAAGGTCAAAGCATGTCGCCGCCACGAGAATCAGCGCGGCAAAACCCACCACGCGGGGCGCCACGGCCGTCAGCCGCACCATCGTGATGCGGCAGACCACGTAGTCAAACCACACCCCCGCCGCCAGGCCCAGCATCTGCCAGAAGCGCTCGCGCAAAACCGCGCCGCGGTCCTCACGGGAACCGTCCTCCCACGCCATGACCGCCACCAACATCGCCGCAAAGGGCAGAAAACTGAAGCGGTTGAGAAGGCCTGCCAGAAGCACCATGCCCACCAGGAAGGCAGGAAATGCGCCGTCCCGCCGCCACCGCGCCATCCATGCGGCGGCGCACCATAGCACCAGCTCCAACATTTCCGAAACCGGAAGCTGCAGGTGGTACACCCACAACGGGTGAAAGGCCAGCAACGACACAGCCATCACGGCCTGCGCACGCCCATACCCATGCGTCCGCAGCATCGCCCCAACCAGCAGCAAAACCGGAAGCCCCAACACGAGATTCACCCGCGTGGCGGCCGTGAGTCCCCCCGCCTGCGCCGCCAACGCGATCCATGTCGGGAAAAGTCGGAAAAAATAGGGCTGCATCACGCGGCTGGCCGGATCAATCGGCATGCCTGGAAAACATTCGATGTACCGCCCGAAGAAATCGCGCAAGAAGGGCCGCATTTCGGCATACGGCAGGAACGCGTGCACAGGCAGTGCCGGAACATGAAACGCTCCGGCTCGCGCCGCCGCCACGCCCTGGTTGACGTATACTCCGGGATCCCAACCGCCCACCACCCAGGCGCTCCGTCCGGGCAGGGAAAGAACAATCCATGTGGCCGCCCAAAGCAGCACCAGCCCCGGCCAGCCGTCCGACCACACCGCGCGGACCCGCTCCCGCGCAAAGAGCCATCCAAGGAATACACCTGCCCCGCACCAGACGGCGCCCCAACAGAGCACGATTCCGCGCGTCCCCAGCCCGAACTCGAACCAGAGCATTGTTAGCGGCAGAAAAAGCCCCGACCCGATGGCCAGCGCCGCGGCCATGACGCGCAGGGCGCGCGCCACTCGACTGGCCGGAGCAAAAAGGACCGACGGCATCAGCCAAGCCCAGGCCGTGCCCGTCAACGCCAGCGCCGCCGTGAGAAGCAAGGCCGCAAAAGTGCGCGCCACCCATCCGAGCGACCACGCAGTGGGATCCGGTATCATGAAGGCCAAGCCTACTGCTTTCGAACCGGCTCTTCCATCATATTGGTTTCCGCCATGCGGCGAGTCCGCGGGTTGATGCGCAGGGTCTTCACCTCAAAAGGCCCCAGCGCCTCGCGATCCACGGCGTTCCGTCGCGCGCACACGGGCCCCCGCATCAACAAAGTGCCAGCGGCATGTTGGTCCGGCGCGCCGATCGTCTGTCAAATTTCCTTCCGGGCTAAATAGCCCATTCGCATTCCGAATCGCATGGGCCACCAGTTTAGCAGGTGCGGCCATGTGGGCAGTTTGTATTCGGACGTGAATCGCAAGGGCCTTAGTCCCGCCGCGCGCAGGGCCCGCCGCAGTTGAAAGGGGGCGTAGGAGCGAACGAAGCCGTAATGGGCCCGCCCTGTTCGCTCCCAAAACCAGTGTGCGAGAGGCGCCAGGCTGAACAGGTTCGGGAGGGTAATGAGCACATGTCCACCGGGCCGCGTCACCCGCGCCAATTCCCGGATGGCCGCCCGGCGGTCCGCGGCGGACGGAATGTGCTCAATCGTAGAAAACGCGGCGGCGATGTCGAACGTGTTGTCGGCAAACGGCAGCGAAACGGCATTGGCCGCACAAATCGCCACGGTTTGCCGATGCTGTGCGGAGAGGTCCTCATCCAGCACGTGCGACGCCGTCCGCAGTTGGGCTTCGACGAAATCCACGGTCACCCACAGCGATGCGATGCCCGCGAAAAAGAACTCATCTATCGGCTCGGAGCAGCCCACATTGAGTACCCGCTTCCCGCGCACGCCGGCCAGCGCCAGCAACTCCCAATCGCTGAGCGCCTTGGTGGCCACGTAGCTCCATCGCTGTCGCCACCAGCGTTGGCGAATCAATCGGCGGGCCGGTTCGTCCACGTACGCGCGGTAGCTCGGATCGTCCCGAACGCTTCGATTGGCCTTTTGCTTTTCTGCCGTGCCCACGCCGCAGGACTCTAGTGAAACCCGCCGTGCCGCGCAACGCAGTTTGCAACCCGCACGGGGTGCGGACGGGCAGGTCGCACGCCCTTTGGTGAAGGTGTAGGGGTGAGCTGTAAGCGACAAATGGTGGCGCCACTACGATCCGCGACGGCTCTCCAGCCTCACCGAATGCTCGGACCAATCGTGCCGGGCCGAACAAGCAGGATCCATGCAAGGGCAAGGGGCCGTGGGCGCAGAAGCGTCTTAGCCAACTAGCGGCTAACACCAGGCAAAGTCCGCCATGCCTATTGCGTTTCATTGCTCGCCGCGAGGGTAGCGGCAGGCAAAGGATGACGCCGCCACAAGCGGCACAACCCCGAGGCCCGTCCCGGGCTTTGGGCTTGTCGGCCGAGGACGGGCGCGGATATATTTTCGGCATGGGACGGGTATTGGTGGTTATTCCGACGTACGACGAACGGGAAAACGTTCGCCCGATTTCCGCTGCCGTATTGGCCGCGCAGCCAGACGCGGAGCTGCTCTTCGTGGACGCCAATTCCCCCGATGGCACGGGCCGCTTGCTGGACGACATGGCCGCCGCACAACCCCATATCCATGTGCTCCATCAAGCCGGCAAGGAGGGGCTTGGGCGCGCCTATGTGGCAGGGTTCAAATGGGCGCTCAAACGGGGCTACGATTTCATCTTCGAAATGGACGCCGATTTCTCGCACGATCCGGCCGAAATCCCGCATTTCCTTGCCGCTGCCGAGAACGCGGACCTCGTGCTCGGCTCGCGCTATCTGGGCGGCATTCGCATCACCAACTGGCCGCTGCGACGGCTGCTGTTGAGCATGGGCGGCGCCCTGTACGTGCGGCTGATCACCGGCATGCCGTTCACGGACCCCACCGGCGGATTCAAATGCTACCGCCGCCGCGTGCTGGAGGCCTTGGAACTGGACCGCATTCGTTCCAACGGATACTCGTTCCAAATCGAAACGACCCACACGGCCTGGATGAAGGGCTTCCGCATTGTCGAAATCCCCATCACGTTCGAAGACCGACGCGCCGGTTACTCCAAAATGAATGTCTCGATCTTCCGCGAGGCGTTGTGGGAGGTCTGGAAACTTTATTTCAAGTGCGGCCTGCGCCGCTCGCCGCGGCGCACCGTCCCCAAACCGACTCCATCATAAGAGGGCTCTGTGGCTTTTGTCCGAGATCTCGCGGCGCTGTTGCGTTGCCGACAGTGGACCAAGAATGCGGTCGTCTTCGCGCCGTTCCTGTTCTACCTCGGCGAAGTGGCCCCCCGCCATGTGCTCTCCGCAGGAGACATCTGGCGGATGGCACTTCAATCCCTTGCTGCCACCTTGCTCTTCAGCCTTGTTTCCAGCGGCATCTATATTATCAATGACGTGCGTGACGCCCCGCAGGACCGGCGGCATCCGTTGAAGCGGTATCGCCCCATCGCCGCCGGCCGGTTTTCGCCGGCATTCGCCCTTGCCTTGGCCGCGGTTCTGCTGATCGCATCGCTGGCGGCGGCGTGGCGGCTGGCCCCGCCGTTTGCCGGGGTGGCTGCGGCTTATGTGGTCATGCAATTGGTCTATACCTTCCGCTTAAAGGCGATTGCGCTACTGGATGTATTCATTATCGCAACCGGTTTTGTGCTGCGCGCCGTGGCAGGCGGTCTGGCGGTCCATGTTCGCATTTCGCCCTGG
The DNA here is from genome assembly GCA_938031185.1 of uncultured bacterium. Classification (GTDB taxonomy): domain Bacteria; phylum Verrucomicrobiota; class Kiritimatiellia; order CAIKKV01; family CALHGX01; genus CALHGX01. The sequence continues at coordinate 15,242 of CALHGX010000001.1, forward strand.
TTGCTCCTCTGCGCCTTCCTGCTGGCGCTGTTTCTGGCCCTCTGCAAGCGCCGCCACGAAAAAGGCGTGCCCGAAGAAGAGGGCGGGACGCACCGGACGGCGCTGGCCGAATATGATCGGGCGCTGCTAGATCATCTGATTTCCATCACCGGCGGCGCCACAGTAGTGGCGTATGCGATGTACACTCTCTCCCCGGCCACGGTGGAGAAATTCGGCACGGACAAGTTGGGGCTGACCATCCCGTTCGTTTTGTACGGCATTTTCCGGTATCTCGACCTCGTGCATCGCAAGGAGGAAGGCGGCGCGCCGGAACGGGTATTGCTCAACGACGGCCCACTCCTGACCTCCATCGTGCTCTACCTTGTCGCACTAGCCGCCGTTTTCGTGCTCACACGTTGGACCTGACTGCGCGGCATTCCCTTTGTCGCTTGTCAGTTCAGGCCTTTGATATGCCATCTCTTGCCGTTGAGAAGAAAAGAACGCCCCCCAACGGAAACACCTGATTCATGAGCCGCCAAATCGCCTTGGATGCCGTCCGGCCGCGGGCGACGCCGCAGTTGGCCCGCACAGAATACTGCCTCGAGCATTATCGCGCTCTTATGGAACGACCACCGGGACCGGGGCTGAAGCAGCCCGGCACGGTCGTCCGATTTGTCGACTTGTGGGACCTGGTTTCATGTTCATCGCGTGCGCCGGATTGTCTGGGGATTGGGAGAACGGGGGACGTTGCACAGACAGGGGGCACGCCGAAGCCGAAGTCATTATTCAGCACGACGATTTCGTTTGGACCGCGGGGCCGTTCATGCACCCGGATGAATACCGCAAGGTGACCATCCCGCGCTACGCAGAACTATGGCCCGCTACGGAAGGATCGTCGGCAAAGCGTTTTAGCAGCCCTTGGTAAGCGTCAATACGGCGGTCCCGCAGGAACGGCCACGCCCGGCGCACGCTTTCGCTGCGCGCGCGATTCAGCGTCACAATCAACGTTTCCTCGTTGTCCGCCCCCGCTTGCGCCAGCAATTCCCCCTGGCAGCCAACGACCATGGAGTGTCCCCAGAACTGAATGCCGGGCGGCCCGGCCGGTGTTTCCAAGCCGATGCGGTTGACGCTCAAGACCGGCAGGCCATTCGCAATCGCATGAGCGCGCTGGATGGCGATCCAGGCGTCAAGCTGTCGTTGTTTCTCGGCCGCCTCATCTCGGGGATCCCATCCGATGGCCGTGGGGTAGATGAGGACATCGGCGCCTTCGAGCGCCATCAGGCGCGCGGCTTCGGGGTACCACTGATCCCAGCATACCAGCACGCCCAGAAACCCAAGGGACGTTTCGATGGGACGAAACCCCAAGTCCCCGGGCGTGAAGTAGTACTTCTCATAATACCCCGGATCATCGGGAATGTGCATTTTGCGATATCGTCCGGCCAGCCGGCCATCCGTATCCAACACGACGGCCGTATTATGGTAGAGGCCCGCAGCGCGCCGCTCAAAGACAGAGCCGACCACCACGAGGCCCAGTTCCTTCGCCTGCCGGCTCAGAAAGTCCGTTGTTGGCCCCGGAATCGGTTCGGCCAGGTCGAACCACGTCGGATCCTCCTGCTGGCAGAAATAGAGCGACCCGTGCAGTTCGGAGAGTGCGACCAGTTGCGCACCGGCGCGTCGGGCCTCCCGTAAGGCGCACGCCACCTTCTCAAGGTTGTCCTCCCGCCGCGGCCCATAGGTCTGCTGGATCAGAGCTGCTGTGAGATTACTCATGCCAGCACCCCTTTCGGCAACTGCATGGTCATACAGTGAACAGCGCCATGCTGGCGGATCAGGGACGAAGCGTCAATGGGGATCACCGAGCGTCCGGAAAAGGCGGCCGCCACCGTTTTGAGCGCCACGGCATCGGCGGGGTCGCGATACACAGGCACCAGCACCCCTTCATTAATCACCAAGAAATTGGCATAGGAGAGAGGCAGCCGGGCCCCTTGTTCGTCGTATCGCGCCTTCGGCCAAGGCAACGGCAGCAGCCGATAGGGGCGGCCGTCTGCGGTTCGGAACTCGCGCAGTTCCTTCTCCATGGCTTGCAGTTCCGCATAATGCTCATCGTTCGGATCGTCGCACCGCACATAAAGCAGGGTGTCGTCCGGCGCGAACCGCGCGAGCATGTCCACATGGGAATCCGTGTCATCGCCGGCCAAGTAGCCATGGCGCAGCCATAAAATGCGCTCGACACCCAAATGCTTCCGAAGCGCTTCTCCAATTTCGGCCGGCCCATACTGCGGATTCCGATTCGGATGGAGCAGGCAGGCGTGTGTGGTCAATGCTGTGCCTTGCCCATCGGTGTCGAGACTGCCGCCTTCTAGTACAAACGGGATTTTTCGAACCGGCGCATGCAGAACGCCCGTTGCAGCCAGTTGGTCAATAGCCACATCGTCCAGCGTGGCCGGATATTTGCCGCCCCATCCGTTGAAAATAAAATCAAGCAGGCAGGGCTGTCCTTCTTCGTACACCGTTAGCGGCCCAAAATCCCTTGTCCACGTGTCGTTCAAGTCCGCCGCCATCACCGTAAGCTGCTTGGGCTGCGCGCCGGCGCACAAAAGGGCCTCACGAGCCGCGGCTGGTTCACGCGCCAGAACGAGAACCCTTTCCGTTCGGCTTGTGTGGGCCGCAATAGAAGCCACCGCACGCCGCGCCTCCGCCAGCAAGGGGCGCCAATCCATGCGTTCGTCCGGCCAAGCCAGCAGCACGCCATCCTGCGGTTCCCATTCAGCGGGCCATCGAATTTCGTTTGGAGGGGTACGGCTCATGTGGGGCTTGTGGGCGGAGGCAGATCAGCGCCAGCGACGGGGCGCAGCGTTATGCGCTCGTCATTCACCTCCAGGTAGTAGGGGGCAGGCTCGGTCCAACTGCCGGTGTTGAAATAGCGGACCCCCTCCATCTCGCGCTCTTCAGGGCCATGCGTATGCCCGCAGGCCACGGCGGCGTAGCCCCGGGCCCGGGCGAAACGAACGGCACGGCGAACCACAAGATCGCACAGCGCCTTGTATCCTCTGGACCACTTCTTGGCGTACTGGGCCACATGAATGGACTCGCCGCCCAGGCGGACGCGAATCACATGCAGCAGGTGCAGACATCCGAACAGGGCATGGTGGCCGGGCAACGGTGGGCCGAAGCGGTTTCCGTGGGCGACGTAGAGCCGTTGTTCGACATTCCAATGCTCTGCAAACTGGAAACGATGCGGAACGCGAAGGACGCAGCCTTCGTCATGATTGCCGAACACCCAGATGACAGGGCGGCGAAACGATTCCTCGCCCAGTCGCTCGAGGACGGCCTGATCAGGCGGAGCCAGCCGTCTTCGCCGGTGATCCAAGGTGTCGCCATTGAGGACCAGCGTGCTCCCTTCCGGAAGCTGTGCGAGGAACCGAAGAAAAAGGTCGCGCTGCAAGTGCGAGGAACCGATATGCACGTCGCTAATGACAGTCGCCTTCATCGCGGCATTCGAATTACGCCCCATCCGCCGGCGTTGGCTCAGGCTCGCTCAAGCCGACGCCGATCAGCGCGGCGAACATCCAGACCGTGGCCGGCATTTGCAGATTAAAATCGCCGAGCGAATGAAAGGCCATGGCGATGGCCACCAGCAGAACGGCCAGCGGCAGTGCCGCGTGGTGTGACGGCCTTCGTTCGCGCTCAGCTCGCCACCTTCGCCAAAGCATGGCCATGCCAACCCCCGCGCCTATCAGGAAGAGCAGCAGCCCCGCGACGCCATATTCCTCCAGAAGCTGCGCCCAATCGTTGTGCACCTCGTAGGAATGAAACCAGGTGTTCGTAAAGGTCGGCCAGCGGCCTGTAGTGCGATCGCCATCCGGTGTGGCGGCCACATGAAACCAATAATGCCGATGCATGCCAGGGCCTATACCCATGACTGGCGACAACCGCCACGCTCTCAGGGCGGCGGCGGTCATTTGGTAGCGATCGGAATGTTCAAAATTCCGCCATGGATACCTCTTGAACCGCTCCACTAAAGCGCCGCCCCGCCACAAGGCCAGCGCGACAAGACTGAGCGCAACCAACGGGAGCAAAGCGCGTATTGTCCAACGCCAACGAGGAGACCAAATAGCCGGCGCCCATAGCCACCAGAAGAAAAGAATCACTCCCACGGTCAGAATCCCGCCGCGGGATTGGCTGGCGGCAACGCCCAGTACGGCCAGAGCGATAACGGACAACAGCAGCAGGCGTTTGAGCGGGCCTGTTTCCCGGGCCGCCAGCATAGCCAGGGCCATCGCGAACAGGATTTCCATGATGCCCGAAAAATGGTCAGGACAGAAATACGAGCCGGTCATGCGTCCGGCTTCGACGTACTGGGAATAGCCCGGCCGCCAAAGCACGAGGCGGCTGCCGGTGATCCAATGATTGATAACGCCGTAGGCGCCGAGGGCAATGAGATTGAGGAACATCAAGCGCCACAACCATTGCCGATGCGATGGCCGCAGCCCGAATGCGGTGATGGAGGCGACCAATGCCGCGCCCCAATGCAGCCCCACGCTGCGCTCGGCATCCATGTACACTTCCGTCCGCAGAAGCCGCACCACGGCGTAAACGAGAAACGGGATCCACGCCAGCAGGGTGGCGACCGCCGCCTTGGAAAAATTCAGCCCTGCGCCGTCGCCCAGCATGCCGGACAGAAAAAGGCGGAGGCCAAACAGCAGGCCGGCCGCCAGCACGCCCGTCGCGAAAGTCCAGTACCACCACATCTCCCATGCGCCGAAGAACCATGGCGCGGGTAAAAGCGCAGCCATCAGCAAGACGAACGTCGTGCGCTCCAGCACCGCACGCTCTTTCTTGATCGTTGGTTTCACCGAGTTCCGACTATAGGAAGGGGCTCGCGGAAGCGTCAAACGAGAAAGCGGCATTGATTTTCATCCCTGATCCGGGCAGTCTTCCGGGGTCATGTCGGACGTTTTGCCAGAACCCGCATTGATTCTCAGTCCCCCGGATGTCGTGGCGTGGCGTCGAACATTCCCAGCCCGTTCGGACGTCGTGGCGGTGGTCACCGGTTCCTATGATCTGCTTCAGCCGGGCAACCTCCTGGCCTTGCGGCGGGCCGCAGCCGGGGACCGGGCCGTTTGTGTGGTCCTGGAGACGGATGGCGCCGCCAAGCGGCACATGGCGGCCGGACGTCCGGAGCATGACCTCATCACCCGCTGCGAGATGGTATCCCATCTGCGGGATGCCGCAGTGGTCACGAGTTTGACGCCCGAGCGGTTCCCGCGTTTCTTCGAAGAGTTGCAGCCATACACGGTGGTGTCTTGTTCCAGCCAACCGCCGGATGCGTTGGCGGCGCTGGCCGAGGCGTCTGCTGATGCGCGCGAGCGCTTCCCTCCCCTTTCAGGGTGTTTTACCGAGGAAATCCATACGGCCATCTATTCCGGTCGCACGCCCGTGGAGTGGACGCCATCGGAACACTACCCGGCGCCCTCTCGCGACCGACGTTCCGCGCTGCCAGTCACGGGAGGGACGTCGGTGACGGTCAACGGCTGCTTTGATGTCCTGCACTTGGGGCACTTGCGCTTCCTGGCGGACGCGCGGCGGCATGGGACCGCTCTGACGGTGCTAATGAATGATGACGATTCCATCCGGCGCTACAAGGGACCCACTCGACCGGTTTTTCCGCTGGCCTTTCGGATGGCGGCGCTACAAGCATTGCGTTGGGTGGATGCGGTCGTGCCTTTTTCGGAAGACACGCCGTTGCGAATGCTCTGCGAGTTGCGTCCGACCATTCACGTCAAGGGCGGCAGTTACGAGGAGGATCGGGTGCGCGCCGAGCGCGAGTGTCTGGCAGCGTGGGGCGGCCAACTGGCGTTTCTCCCGATGGTGGAAGGGTTCAGCACCTCGGCCTATATTCGACGCGTGCTGGAGCGCTTTGTCTAACGGGATGGCGCAAGAGGAGGACATGACCCATGACGGTGGACAGGTTGAAGGCGGCGATCAGGGATGTACCGGATTTCCCGAAACCCGGCATCTTGTTCAAGGATATCACCCCCATTCTGGGGGATCCGGATTTGTTTCGCGAGGCGGTGAACATTTTTGTTGATCGGCATCGCGACCGTGGGATTGGAAAAGTCGCGGTGATTGACGCGCGCGGGTTCATTTTCGGCGCGGCCATTGCCTATCAGCTCGGCGTCGGCATTGTGCCGATCCGTAAGAAAGGGAAGCTGCCCTATCGGACGCATGAGGAATCGTACGAGCTGGAATATGGCGCCGCCACGCTGGCTGTGCATGTGGACGCCTTCCGGCCCGGCGAGCGGGTGCTGCTGGTGGACGACCTGCTGGCCACGGGTGGAACAGCGCTTGCGTCGGCCAATCTCATACGCCGCGCCCAAGCAACGGTGGCGGAAATAGATTTTCTTATCGAGCTGGAATTCCTTCAAGGACGCCATAAGCTGAGAGATTATTCCGTCTACTCCGCCATAAAATTTTGACGTGCGCGCCACATCACAAGGAATACGCAATGGCAGGGCTTTTGTATCGTGAAGACATGGATGACGTTCGCGCGCGCCTGACGACGTGGTGGCATGGCGGCGATATCGGGCGTCCGGCGATGTTGATCACCGCCCCCAGAGAAACGCCGGTGGAGTCGGTGCCCGTGCTGCCCGAGCCGCCGGGATGGGTCACGGACTATTCCACGCGGGATTTCGACTACCGAGTGAATCTGGCCGCCCGCGCATGCGTCGCCACTTGGTACATGGGGGAAGCCGTGCCGGTGGTGTCGCCCGATCTGGGACCCAACACCTTGGCGCTTTACCTGGGGTGCCAGGGGGTCGAGCAACCGGGCACCGTCTGGTTTGAGCCGTTCATTGAGGATCCGGATCAGGCGCGGTTCGAATTGCAGAAGGACGGTTTCTACTGGCAATTCAGCCTTCGCCTCGCCCAAGAGGAACTGCGCATCGGCCGGCGGAAGTTTCTGCTCCAATTTCCCGACTTGATCGAAGGGCTGGACACCTTGGCCGGCATGCGCGGAACGGAGCGGCTACTGTTTGACCTAGTGGAGCGACCGGAGTGGGTGGCACGGTGTCTCCGCCAAATCACGGACCGATACTTTCATGCCTACGACGTATGGTACGACCTCATTCGCGACGAGGTCGGCGGCTCCGTGTTCTGGTGTTGGGCGCCCGGGCGCATGGCCAAGTTCCAGTGCGACTTCTCCGCCATGATTTCGCCGGACATGTTCGGCGAGTTCATGAAGCCCGTGCTGGTGGAGATGTGCGAGCGGGTTTCCTACTCCATGTATCATTGGGACGGACCGGGAGCCTTGCCGCATCATGACCACCTGTTGTCCATCCCGGCTCTGGACATGATCCAGTGGACAGCGGGCGCGGGGGCAGAACCACCTGCGGATCGCCGCTGGTGGCCCTACTACCACAAGACCGTGGAAGCGGGGAAGAAACTGTTCATCCGCTGCGACACGCTGGACAGCTTGCACGCGCTTAAGCGGGAATTCGGCTCCCGGTTGAAGCAGTTCTTGATCGGCATGACCGCGGCCTCTCCCGCAGAGGCCACCGCCTTGCTCAAGGCGGCGGAAGTGTGAGTCGCCGTACGCTCCGGCTCAACCTGGCCGCACGACGGCTACGATGATCACCGCCAGCGCCACCAGGAAATAGGCCAGCGCTTTGGCCCACAAGGGAAACGGCTGTGCCTCGGAAGGATCCGGCACATGAAGTGAAGCCACGATCGAGTTCATGGTTTGTTCCATTTCCCCCGTTGGCATCGTCCGACTTTGGAGCCGGATTTCAATGTCGCGCGGTGTGGCCGGCACACGCGCGCGCTGGACTCGCAAAGGGCGTTGATCCTCGACATCTGCGGGGCGATCAGCCGCCGCCTGTATTGTCAATGGCTCGAGATAGGAACGCTGGATAAGATAATTCTCTTCGGCTCGGACTCGCCACTCCGCCTGCTCCTGTTCGACGTTTCGACCGGCGCGCAAGATGGTCAGCCACGCATCCCCCTGCCCATCGCTTCCGCGGCGGGTAAAAAGGTGGAGCAATTGGGGCCCCGCTTCCTCAGGCAAGGGGCGTTCCACAAAATCGTCCGGCACATCAAGGGAAAACCCCTGCTGGGGATTGTGCAGCGGCGCGGCAATCGCGAAACGGGCCACGCCAAAGAGTAAGACAACCGCCAATGATCCCCATAGAAGACCTGTGACAAACGCGCGCATCACCTGAAACCACACGCTGGTAAAATTGTTTCACACAACTTCTGACCTGTCAAAAGGCTTTTGCCATCAGCCGAGCCGGCCAGAACAGAAAAACAAGAGCCGCATGAACTCGGCGCTCCGCCCCCCACAGAGCGTTGTGCGCTGAATTGCATTCCCAAACGAAGTTGGTACGTTTTGGCCATTTCCTAGGCGCAGAAACTCTAAAGGGAAGACCGTATGGACCGGATGTTGATCGGTGACACGAATTCAATGCTGGAAAAACTGCGGCGCCTACCCCCGCCAATGAATGCCGTCTGGCGGCGAGTGCAGGCGCGGGCCGTGCAGGAGCCGGAAGAAGGCGCCTTGGCCGCATTCTTCGTGGGGGCGCTGACCGGCAATCGAGCCTGCCTGGAGAAAGCGGCGGAGGGATTCCGCCGCCGGATGAGCACTTTGGACGCCGAGTGTCGGGTTTGGGGATTTCATGCCGGCGCTCAGATGCACACATGGTGCCATTCGGCCCCCTTGATGCGCTGGGCGGTGGCCTATGACTGGATCGCCGACGAGCCGGGACTTTTCACGGAAGAGGAGAAAAGGGGATGGGCTGAACAACTGGTGCGCTACGGATGGCTGTACCCGGCGCAGTTTCTCGATTCCCGCACGCCGCCGCATACCAACAATCAGGGGCTTTCGATGGCAGTGGCTTGCATGGCCTTCGGCTACCTTTTCGGCTACCGGCGCGGCGCCGACCCGCTCGCCCAGGCGCTTTTCGCGCATGGCTTGAAGCATTGGAACTGGCAACTGGAGCGTTTCTTCCCAGGCGCCTACACCGGAGAAGGCTCCACCTACTACATGGACGTGGTGGCGCCCATGGCGGCGCTCGGCTGCGCGTTCGCAGAAGCCGTCACCAGCCAGGATTGGTTCAACCGTATCGTTGGCCCCAACCGGATTACCGTGCGAGACGTGCTGGAATTCGGCCTCCGGATGACCAGCCCAAGCGGCCTGATGCCTCCGATTGACCACTACGGCTACATGACGGCCTCCACGAACCTTTTCACCAAAATCTACTGCGCCGCACGCAGCAACCAGAAGGAGATGGCACTCAGCTATGTGCGCTTTGTGCGTGGCGAGCAGGGACTCAACCTCTTCGCATGGGGATTCGACGACGAAATCTGGTCGCTCATTTTCTTCCCCGATGGCGTCACGGACGCGCCGCCTTTTCGGGCCACCAGTTTTCTTAATCCGCACATCGCCGGTCGTGTGGTGGATGAGGCCCAGCAATTGCAGCTCCTGCAGGTTTGGGACTCGACGGTATTCCCGCCGGGACGTCAACACTGCGATCCGAATGCCATTCATTTGGAGGCTTTCGGACAGCCGCTCACCTTTGATGGCACGCCATCGCCCGACAGTCCGATTGCTACGGATCCGCGGCTTGTCACACTGCCGGTCGTGCGAGAAACCGGCGCAAAGAAAATCAACGTCGGCATGGGCGCGCTCGGAACGCATTCCTGCATCCTTTTGGATGGCCAGTATTGGTACGTGCACAAACACGGCACCCATGTGGAGTTCACCCAGGATAAGACAATCCAGGGGCAGGGGCTCGACCTGGTGGATTTGCCCGGCCTTCGCAGCGTGGCGGCCGATGCCGCAAAAATCTATGGGGAATATCCCGATGTCCGCCAGGTAGTTCGTCGGTCCACGTTGGTGGATGAGACTTTCTGGTTTGTGCATGACCGAGTGGTCACGGATCGGACACACGATTTCACGTGGCGTCTCTATCTCCGCCCCGAAGTCCAACTGCAAGGAAACGGCGCACAGCAAAAGCTGGCGTCGGCGAGGATCCAGCTTGACGTGCTGCCGCTGGATCGCGGCCGCGCCACCTTGAAAGACGTCCCCGGCTTCGGAATGGATTCCAGCCAAACGTATGATCAGCAGCGTCGCGGGCTGCCTCCGCCCCAGAACCCCACCACGTACAGTCAGGCCTATGATCGCACGCTGCGCGACAAAGGCATCGAGTTTCTCACGGCACTGGTGCCGCAAAACCTTAAGACGCTGGTGGCGGACGTATCCGCAGACTGGCGCTTCCTGGCAGGGAAGGACGCGGCCGATGAAACGCCCGCCGCAACGACCACAGATGACAGCACATGGCGAACGCTAGGCATCAGCGAATCCTGGATCAATGCCGGCGAACCGATGTCGGTCAAGGATGGCTGGTACCGCAAGTGGGTTGAAATCCCCTCCCTGCCACGAGGACGACGATTGTTGCTTGAGCTAGGCCGGCCACCGTTTCGATTTCGTGTGTACTTGGACGGCATTCGAGTCGACGACAGCGAACTCAAAATGGCTCACGAAGGGCACTACGAACTGCTGCCCGTTTTCTTGGACCTCACGAAGGCGGCCAAGCCTGGTCGTCATCTGCTGGCCGTTCACGCGTTTATTCCGCCCGGCCCGGTTCGAAAAGGGGTCCCATGCCCAACGCCTGGCCGCTTGTTCGATGGACCGGCTCGTTTGTGGGTGACACGCCCCGCGGAAAAAGTCACGGCCCGTTTGACGGCACCCGGCACGGCCGAGGTTCGGATTGGCCGCCAACGGAGTCTACTGCTGTTCGACAATCCTTCGCACACCGTCCGCTCGCGAGGGCAATGGACCACCGACGCGGCAATGGGCGTGTTGCGCGCGGATGGCGGATGGGCTTGGAGCCGAGCACGCCGAGGCGATGACCGGCGATTCTGGTTCCGCGCCAGCGAGCCAACTGACTTGGCTTTGGCCGGCGACGTAATCACCATCGGGCCCCTCGCGCTCAACCTGCGCCTGGCTTTCTACGGGCCGGAGTTGGAACTCCAACTGGAAGCGCTGGATCGCATTCAAATTCGCATCGCTTCCAGCAAGTCCTGGAGCCTGCGGTTCAGTCATGGCGTGTCGCTTCCCGTGCAAGTGAACGGCTGCGACGTAACGCCCACCGCGGATGGCGACGGGGCGATGGTGTTGCTGCCATGCGGCGGTGAGCGAACCGACGTGGACGCCCTGCTCGAGCAACTTCGCGCAGATGATCCGCTCAGCCGCTTACGCGCTGCCGAAACCTTGGGTTTCGTGCGGGATCCGCGCGTCGTCCCGGCGCTCGAAAAACAATTGCTGGCCGAACCGCCGCCTTCCTCCTATAAGGAAGGGGAAGGCAACTACTGGATGGTGCGGCAACAGATTATTGTGGCACTGGGACGGCAAGGGCAGCCCCGGTCGGCCAAGGTAATCGTCAAGACCACGCCGCCGGACGATTTCTACCCTATCCGGAGAAAAGCTGCCGAATGGCTGGGCCAAGTGGGTGGAGATGCAGCTTCTCTCAAGCTCCTGCGCCAGTTTGCGGCGGAGGGCGATCCAGAAGTGCGTCATGCGGCCAGGAAGAGTCTGCATGTATTGGGCCACGAACAGAAGGACTAAAAGGACCACACAATGAACCAAACACAGTGGATTGTTCCGAAGCGCTGGCTGCACGTTCCAGTCAAAACGGGCGCCGCCAGGATCAAGTTGATCTTAACCGCACCGGACGGCTGGATGACGCATTTTGAAGTCGAACTAGGCACGGCAACGGATCATGATTTTCTGGCGCCGCTGAACCTGGAACGATATGTCGGCGGTCCATTGCGCGTCGAAGTGACGGGTGACGAGACGGCTGCGCGCCGGTTACCCGAAGTGGTTCGCTGGACGGATCAGCCAGAAGGGTTTTCGCGCGCGTACAGCGAACCGCTGCGCCCGCTGTTTCACTTCACCAGCCGCCGAGGCTGGCTGAACGATCCCAACGGCTGCGCGTTTTTCGAAGGCCGGTACCATCTTTTTTACCAGCACAATCCTTTCGGATGGAACTGGGGCAACATGTCCTGGGGGCACGCCGTCAGCGAAGACCTCTTTCACTGGCGGGAAGACGATCAAGACGCACTGCTGCCGGATGATTTAGGCACCATGTACTCCGGCTCGGCCGTGGTGGACTGGAAAAACACCAGTGGACTGGGCGAAGGCAGCCGGCCTCCATTGGTTCTCCTCTACACAGCGGCCGGCGAGCACGCGCCCAACAAGCCTCCCTACACGCAGTGCCTGGCCTACAGCACAGATGGCGGAAAGACGTTCCGGAAATATGCCGGCAATCCGGTGGTCCGACACATCGCCGGCGGCAACCGGGATCCAAAAGTCTTTTGGCATGCGCCCTCACAAAGCTGGGTCATGGCGTTGTATCTCACCGAAGGCGGAGCGCAGCAGAATTGCGGCCTGCTGAGTCACACACCTCAACGCTTCGCGCTGCTTCGCTCGCCTAATCTGCGCGAGTGGCAACAGGCCAGTGAACTGGTAATCCCGTGCAATGGAGAATGCCCCGATCTGTTCCCTTTGCCGCTGGATGGCGACCCGAACAAGGAACGATGGATATTCTGGACGGCGGACGGACAATACCTTATCGGCGCCTTTGACGGCTGGCGTTTCACCCCCGAACAAGGGCCGTTCGAGATCTATATGGGCGGCCGCGAAAGGGCTAGCGGCTATGCCGCCCAGACGTTCAGCGACGTCCCGGACGGACGGCGCATTCAAATCCCGTGGCTGCAGGCCAGCGATTTTCCCGGCATGCCGTTCAATCAACAGATGGGCACACCGGTGGAACTGACGCTACATTCCACCGCCAACGGGCCCCGTCTCCATGCCAGGCCGGCGCGCGAACTCGACAAGCTATGCCGGTCTTTGCGCACGCATGTCAACGCGCCCTTGAACAACGCCCTATTTGAAGGGCTAACGGGGGACGGATTTCGAATCCGCGCCCGGCTGGACCTGCGCCAAGCCCGAGCGGTTCATTGGACTTTCCAAGGGCGGGAACTCTCCTTCGATATCGCAGCCCGCGAAATACGTTTCGGGCCTTGGAAGGCGCCCAACACCACGGGGCCAGGCGTGGAAGAACTGGACATCCTCGTGGATCGGGGCAGTATTGAAGTTTTTGGACGCCAAGGCATCGTTTACCTTCCGCTTTACGCGTTGAAACGCGCAAGCGGCATAGAGGCGCGCGTTGATGGTGCGGTCACCGTAGAGCGGATGGATCTTTTTGAAGTGCCGTCCGTTTGGCCAAACGCGGGGTTGGCATGAACGCTTTTCCGTTGGCCCGGGTAAGCCCCTGGAATGAAGGCGCGCCGGTCATCAACGGACCGAGCGTAACGGGGGCGTCGGCAAACAAGCCGTTTCTTTATGCCGTTCCCGTTACTGGAGAACGCCCCCTTGTGTTCGGCGCCGAGGGGCTTCCGCCTGGACTTCGCCTTGACGCACACACCGGTCACATCACCGGTCAGGTTCCGTGCGAAGGCGAATGGCGCGTGCTGCTCAAGGCCACCAATCGGCATGGCACGGCCGAACGCGAACTGGAGATCGCCATCGGTCGGGGGCTTGCGCTGACTCCGCCTATGGGGTGGAACAGTTGGAACGCCTGGCGCCGCTGGGTGGATGCGGACAAAGTGCGGCAGGCGGCCGACGCCTTGGTTTCCCAAGGGCTGGCCGCACGAGGCTACACCTACGTGAACGTGGATTCCTGCTGGCAGGGCGTGCGAGGCGGTCTTTGGAACGCCATTCAGCCCAATCGCAAATTCCCCGACATGAAGGCGCTGGCGGACCACATTCACCGGCTGGGCTTGAAATTCGGTTTGTACTCAACGCCATGGACCAAGCCATGGGGCTGTTCCGATGCAGAGGCTAAAGCCGATTGGGATGGGCCACCCTTGATTGGTTGTTCCAGCGGCGAGCCGGATCCGGACCCGGCCTATCGAAGCATGCGTAACAGCCTCGTGTTTGGCTTTGTGCCCGCCGATCGTTACGTGGGACTCGAAAAACATGAGGCCGCCGACGTGGCACAATGGGTTCAGTGGGAATTCGATTTTCTGAAATATGACTGGCTGGGCACCGACCCCGTTTCCACAGAGCGCATGGGCCGTCTGCTAAAGGAGTGCCCCCGTGATGTGATTTTCAGCATTTGCACCGATGCGCGGCTGGTCCATGTGGAAACCTACAAACGTTGGTGCCACATGTTCCGCGGTATTCATGATACCGCGGACCGCTGGGATTGGCTTGTCCGCAATCATTTCTTTGCGGAAGAGGTCCAGAACGAAAACTGGCGTCCCCATATCGGCCCCTCGCATTGGTACGACCTAGATATGCTCGCCTTGGGGCCGCAATTCAAGGATCAGGGCACCACCCAACCCTGCCGGTTAACACCTGCTGAACAAGTCGCCCATATGACGTTCTGGGCGCTTTATCCTTCTCCGCTCCTTCTCAGTTGCAATCTGGCGGAATTGAGTGATTTCGAGCTTCGGTTGTTTGCCAACGAAGAAGTTCTTGCCATCAACCAGGATCGGTTGGGACGGCCGGCTCAGCGGACCCTGGAACTGTTGCAGACGCCACGGCACGGGCGACCGCCTCGCCATATGTTGCTGCATTCGCGTGAGTTGTCGGATGGCGCTGTCGCGGTGGGAATATTCAACCTGGGCGAACAAACAGACGAAATGCCACTGGATTTTTCGCTGCTCCAGTTGGCTGGCGCCGTCCGAGCCCGTGATGTGTGGGCCAAAATGGACCTTGGCCTTGTTTCCAACGGATGGCGTTGCGTCGCACCTCCGCATGGCGCCAGATTGTTGAATCTCACTAAAGCGTGAAGGAAGAGAAACGTTCTCAGGCGCGAACATATGTGGGAAAGGACCATATCACAAAAATCTCTTTGGCGAACGGAACAGAAATCGGATTGCTCTTCAAGAAGGTCCGTTTTCTGGGACTGGACAAAATCAGGAACGATGGGGTCCTTCTGCGCAAAGGCGATGGGCCAGTACGGCGCACTTGGTCCACAATGGACAGCTCTCTTTTTGACGATTACGAAGGTGCCGACATCAATCCCTTGGCCATTGAAGCGGCCAAGCAACTCGCGGCGACGCATGGCCTGCGGAACGTGCGAATGATCCTGTTAAATTGCGCCACCGGACGGCCGGATGCGATCATGAATATCGTCCTGCTCTACGGCCTCCTCCACGCCCTATCGGCCGGCGCAAAGCGCTTCGGGAAACCCATCGGGTCCTGAAGCCGAGCAGTGTCCTTTCGGGGAGCGCCCATCCTCTGCGCGAAGGGGAACTGCTGGTCCGCGCGAGCACGGGACAACTGTTCCTCTTCACCGCAACGGGTCGCATCGCTCCCGTGTTGTCAAGCGCGTTGCCGTGACTCCGAGAGCCCTTGGGGCAGGCTCTCCACAAACGCTCTGATCTCGTCACGCACACGGCGGTAGTGCCCGAGAGCTTCCTTTTCGGTCTTTGCGCCTTTGGCCGGTCTCGGGGGTCGTCAAAGCCCACGCATACCACCTTGGCCTTGCCCTTCAACGCTTTTTCACACCCGCTGGCAATCTTGAAGGTGACGTTTTGCGCGTCGTCGCTGTCCACATGGATCTGCGTCTGGAACCCGCAGATTCGGCCTCTATCACCGCTAATGCTTTCATCGTCGCCCCGCCTTTCCAGGCTTTATTCCTTGCACGTCTGCCGATCGCACATACTGTTCCACGCCGCTGCCGGGAAACCAGTCCTTGATGAACTCCCGGCTCTGTTCGTTGATCCTCACGCGGGCGTCGCGGAATCCGGCGGCCCGCAACAGCCCTTCCAGTTTTCGAACGTGGAGCGCCCCGGCGACGCATCCCGAATGCTTCTCGAAATCCTCCTTCACGGCCTTCGGAATCGGCTTGATGGCCACGACATCGGAGATGGCCAGTCGCCCGCCGGGCTTCAAGACGCGATACGCTTCCCGGTACACCTGTTCTTTGTCCGGGGAAAGGTTGATCACGCAATTCGAGAGGATGACATCCACACTCGCGTCCGCCACGGGCAAGTGCTCGATCTCGCCCAGCCTGAACTCGACGTTCTTGAACCCGCCCTTGCGGGCATTCTCGCGCGCCTTGGCCACCATCTCCGGCGTCATGTCCACCCCGATGACCCGCCCGCGCGGCCCCACCTGTCGCGCGGCCAGGAAGCAGTCGAACCCGCCGCCGGCGCCCAGGTCCAGCACGACCTCGCCCTTCTTGAGCCCGGCAATGGCCCGCGGATTCCCGCAGCCCAGCCCCATATCTGAGCCCTCCGGCGCCGCCTCCAGGTCCTTCTTCGAGTACCCGAGCTTCGCCGATTGCGCCTTGGCCGAGGGCGCCTGCGGCGAACAGCAGGAGGCTGTCGAGCACCCGCACCCGCTCGTTCCGCTCGTGGCAATGCCCGCGTACCGTTGCCGAACCTTCTCCCGAATCCGATCATCCATGCGTTTCATGGTTTCCTTTCATGTGAGGTCCTTCTGGCCGTGCGCGTCCTGTAAAGCCGCTCCGTGAATCCGCCCTCGGTCTCGAAAGCGCGCGCCTGCGCCTGAAGCTGCCGGTCGAGCAGAGCCATGGCCACGCCGCAAAGGACATGCGCCGCGTTGGCGGCGGTCTGGGCATAGAGGCGCTGGATGGACCGAATGGACGAAATGGACTGTCCAGCTCGTCCATTCAGTCCATCTTTCCATTCCCTCTGGGCCGTCTCTTTCACCCACCGCGCCGCTTCGTCCGCCGTCCGGCAGCGGCGGGCCACCAGCGCCTGGCGGCGCGGGTCGGCCGGGGGCCAAAGCGCCAGGCCGCGCTGGCGCAGGAAGTCTTCGTAGTCCAGGCGCAGTTCCTGGAGACTCGCGCGAGCCACGTTGGTGAGCTTGAGTTCCATCTTTCTGGATGTGCCGCTGGCCACGCTGCCTTCGGCGATATTCTGCACGCCGGACCGCGCCGCCTGTACCATCTGATCATGAGTGCGGCTGCGCTGCTGAATGTAGTGGTCGCAGAACCGCACCGTGACATCGTAGAGAAGCTGCGCCACCTGAAAGCTCTTGAGCTTCCGAAACCCGCCGTGCTTCGGGATCAGCCCATCCGACCGTCCATCTTGTCCATTGCTGTCCATCGCCATTTGACCCGCCCAGACACCGATCTCAGCCGCCCAAGGGTTTCACCCCCAGCTGACGAATAGCACCCTTTCAGGGGGCCACGCGCGTCAATTGCTCGCATCCGACGGAATTGCCACTGCCGCACGCGGTCACGACGGCCTCCTCTCCGTCCTCGACCTGGTGAAGATAGCGGTTTGACTGCTGTTTCACCACCGCGACGCTTGCCATTTTCACGGAATACGCACGTTATGTCCTCATTGCCAAGAGACCGTTTCTCCTTGGCTCGTTCGAGTTGCAGCCCCGTGCTCCCGCCTGCAACAGGGTTGCGGTCTCCCCGTCCCGCTTCGGGTCATGACGACCTGCCAGAGCTGCGTATGGCGAACGCGAAAGGCCGCGGCGCAGCAGAGCAGGTAATAGTCCCACATGCGTTTGAAGCGCGTGTCGTATTTCAGCCCTTCCAATCGCGGCCAGGCGGCTTGGAAACGCGCCTGCCAGGCCATGAGGGTTTTGTCGTAGTGCGGCCCGAAGTTGTGCCAGTCTTCGATGACGAAACCGCGCTCGGCCGCCTTGGCGATTTGCGCAATGCTCGGCAGCATGCTGTTGAGAAAGATATATTTCGATATCCATGGTTCGCTGCCGCCCCTGCCGGACGTGTTGCTCCCGATGGTGTGCAGCAGGAATATGCCGTCTGGCTTCAGGCAGCGGCGGACAACGTCAAAATAGGTCCGATAGTTCCGCGACCCGACATGCTCGAACATCCCCACCGAGACGATCTTGTCGAACTGGCCTTCGATGGCCCGGTAATCGCAATCCAGAAAGCGCACCGGCAGTCCTTTACAGAAGTCGCGGGCGAAAGCGAGTTGCTCCTTGGAGATATTGACACCAGTGACGGTGCAGCCGTACCGCTCGGCGGCATATTTGGCCAGGCCGCCCCAGCCGCAGCCGATGTCGAGCAGATGATCGCCCGGCGCGAGATCAAGCTTGGCGCAAATCATTTCCAGTTTGTTCAACTGCGCCTGCTCCAGATCGTCCGTGCCTTCGAAAAAGGCGCAACTGTATTGCATGTACGGGTCCAGAAAAGCGGCAAACAGATCGTTGCCCAGGTTGTAGTGGCGATCGGCAATGATCCGGGCGCGCGCCTTTGACTGGAGGTTGAGCAGCAGCCAGGGCAGCGCACGTAATAGCAACCCCAGGTTGCCTCGCACGTTGTTCTCGATCCCGCTTCGCAACAGCCGGTAGATGAATTCGTCCACGCGTTCGCAGTCCCACCAGCCGTCCATGTAGGCTTCGCCCAGGCCCAGGCTTTTCTCCCGCCAGATCCGAGAGTAGAGCTTCTCGTTGTGAACCTAGAGATCCCACGGGTTTGGGCCATTGACGGTAATGCCGGCCTCGCGCAACAACGATTTCAAGAGGTCGGCGCTCATGCCGGAGGCTCCGGCTCGACATCGGACGACCAGCGTGGGCAGCCGGGTCCATCCTTTTTGAACTCGGCCACGCTCATGTCGGTTAGCGGATGGTAGAGAAGTAGTTTGAGCAACTCGGGCGCAACCGTGGCGCAATGGGCGCCGGCCATGCTGACCTCGTGGACCTGCTCGACATTCTTGAAACTCGCAGCGAGGACGCGCGTCGACAGACCGTACAGGCGGAACAGATGCACGATGTCATTGACCACCGCCACGCCGTTGCTGGCGATATTATCCAGGCGGTTGACATAGGGCGCGACGAAATCGGCGCCGGCCCGCGCGGCGATCAATGCCTGTTGCTGCGTGAACACGGATGTTGCCGTGACACCGACCCCCTGCTTCTTCAGACGCATGATGGCTTGAATGCCGAGCGCCGTTACGGGAACCTTGGCGAAGAAAGGCGGGCCGGCAAGGTCACGCAAAGCGAGCGCCTCTTCGACAATCCTTGTGGGGTCTTCGCATGATGTCTGTACATGCAACATCCGCTCCGGGCCGATGGTCGCGCGGATGCCGCGCACAAGTTCCTCAAACGGTTCCGACTCGCGAGCGAGGATCGTTGGATTCGTCGTGACGCCTGCGATGGGAAACTGCTCGATCAAAACGGCAATCTCCTCTCGATTGGCCGTATCCAGCAGATAGAGCATGGCTACCCTTCCTTGGCACACACGAACAGCCGGTCGAGGCGGGTATCGGTCGTCTTGACGCCGGCGCCGAGCCTGCGCGCTTCGCGCTCGACGGCGGCCAGCAACCGGGCGGCGTCGTGCTTGTGCTTGTATAGTTTGCTTCCGGTCGGATTCAGGTCCGAGATCAAAACCTTGCCGCCGGGACGGCAGACGCGAAACATCTCGCGCAGAGCGAGAACGGGCCGGTTGATGTGATGCAAAGAATGGAACGAGATAACGACATCGAACGCGCCGTCATCAAAAGGCAATTTCGTCGCGTCGGCCCGGCGGGCGACGAACGCGCCCTTGAGCCGCTTGCCTTTGGCGCTCTCCCGCGCGCGGTGTACGGCATGGGACGAACGGTCGATGCCGGTCACGTCGAAGCCTTTGTGGGCTAGATAGAATGCCATGCAGGCGCAGCCGCCCATCCCGATGTCAAGCACTTTGCCTGACTTCAGGTCGGCTGCATTCAGCAGGGCGTCGCGCCCGGTGGTGTCCTCAACGCTTGCCATCGGACGCCTTCGCCTGTTGCGCCGCGGCCCGCAAACGTTCCGCCACAAACCGTTTCGTCGCCTCTTTGTCGGGAAACGACAGCGCGTCCTGGTCGCAAAACGCCATGCACTTGTCGCACAGCACAACGCAGTTGGTCGGGCTGACCACCTTCATCTTGCCGGCCGCCTCGTCCATCTCGAAGACACCGTTCGGGCAGACCTCCATGCATTGCCCGCAACCGACGCACTTCTCCTCGTCAATGGTCGGATTCCACGCGATCTCCTCGCGGGGAATCCCCATGTATGCGCGTTGCTTCACGGTAAACCTCCTATGCCGTCGTCTCCTCCGCCCGTCCTTCGACGGCGGCCTTGATCTTCTCGAAGACCGTGTCGGTATCAAGCATGGCCATGCTGATCGGCTTCCAGTGGGCGTCGTCCATCGGAACGCCCGACTTTTCGAAGCCGTCCCGGAGCAGCTTCTGCTGCTTCATTTCCTTGCAGGCCGGGGTGATGAACAGAATGCCGTCCTTCACGGTATTCGCCATGAAGCGCTCGCCGTCCGGTTCGCACAGCCGGGGGTGTAGGGCCATGAACTCGATCTGGTCGCCGAGCTCCAGCCGCACGCGTTCCGCCAACTTCCAGAAATCAATCTTCGTCATGCTGGGGCACGCCCCGCTGCACGTGCAGAAAAGAACAGCTTTCTTCTTGGGCGTTTCCGTTGTCATTTCATGCTCCTTTCCTCTGCTTTTTGTGTTTCTCTCAATCGCCCGGCGCACGACGTCACGGCATGGGTAGCCGCCGTCAGCACGGGACACCATACCGGCGGAATGCGTGGGTCCACATCTCCCTGAGCCAAGCGCATCAAACCGACCCTCATCTTTGCCAGGTTGAGCAGGGACGCCACGAACATGATCGCCATCCCGACCATCACGGACACCAGGGCGAGAACCCAGAATCCAACCGCCGTGGGCTTTGCATCGAACCTTCCCGCGGCGAGGGCTGCGATCACACCCGCGCTGACCACCCAGGCCACCAGCACCGCAAGGTAGGCGGGGATGTTCTGCGCCCGGAACGGTCTCAACGAATCATCCCTTTCCCGCGGTTCCTTTCTTGCGTCCTTCCCGCGCATCCCATCCTCCGTTAGCGCACCGCCGGCACCAGCAGCACCGGCGCCAGCGACTTTCGGGCCACGGCATGGCTGACACTGCCCAACAACATCTCGCCGATGAAGCCCCTTCCCTGGCTGCCCATTACCACGAGCGAGATATCGCCCTTCCGGATACGC
>CALHGX010000002.1 GCA_938031185.1 uncultured bacterium
GTCACGAAATGATTGCCGTAGTCGTTGGTCATCAGCCGGTAGTCGTAGTTGTTCGTGCCCTGCCGAAACCAGACCACGGCGGACAAGTTCGATGCGCGCAGCACCGGCGAAATCTCCACCGACACCTCCACTGGATCGAGAACCGTCGGCGACGGCGGACTATGGGTTAGATTCGTAAACGCCACGCCTGCCATCGGCTCGGCTATCATGATCTCATCAAGCAGCAATTGCGCGGCGCCACTAAACGGGTTGCCGACAATGCGCACCGCGTGATGCTCCCGGTCCGACCGCGCCACGGAGAATTCAACGAAATCCTGCGTCAGAATATTCGTCACCGTCGCGATGGTCTGCCACGTGGTCGAGGTGGGAGACGCCGCCACCTGCACAGCAAACGCCGCCGGCGGCACGGCGTCAGTCTCCCAGTTGCGGTACCGGAAACTGATCTCGCCAATGCCATACTCGAGATAAGGCGAGCGGATGAACGACAGGCCGTTGGTGTTGGGCTGGCCGTTGAGGACGCCGGAGCGACCGGTCGCCTGGAACGTCTGACTCGTTTCCGCTCCGCCGGCGGTGGCGCGGCCATTCCAAAGCACCCAGCCATCCGCGTTGGTGTGCACGCCATACGTGGTTACCGCCCAATCGTCGAAGTTCACGTACGCCCCTCGCCGTATGGCATAAACGCCCGACGACTCGTCAAACGTGAACATCAGCGGTCCGGAATACGCGCCGGCCATTACGATGTTTGACCCGCCCGCTTGCGCCACCCCATCCAGCGGCGGGTTGGTCGCCGGAGGATTCGAGTCCCCCCAAAGGGTCAATCCGCCGTTCTGGCCGACGAAAACGAAGCTGCCGTTGGTCAGGGCGTTCACCACCGCCACTCCGCGCCAGAAGCCGTTGGAAGCGAGCAGGAGGTTGTTGGTGATGCTGCCGCTCGCCGCCACGTTTGTGTAGGCGCTCGCGTAAGGCGGCAGGCGCAGATACGTCACCAGCCCCGGCGCGCCCCCGACCGGGAAGTTCGTGGGGCTGATGGGGTTCGCCCCGGCGAATTGAGCCGTCAGATAGTAGTACAACGGCTGCCCGGCCACGTTCTGTGGCGGAATGCTACCGACCGTCACATAACGATTCGACACGCCCGTGTGAATCATGGGCAACGCCGAAAAACCGCCCGCATCGCCCAGCCGATAATAGAGCGTGGCCGAAATGCCGGACGCCACCGCCTGCGGCTCGATGAAAACCTCGAAACCGGTGTTCGTGTAAAGCAGCGGCGGAGACGGCATGGGTTGAAGCCCAGAAACCGCCACCGAAGAGCGGGCAATAACGCAGGAGCTTGGTCCGTTGCTACCCAACGCGGGCGCAAAAGAGGGGCTGGTGAGCGAACTCTGATAGCCTTGAAAATCACACTGCACGTAGTATTGAACAATTCCGGCGCCACCATCAGGGCCGATCCCGGCCGGAATGGGCGAGCTGGTCACATACTGGAAGCCACCCGTATGCGTCATGGTGATCGGCGTGAATGCGTCGTTGGTTCCCGACCGGTAATAGAGCGTGGCCGTCACATTAGACGCGCCCGAAAGCGGGCGAATCTCCGCGCTGACCGTAACAGAATTCGTCGCTGTCGGCGCGGTCGGCTGATGCGTGAGATTGGTAATGGCCACCCCGGAATAATACGGCGCGCCGATCAACACCTCGTCAAGGCATAGCGTCGCATTGGTGGTATCCACTAGAATCCGCGCATAGCGGAATTGACGGTCCTCTACCGTGAGTCGGAACTGGTTGAATGCGGCGTTGTTGATGTTCGTCAGCGTGTGAATCGTCACCCACTCGCCGGCCGAGGGGCCGCCGGTGACGGATTTCTGAATGACGCAGCGGGTAGCCGGGTTCCCGTTGGTCTGCCAGTTGCGGTACTGGAAGCTGATCTCGCCGATCCCCTCCGGCAGCAGCGTAGAGCGAAGATAGGCCGACCCGCTGTTGGTAATCTGCGCGCTTCGGAAACGGTACATCCGGTTCGTGTCGTGCACGACCAGTCCCCCGGACACGATCCAGCCGCCATTGGTGAACACGCCGTTCGTCGGCCACGCGTCAAAATCCTGGAACCAGCATTGGTTGACGGAGTACGCCAGATTGGTGTCGTTGAACGTGAAAACAAACTGGCCTGTGTTCGTGCCGGGCATCACGATGTTCGTCGTCGCCGGATTGATGAACGACTCCGCCGTTCCGTCGATGAGCAAATCGAAGTCGCTTTGGTCCGCCTCGCCCCACCGGTTGGTCGCCGGCGGCACGTTGGTTGTGACGCCGACAAAGCGAAACGCGGCATTCACGGTCGGGCCGGTGGCCGTGGCCACCCCCTGCCAGCTTGAATCAGCCACCAAATAGAGGTTGGTAGCCAGATGCCCTTCGACCCACAGATGCTCATAGGCCGATGAATAGGATTTGGCTGCCACGAGATAGGACAGCGGCGCATTGGACCCGGCCGCCGGGAAATTGGTGGGGGTCGCGTCGCGGCCCTGAAACGTCGCGCCGATGTAGTACTGGACCGTCACGCCGGCCGCCTGCCCCGGAATAGCGCCGGTGGTTGCATAGCTGTTGGGGGCATTGGATGCCATGCCGATCGCCGTCCAGCCGCCGGCAATCCCCGCCCGCCAGTAAGCGGTCAACGCCAGATTCGATATCACCCCCAGCGGAATCGCAGAGGCTTGGATGGAAACCCCCTGCCCTTCCTCGGGGAAAGCCGGTTGGGTAGTCACATTGGTAATCGTCACAGCCACCGGCGGAAAGCCGACTTCGATGTTGTCGATCACGAGGTACAGCGCGCTTGTAAGCGGCATTTCTGTCGTCTTGCGAAGTCGCAAGAACAACCCCGTATGCGCGTTAACCGGATAGGTGATGTTCGTGAAAGAGGCTGAAACGGCGTTCGTATAAGTCGCGCCGGGCAGTACCGACCATATAGCGCCATCAAAGGATCGCTCCAACACGAAGATGTTGGTTCCGGATGTTTGCGCCCGCTTGACGTGGAAAGAGATAACACCCGCCCCTTCCGGCAGGAAGGGACTCTGTATCCAAGAGTTCGTTGTTGCGCTGGCGTCGTTCAGCGCGCAGGCGTAGTCAGGGCTGACCTTTCCGAGGCTTGTGGTTATGCGCACGCTGGAGCCGGTCCACACGCCATCGGTCTGATCCATGAAGCCGGTTTGATTGGTCGCGGTCCAACCCGTATCGAAATAGTTCGATGCCGCCCACTGCGAAAAAGCCGATCTCGCGGTGGCCCCCATAAACACGGCCAACAGAATGACGATCCATCCGAGTCGCAGGCGCATAAAACATCTCCTTCTTTCCACGGTTATTATAGGCGGATAGAATTTCCCGGCGCAAGGCCATTCGGCCTGTCGGCTTGCAAAAAAGCTGTAAAATCCGTCACAGCCTCGGACAGCGGACTGCGGCCGCGGGACGCCGCTTTCGGGCGGGGCGGCGGCCGCCGGCCTACGCCCAAGCGCTGTCGTGCCGGCCTGAGCCCTCCGTGTTGCCAATACGCCCGTCTGCCCTCCGCTCCCACAAACGGCCCGAGGCACAACAGCTTGCCTGCTCCCCCGCCCGGTGCTATACGTTGACATGACAGGGAGACACCATCATGACGCGACGGCGCAGCGCTTTCACCCTGGTTGAAATGCTGATCGTAATGGCGATCATTCTGCTTTTGGGCGCCATGCTATATCCAGCCCTGCTCAACGTTCAGGAAAACGGCCGGACCACCCGCTGTGCGTCGAACCTGCGCCAGTTGCACCTGGCCGCCATAAACTTCGCCGCGCAAAGCGGCCACCTGCCGGCCGCCGCCAGCTATTCCGGAAGCCGGATTTCCGACCCGGAAGACTACCGTGCCGGCAACCGTTGGACGCACAACCATGTGAAGGGTTGGGTAGCCTGGGATTTTGTCAACGAACCCCGAATCTCTCCCGCCACGCCGGTTTATCCCCCGGGTTATACCTGGCGGCGGCAACTGGGCAACAACAGCGGGATTTCGTGCATCACCAACGGGGCTCTTTTCCCCTTCATCGGCACAACCGTCCGAGATATCGGCGTCTATCTCTGCCCCACCTTTGCCCTGCCCCGCAACTGCGGTGTCAATGACGCCGTCATCGGATATGCGATGAATTCGAACCTGAGCGAAAACGTGGTGGCCCACATCACGAACGCCAGCCAGCGGGTGCTCTTTGGCGACATGAAGACCAATGTGGTGGCGCTGAACGGTGGGTTCCTCTATCAGGCCACCCAGGCCGACGGCGGAACCGGCGCCGCGGCCCGAACGCCCTCCGTTTACCTCGGCCAATGGCATCGAGGCGGCGGCAACGTGGTGTTTCTCGACGGTCATGTCGAACGGCTTAAATGATGTCGGCGTGAGATTCCTGCTTTACAACATCCGTTATTGCGCGGGTACGGGGGCGCATTTTCACATGCCCTTCCCCTGTAGCGGCTATCTGCGCCCCACCCAGTCCAATCTGGAGCGGGTGACCGCGTTTATCCGCAGCCTCGATCCCGACATCGCCGGGCTGGTGGAAGTGGACGGCGGCTCCTATCGCTCCGGCCGTATCAATCAGGCCGAATACATCGCCGCCGCCTTGGGGCAATACCACGCCTATCAGTCCAAGTATGACGAACGATCCCTGTTCCAGCGCGTGCCGGTCTTCAACAAGCAGGTGAACGCCTTCGTCACCCGCGACCGCATTCACGGTCAGCGCTTTCACTACTTCGAACAAGGCATGAAACGGCTGGTGATTGAACTCGAACTGGAAACTCTGACGATTTTTCTCGTGCATCTGTCTCTGACTTTTCGCCGTCGCCAGAGTCAACTGGCCGAGCTTTATCGCCTTGTCCGTGAAGTGCGCAAGCCGGTCATTGTCGCCGGCGATTTCAACGCCTTCTGGGGCGATCCGGAGATTCGGCTCTTTCTGGCCGCCACGGGCCTGCAAAGCGCCAATCGCGAGGGACGCCCTTCTTTCCCGAGTTGGAATCCGCGGCGGCAACTGGACTTCGTGCTGCACAGCAAGAAAATCTGCGTTCAGTCCTTTACGATCCCGCCGGTAACGTATTCGGACCACCTGCCGCTGCTGTGCGATTTTGAGGTGGCCTGACAAGCCAGGCCTCACGCCATTACACGCCGCACCGCGTCGCGCAACTCCTCCATCGTGAAGGGTTTGAGCAGCACCGCCGAGAAACCGTGGTCCCGGAATTGCGCCATGATCGGATCGTTCGAATAGCCGCTGGAGACAATCGCCCGCACCTCCGGGTGGCGCCGCCGCAATTCCCGCACTGCTTCCGCGCCGCCCATGCCGCCGGGCACCGTCAGGTCCATGATGACCACATCGAACTTGCGCCCTTCGTTCCAGTTGCGATCGAACAGCTCGATCGCCCGCGCGCCGTCCTCGGCGCATTCCGCCTCGTAGCCCAGCCGGCTGAGCAGGCGGGCCATCACGGCGCGCACGCCGGGTTCGTCGTCCATCACCAACACCCGCGCCGCAGTCCTTGCGGCGGGCAGCGCATCGGGCTTTTCTTTGTCCGCCGCCACCGCCGGCAGAATCACCCGAACCGTCGTTCCTTCCCCCTCCCGAGATTCGACCTCGATGCGGCCGCCGTGGCGTCGGACGATGGAATAACTGGCGGTCAGTCCCAGCCCGACCCCTTTCGGCTTCGTCGTGAAATACGGGTCGAATATCTTTCGCATGTGCTCGCGGGAAATACCCGCGCCGTGATCCTGGACGAAGAATTCCACGCACGGGCCGACCGGGCCGCCGTCGTCCGAAGGCGGCCGGTCCACGTTGCGCGCACCCACTCGAATGCCGTCGGCCCCGGGCGCCGTCGCCTGCGCGGCATTGAGCACCAAATTCGTCACCACACGCGCGAGCTGGGCCTCGTCCACCTCCGCGCGGCGCAGGTCGTCCGGAATCTCGAATACGCATCGCGTACGAGAACCGCTCAACGCGAACAACGCGGTGTCCCGCAACAGGGCATCGAGGGCCATGGCGCGCCGGATCGGCGCGCCGCCTTCCGCGAACGTGAGAAGCTGCTGCGTCAGATTTCGCGCCCGCTCGCATCCCTTTTCCGCCTCCTGCAACATCGCATCCACGTCTTCGCCCTCGGCTCGGGCCGCCCGGGCCTGCGACACGTTTCCCAGAATCAACGTCAGAATGTTGTTGAAATCGTGCGCGATGCCGCCCGCCAGCCGGCCGATCGAGGACAGCTTCTCCGCCTTGAAGATCTCCTCCTCCGCCTGGCGATGCCGGGACATGTCCCGGAACACCAGGACGGCGCCGATGATGCCCCCGCGCGTATCCCGCAGCGGGGCGGCGGCGCCTTCGACGGGCAGCAGACCGTCCGACCGCCGCAGCGCCGCCCGCCACGGCAGCGGCACGGTGCGTCCGGACCGCCGCGCGCCGACAATGGGATCCGGAATCGCCGTGCCCAGCTGCTCATGCACCCATTCGAAAGGATGTCCATCGGCCACCGGTTCGCCGGAAGCGATCGGCCGTCCCGCCAGCCCTTCCGCAACCGGATTCACGAAGCGCACGCGCCCCTTCTCGTCGGTAGCCACCACGGCATCGCTGATGCATCGCAACGTCAACTCGAGCCATGCTTCGCTCTCGCGGACGCGTCGTTCCAACTGATGCCGCTCCAGTGCGATGGCGACGGCCATACACAGTTCGCGTTCGTCGAAGGGCTTCGAGAGGAACCCGAAAGGCGCCGTGCACCGCAACCGTTCGATCGTTTGATCGTCCGAGTGCGCCGTCAGGTAGACCACCGGCACATCGGACACGGCGGCCATTCGCTCCGCGGCGTCCGCCCCGGTCAACCCGCCCCGCAGCACCATGTCCATCAGCACCACGTCCGGCCGCAGTTCCGGCAGGCGATCCACCGCCTCCTCTCCGGACGACAAAACGGCGCAGACCTCATAGCCCGCCTGCTCCAGCGCCTGCCGGATGTGCAGACCGACCACCGCTTCGTCTTCCACCACCAGCACTCGGCCCTGGCTCATTCCCCGCCCTTTTCGGCGTCGCGCTTCATTGGGAAACGCACGGCAAATGCCGTGCCGGGCGTCAGTTCCGCCACTTCCAGCGCGCCTCCCAACTGCGACGCCAGTGTTTCCACCAACTGCAACCCCAGCGACCGCCGTCGTCGCCCAGGATTCCTCATCTTCAGCCCAACACCGTTGTCAGCCACCATGAGCCGATATGAATCCTTGTCCCGACGGAATTGGACCGCGATCTCACCAGATTTTGCGGCCGAAAAAGCGTGCTTCAGCGCGTTCCACACCAGCTCGTTGACAATCAGTCCGCAACTCACGGTCCGATCCGGATCCAGGGCGACCCGCCCGCAATCCACACGCAGACGAACCGCTTCCGCGCCGCGTCCGAAAGAGCGCAGCGCGTGATCCGTCAGCGTCTGCAGGTAATTCTGCAACGGAATATCCGCCAGATTCTCTGACTGATAAAGCTTCTCATGGATCAGCGCCATGGATTTCACCCGGCTCTGCATCTCCCGCAGAACGGCCCGCGTGGATTCCGATCGCGCGCCGGCCGCCTGCAAACTGATCAGGCTGGACATGATTTGCAGATTGTTCTTCACGCGGTGATGCACCTCCCGCAGCAGCGCCTCCTTCTCGCGCAGCGCCGCAGCCATCCGTTCCGCCGCGCGATGGCGCTCGGTCACGTCCAGGAACGTCACGGCAAAGCGGCCAGGCGAGGGGCGAAACGCCGTCACCTCGTACCAGCGGCCCAAGGCGGCGGAATACTGCGTGAAGTGAGCCGGCTCGCCCGTCCGCACCACCTGTCCGTACCGCTCCATCCATTCCGGCTCAAGGTTTGGAATGACTTCCAGTACCCGCCGCCCCACCACATCATCCCGGCGTAAACCCGTCATCTGTTCGAAGGCCGGATTGACATCGAGAAACACGTAGTCCCGCGGGCGACCGGCTTCGTCAAAGATCATCTCGTGCAGCGCCGAGGCGCCCACCATGCTGTGAAAAAGCGTACGGAAGC
This sequence comes from uncultured bacterium, assembly GCA_938031185.1. Lineage (GTDB taxonomy): Bacteria > Verrucomicrobiota > Kiritimatiellia > CAIKKV01 > CALHGX01 > CALHGX01. The sequence continues at coordinate 8,022 of CALHGX010000002.1, forward strand.
GCACCTCGCTTTCCGCAAGCCGCTCCGCAGCCCGCCGCTGTTCGGTCACATCGCGGAACACCAGCACCACCCCCGTCACCTCGCCGTTCGGCATCCGGATCGGCGCGCCGCTATCCGCAATGCAGAACTCCTCCCCGTGCCGCGAGAGCAGGCAGGTGTGATTCGCCAGGCCCACCACCTGGCCGGTCTTCAGCACCTTGGCCACAGGGTTTTCGCACGGTTGTCGGGTGTACTCGTTGACAATGCGAAACACTTCCGGCAACGGCCGCCCCCGTGCCTCGGCTTCCGGCCAGCCGGTGAGTTGCACCGCCACGGCATTCATCAATTCCACCCGCCCTTCGCAATCCGTGGCAATCACCGCGTCCCCAATGCTGTGCAGCGTGACCATGAGCTTTTCCCGTTCCATGGCGGCCAGCCGTTCCGCCTGCTTGCGCTCGGTGATATCCTTGATGAGCGCGTCCACGCAGCGCGCGCCGGTTTTGGGATCCGTGTGCAGAACCGAATCGTGCACCACCCAACGGTCATGCCCTTTGAGCGTCTTGAAGTGATATTCGTACCCCGTCACACCGCCCTTTTCGAGAATCGTGCGCCGGATGAGCCCCGGCGGCGCGGTGTAGACAAGCACTTCGGACAACCGCTTCCCAACCACCGACTCGGGATCGCCATCCAGCTCCAAGATTTGCAGGAACCCACGATTGGCCAGCAGAATAACGCCGTCATCGAAACGATACCGGTAGACCCCGTCCCCCGTGAACTCCACAAGCCGCCGCAATAGTTCGTTCATGGCCCCTTCCCTTCATTTGGCGACGTGGCGAACAATTTGGCTCGGTCGAGCCGGGCTCGCAGGCGCGCATGATGCGCGGCCACCTTCCGATACGCTGCACGATGGGTCGGCCGCGGATGACGCAGGCCGCCCGTGTGGACCATGCGGCGCGCCGCCTCCTTAAGAGTCGGGAAAACGCCCACACCCACGGCCCCCAGCATGGCCGCGCCAAGGAGCGTCGCTTGTGGGTTTTCCAAGGTCACCACCGGCCGCGAAAGAAGGTCGGCGTGCAGGCGTTGCCACGCCGTGGATTGACTCCAGCCCCCCGTCAAGCGAATCTCGCGCGTCGAGAGCCCTAGCCACTCGAACGCATCGAGAATCTCACGCGTCTCGAAGGTTACACCCTCCCAAACCGCCCGCAGCAGTTCCGCCGGGCCATGGGAAAGGTCCAGCCCCATAAACACCCCCCGCGCGTCCGGCTGCCAGTAGGGCGCCGCCGCCCCGGCCAAATAGGGAAAGAAATGCGCGCCCCGCGCGCCGGGCCCAACCCGTTCCGCAGCGGCAGCCAAAGCCCGCGCAGGATGCCCCGTCAGCCGTTCGAGCCACAACACGCTTGCGCCGGCCGCGCTCTGCAATCCCTCCACCGCCCACAAACCGGGCGCGGCATGCACGCAGCACGGAATGCGACGCTGCTTGTCGAACATCGGCTCGCGTGCCGATGCCATCACGACCGCCGCCGTACCCAGTGTCACCGTCACAATACCTGGTTCCACGGCTCCCGCTCCCAAGCCAGCGCACTGCTGATCGCCGCCGCCGGCCACCAACGGAATGCCGGCAGTCAACCCGCAACGCCGCGCCGCGCTTTTGTCCATCGCTCCCACCTGCACGCCACTGGCCACCAATTCCGGCAATCGGCGCAACGACACGCTGCACAACTCAAGCAGTTCCTCGCTCCACTGCCGCCGGGTGATATCAAGCAAACCCGTCAGCGACGCATTCGACACATCCGTCACCCAGCCGGTGGCCCCAAGCTCTCGGAGCGCATAATCCTGAACGAGCATAAACCGTTCCGCCGCTCGAAATCGGTCCGGCTCCATTTCCCGTAAAGCCAAAAGTTTACCGTGAGTAAACATTGGATTATTCGGGAGGCCGGTGATTCGCGAAAACCGGGCATCGGAAATGTGCCGCCGGACCCGCTCAACCGCCCGAACGCCGCGCATCTCCTGCCAGGAAATGGCACGGCCCAGGGGCTGCCCCCGCCGTCCTACGGGTATAACCGTCGCCCGTTGATTGGTGACGCACAGAGCCGCAACGCGCTCCGGCCGCGCGCAGGCTCGTTGCGCCGCGGCCTTCAGGACGCGGCAAACCGCACCCATCATCTCACAGGGATCGAACCCCACCGCGCCGTCGCGGCCGAACCGAAGAGGCACCGTCTCTGCCGCCGATCCGCGCAAGCTTCCCCGCAAATCAAACAAACCCGCCTTCACGGCCGTCGTGCCGCAATCCACCGCCGCGATGAGATCGGCTTGTTCCATGTGACGCCGCCTTCGCCGCCCTTTTACCTGCATTCGGCGGCGGCGACAAGACTTTATTGTTAGTCGTTCGTCTCGCCGCGGATCATCAAGGCGCACGCATTGCGTTGCAACCGGTCAAGTCCGGCGCGCGCCACCGGCGTGCCGTGAAAACGCGCGCGAAATGCAGCCTCATCCATTTGCAAAATTTGCTCTGCCGTCGGCACACCGGCATTCGCGAACTCTGTCATGATCGGTGGCCGCGCCGTCGCGTTCCAGGGACAAACCGCCGTGCAGCGATCACAGCCAAACAGGGTTCCATCAAGCGTCGCCGTCTGCTCTTCGGAAAATGCGCCGCGATGCTCAATGGTCAAATAAGAAAGGCAGCGCCGGACATCCACGTGCCCGTCTTCGCCGATCGCCTTCGTGGGGCAAGCCTCCACGCAGCGACGACACACGCCACAGCGCGAAGGCACGGAAACTGACGTAGGATCCAATTCGACATTGACCAGCGCTTCGGCCAGAAAAAGGCATGCGCCGTGTTCGGGATGAATCAACTGCCCCTGCCGCCCCAGCCATCCGAGGCCGGCGCGACAGGCCCACTCGCGCTCCAATATGGGCGCCGAATCCACCGCAATACGCCACCGCAGCGCCGGTTGTTCTCGCCGCCATCGCTCCAATAACGAACGGAGTTTCGCGCGCAAAACCTCATGGTAGTCGGCGCCGCGCGCATACGTGGAAAATCCACCGAGCCCGGGCTCCGGATTTACGGGGTACGCCGCCGCCACGCATACGATCGTGCGCGTGTCCGCCCAAACCCGCCGGGGATCGCGGCGGGCTTCCACATGCCGCCGCAAATACTCCAACCCCGCCGCGCGTTCCGACCTTGCCCACCGCTCAAACTCCGCCGTGCTGATTGCCTCCGAGGCAGGGACGAAACCCACGGCGAAGAAGCCGAGCTCCTCGGCCCACGCCCGCAGCCGATCCTCAATGCGGCTGGTTGCCATCGCCGGTACATCCGGTCATTGCGCCCGCCGTGAACCAACCCAGAATTCGCTCCGCCACCTGCTCCGGCGTCAGAGCGGATGTGTCTACCTGCCGCGCGATCGCCGCATACACCGCTCGGCGTTTTTCAAGCAGTTCCTCTATCCGCCGACGCTTGTCTTCCTGCTCCAGCAACGGACGATGGGACGCCGCGGCCACACGGCGCCAAATGATCTCCGGCAAGGCGGTCAGGCACACCACCAGCCCGGTCGCCTCAAAGTCGCGCACGTTATCGGCATTGAGCGGAACCCCGCCGCCCGTGGCAATAACCTGTCGTTCTTGAGCCGCGAGCTCCTTGACCAGCTCGCGCTCCATGGCGCGAAACGCCGGCTCGCCGTTCTCGGCGAAGATGCGCGAGATGCTCTTGCCCGCCCGTTGTTCAATCACCTCGTCCATGTCCACATACAGCCATCCGAGTCGGGCCGAGAGCAGTCGGCCTACCGTTGTCTTCCCCGTGCCCATGAACCCCATGAGAACGATGTTGCGCGGCGGCATGGCGGCAAGGCTCCCGTCCGTCAGCGTGCGGCGCGGGCAATGGCCAAAACCTCGGCCGTCCGCCGCTTGATTTCAGCCCAGTTTTTGTCCGCCAGCAGTTGCTTGTCCACCAGCCATGAACCGCCAATTGCCCCCACTATCGGCAGCGCAAGGTATTGCGCCGCGTTACCCGCGTTGACACCGCCGAGCGGGAGAAACTTGACGCCCGTGTGCGCGTACGGACCGGCCAACGCCTTGAGTCCAGCCACCCCCCCGGCCTGTTCGGCAGGAAAAAACTTGAGCAGTTTGCAACCAAGTTCAAGCCCCAGTTCCACCTCCGAAGGCGTCATTACGCCCGGAACGAACGGCACGCCTTTTTGCGCCGCGTGGCCGACCACCTTGGCATTGAGCCCTGGCGCCACACCGAATTGGGCCCCGGCCGATATCGCCTCTTCCAACTGCGCCGTGGTCAATATGGTGCCGGCGCCAACCAGCATCTCGGGAAACCGCTGGGCCACCGCCCGAATGGCCGCCGCCGCCGCGCCGGTTCTGTATGTGATTTCCAGCACATCCAAACCCGCCGCCAACAAAGCTTCCGCCATCGGCACGGCATCGTCCGCCCTTTCCACCACCGCCACCGGCATCACTCGGCGTTCCAGAATTTTCTGCATTTTCGCTCGTGCTCCATATGGGCGGGCCCATCCCGCCTGCATTTCGAAAGGATGCTAGAGCAAGCCGCGTTTCGCGGCAACGGCGAATAAAAGACTTGGGGGCGCCCCGCACCCGGCAAGCTGCGCGGGGAATAACAACACCCCGCTTTCCTGTTGCCGCCGGAGCCCGGCCTCGGCATAGTAGGCGCGGGATAGTTACAGTAGCGCGGGGCGCCCAAAGCAGGAGGCGGCATGAATCGCAACGCATTCGATCGCTCGGCACAAGAGCCCGGGTTCGAACGGGCGGAGGATTTTTCCACTGAACGGCGGTCTCCCCGCCCCCCGCCCCTTCCGCCGCGTCCGCCACACCGGACCATGCCCGGCAGTTCAAAGGGGAGCTTCTTCGCGCTGCTGGTGCTGGCCGTCTTGGTGCTGGGGCCGCTCTGGATCTGGTACGGCTGGCGTATCGAACCTGAGGCAGGCCAGATAGCCGTGCTGATTCACAAAACCGGACGCAATCTGCCCAGCGGCGAAATCATCGCGCAGGATCCTTCACAAAAAGGCATCCTACTCGACGTGCTGGCGGAAGGCCGCCATTTCCGTAATCCCTATTCCTGGGGCTGGATCATCACCAACACCACGGACATTGGCGCCGGCTATCTCGGAGTGGTCACCCGGCTCCATGGCGAAGACCTGCCGCCGGGAGAAATCATCGCAACGGAGCGATCCAAAGGCATTCTGCGGGAAGTGCTCGAGCCCGGCCGATACCGCCTCAACCCCTTCGCCTATCGCGTGGACATCGTCCCTGCCATCAATATCCGCCCGGGCCACGTGGGCGTGGTGGTTTCGCTCACGGGAAAGGACGTGATTCAAGATGAGATGCCGCCCGAGCAGCGCAACGAATTCATTGTAGAACCCGGCTTGAAAGGCGTTCAGCGAACCGTGCTCGATCCGGGCACCTACTACCTCAACCCGTATCTCTTCACAGTGGTCGAGGTCAACCTACAAAGCCAGCGCTTCGAAATGAGCGGCGAAGATGCCATCAGCTTCCTCACCGCGGATGGCTTCACCATCACGGTCGAGGGCACCATCGAATATGCGTTGATGCGCGACAAGGTGGCCCTCCTCACCCATCAGGTGGGCGACCTGGAGGATATTCTTAAAAAAATCATCCTCCCTCGCGCTCGGGGCTTCAGCCGGATCGAGGGCAGCAAGCATCCGGCCAAGAACTTCATCACGGGCGACACACGCCAGCTCTTCCAAGACAACATGGAGGCGCATCTCCGGGCCCAGTGCGCGCAGTGGGGCATCGCCATCCGCTCCGCGCTGATCCGCAACATCGCGCCACCCGATCAGATCGCCAGCGTGATCCGCGAGCGCGAGGTGGCGCTGCAAATGGCCAAGACGTTCGAGCAACAAGTCGAGCAGGCCCGATCCAAGGCCGAGCTGACCAAGCAGGAAATGCTCGCGCAGCAAAACAAGGAGAAGGTGGATGCCGAAACGATCCGCATTCAAGCCGTCATCGGCGCGCAGCAAGAACAAGCGGTGAAAATCACCGCCGCCCAGCGAGGCTTGGAAGTGGCCAGGCTGGAAAACCAGGCGTCCGTCGCGCAAGCGGAGGCCATCCGGCGGACGGCCACCGCCGAACGCGACGTGTTGCGAATGAAGAACGACGCCGAGGCCAAGGTGCTCGAAGATCAGATCAAGGCGTTCGGCACTGGCATGGATTTCGCCCGCAATGTCTTTTACGCCAAGCTCGCTCCGCGCATCGAAAGCGTACTCAGCAATGATCGCGAGGGGCTGGGGACGCTCTTCCTGCCCTACCTCCCCGCCAAAGGAAAGGAGGCGGCTCAATGAAAAACGCGCTTGCTTCGCTGCTGACTCTTGCGGCGGCCGCGGCCGTCATCTGGGGCATCTGGATGTGGGGCTTCTGTCGTTTCTACGTGGAACCGGACCACATGGCCGTCATCACCGCCAAAACGGGCTCACCGCTTCCGCCGGACCAGATTCTGGCCCAAATAGGCCAGCGCGGCGTTCAGGAAGAGGTGCTGGCCGAAGGCCGGCATTTCCTGAATCCATGGCTCTACAGTCGCCAAATCGTGCCGGTCATCACAATCCCACCCGGAAAGATCGGCGTGGTGCTATCCAAGGTCGGCGCTGAACTTCCAGAAGGGGAGTTTCTGGCCAACCAGGGACAAAAAGGCATCTGGCGGCGCGTGCTGGGGCCTGGAAAGTACCGGTTAAACCCCGTCGGTTATCAGGTGGATATCGTGGACGCGGTCAGCATCCCCATCGGATATGCCGGTGTGGTCACTTCGCTTTCGGGCGCGCAGGCGCCCGAAGGTCAGTTCGCGGGGCCCCGCCAAAAAGGCGTCCGCGAAGACATCCTCCAGCCGGGCCTGTACTATCTCAATCCCCGCGAGTTCAAGGTGGACGTGATCGAAATCGGCGTCAACCAGGTCTCGCTCCTGGGCCGCCAAGGCAGCGCCGTCATCACCAAGGGCCAGTTGCAAACGCAGAACGTCGCCATGGACGAGCTGCAGCGCAGCCTGCTGGACAAGCAACAGGAAAAGCGGGCCAGCTACCTGGCCGAAGCGGGGGCCGGGCGCTCCGCCGTGGCCATGGCGCCCGCGCAAATGGAGCGCGCGGATCAGCGGCAAGCGCCGGAAGAAAAACTGGCCGGCACGTTCATTCTAAACCAGTTCGTGGAGTTCCCCTCGCGCGATGGCTTCGAAATCAGCCTGGACATGACGGTCGAGTTCGAACTTCTTCCCAAAAATGTGGCGCAGGTGTTCCGCGGCTTCGGCGACCTGCCCGCCGTGGTGGACAAGATCATCATGCCGCAGATTCTTTCCGTCTCCCGAATGAAAGGCTCCGCCTACGGCGCGCGAGACTTCATCGTGGGCGAAGGCCGGGAGCGCTTCCAGGCGGAAATCACCGAGGCGCTCGCAAAAATCCTTCTCGAGCGCCGCATCGTCATCCACAGCGTCCTGATTCGTCACGTCAATGTCCCCGGCCAGATCCTCGAGCCCATCCAAATGGCCAGCATCGCCACGGAGCAGGACCTCACGAACAAAGAGAAGCAAAACACCGCTCGCAAACAGGCGGAACTGAACACGGAACTGGCCTTGATTGACCAGCGCCGGGGTCAGGTGGCCCAGGAGACCGAGAAGCTCAAGGCCGAGATCCGCGCCGATCAGGAAAAGCAGGTGGCGGAAATCCAGGCGGATACCACCCGCCAGACGGCGGAAATTGAAAAAGAAACGGCGGCGGTCCGCGCCGAACGCGTGACAAGAATCGGCGAGGCCGAGGCGGACGTCATTCGGCTCGTCGAAGGCGAGCGCGCGCGCGGCCACCAGCTCAAAGTGGCCGCATTCAAAGACCCACAGGCCTACAATCTCTGGCGGTTCGCCGACAGTCTGAACGAGAAGATCGCCGTTCGAATCCTGCACGCGGGTGAAGGCACCCTCTGGACTGATCTGGAAAAGGCCCGTATGGGCGACCTGGGTGGGGCGAACGTGATCCAGCGGCAACCTTGAAAATCGAATTCGATGCTTACTTTATGCCTACCGCCGGGATAGTATTTAGAAATCAGGGTGGAAGGTAGAACAAAGAAGGAGGAGGGAATGATGAAGATAGTTGCATTGGGTTTGTTAGCCGCTTTGGCGGTGGGCTCGCTGTCGGCCGTGGCAGGCGAGAAATGTTGCGGCGAGAAGAAGGCGGCCATGGAAAAAAGGTGATCCACGGCCTGGTGCGTGCGGAAAGTCACGAACCTCACCGCCGAGCAGAAGGCCGCCATCGAAGCCGCCCAGGCGGAATGCCTCAAGGGTGGGTGCACGAAGGAATGTACCGATAAGTGCTTAGAGGCCATCAAGAAGGTCCTGACGCCCGAGCAGCAGGAAGAACTGGCCGCGGCCTGCAAGGCCAAAGAGGCCAAGATGGAGGCCAAGGCCGCCACCTGCGGGGCCGGAACCAAAGAATAAGCGACAGGCTGAATAGCCTGCGAAAGCCGAAAGCCCGGCGACGATGCGTTGCCGGGCTTTTTATCGCCGTGGATCTGACAGATCCGTCCGATTTGCCTGATCCTTCCGATCCGCCGCATTGCGCCAACCCGCGCCCTGTTTCCAAACGGTTGTCATTCCCCTCTCAATGCCGTATGTTCCCGCCATGACGCCCACGGAACCATTGCCATGGAAACTGGATCGGCCGATGGCCATCCTCGACATCGAGTCCACGGGCATCAACCCGCGTCAGGATCGAATCGTTGAGCTGGCCATCATAAAACTGCACCCGGACGGACGCCGCGAAACCCGCGTCCAGCGCTTCAATCCGGAAATGCCCATCCCCCCCGAAGTGGCGGCCATTCATGGCATCCGCGACGAAGACGTGGTTTCCTGCCCCACCTTCAAAGCTGTCGCCGCTGATTTGTTCCGGTTCCTGCACGGTTGCGATCTCGCCGGCTACAACATCATCCGTTTCGACCTGCCCATGCTGATCGAGGAATTCGAGCGGGCCAGCCTGCATCTGAACCTGGACGGGGTCCGGGTGGTGGACGCCCAGCGCATCTTCCACAAACGCGAACCGCGCGACCTGAAGGCCGCGCTAGCCTTCTACTGCAACGAACTGCATCTGGGGGCGCACGGCGCCGAGGCGGACGCTCTGGCCACGCTTCGAGTCTTGGAAGGCCAAATGCAGCGATACTCTGACCTCCCTCGGGACGTGGAGGGACTGGATCGTTACTGCAGCCTGCGCGACAAGTCCTGGGCCGATCGGGAAGGGCGATTGAAGTGGGTCAACGGGGAAGTGACGATCAACTTCGGCCGCAAGAAAGGCGAATTCGTTCGGACGCTGGCCAAGGAAGACCCCGGCTTTCTCAAGTGGATGTTGCGCGGCGATTTTCCCAGCGACACGAAGGACATGGTGCGGCAGATATTGGAGGGGCGCACACCCCACCCCATCAGCGCGGCGTTGAGCGATCAGCTTTCCGGCGCGGAGCCGGAGTGACGGGGCGCTGTGGTGGTGCCGCCGGCTCGGCAAGCCGGTTCAAAACCCCAATCATCACCCGCCCCACCGTGAGCAGGCTTTCCGCGCTGAGTTTGTCCATGCGGTCCGCCGGCGTGTGCCAGTAGTCGTTGAGTCCCGGGCGCGAGCCATATTCGAAATCAATCAGCGCCAGAGCCGGGATGCCGCACCGCAGAAAAGGCTCGTGATCGTCCAGCAGCGTCCCGTCCATCAATCCAAAACGATCCCGCACCCCCTCGTCCCGCGCTGCCTGAAACACCAAATGCGCCAGATTCGGCGACGTGTTCCGGGGAATCTTCACCGTCAAATCGCGGTCGCCAATCATGTCCAGGATGAAAACCGCAGCCACGCCGCTGCTTTCCCCCGATTCTTTAAGGCGTCGCGCCAACCTTCGGCTGCCGTGCAAACCGTCCGTTTCGGAATAACGCGCTGCCGCTTCTTCACCGTCAAAAAAAGCCATCCATATTTCCGGACCGGACCACGACGAAACCGCCAGCGCGCGGGCCAGTTCCAGCAGCGCCCCCACACCGGATCCCGAATCGTTCGCCCCCTCAAAGTCATCCGCGATGCCCCCCTTGGTGTCGTAGTGCGCCCCGAGTATGATCAACCCAGGCCGTTCGCCGCTCAAAACTCCGATGACATTGCGGAAAATGTTCGAGCCGCCCGGCGCGACATCGAGGAATTCGTCCGTTTCGGCCCGCCACCCCAACGATTCCAGTCGCCCTTGAAGATAGGCCGCAGCCTGCCGGGCGCCCTCCGTTCCGGCCACTCGTGGAATGTGATTGGTGACGAAAGCCGCGGTTTCAGCCAGGGCGCGCGCGCCGTCAAATGCTTCGGGAGAAACCGGATGGAAACGCCGGGCTTCCGCGTCAGCCGCCGCCAGGCTCAGCAAAGCGACCGCAGCCGGCACACACGCCCTGAAGCCATCACAAATCACCGCTCACGCCCAGCAATCCAAGCACCCGATCCAGGTCCTCGTTGGAATAGTAGTCAATCTGGATGGAGCCCTTGATCTTCTTGCCGTTGGCCAGCGTGCGGCAGGGTTCGACGCGCACGGCTGTGCCGAACCGCTGATGCAACGCCTCGGACAGACGGTTCAGATGATTGGCAGGAATGTCCGACCGCGACTCGCGGGGTTTGCGGGGTGCTCGCTTGATGCGGGCCACGATCCGCTCCAGTTCCCGCACTGACATGCCGTCCCGCACCGCCTGCTCCGCCAGCCGGCACTGTTCGGCCTCGATTTCCAAAGAGAGCAACGCCTTTGCATGGCCGGACGTGAGCAAGCCCTCGCTAAGAAACTGCCGAACGGACACCGGCAGATTCAAAAGCCGCAGGCTATTGGCCACCGAGGCGCGCGCCTTGCCCACCCGCCGGGCAATGTCCTCCTGCGTCAATCCGAACTTCTCGGCCAGGGCGCGGTAGCCTTCCGCTTCCTCGATCACGTTCAGGTCCTGGCGTTGCAGGTTCTCGACCAGCGCCAGTTCCAACGCCTCATGGTCAGTGGCCTCCATGAGAATCACCGGCACTTCGCTGAGTCCCGCCTCCGCGGCAGCCCTAAAACGACGCTCGCCCGCAATCAGCTCATAGCCCTCGCCGACCCGACGAACGAGCAATGGTTGCAACACCCCTCGCTCCCGTATGGAATCGGCCAGTTCCGCCAGCGCGTCTGCGGCGAACCGCCGCCGAGGCTGCCAGGGGCTCGGCCGAATACGCGCCAGCGGCACGCGAACCACGCCGGCGGTGGTCTCCTTTGGCGACTCCGTTGGGGGTGTGTCCTGAATCAGCGCCCCCAAGCCTCGTCCCAGACCATGTTTCGCGCTCACGACGCGCCTTCCTTTTTCGTCGGGTTATCTCATTTGCGGCCGAACAGCGGGCTCGCCTTCATACGATCGTCACGCGTAATGGGTCGTGCCGCGCGCGCCGCGTCCAACTCTTCGCCACGCATGGCCTCATCCGCGTCCGCCGGGCCTTCGCCGAAACCGGTCTCGCCCGCGCCGACCGTATCGCCTGATCCGATCTCCGTCTTGCCGGTCAGCATGACGCCGTCTTCCACCACCAGACGCTTGGCGCGCAGGTCGCCCACCACTCGAGCGTTCGATTTCAATTCGATGCGCTCCCGCACACTGATATTGCCTTGCACCTGGCCCAGGACCACCGCCGAATTGCCCGTGACATTCCCTTTGATCATGGCCGTCTTTTCGATGACCACGTCGCCCTGGGTGACAAGGTCTCCCTGCAAGCGGCCTGCCATCTGAACGGACGCCGAGCACTTGATGGACCCGGTGATATCCACATCTTCCGTCAGCACGGTTTTCATTTCATCCATGGCCTCTCCTCCCTTTCGGTTTGTTTTGTCGAACTCCTTACGCCCCACCTCTTCGTCACGGATACTGGCCCGCCCGACGCAGACCGGCGGTTTCCGGCAATCCGAAAAGCAGATTCATGTTCTGCAGCGCAGAACCGGCCTGGCCCTTCACCAGATTGTCAATGTGGGAGACCACGCGCAGCTTGCGCGTGCGCTCATCCACATCCACGATCAGGTTGCAGTAGTTCGTGCCCCGCACATGCATCGAACCGATGGCGGCCGACCGATCGAACAGCCGCACAAATGGCGAGTCGGCATAGAAGGCGCGGTACATCGCCAACACCTCGTCCGCGGCGATTGGTCGCGTCAGCTGTCCATAGAGACAGGAGAGGATGCCCCGACAAACAGGGACCACCTGCGCGGTGAACGTCACGCGCACTTCGGCGCCGGCAAGCAGCCCCAGTTCGCGCTCGATTTCGCAGACGTGCTGGTGCCCCGCCAGTTTGTAGGCGTTCATATGGTCATAGCGGGCCGGATAGTGGAACCCCGGATTCGGCTTCTTGCCCGCGCCCGACACGCCGGTCTTGCAGTCGCAAATCACGCTCCAAGGCTCTACCAGACCGTGCCGCATCGCCGGAGCCAACCCCAGAAGGCAGCTCACAGCAAAGCATCCGGGATTACCCACCAAACGCCGGCCGGGATGAATCTCGGCGCGATGGAGCTCGGGTAGTCCATACACCGTCTCCGGCAGGAGGTCCGGCGCGGCATGAACCGGGTCCCGTCCGATGCGGCGGGCATACTCGGCATAGCTTTCCGCGCTGTTGAATCGGAAATCGCCGCTGTAGTCCACCACCTTGACGCCGCGCTCCAAATAGGCGCGCGCCAATTTCATGCCCACGCCATCCGGCGTCGCCATGAAAACCACATCCGCCTCCTTCTGCGCCTCCGGATCCGACGGATCCAGCAGCGGCAGGTCGCAGAAACCGGCCAAATGAGGATAGAGACGGCTGATCGGCGTCCCAACGTCTGCGACATCCACCAGACAAGCGATTTCCGCCTGCGGATGCTCCAGCAGCAGCTCCACGATTCCGACGCCGCCATATCCGCCGGCGCCAATGACTTTTGCTCTCACCATGTGAAGGTCCACCCTTGAAAATGTGTTGGCGGAATATGCGCCCCGTCCTTCAGCGTGTCAAGCCGCGCCCATTCCATCCAGGCTCTGTGGCCGCGCGTTCCACCGTCCGCCGCCGTTTTTCCCGCCGATACTTCCGCAGCATTCGAATGAAACGAACCGTGTCCTTGGCCGGATGAATCTTGCTGCGCTCATCCCGGTAAATGGTCCGCACCGGCACCGAGGCCAATGGCACGCCGTTCTCGGCCAACTGCAGCAGAATCTCCGATTCCGAATCGTACCGGCAAGACATCGTCCCTTCCGGCGGCAACACGTCGCACCGATATAGTCGGTAACCGCACTGCGTGTCCGGCACACACTGCCCCATCTCCCGACTCAGCAGCCCGCTGAGAAACCGGTTGGTCCAGCGACGCGGCAGCGGCATCGTGCGCACATCGTCCATCCGGTTTCCGATCAGGACCGGCGCCCGCGCGCGGCCATACGCCTCGAGAAAACGCGGTAGGTCCGCCGGATCGTGCTGCCCGTCCGCATCCATCGTGATGACGAACTCAAACCCCTTTTCCCGAGCCCACTGAAAGCCGGTTTGCAGCGCAGCCCCCTTGCCCCGGTTGGTCGGATGCCGAATAACCTCTGCCCCCGCCGCCGCCGCGGCCTCCGCCGTCTCATCCGGCGACCCGTCGTCCACCACCAGCACCCGCGGCACATGCGCCCGCGCGGCCCGCACCACTCCGCCCACCCGCTCGGCTTCCCGGAAGGCCGGTATCACCACACAGCCCTTCTGCGCCACTTCACCAAGTTCGTTCATCCGGCTTCCTTTCCCGTCGCGTTATTCCACAGCGGCTGAAAGACGAACCACTGACAAGGCTCGCGGCTGATTTCCTCCTCCAGCACGGATGCGATGGCCCGCTGGATGTCGTGCCGCGACTGGCCGTTCGGTCGGATCGGAGAATGGAAGCGGAGGCGAAACGTGTCGTTCTCCGTCCGCAGCATAAACCCCGGCACCACCGGGGCGCCGGTCTTCTCGCTCAGCCAGCTCGGTCCCCGGGGCAGCGCCGCCGGCGCACCGAACAAGTCTGACACTTCGTTGTGTCCGCTGAAATCGCGATCCGCTAGCAGGCCGACCATTTGATTCTGCGAAAGCAAACGCACGAGCGTTCGCGCCGCTCCGCCGAATGGCAGTATGTGCAGGCCGCGCTGCTGGCGGTGCCGCTGAAAGAACTCGTTCAGTTTCGCCGAGGGCATCGTCAGGGCCACAGCGTGCATCTCATAGCCCAGCCCTGCCAGCGCCGCGCCCCCCAGCTCCCAGTTGCCGAGATGCGCCGTCACCAATAAAACCCCCCGCCCCATTTGGCGGGCCTCCTCCAGATAATTCAGGTTTTCCACGGTCACCAATTGTCGGATGTCCTGTTCGGTCAACCGCGAGAATCGGAAAAAATCCACCAGGTACCTCGCAAAATGCTGAAAAGTGCGGCGGGCCATCCGCTGCAGTTCCGCAGGCGAGACATCCTGCCCACGATAGGCCAGCACGTGGCGGAGGTTCGCCTCAACCGCCCGGCGGCCCTGGCGATCGAAGAAGTAGTAGCCGTCGGCCAACCGCAGGCTCAACCAGTAGGCAAACCGCCGCGAACCGGTGTTGCTCAAGAAGGCTGCCAGACGATAGGAAAGATAGTCGCTCATGATCGCCGGCAGGCCTCAAAGAGTTCCCGCGCCTTGTAGGAAGACCGAACCAGCGGTCCGGCCGCCACAGCCCGGAAGCCCATCGCCCGGGCCCGCCGTTCATAATCCAGAAACTCTTCCGGCGGAATGTAACGGGCCAGAGGATGGTGCCGGGGCGATGGGGGGAGATACTGGCCGAGTGTCACCGCTTCACAGCCGACTTCGCGCAAATGCCGCAGCGCCAGCTCCAACTCCGCATCCGTTTCGCCGAGGCCGCAGAGCAAGCCCGACTTCACGACCATCCCGCCGCGCTCGGTCGCCTGCTGCAAGACTCTCAACGAACGGCCGTAGCCGGCTTGGGGGCGCACCAACGGTTGAAGTCGTTCCACTGTCTCCAGATTATGATTGAACACTTCCGGCAGGGCCGTCAGCACGGTATCCACGTCTCCGCCGCGACCACCAAAATCGGGCGTCAGCACTTCCACGCCAACACCGGTGTTTGCGCGCCGAACTTCACGAATGACGGCGGCAAACATCGCCGCGCCGCCATCCGGCAGGTCATCGCGGGTCACGCTGGTCACCACCACGTGGCGTAACCCCAGCGCAGCAGCGGCGGCGGCCACCTTTTCCGGCTCACCCGCATCCGGCGGTGGCGGCGTGCCGCCCGGCACCGCACAAAAAGCGCACCGGCGCGTGCACACATCCCCCAGGATCATGAACGTCGCCACCCCGCGGTGAAAGCACTCGGACCGGTTTGGACATGCCGCTCCGTCACACACCGTGTGCAGACGGCGGGCCGCCAGCGCCGCCGTCACTTCGGCGCCACGTCCACCACACGGCATCCGCACACGTAGCCATGGCGGCTTGATGCGCGGCGCCGGTTCCATCACGGCTGTACTCATCGCGTCGAATTGTGGTATGCTACGCGATATGAGCAGGCTTGACAAACATCTTGTCTCGCGGCGCCGATTCCTCCGCCAGACGACGGTGGCGGCGGCGGGCTGCGTGCTAGCCCCCATGGCCCTCCCCCGGGAACGTCACGGCTTGTCAGAAGCCAACCTCATGGAAGCCCGGTTTTACGAACGGCTTCCCTCCAACATCGTCCGTTGCCGGCTCTGCCCTCGCGGGTGCGTCGTGCCACCGGGACGGCGCGGCTACTGCCGCGTCCGCGAGAACCGTGCGGGCCGTTACGTGGCGCTATCCTACGGCCGCCCCTGCGCCGCCAATGTGGACCCCGTGGAAAAGAAGCCGTTCTTCCATGTATATCCCGGCACCACCTCCTATTCCATCGCCACCGTCGGCTGCAACATCCACTGCCGCTTCTGTCAAAACTGGGACATCTCCCAAGCCGCGCCGGAGGACACCCCCGTCCCCTATCGCGCGCCGGCCGCCATCGCCGCGGCAGCCCGCTCCGCCAATTGCCGCACGATCTCCTACACGTACAGCGAGCCGACGGTGTTCTATGAATACATGGCCGACTGCGCCGCCGCCGGCAACGAACTGGGGCTCGCCAGTATCGTGGTCAGCAACGGATACATCACGGCCGAGGCGCACAAGGCGCTGCTGCCGCTGGTCAAAGCGGTGAAAACGGACCTCAAGGCCTTCACCGAGTCGTTCTACCGGGACATCTGCGACGGCACGCTGGCGCCGGTACTGGAAACCATCGAGCGCCTGGCGAAGTCCGGAGTCTGGCACGAAATCGTTGTGCTGCTGATTCCCACGCTCAACGACAACCTCGACGACCTGCGCCGCATGAGCGACTGGATCGTCAAGAAGGCCGGACCGGATGTGCCGGTCCATTTCAGCCGCTACCATCCCACCTACCGGCTGCGCAATCTGCCGCCAACGCCGGCCGCCACGCTGCTGGCGGCGCGCGCGATCGCGATGGAGGCGGGGCTCCGTTACGTCTATATCGGCAACATCCCCGGCAGCGAGGGACAGGATACCATCTGCCCGTCCTGCAAGGGGACCGTCGTCAAGCGCTACGGGTACCGCATCCTCGAAAACCATTTGACCGAGGGATGTTGCCGTTTTTGCGGAACGGCCATTCCCGGCCTGTGGGCGTAGCCTCACCCGCGCACAGATTCGCCGGCCGTCAACGGCGCGGCCCGTCGGCCCGAGAAAAGACACATCAGCGCCAAGATGCCCAGCAGCGCCACGAGCCGGCAAGCGTCCGTCACGCCCAAGGCGGGGATTAACAATGCCCCGCCTGTCATCGCGCCCAGCATGGAGCCAAGATGGTCGGCTGCATCCACCACGCCGCCTGTTCGAGCGAAATCCGCCTGGGTTAGACGATAGAGCCGACTAACGGCCGCGAATTGAAAGCCCGCCTGCGCGCCGATGGCGATCATCAGGCCGCCCATGATCGAGCCAAGCCAATGAGCCTCGCGGTCAACCGCTTCTTCCAGGTGTTCGACGCCCAACGCCATCAGCAAGGCCAACGCGGCGCCCCCCAGCCCGGCCAGGGCGGCGGCTCGCCAAACATCGGACGCAGGACGGACCGCGAGCCTGCCGCCGGCCATGGCGCCGCTGGCCGCTCCCAACATGAATAACGCGACCAACAGTCCCATCCGCGCATACAGGTGGCCGAACTCGTTCTGAAACACATACATGAGCGCCACCTCCAGCGTCAGCGCCCCCCAGCCGGTCGCCGCCATGGCTAATCCCAACATGCTTCGCATCCAGACGCGGCTGACGTTCTTTGTCCACCAACCCGTCCTTTTGAGCGCCGATCCGATGCCCATCATCAGCGCCGCCAGCACGGCAACGGTGATCGCAAACAAAACAAGAGAAACGGACGAGGCCTTCCGCGCCAACCGTCCGATGGCGGGCGCGGTGTACCGGCTCCACATCAAGAGGGCGTAATGGCTCGCAATAGGCCGGGCTCCGCGATTGATATCCGCGCCGGAGGCGGCCAAACGACGTTCCACCTCCGCCACCTTGCGCGGTTCGAGTTCATCGGCCACCAGAAAATACTCCGGTCGAAAGAAAAGAGCCGGCGGGCCTTCCGCCGCCCTGCGATACAGCGCTTCGCGGTCGAACGTGATGGCCGCGTCCGCAAGGCCCGCCACAAACTGCGTTGGCTCGCCCGCGGTCGTCCGCACCACGGGAAAAACCGCTCGCAGCGCGGCGTGCACCGAGGCCGCCAGTTGCGCCGCCTCGCGTTCAAGGCGTTCCGACGCGCCAATGCGCGTGAACACGATGCCGCCGGGACGTAACCGCCGTTGCAGCCGCCGATAGAATTCCACGGTGTAATACCGGTTCATGGTGATCGTGGTGGACGCGCCGCTCAGGACCAAAACCACGTCAAACTGCTCCTGGGTTTGCCGAACGAATAGCGGTCCGTCATTGATCTCAATGCGCATGCGCTCGGCGCCGGCGATCTTGTCGTACCATGGTCCTGCCACCTCTTCCAGCAAGCCGGCCAGTCCCGGGTCGGATGATACGTAGACCACCTGATCCAACGGATAGGCCAGCAAAGGCGGCAGCAACCCCAGCGGATTCCCGCCGAGCAGAAGCACCCGACGAGGGCGCTCATGCTGCGTCATCACAAATCGCACCAACAACTCATCCGCCGCCACGTCCGGAAAAGAGAACAGCACCTCCCCATTCCCGTAAATCACGTATAGCCCAGCCATTTCGACCAGCGTCAGGTGCTGGTAGGGCGTGTCCCGCCAAGCCACCAAGCGGGCCGGGGGCATTCCCCCATCGGTCTTGTGGTGCGGCAGCACCCCGGCATCCTGCCAGCGCCGCGCCATGGAGCTCCGCTCCAACGGCGTCAACAGTCGGGGAGACAACACAGGGAGCCAGCACACCGCCGCCAACGCAAAAAGAACGCCCCGTTGCCGGACGGAACATGGACCCGCCGCCATGCACGCCGCGGCCGCCACACAAAGGGCCGCCGCCAGCGCGAGCGACCGCCAGGGGATGAACACCCCCACCAGCACGAAAACAAACAGCAAGCTGCCAACCAGACTGCCCAGCGACTCCACGAAATAGACGCGCGTGATGACCCGAGAATCCCTTGCCGATCCGGCATGGCAGGCCACGGGAAACAGGCCGCCCAACAGCATGCAAAAAGGCGCCAACACGAGCCATGTCCCGGTCACGATTTGGCCGGCCGAGAGATATTCTCCCGGCGTTGCGCCCCACAGCCCTCGGAGCGCCCGGGCGACCCAAAGCTGCAGCGGAAGCGCAGCCGCCATCCCCAGCAGGAGGCCGGCCGCCCAGAAACCGGCCCGACGAACCGTCATTCGCGCACCGACCTTCCGCCCACCCCAAGCGCCAAGGCCCACGCAGGCCAGCCAACCGGACAACACAAGGGCCACCGCCATTTCGTGGCCTTGCGCCGCCACAAACAACTCCCGCGCCAGCACCATCTGCGCCAGCAACGACGCCACGCCCACGAGAAACATGCCGGTTAAGATCACAAAGACCTCCGCACCCTGCCTCGCAGAGGGACCATGCAAGCGCCCCCCGTCTTCATCGCCGGACACTACGAACTTTGGGCCTCCTGCAGCGAGGTGAAGACCGAAAAAAAACCGTTGCGGAGCTGCCGACGCATCGTATCGGCAATGACGCGCGACTCCGCGGCCCATAGTTCCTGTTGGGCCAGGGTCTCAAGCATCGCTCCCAAAATCTCATCCTTGGTGGAGGCGCTCATGGGCGGTCGCACTCGGTAAGGAGTGGCGGCCATCTGAAACATTCCGCGCAGCTTGATGGTGTTGGCCTCCAACGGCACAACAGGGACGCCCGCCACAAGCGCCATGATCGCGCCGTGGAACCGATCCGTAACAACCAGATCGAACCAGCCAAAAGATGAAATTAGGGCGGCAAGAGGCAGCGTCGTCGGCAGCAGTTGCGCTCCGCTTTCGGCCGCGATCTTTCGAGCGACTGGCGCATCCTGCGACGGACAAGTTTGGATCAAGGCCACAGGTCTCCCGGCTGCCCGCAAATTTCGCGCCACCTGCACCCACCCGTCAACATGCACTGCACGATCCCCACGTATCGCCAGTCCCACCCCGTTCCGCAGCCGGTTGCGCCACTGGCCGAGGGCATCCTGCGAAGAGTTAGCCGGGACTTCCCAGGCCCAGGCAAAATCCGGCAGCACATGAATCCGTTCCGGGGGCACCCCCAGTTCGATCAACCGCTGTTCAGAAAGCGGTTCCCGTACCAAGTGCACATCCACCGCCGGCAGGACGACAGCCGCCACTTCTCGCGCCAAGGGATCCGTGACAGTGAAAGAATAGCTGGCGACAATGGTTCGGCATCCCAGCCGTTGAGCCAGATACAGTTCAAACAAGAAGCTCGGAAGATAGGTCAGCAAATGGTCGGCCAGAATGCCCCCGCCCAGCCATAGCGCCACATCGGCATCACGCAGGCGGGTGACCACTTCCGCCGCCAACGCCTTGCGAAGCAGAGTCACTCGCATCCTTTCAAACAATCCGACCCCATGTCGCCGTTGCCATCTCTTTTCCATAGCCGCCAACGGACGGAAAGCCTCCGCTCTTTTCAGCACCCGACTTGCCTTGCTCTCAACCGCCTGCGCCAAACCCGGCTGAGCGCGAGCCGTTACCTCCTGCACCCAGTCGTTCAAAATTTCCTCGGATGACCGTCGCCGTAAATTCTCTTTGTAAGCCCCCATACGGAAATACGGAAACGGTTTCCAAGGAGAGCTGCTGCATCTTGCGCCCGAGATTTCGGTCAGCAGTCGGTGCAAGGCCACCACCATCATCTCGTCACCACGATTAAAAAACTCACGCCGGCCGATTGGTCGGTCGTCCAGAACCAAGATATTCATGCCCTTGCCGCCTTGCCTATTTCCGTCCCTAACGGCTGTCCTCCCCCAACAGCATCTCATACAGGCGCAGATGCTGCTGTATCGCCGTTTCGGCCTCGTAGTATGTCCGCACATATTCCCGCCCCCGCTGGCCTTGGGTTCGCCAAAGGTCGTCCGTCAACAAACGTCTCAGACCGCCCGCGAAGCCGCCATCTGCCACATGAGCGCCAAACGAGGAGGCAAAGCCATCGGGGTCCACGGCACTAAGAATGGCACATCCATGCGCTGCCGCCTCGAGAAAAGCGTTCGGCAGCCCCTCCCGAGCCGCGGTATTCACAAAGACCCAACTTTGATTCAGGAGCCGGAAAAGGCGATCATCGCGAAACTGATCCACAAAGCCCCACATTTCAACATTCGGTAGCGATCGGGCCATTTCCCGCAACCGGTTCCCCCAGGCACGATTCTGTGCCTGGCCGACCAGAACAAACCGCACGGATGGAAACTGCGGAGCTAAGGCGAGAATTTTCTGCGGTTGTTTGCGCCGGTCCAGTCGGCCGACATAACAGACGAGGGGAGTGGCGCTTTTCTCCACCCTTGGGGGAATCTCCACGGGGGTCGGTAACAGCATCGGCATCTGGCGCAACCCGTACAGCCGCTGCGCCCGCTGCCCCACGACGCAAGCCGCACAGCAAAGAACGTCGGCCTGATGCACCGCCCAACCGTTCCACGGCCCCGCTTCGTAAACACAAGACAGAAAGGTCTCAAGGCGCGACCGCGACGGCAGTCGCAACTCCGTAAGCCAATCGGCAAGGCCTCGAGGATCCCGAAAAGTAATAACGTGCCGGGCCTTCGGAGCCGTTTGGCTGGCCAGCCAGCCTGCCAACGAAGGTTCTTGCGAATGATAAATATCGGCCTTGCCGTCGCGAAAAAAACGGTTCGCGATCCAAGGCGCATAGCGGGGAAAGCCGAAGACCTTGATGCCGTCCATATCTTCTTCGGCCCTCTGCCCCTGGCGGCGCGGAACAACCGCCATGACTTCCACGCCGTGCCGAAGGAGCCCCCGGCCAATCACCCGTGTGGCTCGTCCGAAGCCCCCGTACTTGCCCCACGCGAAAAACTCGCCGCTGATCAGGCAAACGCGCACGCAGCCAATTTCTCCATCCTGTACTACTCGAGGGTCGGCATAGTCGAGCGCAGTGCCTCGGCGTCGCCGGAGACAAACGGACGTCGCGCTGAGTGCTTTGGACCCCATTGCGTGACGACATCCGTCATGATAGCTTTTTTGCCTTTTGGAGCAACCACGATGAGTGTGCGTGTGCGATTTGCCCCGAGTCCAACGGGGCATGTTCATATCGGCAATATTCGGGCAGCCATTTTCAATTGGCTGTTCGCCCGGCACCATGGCGGCCGCTTTCTGCTGCGTATCGAAGACACGGACCGCGAACGCTCCACCCCGGAGGCCGTTCAGACGGTTATTGACGCGCTAGAGTGGCTCCGTCTCGACTGGGATGAGCCGCCCGTCTACCAGTCCGCCCAGCGCGACCGACATCTCGCCGCCGCCGAAGAGCTGTTGCGGAAACAGCTCGCCTACCGGGAAGACAAGGGGCAGGAAGGGCGCGGGGAATGTATCGTCTTTCGCATGCCGAAGCGAGACATCTCCTTTAACGATGCAGTCAAAGGGCTCCTTAGAAAGAATGCCGAAGACTTGAAGGATTTCGTCATTGTGCGCTCCGACGGCACGCCGGTTTTTCACCTCGCCAACGTGGTGGACGACATCGCGATGGGCATCACCCACATCATCCGCGGCGACGATCATGTGGAGAACACCTTCCGGCATATCGCGCTTTTTGAGGCGCTGGAGGCGCCAGCCCCCCGCTACGCACACCTGCCGATGATCGTCAACGCACAGGGCAAGCCCTACTCGAAACGCGATGGGGCCGCTTATGTGGGGGAGTTCCGGGAAAAGGGCTACTGGCCGGAGGCCCTCCTCAATTATCTGGCCCTGCTCGGGTGGTCGCCGGGCGGCGACCGAGAAA
This sequence comes from uncultured bacterium, assembly GCA_938031185.1. Taxonomy (GTDB): domain Bacteria; phylum Verrucomicrobiota; class Kiritimatiellia; order CAIKKV01; family CALHGX01; genus CALHGX01. The sequence continues at coordinate 30,394 of CALHGX010000002.1, forward strand.
AAATGAGCCGCGAAGAAATGATCTCCCTTTTTTCTCTCGACCGGGTGAAAAGCAGCCCCGCCCAGATGGACCTGCGCAAGTTAACCCACTTGAACAGCCTGTATGTCGCCGAAATGCCCCTCGAAACTTTCATCCGGCACATGCGTGAATACACCCGTCGGCATGAATGGGCGCAAAAGGCCGATCCGACGCTCTTTGAACGAGTGGCCGGGCTCCTCCAAACACGCACGCCGGTCTTCTCGCAGACCGAGGCATGGGAGCATTTCTTTCGGGACGATATCACTTACGACGAAAAGGCCGTTCGCAAAACATTGGGGCAGCCCGGCATGCGCAGAGTGCTCGAAACGGCTCGCGCCTGCTTGACGGAGAGCGATTTCTCGGTGGCCGGCTTGGAAGCGGCAGTCCGTCGCGCCGCCGCTGCTTCCAACCTGGAGCCTGGCCGACTCAATCAGCCCTTGCGCGTCGCCGTGACCGGCTCGGCTACCGGGGCCGGGATTTTCGAGACGATGGCGGTGCTGGGACGCGAAAAGACATTGACGCGGCTTCAAAAGGCCGCCACGTTATGCGCCGAATGAGCGCCTCGCGCCGCAGGGACGAACACATCAAGATGACAGCCCCCATTCCAGAAGCGCCCAGCGATTTCATCCGTGAAATAGTCCAGGAGGATCTCCGCAACGGACGGTACGGAGGCCGCGTAGTCACCCGCTTTCCGCCCGAGCCCAACGGCTACCTCCACATCGGTCACGCCAAGGCGGTGTGCGTAGATTTCGGCGTCGCGATGGAATTCGGCGGCGTTTGCCATCTCCGCATGGACGATACCAATCCCGCCAAGGAATCCATGGAATTCGTGGAGGCCATTCGGCGGGATGTCCGCTGGCTGGGATTCGACTGGGGGCCGCACTTCTATTTTTCGGCCGACTACTTCGAGCGGATGTACGAATGTGCCGTCCAGCTCATCCGCAAGCGTCTCGCGTATGTGTGCGACGTGCCGCAGGAGGAATGGAAGCACTATCGGGGCATCCCCACGCAACCCGGCAAGCCCAGCCCCTACCGCAATCGCTCCGTGGAGGAAAACCTCGACCTGTTCGCCCGGATGCGGGCCGGCGAATTCCCCGATGGCGCCCGCTGCCTGCGCGCGCTCATTGACATGGCCTCGCCCAATCTTCATCTGCGCGATCCGGTCCTGTACCGCATCCTGCGCATGCCGCATTACCGCACCGGCGATCGGTGGTGCATCTATCCCACCTACGATTTCGCGCATCCGCTCGAAGATGCGTTTGAAGGCATTACGCACTCCCTTTGCACCTTGGAATTCGAAGTTCACCGTCCCCTTTACGATTGGCTTCTGCAGGCCCTCGAATTTCCAGAACCGCCCCGCCAGATCGAGTTTGCCCGCCTGAACGTCTCTTACACGGTGCTCAGCAAGCGCCGGCTGCTGGAGCTTGTTCAGGGGGGCTTCGTAAACGGCTGGGATGATCCCCGCCTTCCCACCATCGCCGGCCTTCGCCGCCGCGGCTATACCCCCAGCGCCATTCGCGAGTTTTGCCGCCGTGTGGGTGTCACCAAGTTTGACGGGCTGACCGACATGGCCCTGCTGGATTTCTGCATTCGCGACGAGCTCAACATGACCGCCCCGCGCGCCATGGCCGTATTGGATCCCGTCCGCTTGGTCATTGAAAACTACCCGGACGGCCAGGTAGAGGAATTCGAGGCGGTCAACAACCCTGAAGACGCCTCCATGGGAGTCCGGCCCGTGCCTTTCTGCAAGACCCTGTACGTGGAACGCGAGGATTTCGAAGAACATCCGCCAAAGAATTTCTTTCGGCTGGTGCCCGGCCGCGAAGTGCGGCTGCGTTATGCCTACCTCGTCACCTGCACCGGCTTTGAGCGCGATCCGGCAACCGGACGCGTTTGTGAAATCCGGTGCCGCTATGATCCGGCCAGCCGCGGCGGCAATGCGCCGGATGGTCGGCGCGTCAAAGGAACCATTCACTGGGTCTCCGCGCCGCACGCCCTCGAGGCGGAAATCCGTTTGTATGATCGGCTTTTTCTCGTCGAGGAGCCCGACAATGTGCCCGATGGGGTTGATTTCAAGAGCACGCTGAATCCGGAATCGCTGAAAACTCTTCGCGCGATGGTGGAGCCCTCCCTGGCCAGCGCCGCCCCCGGGAGCCGATACCAATTCGAGCGCAAAGGTTATTTCTTCGCGGATCCGATAGATTCGCGCCCCGGACGGCCGGTTTTCAACCGCATCGTGCCGCTTCGGGATTCCTGGGCGAAACAAGCAAGAAACGCTAACGACTGAACCCGTCCTGACGGCGAAACAGTCGTCGCGCATATTGACCTTTCGCCAGATCGTGCTAGTAATAGACCACCGGGAAGCAGGCGGGAGCTTAACATGAAAATTGGAACCAAGGGGCGCTACGGACTTCGCGTGCTGCTGGATGTGGCCCAGCACCAAGACAAGGGACCGGTGGCGCTGGGGGATATTGCGCAACGGCAAGGGCTCTCGCAGAAATACCTTTGGCAGGTGGTAAACCCGCTGAAGGCTGCCGGTGTTCTGCGCGCGGTCCGTGGGGCCCGCGGCGGGTTCGCGCTGGCCCGCCCGGCGGAAGCCGTCACGCTGGGAGACATCGTTGACATTCTCGAAGGATCCCTGCGTCTCGCCCCCTGCACGAGCAATGGGGCCGTCTGCCCCCGCATTGCCACCTGTTCGGCCGGTGATGTCTGGAGGGAAGTCGAATCGCAGTTCGCCTTCGTCCTGAACAAGTATAACCTGCATCAAATGCTAAAGCGCCAGCAGGAAAAAGAGGCTCAGCCGGGCGCGGTTTTCGATATCTGACAGTGTTTTCGGCGCGGCGCAGTTGTCCGCCTATCTTTCAAACAGCCCCCGATCTTGCGCCAACAGGCCAGGTCATGGCCCGTCCGTCTGCGGGACGAGCGAACAATCGCTCGCCTTGCCGCGGCCCCAGCTCGCGAAAACGAGGTCTGCTCAATTCCGCCTCGATCGCTTCACCGCTAGCCGTCGGTCTGAGCACGATGCGCACGATGGCGCCGATCGGCTGAACGCATTCCACAAGCGCCTCCACCGCCCCCGCGACATCCCCTGTTCGGAATAGCTCGACATCGTGAGGCCGCACCAACGCCCATCCCGCTTTCTGCGAGGGCGGCTGCTCCATCGCTTCCCCGGCGGGGCCCCGCATCGGAAAAACGGCGGCGCCTCCCAAAAAGCGGAAAACGAATGGCGAGGCGGGCTGCTCATATACCTCATCCGGACGGCCAACCTGCTCGACCCGGCCGCCGCGCATGACCACGATCCGATCCGCCACCTCGAGCGCTTCTTCCACATCATGCGTCACGAACACACTGGTCACGTGCAATTCGTCGTGCAGCCGCCGAAGCCAGCGGCGCAACTCCTTGCGCACATTGGCGTCGAGCGCGCCAAAGGGCTCATCGAGCAGCAGCGCCCTCGGCTCCACCGCCAGCGCGCGAGCCAGCGCCACCCGCTGACGCTGGCCGCCGGAAAGCTGCGCGGGATACCGGTCGGCCAGATTTTCCATCTTGATGAGGCCCAGCAACCGATTCACGCGGCCGGCGATCTCCATCCGCGCAAGCCGGTGGCCCCGCCGCGCGCGAAGTCCGAACGCGATGTTCTCAAACACTGTCATATGGCGGAACAGGGCATAGTGTTGAAAGACGAAGCCGACGCGCCGGCCGCCCACGGTCTCCCCTGCGGCATCCACCCCATCAAGCAATATCGAGCCGGCATCCGCAAACTCCAACCCCGAAAGAATCCGAAGCAACGTCGTTTTGCCGCATCCCGATGGGCCCAGCAACGCCACGAGCTCGCCAGAGGCTACCTCGAGCGTGACATTGTCCAGCGCCACGAAACGGCCAAAACGTTTGGTGATGCCCCGCACCTCGATCTTCATCACGCCTCCTCTTTCCCCTGCGCTTCGGCCGAACGGTCGTCCGCCCGGGCCGTCCGCCATTCGATCACACTCTTGGCCGCCAAGGTCAGCAGGGCCAGAAGACTCAGCAGCGAGGCGACGGCGAACGCCGCCGTGCCTTGATATTCGTTGTACAGAATCTCCACGTGCAGAGTCATGGTGTTGGTCACGCCGCGAATGTGCCCCGAAACCACCGACACGGCTCCGAACTCTCCCATGGCGCGCGCCGCGCAAAGGACGGCGCCATACAGAAGTCCCCATCGAATGTTGGGCAGCGTCACCCGCCGAAACGTCGTCCACCCGTCCGCGCCCAACGTGATAGCCGCCTCCTCTTCTTCCGTGCCCTGCTCCCGCATCAGTGGAATGAGTTCTCGCGCCACGAACGGCAGCGTCACAAAGATGGTGGCCAGGATGATGCCCGGCGTGGCGAATATGATCCGAAGACCGTGTGCCTCCAGCCAGCCGCCCAGCCAGCCCTGGCGCCCGAACACCAGCACATACATCAGCCCCGCCACGACGGGGGAAACGGAGAATGGCACCTCGATGAGCGTGGTCAGCACTTCGCGGCCGTGAAAGCGGAATTTCCCGATCGCCCACGCCGCCGCCAACCCGAAGGCCACGTTCAACGGCACAGCCACCGCCGCCACCGTCAGGGTCAGCCGAATCGCCGCCCGCGCAACAGGATCGGTGATCGCCTGCATATAGCTGCGAACACCTTCCCGCAAGGCGCCCGAAAAAACCACCACAAGCGGCAGCACCAGAAACAGCCCCAGAAAAGACATCGCGGTACTGATCAGTACGGCTTGAACCCAGCGCGGCTCGGTTACGGCCGCCGCCGCGATACCACGGTTGGCCGCTCGCCGATCGGTTGTCCCCTTCGTGCTCGCCGTCTTCTCAAGCATGACGCCGCCGCCCCCACCACTGCAGCAAATTGATCAGGAACAGGAGCACGAATGAGATGGCCAGCATGGCTACCGCCAGCGCCGTGGCGCCGGCATAGTCGTACTGCTCGAGTTTCGTAACAATCAGCAAAGGCGTGATTTCGGTTTTCATCGGCATGTTCCCGGAAATGAACACGACCGACCCGTATTCCCCGACCGCCCGTGCGAAGGCCAGCGCAAAGCCTGTCAGCAGGGCAGGCCAAAGCCCTGGCAAGATCGCCCCCCAGAATGTCATCCACCGGCCGGCCCCCAACGCTGCCGCCGCTTCTTCGATTTCAGGGTCCAAATCAGCCAGGACGGGCTGCAGCATACGCACCGTGAACGGTATTCCAATAAACACCAGCGCCACGAGCACGCCGAGTGGTGTAAAGGCTATACGCACCCCCGCCGGTTCCAACAGTCGACCGATCCATCCGGTCGGAGAGTAGAGGCCCGTAAGAGCAATGCCCGCCACGGACGTCGGCAGCGCAAACGGCAGGTCAACCAGCGCATCGGCCAGGCGCCGACCTGGGAACCTGTATCGCACCAGCACCCACGCCACCAGGAGGCCGAAAATCGCGTTGATCAGGGCCGCGGCCAGAGACAGACCAAAGCTCAGGCGGTAGGAGGCCACCGCCCGCGGGGACGAGACCGTCCGCCAGAATTCGGCCCAGCTCATCGTGCTGGCCCTGAGCAAGGTGGCAGACAGCGGGAGCGCCACCAGAAGGCCGAGATACGCCAGCGTGACGCCCATCGCCAGTCCGAACCCCGGCAATACGCTGTGTTCCCGAAACCGCATAAGCGCTCCCTGACGATGACCGTCAACGCTGGTACATTCGATCGAACTCGCCGCCTTCGGCGAAATGCACCGCGTGGGCCTTCTTCCAGCCCCCAAAGACCTCCTGTACCGTGAAGAGCGTTCGCCGGGGAAACTGCTCAGCATGCCGGGCGGCAGCGGACTCATCTGTGGGGCGGTAGAAATGCTTGCCGGCAAGATCCTGGCCTTCAGGAGAATACAGGTATTGGAGATACGCTTCCGCAACCCGCCGTGTTCCGCGACGATCCACCACCTGGTCCACCACCGCCACCGCCGGCTCGGCCAGAATGCTCACCGACGGCAAAATGATCTCGAAGGCGCCGGGGTGAAGTTTACGGGTCACCAGCAACAACTCGTTTTCCCAGTTGATCAGCACGTCGCCAATCCCGCGTTCAATGAAGGTGGTGGTCGCCCCGCGCGCCCCCGAATCCAACACTGGAACGTTGCGATACAAGGCGGCCACAAAGGCCCGTGCCTGTGCCTCATCCCCTCCATGTGCCCGCAAGGCGTATCCCCACGCGGCGAGATAATTCCAGCGGGCCGCGCCGGAGGTCTTCGGGTTCGGCGTGATCACGGATATGCCGGGCCGCGCCAGATCGGGCCAATCCTGGATACCCTTGGGATTCCCCCTCCGCACAAGAAACGCAACGGTCGAAACATACGGAGCACTGTTGTTTGGAAGGCGTTGCTGCCAGTCCCGCGCCACCAGTCCGCCTTGTTCCGCGATGGCGTCAATGTCAAACCCTAGCGCCAGGCTCACAACGTCCGCCGGAAGGCCATCAATTACAGCCCGCGCCTGCTTGCCGGAGCCGCCGTGCGATTGATTCACGCGCACGATTTCGCCGGTCTGCTCCTTCCAATATCGTGCGAAAGCCACGTTGAATTCCTGGTAGAACTCGCGGGTCGGATCGTATGAAGCATTCAGCAGCGTCACCTCCGCCGTCATGCCTTGCCATCCCAGGCCAAGAAAAAGAACAACGACCATCCGCCCAAGTATGTCTTTCGTCATGTGCCGATGTCCTCCTGCGTTCTTTTGGGCACAATTTGCCCCTCATGAAATCATGGGTTTCGTTCGCTCCCCCCCATGCTTCAAAGCACGTCCGCCAGCGTGGCGCCTTCCATTCGCGCCGCCACTAGGTCACGAATCTCGCGCAGCAAGCCCAACAACTTTTTTTCCCTCTCTATGGGAGTGGGGCCATAGAAGAAACGGCTGACCGACTCGGTAGGGGCCAACGGGCCGTCAAGCGCCCTCACGACGTCGGCCAGGGATACGGTCGAACAGGGGCGAGCCAGCCTGAATCCGCCATTCCGCCCCTTCCGGCTGCGCACGTATCCCGCGCGTTTCAGCACGAGCAAAATCTGCTCGAGAAAATGGCCCGGGATGTTCTGCGCCCCGGCGATTTCTGAAACCGAAACGAATCCCCGCTTTTCGTTTCTCGCAAGAAAAACCAGCGCTAAGAGCCCGTATTCACTTCGCAGCGTCAGCCGCATGGCTTCGCCCTTTGTTTCTCCATTTCGCCAACAATATATGACCTATATAATCATATATATCCTATTTAAAGTCAAGCGCCTTTTCCCTCGCCTTCCCCGCACTCTTCTTGACAGCCGCTGCAAGCCGTTTCACCCTTTCGCGTGACTGATGAAAACCACCATTGAGAATCCCTTCGAGCGCGTGGCGCAGTTGCTAGGCCCAGAAACCGTCCCCCGCCTCGCCAAAGCGAGAGCCGCCATCTTTGGTCTGGGCGGCGTCGGGAGTTTCGCCGCAGAAGCTTTGGCCCGAAGCGGGGTCGGCCAGTTGACGCTGGTGGACTTCGATCGAGTCTGCCCCAGTAATATCAATCGCCAGCTCCATGCGCTGCACAGCACCATCGGCCAATACAAGGCCAACCTGATGGCCGAAAGAATCCGGGCCATCAATCCATACGTGCAGATCATCGTTCACGCAGAACGGTACGACCGCCATACGGCCGCTCGCTTGCTGGATCCCCGCCCGGATGTCGTCCTTGACTGTATAGACATTGTCACCTCCAAAATGCACTTGGTATCCACCTGCATCGGACTCGGCATTCCCATGGTGACATCCCTGGGCGCCGGCGGCAGGATGGATCCGACCCAGGTGCGCGTCGCGCCGCTAACCGAAACGCACTCGGATCCCTTGGGTCGCGCCCTCCGAAAGCATGTGCGGCGGAAACATCGCGTGTCCAATCAAGATCTGGCTTCCGTCCTCGCTGTATTTTCAGAAGAACCCGTCATTCCGCCCTGTGCCAGTCAGGTTCGTCAGGCTCCCTCTTGCGAGGAACAAAACATCGCCCAGCGCCAAGACAGCCGCCAACGCGTGACATACGGCACGCTAGTGACAGTCACCGGTGTATTCGGCATGACAGCAGCCGCCACCGCCCTGAAGCTGCTCCTCGGTAATCTCGATGCTTCCGCTCTGTTTCATCAGGCAGACGGAATGCGCAAGAACCCCGACAAAAAAATTAAAATTCCACTTGACGCAACCACTAGGAGAAAGTATTATCCAGATTGTTGATAGATATATTGGCTTTTATAAGCAATTCAGGAGCAGACATGAGAAAAGGAATACACACGACGGCCCTTCATGCCGGGCAACAGCCCGACCCGACCACCGGAGCGCGCGCCGTACCGATCTATCAAACCACTTCCTACGTCTTCAAAAACACCGAACATGCGGCCAATCTTTTTGCGCTCAAGGAGTTCGGAAATATCTATACGCGGCTCATGAATCCGACGACAGATGTCTTCGAGCGCCGGGTAGCAGCATTGGAGGGCGGAACCGCTGCCCTCGCCGTCGCATCAGGACAGGCGGCCATTACCTACGCCTTGCTTGCGATAACACGTCCAGAGGACGAGATTGTGTCTGCGAACAATCTCTATGGAGGAACCTACCAGCTTTTCAATCACACGTTCCCAAGGGTCTTGGGCCGAACAGTTCGCTTCGTCAATTCACGCGACCTTGAAGCCTTCAAGCGCGCAATTGGGCCCAAAACACGGGCCATCTATGCCGAAACCATCGGCAATCCGAAATTGGATGTGCCGGACTTCGAAGGCCTGGCGCAAATCGCTCACGAACAGGGCCTGCCGTTGATCGTGGACAACACGGTCGGCATTGGCCTGGTTCGCCCCATTGACTTCGGCGCCGACATCCTTGCAACGTCCGCCACCAAGTACATCGGCGGACACGGCACCTCCCTCGGAGGCGTCATTGTGGATGCCGGACGCTTCCAGTGGAACAACGGCAAGTTCCCAGAGTTTACCGAACCCGATCCCAGTTACCACGGCCTTATTTACTGGGACGCCCTGAGCAATGTGCCCGGCATGGGCAACGTGGCCCTGGCGTTCAAGATTCGCCTGACGCTTCTGCGGGATATGGGCGCGGCGTTGAGCCCGTTCAACGCCCATGAGTTCCTGCTGGGTCTGGAGACTTTGCCCATGCGCCAGGAGCGGCACTCCGCCAACGCCCTGGAAATCGCGCGATGGCTGAAGAAGCACCCGCTGGTAAACTGGGTTGTCTACCCGGGGCTGGAAGACGATCCCAGCCACCGAATTGCGACCAAGTACCTCAAGCGAGGATTCGGCGGCCTGGTCGGATTCGGCATCCGTGGCGGACTGGAAGCAGGCCGGCGATTTATTGACTCGGTTCAACTGCTTTCTCATCTGGCGAACATTGGCGATGCCAAGAGCCTGGTGATCCATCCGGCCTCCACCACCCATCAGCAACTTACGCCCGCGGAGCAGACGGAAACCGGTGTCACGCAGGACTACATCCGACTGTCCATCGGATTGGAGGATGTGGAGGACATCAGGGAAGACATTGATCAGGCGCTGAAGAAAGCAGCCGTATAAGGCGCAGGGTTATGGACGTGACGGTCAACGGAGAAAGGATGAGCCTTCCGGAGGGGACAACCGTGGCGGCTCTTCTGGAAAAGCTCAATGCCGTCGGCACGAGGGTGGCGGTTTTGCTCAACGAGACGGTCATTCCCTCCCCCGACCAGCCTCAGCGTCGTCTGGAGGAAGGCGATCGGGTGGAAGTGCTCACCATGGCGGGCGGCGGTTGAATCTCCAGGAACATCTTTGTTTCATCGAAAGACATTCTGCAGGGACAAATAGAAACGGGAGATCTGAAATGAGTCGAATTTTCACCGATAATTCGGAATCCATCGGCCGAACGCCCCTGGTTCGCTTGAACCGTCTAACGGAAGGGCTTCGCGCAACCGTGCTGGGAAAAATCGAAGGGCGCAATCCCGCCTATTCGGTCAAGTGCCGGATCGGCGCGGCCATGATCTGGGATGCGGAAAAACGCGGGGTACTGAAGCCGGGCAAGGAGATTATCGAACCCACCAGCGGCAATACGGGCATCGCGCTGGCCTACGTGGCCGCTGCGCGCGGATACCGGCTCACCCTCACAATGCCGGAAACCATGAGCATCGAGCGCCGCCGTGTGCTGGCCGCTTTCGGCGCCCAGCTTGTGCTCACGCCTGGCAATGAAGGCATGCGCGGCGCGGTTCGAAAGGCCGAGGAGATGGTGGCATCGGATCCCGACCGTTACTTCATGCCTCAACAGTTCAAGAACCCGGCCAATCCGGCCATCCACGAGAAAACAACCGGACCCGAAATATGGGATGACACCGATGGCACCATTGACGTGCTGGTCGCCGGTGTCGGCACCGGCGGCACGATCACCGGCGTGTCGCGTTTCATCAAGCACACGAAGGGCAAGCAAATCCTTTCCGTTGCCGTGGAACCCCGGGAAAGCCCGGTGATTTCCCAGAAGCTCGCCGGACAGGAAATCAAACCGGGTCTTCACAAAATCCAAGGTATAGGAGCAGGCTTCCTGCCTGATACGCTTGACCTTTCGATCGTGGATCGAGTCGAGCAGGTGGATAGCACCGAAGCCGTCGAGACCGCGCGGCGTCTGATCCGCGAAGAGGGGTTGCTGGTCGGAATTTCATGTGGAGCGGCCACGGCGGCCGCTTTGCGGCTGGCCCGCCAACCGGAGTTTGCCGGAAAGACGATCGTGGTCATCCTGCCCGATGCCGGCGAACGGTATCTTTCTACTGTCCTTTTCGAAGGCATCGGATAATCTTCCTTCGCGCCCAAGGGCCCACGGGCGAGACCTGCTCTTCTTGAGCCGGGTTGGAGTTTTTCGCCGAAAAAGAAATATATCCACATGAGCGCCATGCGAGCCATGCCGGAATGCATTGTCTGTGCCTACCGTCAGGCCCTGAACACAACACGCATCGTCACCGATGACGAGGCCACGCAGCTTGGTGTGTTGTCCCGGGTTGCCCAATCACTTCAGAATGCCTCCCTTGACCAGACGCCGGCGGCCCTTTCGCAGCCGGTTTACGCCATCGTCTCAGAAGTGACCGGCGTCCCCGACCCCTATGTCCAAGCCAAGGCGGAAACGAATCGGCAAGCTATGGCCCTTCTCCCGAAGCTGGAAGCACTGGTGCGATCTTCCGACGATCCCCTTCATGCGGCGCTCCGACTGGCCGTCGCCGGCAACATCATTGATCTTGGAATCGGCCATGCGTTCGACCTGGAGCGCGACGTCGCCGCCCTCATGCTGCAACCGTTTGCCGTGGACGACTATCCGGCCTTCCGGGCGGCGTTGCGCCCCGGCTGCCGCATACTCTATCTGGGCGACAACGCCGGGGAAATCGTCTTCGATCGCGTGCTGGTCGAACTTCTTGTCGAGGCCGGAGCCGAGGTGATCTTTACGGTCAAGTCGGGGCCAATTATCAACGATGCCACGATGGAGGATGCCCGGTTTTGCGGCCTGACGAATTTGGTTCATGTCATCTGCACCGGCTCCAACGATATCGGCGTGAACTGGGCGCATGTGTCCGACGAGTTCCTGCGCCACTACAAGAACGCCGATCTGATCATCGGCAAGGGGCATGGAAATTTCGAAACCTGCACGGGGCAGCCCGGCCGTTTCTTCTTTCTGCTCAAGGCCAAGTGCCCGGTGGTCGCGGACAAACTCGGCGTGCCCCTCGGCGCCACCGCGCTCCGCCACGAAAACAACCTCTGAACGAACGTCGGCCCATGGCCAGCCGAGGCGTTGTCCGGACCGGTGCAAGGGGGCTGGCGTATTCCCATCCGGAATCGGTTGCCTTTTGCCGCCCCCTTGAATCAGGACCTCAAGGTTCAAGCCACGCCGAAGGCCCGCTTCACCAGCACATCGTTCGAAAACGGCAGGGCAGGTTCGATGCCGTGCACATTCTTGAAATAGAGCGCCGACAGGAGGATTTCCAATTGCGGGTGCTGACGGGGAATATCAATTTCCATGGCCCCCCGAACGATGCCGCTGACGGGCCGGGCTTTTTCCCGTACGATCCGAAAAACCTCCCGGAAAGGCGTCTCAATTTCCGGGTCCGCAGCGCAGACAAAGCCGCTATAGAGCCCGGTGCCAATTTCTGCTTTGTTGCTCCAGATATCCCGATCCGGGCGGTACTTTGCACCGCCGTGCAACTTGTCGAACGCTGCAATTCGCGCCTTGATATGGAAGAAATCGCCGATTAGATGCGCGTAGCGCTCAAACACCTCAAGATAGTGCGATCCCATGCCATGGCAGTGGCCGGTGTCCGGCCCCCAGCGCAGATTCGGGCTGTTCGTTTTCTGGATCTCCTCAAGGCACAGCTCCACCTGGTCGGCCGTTTCAGCATTCGTGTCGAAGTGATTATGAAAACAAAGCTGAAAGCCTTTTTTCTCGCGGTCGGCCATTTGAGCCAATTCCGCAAAGGTATGCACCATCTCGCGGATACAGTCAGGATCTTTGAGTTCCGGAGCGGCGGGATGCAGCATGGCGTAGCACATATCCGGGAAGTTTTCGACGAGCAGGGCAATGGTTCTTCTCTGCTGCGCCAGATACGCCTTGTTGTCCCGCCCAAGTTGGGCGGGCCCCAGGTAGGTGCCGATCACCTTCGTTTCTTTCGGCAAGCGAGCCTTCATCTCCGCCACGGCCTCTCGGTCAATGCCCACCTCGGCGCACCGACCGAAGGGGTCAAGGACGCCCTGCGGAATTTCCACCTCTGAAACGCCGCAGGCCAAATAGCGTTTCGCCATCTCCTGCATCGGACGCGGGCTGAAATCGAAAAGGCGGTCGGTGGCGTAATTGGTCGAAGTAATGGCCTGCCCCGTCAATTGCACTTTGTTCATCCTCGGTCCTTTCTGTTCCGGCGGAAAAAAAGCCCCGGCAGACGTGCCGCCGGCCACAACGCTAGTTCTGGAATGGGGCCCTCGTATCAAAGGAAACCTCTTTCCACAAGAGCTATTCCGATTCCCGTTTGTCGCGGACGGATCCGCGGACACAAGTCGCTTGGCCGCGCGGGGGAGGCATGATAGGCTGTGAGCACGCGGAGGGGATCGGAATGCGCCCTCGGGCGAACCAAAGAAATTGCAGTCCATGACCGAGACGGACAAGCAGGAGCCGACGCAAGGCAAGCGGGAGCTGTCCCGCACCATGCGCATAGACATTGAGCCGGAATCGAAGCCCGGCTCATCGTCGCTGGCCGCCACTGCTGCGCGGCCCCGGCGCCCTTTTATACGCATCACCAAGCCAAAAACCCCGGCCAGCGTCATTGGCGATTCGGATTTCCAGCAGCTCTTCCAGAACGTGTACGATGGTGCGATCATTACGGACTTGTCCGGCCGCATTGTGGATGTCAACACCCGCCTGTGTCACTTCGTCAATCAGGAGCGGGACGCGCTTTGCCAAATGAGCATCGTGGATCTCATTTCCGGCGCCGAAGAAACCCTGATTCCCATGATTCGGGAGAACCTTGCCGCCACATCCTTCATTCTGTTACAGGCTTATTTCGTCCGGCGCGACCGTTCGCAGTTTCCAACCGAAACAGCCATCAACCGCCTGTATCTTTCCGGGCAAGAGTACCTGTGCTTTTTTGTGCGAGACATCACGCTACGCCGCAACGCCGAGGAACGGCTGCGCACCGAACACACCGCCATTCAGAACGCCGCCAGCGGCATCGCCATTACGGACTTGGACGCCCGCCTGACCTATGTCAATCCGGCCATCGTCCGCCTGTGGGGCTACGGGGGCCCGGAGGAACTGCACGAACGAGAGCTTTCCGATCTCTTCGTGGAGCCGGGAACCGCCGCCGCCATGGTGGAAGCGGTGGCCTCTGGCCGAACCTGGCAGGGGGAGGCCCTGTCGCGGCGAGCCAATGGGTCGCGCTTTCATGTGCAGGTGTCCGCCCGCGTCAACCTCGACGCCGAAGACCAGCCGGTCGGCATGGTGATCTCGTTCAATGACATCACCGAACGCAAGGAGGCGGAGGCCAAGCTGGCGCAGTATGCGGAACAGTTGCGCATCCGCAACGCCGAGATGCTCGACGACCTGAACATGGCGCGCGAGGTCCAGCTTTCCCTGCTGCCTCGTCAATTTCCGTCCTTTCCCGCCTTCGCCTCCGCCGAACAAAGCGCGCTGCAGTTCGCGCATCTCTATCGGCCCAGCGCATTGTTGGGCGGCGACTTCTTCCACGTGCTGCCGCTGTCGGATACCAGCGCCGGCATGTTCATCTGCGACGTGATGGGGCACGGCATGCGGGCTGCCCTGATCACCGCCGTGGTGCGCGGCTTGCTTGAAGAACTCCGCATTCTGGCCGACGAGCCAGGCGCCTTCATGACCAGCCTGAACCATGCCTTCATCGGCATGCTGCGCGAGGCCGGCGACTGCTTGTTTGCCTCCGCCATCTATCTCGTGCTGCGACTCGACACCGGCCTCTTGTCCTACACGGAAGCGGGGCATCCCCCGGCCTTGCTCTTAAGAAGATCCAACCAGTTGGTGCAGCCGCTGCGCAAAGGGCTACGCCCCTCCGGGCCCGCCGTGGGCCTGCAGGATCATCAGGTCTACACGACGCAGAACGAAATGCTGGTCCCGGGCGATCGGTTGCTGCTCTATACTGACGGAATTTGCGAAGTGGAAGGCCCGGGTCGCGAACTTTACGGCGATGAGCGCCTAGCGGAAAGCGCCCGCCGCCACATCGCCGAGCCTATGCCGCAACTGCTTCGCTCTCTCGAATCGGAGGCGGAGGCGTTTTCCGGCGGCGCAGGCTTCATGGACGACGTGTGCCTGCTGGCGGCGGAACTTGTCCGCGTCGGGACCGGCGCCCCCGCGGCACACCCGGAGTAGTTTCATGCAATACGCACCGCTGGGCAAGACAGGTCTGAGAGTTTCGCGTCTGGGGTTCGGCGCTATGCGCCTGCCGATGACGGGCGACGGCGATCAGGCCACAGTGGACACGGATGTCGCCATTGCGATGATTCATCGCGCCTTCGCCGCCGGCGTCAACTACATAGACACCGCCGTGGGATACTGCAACGGCGACAGCCAGCGCGTCGTAGGCGAGGCGGTTCGTACATGGGGTCGCCCTATCGTTGTGTCCACCAAGAACCCCTGTTTCACGCGCGACGAATCGGAATGGTGGCGCACATTGGAGCAAAGCCTCGAACGCCTCGGCCTGCCCCGCATAGACGTCTATCACCATCATGCCGTAAACGGCGTATCGTTCGACGAGTTCGTGCTGCCGCACATGGCCGCATGGATGCGAAAGGCCAAAGATCAAGGGCTGATCAAACACATCGCCTGTTCTTTTCACGACACCAACGATGTGCTCCGTCGCATCGTAGATTCCGGCTACCCCGAAGTGATCACCGTACAATACAACCTGCTGGATCGGCGGCTGGAAGACGGCATCGCCTATGCCCACGAGCGCGGCATCGGCGTTGTGGTCATGGGGCCGGTTGGCGGCGGACGACTCGGCGTGGCTGATAGCGCCGCCTTGCTCTCCGCGGCGCCGTCTGCGGCCCGACGGGTGCCGGAACTGGCGCTGCGATTTGTGTTGAGCAACCCGGCCGTTGACGTCGCGCTTTCCGGCATGAGCGCCATGGCGCACGTGGAGGAAAATGTCTGCGTAGCTTCCGATGCCCGGCTGCTTACCCCAGAAGAGCAACAAGCTATTTGCGGCCAATTGGAACGTTTGCGGAAAATGTCCGAGCTGTATTGCACCGGATGCGGCTATTGCCTTCCCTGCCCAAAAGGCGTGGCCATTCCGAAAATTTTCGAGCGGTACAATCTTGGCCGTGTCTGGGGCCTTTGGGGACCGGCGCGCCAAGCCTATCGGAACCTCGGCACATTGGCATGGGATCCCGGAAGCCGAGCGGATGCTTGTTCCGATTGCGGCCTGTGCGAATCGAAGTGCCCGCAGAAGATTCCTATTCGCCGCCAACTCAAAGAGGCCCACGAGGCCCTTTTGGACAGCAAAAACACATAACAGGCCATATTCACACAACCTGCGCACAACGGAAATGATCTGCAGCAAATGCTCGTTCGCTGTTTGTTTTCAATGAGTTCCAAACGCCCCGCCGCAGCCGAGACCACTCGCTCTCGGTTCACCCTTTGAATAACCACCCGCGACGCAACTGTTGACGTCCTTTCTTCTGCAAGCAGCACCAATTGGCACGTAGATTGCTAATCTATCCGCCGCGAGGTGCATGCATGAGTGCCAAAAGAAAGCTGCTGTTTATCGGATTAACTCTTGTGACGGAAATCATCGCGGCCAGAGGAGCCGATTGGCCCCAGTTGCAATGCGATGCCCAAAAGAGCGGGTTCCAGCCGCATGAACGAATTACCACTGGGGGGCGTCACCAAAATACGACGGAGACGGGTGGCTACGGCCCCGAGCTGTGGGCGTTCACCAACACTTTTTTGGCCGGGCAACCCGTTGTCGCAGAAGGTTTAGTCGTCATTCCTTCATTGAAAGGCATGGTATATGCCCTCTCCGAAACGAACGGGGCGTTGCGATGGCGTGTGGATGTTCAGGCACCGGTGTTAAATTCCTGCGCCATCTATTCTGGGCGTGTCGTGGTTGCAACCCAGGCCGGGCGTCTCCTGGGCCTATCTCTAACAAACGGAGCTGCGATATGGAGTTATGACGGCGCCCGTAAGGGCTATGCTGCAGCGCCGACAATTGCCGACGGCACCGTCTACATTGGCTCCAAGGATGGCCGTTTCCACGCCGTGGACGCGCTAACGGGTGCCCCAAGATGGATGTTTGAGGTGGGGGGCGCCAGTGACACGGGCGTCTTACGCACTGCCATTCTCTGTTCGGCAGCGGTGCTGGGCCCCCGGGTGTTTTTTGGCGCAGAAAACACATACGCCTATGCTCTCGATCGACAGACAGGTGCGAGGCTCTGGCGCCGTCGCTTGACTGGACAATCCTTCGTCTTTGGCGCAGAAGTCGGTTCAAGTGACGAACGAGGAGGCGTCTCGGTTTCCGCCGGCTGGCCTGTGGCTTCGGCCCAAAATGCCGGAGTGATCATTTTCCGAACTCAGCCCGTTTATGATTCCGTGAGCATGTTGGGCTTCGGTGAAGCCATTCTCGAATCTGCAACTGGCACCAATTGGCATGGGAACCCTCTCGGAAACACCAACGCCTGGCGCATCGAGCAGCGGGGCGTTAGCGCGGCGCTCACCAGCAACGAATATCTCCGAACGTTCTGGGAGTTGGATCCCACCACCGGTGCTGACAAATACAACAGACCAATGCCCGTCTTGTGGACCAGTGGATCCGGGAATACCCCGGCGCCCCCCGTCGTGGATGACACCAGCAATCGGGCATGGGTGATATTGCGTTCCGTGTATTCCCGCCTGGATCATGCCGGTATCGTCCGACCGTACGGAGAGCTGGCAAAACTGCACTTGGATTTCAACCCGGCAATATACACAAACCCCGCGCAAGGACGTCTGGCATATACGTTTTTCGATTGTGAAAACTGGCCAGCCGAGTCCTGCGTTTTTGCATACGGTGACATTCACAAGGTGTCCGATGAGGGGGAGCACCTGACCGGCTGCCAGAACGCCATCATTTCCACCACCTGGGTCAGTGATGGAGGCTGGGATACGGAACAAGAACGAACCTTCAACATACGTTACTACAGCGCCGCAGATTTGGGAGAAGCGCCTGTTTACGGTGGTGCCGCCGGGGCCGTAATCGCAAACGGACGAATCATCCTGCGCGATACACAGGGAGTGAAAAGCTATGCGGCTCAATAGAACCACAACGTTGCTCCTGCTGACCGGCGTTCTCAGCACCGGCGGGAGCCCCCATGCCATGGCGGCGATAAACACGAACGACGTCATGCGATACATACGAGAGAAAAGATGGATCACAAAACCGTGGCACCCGCGAAGCGCCGATTTGAGGGAAGAGCTAAACGCGGAAATAACTCGTCTGCTGGATCTCTACGATGACGGAGGGCATGTGGAACCCGCTTACTTCTCCATCGGCATCACGGGAAGTTGGATACTCTACGGCTATCCCGGCGAACAGGCCTACGTATTGGCTGATGCTCTTCCGTTCCTGCCTTCCAATACGCAAGCTCGACTCAAGGCCTATCTGTATCAAGAAATCCGGGAGTATGATCCAACACTCATGGGATTCGAGCATTGTGACGGCGGATGGGGGAGCTGCGAGATGACAGGCAATCGCCGTGAGTATTTCCGTCTGCCCGCCTCTCCAAACCCGGAACCCATCGTTCCCAATCTCTGGCCGCCGCCAACCGTCCCTCCCGAAGCACTTTACATGATCTGGCGTTACTGCAACGCAAGCGGGGACTGGGGCTTCATTTCCTCAAATGCTCCCCCCACCGGTGAGCGGTGGGACCGCTTGGTAACTCTTTTCCATAGCATTTCGAATCCGCCCGTCCGATACGGGCATATCGCGGCGGCGATTGGTTTTGCGCGGCTATTGGATCATTACGGCATGACCAACAGCTCCCTTTTCACGTCCGCCGTGGCCCGCGTGTATGCCGGCATGGTTGCAGGAACCAACTTCAATCTTTTCCTTGAGCGGTCATATGACGCCTTCCTTCAGGGACCCCACGATTGGGGTTGGACGCCCTTCCATTACCTCCGCCATCAGAACGCAGTGGGCGCGATGATCGCCCCCGAAATTGGTCGCTTCCTGCGAGAATATGCCCTGACCAACGTCTATCGGCGCGTGACATACAACCCGAATGAAGGACAGCCGGGTGAAAATTACGCCATCGAATCGGTGTGGCAGGGCTGGTACCTGACCCGCGGGCATTACATCCCCTTGATCCCCATCGCGGGCTACTACGGCGAAAACCACATGGTGACGCCAGATACCCCTTGGGCGTTGTTCATGACGCATGCCTGGATCTACAACGAAAGCGGTGACGAGTTGAGACGATGGCTTGATGTGCCGTACTGCATTGGCGACCTCTTCCACATTCAAAAGCTTACGGCAACCATTAGCGCATACGGGCAGCCGGTTTGGAGCCAATGGCAGCCGCCGGAAGTTCATATTGGAGCCATCGAGAATGGCAGTGTGAAGGTCACCGTTCGCGGACAAGCGGGCGCCCGCTACGTACTGGAGCGTTCAACAGATCTTCGGATCGCGCCATGGCTTCCGCTGATTACCAATACAGGCCCAACCTTTCTATGGCTCCCACAGCCTGACATGAGACAAGAGATCTACCGCGCCATAA
The DNA here is from genome assembly GCA_938031185.1 of uncultured bacterium. Lineage (GTDB taxonomy): Bacteria > Verrucomicrobiota > Kiritimatiellia > CAIKKV01 > CALHGX01 > CALHGX01. The sequence goes on from CALHGX010000002.1 coordinate 49,638, forward strand.
CCGTTGATTGACCCCCTCGAGCAAGAGGTGGCCAAGAAGACCAGCACCCCATTCTGTGTAATCCCCCGCGCTAGAGTTTTCCTGGACATCGAATTGGAGCCGACAGAGAGGAAAATGGCACCGCAAGGTATGGGCCCGGCTGGGCGTGAACGGCCTCCGCCGGCTCCTGCGCGAGAACGGCCCCCTGGTCCCCATGTGCGCGGCCCCTGCGCATGGGCCGAAGGCGCGCGAGCGGACGATTACCACTCAGCGATCCGACGAGATGTGGGGCTCGGACATGACGACCACGGTGAGGCCGGCGCAGGGCAACGCGGCGGTGTTCGTGGCCGTGGATCACGCTTCGGCTGAATGTGTCGGCATTGACGCGGCGAACTCCGGAAATCGTTTCGAAGCCTTGGAGCCGATCCGCCAGGGCATACGGGCGCGCGGCGGCGCCTGCACCGCCCAGGTAGCCGCGGGCTTTTCGGTGCGCCACGATCATGGCAGCGCGTATCTCTCGGAGGGCTTCCCGAACGAACGGCGCTGCCTGGGGGCGAAAAGATCTTCGGCCTTTGTTCGGGAGGTAGGGGGCAACGGCTGCGCCGAACGGTTCATGCGCGCGCTCAAAGAGAACTTGCTCTGGGTGCGTTCCTGCTCGACGGTCGAGGAACTCCGCCCGGCGCTTCCGGCCTTCAAGGATCTCTACAATCGCACCTGGCTGATCGAACGCCATGGCTTCCTGCCCCCCTCTGAGGCTCGTCCATCGCTGGGGCAGGCGGCCGCATGACCACAGCCTCCGTGGTGTGTCCAAAAAATCCTGGCGCGCTACCCTCACAACAAACACGAAGGCTGCGACCGGAAACATTTCGCCGTTCTGTGACCAACGTCTACCGCAAGTTCCGGATCAAGCTTTACCCTTGAAACAAACCGGTCAGTCTCTTACCCCACGAAAGAGGCTCGTTAGAACGTTGCTTTCGCAAGCTCATGAGATCGGCGGAAATGCGCCACCGCTGCCGACGCAAAAGAGGCTTCAACGCCCTGTGCGACGAAAACGGGCAATAAACATGCCCGTTCCCGGCCCTTCCCAAGGAGGAATCGCCAGGAAGCCGTTTGTCGGCTTCCCATTCAATGGATTCTCAAACGGTTCCAGCACATAATCGGTCCGCTTCGCCAAGAACTTCATCACGACTTCCTCGTTCTCACGCCGGGTTAACGTGCATGTGGCGTAGACTAGGCGTCCATCCTGCCGGACTGAACCAGCGACACACTCCAGCAAGCCCGCCTGACGAGCGGCGGCGTGAGCGATGTCCTCCCGCCGCAACCGCCAGCGCGCATCGGGATTGCGCGCCCATGTGCCAATCCCCGAACATGGCGCATCCACCAAGACGCCATCCGCAGTCCATTCGGGCCGACGGCCGTTAGACACGTCCCATGCCAGCACGCGCGTGTTGGTCAGGCCCGCCCTGCGCACTCTGCGGCGCAGTTCCTCCAATGCGACGAACCGGGTATCCGTCGCCAACACCCGTCCTTGAGATCCCGTCAGGTCAGCCAGATGCAGCGTCTTTCCGCCTGCCCCCGCGCAGACATCCCACCAAGTTTCTCCCACTGACGGAGCACACACCCACCCCACTGCTTGCGAACCGACATCTTAAATCTGATAGCGGACTCGACCTGCCACTCGATGAAGGTCCGTCCCGGCCGGAACCACGAATGCTCCCGGCAGCCGGGCATGTCGCTCCACCGCCACCCCCGCGGTCTGTAGCACCTCGCACAGTCCTTCTTCGTCACTAGGCGCAACCCGCAGCCAGGTTGGCGGCCGAACTTGAAAGGACTCCACCATCCGGCGAAACCAGGCCTTGCCATCGCCGGTTTCGGGATACATCAGTTCCTTCTCCAGCCACGCGGGAACGAGGCTTTGCCATGACGGCGGCTCACCGCCGATGGCAGAGGCAAGAGCCTTGGCTTTTTCTTCAAGGGGAAAAGACGCCATCGGTGTAATCCCTTGAGGGGTCCAGCCGGCATCGGCCGCCATGCGTGCAACAACCGGATGCGATTCCGTTGCATCCAGGTAATAGGCGATCAGTGCCGCCCTCTCATCCATCCGAGGAAGAATAAGCTCCGTCCAACCTTTCCATCGAAAAAAGGAAAACACCACTGCGCCGATGAACCGCCGGTCGCGTCCGCCCCATTCTCTATGGCGTCGGAATAGCGCCGCCAACGCCGCGTCGGCCGGTTCGCGCTCCGCTACGCGCCCCATGACTTCGCAAAGCGCCTGCCGCGTGGCTGCCGCCAACGCTGCCACCGCACGGTTTGGAAAACCCGGATGCGAGGAAACCATAATGCCACAACAATGGCGTCAACCCGCTCACAGTTGCAACATGGTTTTGAATCATATCCCTCCCCTCTCGAAACGCCAGCATTCGATCTTCTTGTCAGCCTCACCCATTAGGCGGGCGGCAAGCATTTCGCACCAGCAGCCCGACGGAGGCTGCCATTGACTTGATGAAGGCTTGTGATAGGTTCGCCGCGGTAATCGGGATGGCATATTTTAGGTTGAAGGAAGCTGTTGGCTGCTGAGAAGCGCAACCGGACACGAGGAAAGACGAACCCCGTCAAAAACGGCCAGGCTTATTTGACAGTCCAACGCTTAAGCCCAGCAAGAATGCTTGATTGAGGCAAGGGAGAATGACCTTCGCTTCACAGGGTCCGGCGCCATCGAAAGCCCCGCGCTGGCTAAATCGGACGGTGGTCGGGATCGGTCTGGCCAGCCTGTTCAGCGACTGGTCTCATGAGATTGCCACCACCGTGATGCCGGCGTTTCTTGCGACGATGGGTGCGGCGGCGGCGTGGCTCGGTCTGATCGAGGGCGTTTCCGACGGCCTCTCCAGCTTCGCCAAGATGGGGTCGGGATACTTCACCGATCAGATGCGGCGGCGCAAGCCGATCGCCGTCATCGGCTACCTCGTGACGGCCATCGGTACGGCGGGGATCGGCCTGGCGACGAACGCCTGGCACGTGCTGATCTGCCGGGCCGGCGCATGGCTGGGGCGCGGCGTTCGGACGCCAGTCCGCAAGGCTCTGTTGGCCGCCGCGGCCACCCCCGAAACATACGGCCGCGCCTTCGGGCTGGAGCGCATGATGGATACGCTGGGCGCCATTGCCGGACCGGCCACGGCGACGGCCCTCCTGGTGGCACTCCGTCACAACTATGCGCATATCCTTTTGCTAACCCTTGTTCCGGGCCTGCTCGCGGCAGGCGTCATCGCCTTTCTCGTGAAAGAAAGTGAGCGGGCGAGCGTGCCGCATGTTTCCTTTGGAGAACGGTTGAACACCCTCCCCGCTTCCTTCCGGCGTTTTCTGCTGGCCGTGGGGCTGTTCGGCGCGGGCGATTTCGCGCACACGATGCTGATCCTGCTCGCGACCCAGCGCCTGACGCCGCTATACGGCGCGGCGCGCGCCGCAACGTACGCCGTGTCGCTCTATATGCTGCACAACGTGCTCTACGCCGGTTTTGCGTTCATCGCAGGCTGGATGGCCGACCGTTTCGACAAGCGTCGGCTACTGGCCGGCGGCTACGCGCTGGCGGCCGTGACAGGAGCGCTCCTGGTCTTCGCGCCGATGAATCTGCCCATGCTGGTTGTGGTCTTCACGCTGGCCGGCGTCTATGTGGCAATCGAGGAAACCCTTGAGGATGCACTTGCGGCGGAACTAGTGCACCGGGACCACCATGGGATGGGCTTCGGCGCCCTGGCCACGGTCAACGGCGTGGGCGATTTTTTGAGCAGCATCGTGGTGGGCCTCCTTTGGACGGCCGTGGGGCCGTCTCTCGCCTTTGCCTACAGCACAGCGCTTTTCATCACCGGCGCGGCCCTGGTGTGGCGTCTCAAGTAGGCCGGGGTTCCGGGGAAACAGAGGTCTTTGGCCGTCGTCAACTACACACGGAGCGTCCCCAGCCGGTTCAGGAACATAGCCGTGTAGAGAAACCCCTGTCGGAACTGCTCGATGGAGTAAGACTCATCCGGCGCATGAATCCGATCCTCCTCGCGACCGAAACCGACCAGCACGGGTTCCGCCCCAACCAGCGCGGGTAGCGCCGACAGAATCGGCACCGACGCGCCCTCCCACAGGAAGACCGTCGGCCCCCCGAATAGTTCATCCAGCGCTTGCCGCGCCAGCGCGACATAACGCGAAGACGGATCCACGCGCAATGCAGGACCGCCGATTCCGCGTTCGGTGATTTCCAGCCGAAGTCCGGCCGGCACATGCGCCTGCAAGTGCCGAACGAGCACGTCCAAGACTCGCTCCGGGTTCTGGCCAGCGGCTAGTCGTGCCGACAGTTTCGCCACCGCAGAGGCGGGGATAATCGTCTTGCTGCCTGGGCCGCCATAACCGCTATGCACCCCATTGATGTCCAAGCAGGGCCGGAACCCAACACGCTCCGACACTGAAAGTCCTCGCTCTCCCCCCAGCGGTGGCACACCAGTCAGTTTTGCGTATTCCATGGGGTCGAACGGCACGGCATTGGCGAGGCGACGCTCCTGTTCACTTGGCTCCTTGAACCCATCATAGAAGCCGGCCACGGCCACGCGGCCGTCTTCGTCGTGAAGCGTAGCCAACAAGCGAGCCATGCCCGTCGCGGGGTTTGGCGCCGCTCCGCCATGCACGCCCGAATGCAGATCGTTCTTCGGGCCGCGCAGTTGACAGGTCAGATGCACGATCCCGCGCAGGCCGAGAGTAATGGCCGGCGCGCCCGAAGGGGCGCACAGCGTGTCGGCGGCCATCAGCACATCGGCCCTCACTCGTTCCCGCATTCCGCGCAACGCATCCAATGCCATCAACCCGCCGGACTCTTCATCTCCTTCGATCACGATGCGAATTCCACATCGCAACGCGTCGAGTTGCAGCAACGCCTCCAAGCCCTTCAGCGCCGAGAAAAATTGCCCCTTGTTGTCCTGCGCGCCGCGCGCTCTTAGCCTCTCTCCTGCCCAAGTCGGTTCGAACGGGGGCGATGTCCACTGATCCAGCGGGTCCGGCGGTTGCACGTCGTAGTGCCCGTAAAACAACACCACTGGGCAACCGGGCGCTCCTTCCCGCGAAGCCAGCACCAGCGGATGACCGGCGGTTTCCACTTGTTCGGTTCGCAGCCCTATGCCGCGCAGGTGTCTTTCCAGCCAACCGGCGCAAGCGCGACAATCCGCCGCGCGCGCCGGATCGGCGCTCACGGACGCAAACCGCAACAATTCCCGCCACTCGACAAGCCAGCGCTCACGGCGGGCTTCAAACAGTTTCTCCAACGGCTTCGGTTCCATAGCGTCCTTGTGTCTTGCCGGCGGCGACCGAGCGTTCTCGCGGGAGGAGCGATTGGTGGCGCCGTTGATCTTGCCCCAGAGCTTGCCTACAAGAGATCAGCGGCCAACGCCGCCAATGCGCTGCGTTCGCTCTTGACCAGCGTAACGTGGCCATGCACGGCTTCTTTCTTCATGCGTTCCACGGCATAGGCCAGTCCGTTGCTGCTGGAGTCCAGATACGGGTTGTCAATCTGGTACGGGTCTCCGGTCAGCACCATTTTGGTTCCCTCCCCGGCCCGGCTAACGATCGTCTTGATTTCGTGCGGGGTCAGGTTTTGGGCCTCATCCACAATCACGTACTGTCGCGGAATGGACCGTCCGCGAATGTATGTCAATGCCTCCATCTCCAGCACCTGTTCGCGCTGCAGCCGTTCGATCTTCTCCCGCAGGGAATGGCGATGGTCGCCGTTCGGGCTCTTGAGCATGAGATACGTCAGATTGTCGAAAATCGGCAACATCCAGTTGGCCAGTTTTTCTTCTTTGTCCCCGGGCAGATACCCAATGTCCCGCCCGAACGGCATGATCGGCCGCGAGACAAGCATGCGATCGTAGCGTTTCTGGTTGATGCTCTTCTCGAGCGCCGCGGCCAGCGCCAGCAGCGTCTTGCCGGTCCCGGCCGGCCCCATGAGCGTCACCAGCGCCACGGAATCGTCCAGCAGCAACTCGAGCGCCATGCGTTGCTCACGGTTGCGCGGCTTGACATGCCAGGCAGAGTCCGATTCCGGCCGCAGCGGTCGGAGCGTGCCATCGGCGCCCGCCCGAACCAGCACGGTTCGGTGTGCCCCCTCCTCGGACCGGAGCAAAACGAACTCATTCGGAAAAAACATCGCGTCGGACAGCCGAACCGACCGATTGGCTTCAAAAGCGTCCATTGTTTCCGGCGGCACAAGCCATTCCCGGAATCCGCTAAAGAGTTCGTCGAAGTTGACCTTTTGTTTCTCGAAATCCATCACCTCAATGCCCAAGGCATCGGCCTTGATACGGGCGTGGATGTCCTTCGAAACGAAAATGACGCGGTGCCCCTCCTGCGCAAGCAGGTGGGCCGCCCCGATAATTCGGTTGTCGGGGACGTCATCGTGCAGGCCCGCCGCTTGAGGCGAACGGTTATGGGTAATCCGCAATTCCCCGCCGTTGTCGAGCGGCACCCCTTCGCCCAACCGTCCACGCAGGCGCAGAATATCCAGCCGGCGAATCGCCCAGCGCGCATTGCGGCCGAGTTCGTTGTTCTGGGTCTTGAAGCGGTCCAGCTCCTCGATCACCGCCATGGGCAGCACCACGATGTTGTCAGCGAACGATTCGATCGCGGAGGGGTCGTGCAGGATGACGTTGGTATCGAGGACAAAATATTTTCTCATGCGTCCCCCGGCTCACCCCGGCATCACGGCGAAGGGCTTTGGTATCTGGCCCGTCACGAAGTAGTAGACGAAACCGACGAGTATGGGAATGATTCCGCCAAGCATGTCGCCGGCGATCAGCCCGAACATAAACGGTTTGAGCTTCTGGTAGCCTGCGGCGCCGCCATACTTGGTCACCAGCGTCTTGATGAGCCACCCAGCGAAGAACGAAGCGGCGAACACATGGGCGAAGTAGGTGCTCCATAGCAGGAAGATGACCGGATGCAGCGGCCATTTCGGAAAGCGCAAACGTCCCGCCGTGAACAGCAGGAACAACCCGAGGCCGACCGCAAAGTATAAGCCATATTTCGCGTCAGGAGACGCCATCTTGAATCGGGCCAAACCAGTGGCCGTTCCGGCCAGTTCAAGCGCATCCTGGGCCGCCAAACGCTGGCGCTGCAGCATGACTTCCTTGAACGGCTCGCGCGCCATCCAGTACGTGGCCCAGCCGTCCGCCATGTTGGCTCCCCGATTGTATTGGAAATACAGCTGCACCGGCAGGGCGACGGCGAGACCCACGATCACCGCCAACACGCATAGAATGGCCACACGGCCGACGCGATTGCCGAACATCTCGTTGAGCTTCAGCGAATTGACCACAAACGGCATGAGCGATTCGCGAGGATCCACCATCAGGATCACGGAAACAAGCAGCATGATCATCATTGAACGAGGATCGGCCGCCAATGGCCCCAAGAACCCGAGCAGGATGGCGCAAGGGAAAACGAACGGCTGAATGAGAAAGAGCCCCGTCTCCGCCATGATGCGGCTCATCCCAAGAAAGATCATCACGGTGCCCAAGGAGAACAGCAGCGCCAGTGGCCAGTCCAGGCCCACCAGCACGAGGTTGGCGACCATGAGCACCAGAGCGACCACAAACGCCCGAGCGCCCCAAACAGCTGCCGGCTCCGGCTCCTCGGCACTCGGCAGGAAAAAGGCGCGGCGAAGGACGAGGCTGTAGTAATGCCGGCCAGTGTAGGCAATGACCAGGAACAGCCCAAAATAGGCCCCGAAATTGAGGAACGAAATCACATTGGGGGCCATGTAACCGGAACCGCCTGTGCTGATGCCGTACTGCAGCAACACCGCCGCAATGTAGGAATAGATCCAGGGGCCGAGGAAAAGCGACACGGACACATCCGTCGCGAGAAAGTAAGCGAACGCAATAACCGTGAAAAAGAACTTCGGATTGTAGAGCACCGCCACCCATCCCAACTGATCGGGCCAGAGCCGTTCGAAAACCGGCACCAGCTTGCTGAGCGGCAGAAAGTTGAAGGAGAGCGGCACCTTGACCATCACAGCCGGAAACCACTGGCAGGCATAATTGTTCAGATGAATAGCCAGCACGAAAGCCGCGCCGATCCAGAACGGCCGGCTGTGCAGCACACGCCCCATCGCGGCTCCCGCGGTCTGCGGCAGCAGCGCGCTCGCGAACTGCGCGATGGGATACGGCAACTGCTCATGCCGCGCCCACTGGCGGTGCACCACCAGCGAAAGGCCGGTCAGGGCCACCCACACGGACAGCAGTAGCGGCACCCAGAATGCCAGCGTCCGCGTCCAAGCAAACCAGGGGATCTGCGACAAGCCGATTCGTTTTTGACCCACCCCAAGCCCCTGAATGAACCCGTTGAGCGTCGTCGCCTCCTCCCGGCTGATGTCCGCCAGCATGCGAGCCGGCACCAGCTCCAGCACCTTCTGCTCCTGCCATCCGGGATCCAACCGGGCGTAGTGGTGCGGCAGAATCAGCGACGTGGTGAAATAGCGCATCAGCCCGGACCCTGGAATGCAGCAGGCAGCCAGCGTGATACCCATTGCCAGGGCCAGTTCCGAACCCGAGAAATCCCAGCGGCGGCCCAAGCGCGCCAGCAAAGAATTGACCAGCAGCACGAACAGGATGAGGCCGCCATACACCGCAATCGGCATGTTGTTGCCGACGAGGAAGGTCTGACGCATGACGGCATCGTTGAAATACGAAAAGCCGCAAATCAGCCCCACCCCAATCAAGCCCAGCCCTATCGCCCTGCGCGTCATCCCTTACCCCTTTCGCGTCACTTCACCGTGCCGATCCGGATGTCCACGTCGGCCCGCCGCTGGAGTTTCTCGATCGCACCGTCGCGAATCCAGAGGATCCGATCCGACACGTCGAGCATCTTGTGATCGTGCGTGGCCGTGATCACCGTCACCCCTCGCTCCTTGCTCAGCCGATGCAGCAGATGAATGATCTCTTCGCCGGTATGCAGGTCGAGATTCCCGGTCGGTTCGTCGGCCAGAATGATCGCCGGATCGTTGGCAAGCGCCCGCGCGATGGCTACGCGCTGCTGCTGCCCGCCGGAGAGCTCGTCCGGCCGGTGCGTCAGGCGATGCCCCAAGCCAACAGAGGCAAGCACCTCCCGAGCCCGTTTCAGGGCGTCGTCGTACCGCACGCCGCCGAAAACCAGCGGCAGCGCCACGTTGTTGACGGCGTCATAGGCGGGGATCAGGTTGAACGTCTGAAATACGTACCCGATGTGGTTGCCGCGAAAATACGCCAGCTGCCGGCTCGTGAGCGCGGTCAGCCGAACGCCCGCCACGGTCACCTCGCCGGCGGTAGGCCGGTCCAGCGCGCCGATCATGTTGAAGAGCGTGCTCTTGCCCGACCCAGACGGCCCCATAATCGAAAGGTACTCGCCCCGGTAAATATCCATGGAGACCTCCCGCAGGGCCTGCACCAACGTCTTGCGGCCCAGCCGGAACTGCTTGCTGAGGTTCCGCACCTGGATCAAAACTTCCGGGTCTGTTGCCATGGACGCTCCACCATCAGAACGGCAGGTGAATCACCGCCTTGCTGAGAAACGTGATTCCGACTCCGATCGTCGTGACCAACCCCTGCCCGCAGGCAAAACCGGCGGCCACAACGGGAATATACTGCCGCCAGTTCAACCCGACGCGCTTCTGGAAATAGTACCGCCCGAGCAGCGCGCCGATGAACTGCGGCAGCACGCTATGCGGGAGCGTCTGACCGAGGCCGCGCACGATGCCGTAAACCATAAACACCGGCGCCCCGAGCGACGCCATACCGCCGATGAGGCCGAGCCCGAACAGCATGCCGGCGCCAAGATAAAGCGCGTTAAACGCCTGTTCAAAAATCGAATATTCCCCGAGTGTCGCCGAGTACATGATCGAGTTGTTGGCCGCCTGCAGTTCCCACATCTGCTGAGCGAAGGGATAGACCGCCGAGGGCAGTTCCGCGAGCCCCCAGATGAAGTTGGCAAAGAAGATCGAGCTGAAAATCACGATCGGATACAGGACGAGCTGCGACTTCCAGATGCTGGAGAAGCGCGTCCCGGTCAGCTCGCACTGCCGGTAGAACACCGTCATCTGGCCGTAGTTGCCCATCGGGATCGGCAGGAACCAGCAGGCCACGCCTTTGTAGCCGCTAAAAATTAATGCCGCTTCGCGGATCATCGGGATTTCCACCACCTGGCCGACCATGCCCTCCAACCGCGCGGTCACGTAGCTGATGAGCGGCGTATACACGAACCCCAGGATGACCATCACCGTCATCACGCCCCGATGCCAGTTGATGAGGAACCCGGACATGACAATATAAATGGTCGTCACCACGAAATAGCACAGCAGGATGGCCCACAGGCGGATGTCGCCCCGGCCCGACGGCGGACCGCCGCCCTGCACCGCTGCCGCCAGCGGCGCCTGCTTCTTCCGTTCCCGCAGACTGCGGACGACCTGCACGATGCCCGCGACGGCGATCGCCAGCGAAATGCCGATCGTGAAGCTGAAATAGAAGTCCACGTTGTTCTTGAACATGGTGGCAATGGTGTCGTCGCCGCGCGACCATGACGTCAGGATTTTGAAGTGGTACAGAAAGGGATTGGCCACCATGGTCATCACCAGACCGATGAAACTGCCCAGCATTCCAAAGAAGGGGAAGACCATCCCGAAAATAAGATTGCCCAAATCCCACGAAATGCCGGTGGCCACGGCCGGCAACAGGGCCTGCGTTTTCGTCGTGAAGTCGCTGAAGGGAATCGGAAAGATCATGATCGGCGAGCCGGTCAGCGCGCCCGTCAGGGTGGGCAGCAGCAGGTAGACGGAACCAAACGCCAGTCCGAGCGCGCCGCCGATCGAGAAAATCCGCCAGCGCCAGTTCTTCTGCCGCGCCTCGGCATCCTTTTCCTCCACATCCTCGGCCAGCGCGAGCACGCCCTGCGCCCCGATGGGGGCCATAGGGAACGGGAGCTTCTCAATGTCGCTGGCGATGCGGAACAGGCCGTAGCCCAGCACCACGTTCTTGAGGTTGCCGAAGAAGGTGGAAAACACGATCAAGCCGATGGCCGGCAGCCAGTCACGATGGAAGAAGGTGCGCCGCACGTAGGAGGGCGAATCGGCGAACGGCGCATACCACGAGGGCAACCACTCGCTGATGCCATAGGCCGTGGCCGCTTCGCTGCGAGGATAAAACTGCTGCCAGAGCAGCCCCGAAAACGGCATCCCCATCGCCGCGCCGGCCATGAAGAAGAGCACGAATATCTCCGCCTTCTTCAGTTGGCGCTGCGCGCGGCGCGCCACCTCGATAAAAAGGATCACCGTCACCCATTGCGCCGCGGGGCCGATGCCCTGGCCGGCCAGCAACCCCATGTAGAGCGCACCCGGCACCATCAGGACGGCGATGAAGAGCGCGCCGACAAGCGATGCCCAGTTGAAGCCCTCCTCGAAAGTCGAGGGCACCTGCATGATATTGCGGAACTCTTCGAGCTCCCGATCCGTTTTTCTCGGTCGTGTGTTCATGACGGCTGCCCCGACATCGCCTCGCCCGCCCGGGCGCCACCCCATTCCGCCAGCGTGCGTTCCCGGTATATTTCCATCGTTTCGCGCGGCAGCGAACGCCAGATGAGAAACTGGCGCCGCAGGTCATCCAACAGCACCTTGTTCAGCCGCTGCCAGTCCTTCGGCTGTCCCGATTGCCGCTCGATGCGAATCCCGACTTCGTCAATGCCGGCAATTTCGCTCGGGCGGCTGAACAGACGGAAGGACTGAGTGACGCCCAGATCAAACGGCGCCAGCGCCACGTGGGCCTCCAATCCCGCGCCGGCCTCCGGGCGGGCCAGCCGCACGTCCTGGGCGATGAAAAGTCCGAGCCCCGTGTCGCGATGATTCTCAAAATGCTCACGAAGGAAGCTGACCACGCCGGTGATGTCGTATTGCGAAACCGTGAAGGGAAACGTGATCTCGAACACGTCGCCTTTCGGCGGCGGCAGGCGCCAGGATCGCAGCAGCCCGGGATTCGCGCTCCGCGAGGCCTTGATCGCCGGATAGATCGCCGAAACCAGTACGGTGCCCATGACGATCAGAATTGTGATGATCGAATTCATGGAGGAATAGTTCATCTCCGGCACAGGCGCCAAACCCATCGCGGCCAACCCGCTCAGCGCTTTCATCACCGCCTGCGCCAGCAGATAGCCGCCCATGCCGCCAATCACGGAATAAACCATGGCCTCCGCGAAGAAGAGACCGGCCACATGCTGCGGCGCCAGCCCGAGCGCGCTGAACGTGTATATTTCCCGTTCCCGATCCGCCACCGAGCCCAGCATGGTGCCGAAGATCACGAGACCGCCGAGGAGAATGGGGAAGAGCAGGTCCTTCGCGCCGCTCGCCTGCACCAGCGCGTCCAGCACATGGCGATAGACGCCGTCCTCGCGCGTCGCCGCCACGGGAATTTCAAGGGCGCGAGCCAGGTCTTCGCCAATCTGCGTCGCGTCTCCGTGGTTCGCGGTATAGAAGGTCATCGCGTGAACGCGCGCGCCGAGCTGCTCCGCCGTCCGGTCGGACACCACCAGCACGGAGTCCGCCGGCAGCACGGTCCAGTTCTCCTGCTGCTCCGCGGCGCCCTTGACCGGCGGAATCCCCAACTGCTGTTGCAGGTTCTGGTTCTCCGTGAAATCCACCGGCAACACCTGGCTGGCGTCCATGTCTTTGATGGCCATCAACATCGCGGGATTGAGCAGCCGCCCCACATGCAGCCGCACACCGCGCAGCATCACCTCGTCGCCGGGTCCGACGCCCACACGCTGCGCCACCGCCGGCGTGACCCAAACGGTTTCATCCAACGAAACACCGTCCACCGGCTGCAGAAGCTCGGCCAAATCGGGGCGGAACCGCCGTTCTTCCTCCGCCACACCCAGGAGCCCCCGCATGGCCGCCGGGCGACTGCCGTCCGGTTGGGACAGCAGCAACCCTTCGCCCTGCTGCGTCGTGGGCGAAACCCAGCGGCGGACGCAGAGCGTTCCCTGCCCGCGCCATCGCCCCGAGATGATCAACGGCAACTCGGCCGGCAACGCGCTCCAGTTCACCTGGCGCACCTGGACGCCCGTGTAACCAGGCGACGGCCGGACAAACTGCCGCACCACACCCAGCCGCTTGTCGAACGACGCAAAGCACAAGATGGTAAATGTGAGCAGGATGATGGTGGTCGCCGTCAGCGCCGTGCGCAGCGGCCGCCGCCGCATCGTGGAAATGCCCATGCTCATGGCGGCCAGAATCGTGCTCATCCGGGACACATCGGCCGCATGCACCGTCGAAGTCAGCCCCTGAATCACCTTCAATTCCACCTCGAACTTCTGCATGATGATGGCAATCACCAGCCCTGAAAGCACCACTACCGCGAACCCCAAAAAGATGATGACTGGCGTCTTGGATATGGCGAACGCCGGATGAGTGAAGAAGAGTATCAGGAACGTGGCCAGGAAAATGCCCGCGAACCAGGCAATCTGCCGATACACGTTGGTTGAACCCACCAGCAGCCGCTCAGCCGCGAAGGCGAACGGAATGCACAGCGCCAGCAACACCAACACCGCCCGCACCAAGTCGTCCAGCGTAGCGCGCACACTGTCATAGACGGGCTTTTCGCCCATCAGCGCAAACGCCGCCAGCGCCTGCGCCCGCTCAGCGGGCGCCCCGGCGGCATCGCCAATCATGTCCTCGTCTCGCCCGTGCAGCTCTTCCAAGGAGGAATTGAGAATGCCCCGCTCCCGAAGGATATCCATTCGACTCTCATTCAACCGCCACAGATCCGCCGCGCTGCGCCGGGTCACCGCCGGAACCGTCCAATAGTCCGTCAGCGGGAACCCGACCCCCTCGGGCGCAAACGCATCGCCGCCCCGAAGCGTATCCTCCGGGCCGTTGACCAAGCCGACGGCCGAGTTGACGCCAAAGAGCTTGACGGACGTCACGCGTTCATCCGCAAACCAAGCCACCACGCCATCCATCGTCGCATAGAAAGCCTTGGAATCCGGCAGCACCGCGTTCACCGGCGCGTCCAGCACTTGCGCGGTGCCCTGCCGGAGCAGCGGCGGAAGGATGATGGCGCCACCCCGGCACTGATGCACAGCCAGCCGTTCATACACCTTTCCGGCAGAGGCATTCGCCGAAGCGTAAGCCACCCGCCCCCGCTCGTCAAAAGCGGCCGCAAAGCCGTTGACACGCCAGTGATCGGGATCCGGCGGAACCGGTCCATACCCGTACGAACCGGCGCCGTCACACACAATTACCGGACAGACATCAAAGGCCCTAATCTTCTGCTCCTGATGGCCCGCGCCGGGCATTGCGTTGTGTAATTGAATTTGAACCACCGCGCCCGCCATGGGCAGGTTGGCCAAGGTGCTGCCCCGGGTCCGACCCATGACCATCGGACCCTCCACGCGATAATCCTTCGTGAAAAGCCGGGACACGTATTCCCTGTCGCGCTGGATCGAGCTGGGCTGGGAAAGCCCCTCTTGGTCTGCCACCGCGCCGATCAGTCGCGCCATTTCGTGCATTTGCGCCTCCAGACGCGTTAGGTCCAGCCGATCCAGGGTGTCGTCCGGCGTGCCTTCTCTCCGCAGGGGTTCCTGTGCCGTTCCTAACACCAGATTGTAGAGGCCGAGCCGTCCGGCAATCTCGCCGCTATGCGTTAAATGCGGCGCGCCGCGCAGCACGTCCTGCGGAATCAAGGTGCCGTCTGCCGTGGCCGTTTCAAATCCCCCCAGCTTGACCCCGCCCTTCTCCAATTCAGCCGCCGCCGCCATGAAAGACGCCTGAATGCGCCCATAAAGACCGGGGCGATCCTTGTCGGACCGGATCGGCGAGTGGCCTCCGATCAGCAGGCCCCACCGCGGCGAGGCATCGCCCAGCAACAGGGAGATGTGCAGCTTGATCTGCGCATCCCCTAGCACCGCCCGCACTTTTTCATCCGACGCCAGCGCGATGGCTTCGAAATCGAGCTCCTCCCGCCGCCGCTCCAATGCCGCTTTGACTTCGCGCAGCACGTCGCCCATTTCCGGTGCATCCGCCCTCAACAAGGCGTCTTGCCCGCCGGCGAATGCACGCGCCGCCCGCCCCAAGGCCCGCCGTAAATCGTTCCATCTGGCTTTGCGCTCCTCCATCTCCCGGATGCGTTGCCGCAGGATGTCTTGATCCGTTGCCGAATCAGCTGCCGCCAAGGCCCGCCGCAAATCGTAGAGCCGGGCCATGGCGTCATAGGTGCGCACCAGAGCGCGCTCCTGCAGCCGACTGATCAGCTCCCGGCGAACCGCCACGTCCCGCGCCAGCGGTTCGGAACGCGCCGTGGCCTCCAGCATGGCGGAAAGAAAATCTTTCTCCCGCGCCAGCGACTCGCGTTGCTTCGCCGGATCCAAATCCAGTGCCCGGTAAAACTCGGCCGCCCCGGCATGCGAGCGGGCCTGTCCATCCAGAAACGCCAGCAGCACATGCCGTCGCGGCGGGTGCCGCTTGAAATGCTCCGCCATCTGCAACAACGCCGCCACATTGGCGGCCCCGCGCGCGCCGGGCGATAATTCAGGCGCCTCCCCGTAACTATCCAGCGGCACGGCCACGACCACCAGTTCCTCCTTCTCCATCTGGAAGACCGGCCCAGTGCCTCGGACAAGTCCAAACACGTTGCGACACGGCGCGCGTTCCCATCGGGCGGCGCTGCGAATCGTTGCCGTCGCGCCGGCCGGCAGATCAGCGCGCGGGCCGTTGTATAAATATCGGGGCAGATTGGCCGGCGCCATGGTGTAGTGACTGTACGCGCCATCGCATTCGCCTTCGCGCACGAAAACCACGGCCGCTGCGCCCAGGCGAAACGCCTCCATCCAGCCCCGGCTATTGTTGTAATCAAGCACTACAATGGCGTTCGCTGGCAATCCCGCGCCGAAATTTGCGGGAGATCCGGCGCCGGCGTGAACCACCGGCCCCGTCAGTCCTTCGGGCGGCGTCACCGGCGGCACGACGCCGTTGGGTCGCATAAGCACTAGCTCGCGCGTCACCGCCGGTCCGGTGGCATTCGAAATCGTGATGTCGCAGGCCAGTGTGCGAAGCCGTGCGCCGACGAAATCCTGGACAAAAACCTCGTCGACTCCAATCTGCTTCAGACGGCTCTCAACGTAGTCGGCCGCGCGCCGTCCAGCTTCCGTTCCAGCCAGTCGGTGCGGATCGCTCGTCAACGCGAGACTGTCTTCGCGCAGGGTCGCCACGTCGGCCGCCGCCAGCCGCGCGCCGATCGCCGCGGCCGCCAGCGCCGGCCGCCATGCCCCGCCCCATCTGTTTTTCCGCCCCGTCATCTTCGCTCGCCTTTCACGCCGTGACGCCGCCGATGGCGCCGACCTCGATATGCACCTCATCCCGACGCGCAACACGTTCGATGCGCCCGTCGCGAATCCACATCAAACGGTCGCAAATATCCAGCATGCGGTGATCGTGAGTGGCGCATATGATCGTCACGCCCCGCTTGCTGTTCAATTCGCGCAGAATCTCCAGTATTTCGCGGCCCGTGTGCAAATCAAGATTGGCCGTCGGTTCGTCACAGAGCAGGATGCTGGGCTGGTTCGCCATGGCCCTGGCGATGGCCACGCGCTGCTGTTGTCCCCCCGACATCTCGATCGGCCGGTGGTGCCAGCGATCCTTCAAGCCCACGATTTCCAGCAGGTCCATGCCCCGCCGCCGCGCCTCATCGGGCTCGACACCGGCAAAGGCCATCGGCGTCGTCACGTTCTCCAGCGCTGTCTGGTACTGAATGAGGTTGTACGTCTGGAAGATGTAGCCGATCTTGCGGCAGCGCAGAAAAGCGATTTCCACCGCCGTCAACTGCGCCACGTCCACCTCGTCTATGAAGACCCGCCCGCTGCTCGGACTGTCGAGCCCGCCGATCATGTTGAAATAGGTGCTCTTGCCTGACCCCGATGGGCCCATCACCGAAATGAACTCGCCGGTATAGATTTCGGAATCCACGCCCCGCAGCGCTTCCGTGACGACGTTCTTCCTCACGTACTGCTTCTTCAGCGCCAGCGTTCGTATAATCACCCGCCGCCCGGCCCTGGCGGTCTCTGCCGCCGCCGGCTCTATTTGCTGCGCGTTCATGAGGCTTTGCACATCGGCTCCAAGGCTACTCGATCCGCATGGCCTCCATCGGTGCCAATCGGGCCGCTTTCCAGGAAGGATACAGCGAAGCCAGCGCCGCCAGGCCAACACCCACCACCACGGAGGCCGCCACGGCTAGGGCCAGCGCGGCCCACGGCGTGGCGACCAGCGCCGGCCAGCCCAGGCTCGACCACATGCGCCCGACCGCAATCACCGCGCCGACCGCGCCACCGATGAAGCCGCCCACCACCCCCAGCATGCAGGCCTCCAACACAAACACCAGCATGATGAATCCGTCCAGCGCTCCAAGGCACTTCAGCGTGGCAATTTCCCGAAAACGCTCCGTGACGGACATCAACATCGCGTTGGCAATGCCGACCACGCAGACGACCAGCGACACCAGCACCAACCACCCCATTCGTTCGCCCACCCCCATGAAACCGCCGCCCATTCCGGCGCTCATCACCCAAATTCGTTCGAGCTGCCGCTCCCGTCTCTTGTGCTCCGCCAGGCCAACAATGTCCGCTGCCGTGAGGTTGGCGCCGGGCAACTTCAGTTCGCGCAAGAGGCCCGCATACCAATCCGCAGAAGCGGCATCGCCCAACATTCTCCATAACCGTTCCGAACTGACCTGGGCCGGAAGCATGTTGAGCCGCCGCGCCACAGCCCGCCGCATCTCGGCCACGCTGAAACTCTCTTCGATCATGCGGGTCGCGACGCTACGGCGAGCTTGCTCCGCAACGACTTTCGCCGTGGCCGGATCCATCCGGAAACCTGCCGCCACGATGGCGCGGACGAATTCGCCGTTGTTTTCGCCCAATCGTTCAATCACCGCTTGGTCGCCCCGGGCCGCCGCTACAGCAGCCACCGCCCGGCTGCGTCCCTCGCATACTCGCAAAGCCCATTGCTTCGTCTGCTGCCAATCTCGGACAAAAGCCTGTTCCTCTTCCTCCTTCAGCGGCCAGCGCAGCGACCGCAACGCATCCCGTTCCCGCTGATAACGCGCCTGCTCCTCCGCGGTTTGCAGGCGGTCAAACAACTCCGTTCCGGCCGCCGTGTGCGCCAGGCGCCGCTGCCGCGCGTAGTCGAGACCCGCCACAAAATCAAGCCAGCGCACAGCGATCAACGCCTGCTCATGAAAACGCCTCATTTCATCCGCTGTGAGCCCCCCCTGCGCCTGAATTTCCTCCCACATCGGATCGCCGGGCTGGCTCGCGCCCAGATCCCGCAGCGTCTGCTCCACCGTGCCTGCCATCGCCAGCCGTGAGGCCCAAACCGCCGCCTGGCGAAGCTCTGCGATGTCACGGGCCGCGCGCCGGGCCAGCGCGCCCTTGATCAGCCCCTCGCCCACCACATTCATCATGAAGGCGATGGCCACGGCCACGACCACGACGGTGACAAGGGATCGAAACAGGCGGTAGCGGATGCCGTGCAGCATCAGCTCAAAGGTGCGCGCCAACCCCAATTTCGGCTGATCCCGAATGTCAATCGGCCGTGTTGTCATATGCCACTGCCACAATGCCCCGCTGCACCAGCGAACGAAGGTAGGAAGATACCGACGCCCGCGCCTCGTGAAAAGTCAATTTGTGTCGTTCGGCAAAAGTTTCGATCATCTCCTCCACCCGCCGCCCATCGCACAAGCCCCACACCTCGGCGCCCAGCCGGTCCAGCGTAAACGGCTTGGCTTGTTTCGGTCGGATGATCCATCGCAAGGCGCCGGTCATCCACGGCAACGGCTGGGTTCGAACCGTCACGCGAACCGTCCCGTCGGCCCGTGTTTCGGCCGACGCCGCGGCGTTCCGAATCGCCTTCGCCTCCAACATGCGCCGCCAGGATCCGTCTGGAACGCCTTCCACCTCCTGCCGTGGCCGCTTGCGCCCTTTTCTCACGCTCAAAGACCTCTATGAGCCCGCAGCGGAAAGTCGCCGCAGCAGGACAAACGCCCTCCCGCCAAATCGGCGGCGCGCGGCGCGGCGTGGCGCTCGACCGATATGCAATAAAGCCGCCCGTCCCGCGGACACATCCAAGCGGCCGCCCGATACACCTCGCGCCGTCCGCGCAAGCGCCCCAGCCCCCTTACGGGACGATCGCCCTCCACCCATTCCACGGAATGACCCGCCGATGCGAAAACATCCCGGCGGCGAATGGAAACATCCGCCGGTTTCTGCAGCGCCAGCCAATCCCTCACCGTTCCTTTCAGCCATTCCGGAACCAGTCCCAGCCTCACGAAAGTCTCCCTTTGTCGCGGCGGCTTTCCCTTGCAAAACGTGATGTGCGTTGAAGCAGGCTGTACGCGGCACTCCGCGGGGCCTTCCCCGCCGGATACCAGCCAGTCCATGCCAAACGCCCGCCAGCGGCGCAAGTCCTCCCCCCATGGCGGCTCCGGTTGCATGCCTTCCAGGATGGCCCTCTGCAACGCCACATCCGGATCCCCCGGCCATATGAAGACGGCTTCCACCAAACACGCCTCCCGTTCGAAATACGCGCCAAGCCGGGATATCCATCGGCCGCCTTGCTTTCCCCGCAAACCGCGCCAGACACCTCTTTTCTCCGGCTGGGGGTCCGTGAGCCCCCCGGCCGTGGTCAGGCGCGCTTGATAGTCGGACAACATGCGTTCGAAGTCCGGGCGCCCCGGCACCTGCCGCCAGTTGAACTCGAACCGATACTGATACCGGTCCGCAAAAACGCAGCGTCCCGCCGCCGGATCTCGAGAGAGCTGCAGCATTTCCCAATCCGCCGGCAGCTCCATCCGGAAATGACGCCATACCCATAATCTCATGTCCACACCATGCCACCACAAAAACAGCAGCGAAGTTTCAGCAACTCCCATGCCAGACAAAGCCGACCGCGAATGGGCTCTTGGATTCCAAGGGAGAAAAGCAGGTTGGCCCTGTTTCGATTTTCTGAAGCCGCCCTGCGCCAATGACTATCGTGCACAGTATTCCGCGATTTGTGCAGGACAGTATACACAATGCCCGGTTTTTTCGAATCAACCCGTCGAGCTTTTCGAGCGGGTGTCCGAAGGCGAAAGCGCTTGGACCGGACAAACCGCCGCGCATTCCATGCACTGGATGCAATCCCGTTCCAGGACGGTGCCGGTTTTTTTCCATGACACGATGGGAAGCCCCATGGGGCATACACGCTCACAAACCTTGCACTCCTTGCATTTCGCCCCGTCGAATTGAAGCGGATGTCGGAGCAGACCTACGATGTTTTGCATCGTGCCGCCTGGACAGAAGAAACACCATGCGCGTGGCCGCAAGAAAAAGCCGAGTATCACGCCCACGGCTGTGGTCACCAGGCACATGCCCCAGAAAACCCGGCCCCAATGCCGCCAATCAGCCGGATTCTGGAGTATTCGATAGAGCATGAACCCCATCAGAATGATCAACAGCGGCCACCGAAAAGCACGCTGTCTAAGAAACAAGGGGGTTCGCCCCATTCTGCTAATGGGCGCAATAACACGATCAAAAAAGGCGCCGCGCGGGCACAGATTGCCGCATACATACCGTCCCCGGAAAACGGCCCCTATCAGCCCCATCAGCATAACCACCGGCACGGCAAAACCTAGAATCGGATAACGCCATCCCAAGCCGATGACGATCGGAACGACAGGAACAAGTATCCACTGCACCTGTCTTCGCCGGCGAACACTAGCCTGCCACTCATTGTCTCGCTTCCTGATGTTTCCGTTCATAAACAAAGAATAACCCGTAAAGCGCTTCCTTTTCTATCATGATTGAGCGCGCATGGCCCGGCGAGAATGCCCGGCTTCCCCTGCGGCCCCTCGTCACTTCGCGCCTTTTTCCATTCCTTCACGTCCAATCGCGGCCGGTCGCGCAGCGCCATTCGGCGAGCGGCCCAATGCGTCCGAAGAAACGAAGACGCGCCTTCACGTCCCCCATGTTGCACAGCCAGGCGGCCATGCGCCTTTCACATCTTTTTGTCGCCATCTCTCGCCTGTTCATTCCAACGCCAAGCGGCAGCCGTTGCTCGCTTCAGCCGTCGAACGGATTCAATGGCATTCGCGATGCAGCCACAGCGCAATGTATCAAGCCCCCTCTTTCTTCAACCGGTTCTTCACGAAACATGGCTTGAAGAAAAGAAAGAATACGTCGTCGAGCAACTGAAGGATGGAGCCCCGCACCCCGGCGGGCCAAGAAAGATGGGGCTCGCCGTCCGATCTGCCAAGACCCGGAGCAAAGCGCGTGGGCACGGCTTACGGGGCAATGGAAACCGTCGTTGTGATGCTCTGGCTCTGGCCGTTGATGTCGCCGGTGCGGCCGCCTTTTTCGATCCACGTGCCGGTCACCGTGCGTTGACTCAACGTCACCACTGTTCCATTCACGATGCTGACGGCCGCTTGGAACGTGCCGACCATTTCCACTTCATACCCGGCGGCGCTTACGCCCCAGGCATGGAAATCGGCAATAATCATGTCCCCCGCGTTCGGCACCGCGTTCGGATAGCGATCTTGGTCCACGTTGCCCGTGGATTGCACACTGCCAAACCGGCCCTGATAAATGCGGCCGTTGTTGTCCGTAAACTGCAGAACGTTCCCCTCGTGATGTACGGTAAAGGAGTAAATAACCTTCCCGGTTGTGCCCGAGCCGCCGGCTCCAATCGTGCCACCGCCCAAATAGGAATAACTGGCTGTGATGGGCGTGCCCGCGGCGGGCGGCACATCGAACACCACACCCCATCCGCCGGAACCGTAGTTGATGGTCCCGCTGGCCCCTGGTGTGCTTGAGACCAGATTGCCTGCCCCGTCATCCGCCAAAACAAACCCGCCCACCGTGATGATGGCAGAGCCCGGAATGATATTTCCGGAAATCAGCGAACCGGAAAACGTAGCCGCGGAGCCATTGCAGGTCCCCAACGTTTGGGAGCTCACATTGTTGGTGGAGCCGGCCGTTCCGCCGGAGACACTGTAGTCGCTAATGAGCACGCCACCGCCCGAACCGCGATAGACGCCGCTGAAATTGACCCAGTTGTAGCGGTCGCTCCAGCCTTCCCCTTCCCCGCTACCTTCCCATTCACAACCAACCAGAGCCGCCATTACTGCAGAAAAAACGAGGAGCTGGAAACACTTGGTCATGCTCTTCATCGGATCTACCCTTTCTCTTTCAAAGAGGCCGTTGGTTTCAACGGTGCTTTTGTCGCCTTTTCCGTGCGTAAGGTCAAGCCTTTGCAAAGCCTTGAACCTTCGTCACTCCACCCCAACGGCAAAGCGTTTCCGCTTGAAAACACCACCCTAGAACTGCCAGAACACACGCAGCCGATAGAAGCCAACCGGACGCAATTGGCCTTCCCGGAAGCGGAATTCGCCCTTGTTGGGATCGAAGTCCACTGGACTTTGGTCGCTCACGTCCTCCCATGTCTTCAGGTCAGCGCTTCGCTGCACCTGGAAGCGCAGCGTCACACCGTCTCGCACGATAGTGCCGAGGCCCTTCGGCAATCCATAGGCGTAGCCGTTGGTCGGACTCAACCATTTCACCACCGGCCCGCTGGAGCCCGCGGCGATGTCGTTGATCTCGAAGAGCATCCAGTCGCCTGCGCTCAATCCGAACGCGGCCTTAACGCGATACGGCACGCCATCCGGCCCGATACCTGGAGGTGCAATGGGGCTCATGTTCAGCGGCGACGCAGCATAGGACTCATAATCGTTCGTCCCGTCGCCATTGCTGTCCGTATACCCCCGCACCGGCCCCGGTCCAGCCGTGGTCAGGTTCGTGAAGTACCGGTACTCCCAGTCGTCCGCGATCTTGTCGTTGTCCGTGTCGGCGAACATCACGAACACCTGCTGATTGCTCGCATTGGGCGGGAGCGTCAGCGCTTTCGGATCATACGCGTTGAGGCTCAAGAGCCCCTTGGATTCCCATGCATCGGGTCTGCGGTTGTTGTTCTGATCCAGGAACGCGCGGACGTAGTAGGTGCCCGGCCGCAGCCCTTTAAGCGCGAACGGAATCCAGTTCAGCGGCCATTGATTGGACGACACCACATTCGGCACCGTCACCTGCGCTTCCGGCCACCCGCCGCAGCCAACGGATGTGAAGGCCTGTACCAGATAGGAGCTGTTTGTGACCTTGCCGGGATAGACGACATGGCCGTACACCGAGTACGGCCCGAGCGGATTGTCCGTCAGGTCCAACGTAAAGGCGGAGAACACCGACGGCGTGCTGTTGACGCGCGGGTTTAGCCCCTGCACCTGCCAGTAATAGACGCCGTTCGTGAACGCGCCATCCCCCGCCAGGATAGGCAGCCGATACTCGTACGCGCCGTTCGCTTCACGGAATGGCGCCAGATCCACACGATCTAGGACGACAGGCCCGTTGGTTGCCCCACGGCGGATGGTAAGGCGGAACTGGACGGCATTGGTGTCCATCGCCCACTTGAAGGCGTTCTTCGCATAGCGCAACGTCGCGCCCACCGGTTCGATCGGGGTCGGCCGCGAATGGGTCGCCCCATAGACCACGTTGAAGGTGCCCGTCGAATAGGTCGTGCCATCGTTCCGATAGACGACCCAGCGGTAGGTCGCCATGCTGAAGTTGGTGATGCCCGCGTAGAGGGCATCGCCTTCATGGAACCATGTGCGCGGCGCCCGCATGACCCGGCTGACCACCTGCGGCCCGCCCGTAACGCTCATGTTGAAGATCGCAAGATTGTATGCGTTGTAATCCGGAAGCGCCGGCCACGAGAAGCGGCCAAAGCCGGGCAGCGAATCGGTCAACCCGATGGTAACTTCCACCGATCCGCGCCGCACATCAATCGGCTGGCCATAGGCAATGCCCGCCGGCTCGCCTTCATCCCAGATGGCATTCCCGTTGCGATCGATGAAGGCAAAGAAGTAGTTGTCGCCTTCCCGCAGATACCCCTGCGCCACTTGAGTGAACGTCAGGCGCATCGGATAATCGGTGATCGTCATCCGATAACGGTAAGCGGCCGAGACGGCGTATCCCATCCCCACCGGATTGGTGTAGGTCAACGTCCATGCCCCACTGGCATAGTCTATTGTGCCGGCGCCACGGAGCATACCGACCAGACCGCCGCTGCCGTTGTCCAGGAAGGTGTTGTCGTCCGCCGTGTTAATCTGGACGGTGCCGGGCACCACATCGCCGTGCGAGAGGGTGCCCACCAAAGCGGACGGTAGTTCCTCGGACGCCCCCAGCGACGGCTGATCCTGCAAGGTAAAGACGGCATCCGGCATCCCGTCCATGGCAGCTGAAGAATATGCCAGAATCCGCAGATTGCCTGCCGTTCTCAAGCCGGTATATTTCAGATTGAAAGTGATTTCCGGCACAGGATGATCCGTGCGGGAGAAGGGAGATGTCTTTTCCTGGAACTCGCTAACGTTGCTCCAACCATCGCCATCGCTGTCCAAGTGGGCATCGTAGAGACGCGGATCAAGACCGTTCGCAAGCTCCCAAACGTCCTCCATCCCATCAAAGTCGGTATAGATTTCTCCGAAAATGCGGTACACGTTCCCCGACCAGTTGTAGAAATCGGAGAAACCAGCCTCGAATGTGTCGTACATGACCGGGCTGGTGCCCGCCTGTCGCTCAGCGACATTGGACAGTCCGTCCATGTCCGGATCCCCGTATGTGCCGTTCTCACCGGTCGGATCAAGCGGGTCAAGACCGTAGAGCTCCTCCCACCAATCGGGCAATCCGTCTCCATCCGAGTCAAAGTCATCCTGCGAAGGAACACCACCGCCATCCCACATTTCCACGTCCGCGTCTGCCACGGCCCACCGCAACGGCATAAGGTCTGCCAAGACGCCAATACGCGCACGCGATGAGGGGCCGACCAGCGAAAATTTTCCTTCGAACGGGTGCTCCTGGTACTGAAAATCTACATCGGTACGATATACCATGGCATACGAATTGGCTGGATTACGGAACCGCAAGCCGCCAGGCTCATTCGTCGTGGACAACCATTCGGGGTCACCCACATCGAGCGGATGGTCAAATGGCACATGCGCTGCCGTGTTCTCAATCCAAGGAATATACTGGTAGTCAGTGTATTGCAGTGACTTGTCATTCGCATTAGCCCACCACGGAATCGCCGGCCAGTCAAGAGGCGCAATCCCGGACATAACCATTGGGAACGTCGGCGGCGACATGCCGTCGTGGTCGGGATCAGGCAGGTCATCGAATGTGCAAAGATAGTAGAGTTCCGCGCTTGTTCCACGGGAGGCCAATACATCCGCTCTTTTCATCCGCCGGCTCATGTTCGCCTGCACCTGCGCGGGTGTTCGCGCCCCATCCCACACGCGCACCTCGTCAATCCAACCTTCAAAGAAGTCGTACGGCATGGGCTGTTCGGGCAATGCCGCGTAGCCGTTGACAATGCCCGGGGGATTGGCGTCGGCCGCGCCCACCACCAGCGGCGCTCCAAATGTGACAATCTCTTTGTTGCTCAGTCCAAAGCGTCCGTTGGCGGGTACGACGCCGCTGTCCACAATACGGGCCACCTGCCCGTTCACAAAGAGCGTTAGGCGCCCCTGAGAATTGGAAAGGGTGCTCACGCTATACGTTGCAGCCAAGTGAGTCCATTGATCGGACGGAATCGGGCCCCCCGCTTTGGCACTCGCGCTAGAAAAACCGTACGCCGTACCCGCCCCATCATATTCCACATAGGGGCGGCCATCCGGATCAAGAGCCAGCCGGAAATTCGCCCGAATACCCGGTGCGAGATTCAGCGGGTTGCCCTGCGGCAGCAGGAACGGCCGCTCCATCACAATTTGCCTGCGCCCCATGGCTGCTTGCGCTGGACGCACCCAGGCTTCGATCGTGAAACTGCGGAGCGCTTCCAGATTGTACCAATAGGTCGGCATCGTGCGGGCATACCCCTCACGACCGGGCGGTAAAAGGAGAGCGCGTCGCCGTACGGGGCGCTCCGCGTCGAGCGGATCGGTAAGCGTAACGTTCAGTTCCATGTAGTCACCGAAATTGTCGTTGTCTGTATCGAACCCTTCATTGATCTCAAAATCAAAGATATAGGTGGGTTCGAAGGCCGATAAATCGGCGATGCCCGGCACCCAGTACCAAATTTCCCACCAGGGCCGGTAATAGAGGTTAACCCAACTATTCGCATAGCCAGGATCCGTGATCCAGAACGGCGTGGGATCCGTATGATGGCCCGGCGCCCGTTCTGGAAGCACCTTTGGACCAAGCGCTTCCTCCTGATTCGGCAGCCCGTCGCCATCCGAATCCATATAGACCGTGCCGTTAACAAACGGCCACACGCGCGGATCGGCTACTGCGGGGGAGTATTGAGATGGAACTTCTGCATAGTCCCCGCCAAAAATCCGGGTCAACACGAGGTCATAGTGCCCATAAACCGGATTAAGGCCATGGAATACCTCGTAGTAGTCATCCATTCCGTCTTCATCTGAATCCGCATCGCCGGGGTCGGTCGAGGAATAGGGGTGTTCTCCGGGCCCGCTAAGGAACGGAACATAGAAGTAGGGCAAGTCGTAAAGTTCCGTGTACCAATCCCAGTGCTTGGGCACACCGACATAGAAATCGGCAGGGTGATAGTACGCCTGACCGGGCGGCCAGAAATCGTATTGCCAATGATACACGGAAAGCGTGAGATATTCCTGATAGTTCTTGAGGCCGTCGCCATCCGGATCGGCGGCAATATCGGATGCCGTGCCGTTGGCCGGTCCTTCGTACGTGGCTTCCCATGGGTCAGGCAACCCATCGTTATCCGTATCCGCGGAGCAGGGATTCAGTCCGCCGCCGGTATAGCACTTGCCGCCCCACGTGGCGTTTGTGGTCACGACGGCGACAAAATCGTTGCTGATGGTGTTATAAACCAGATTGGTGAGTATCCCTTCGGGCACGTTATTAAAGTGGCCCCGCTCGCGACTATCAGAGAGACCGTCGCCATCGGTGTCTTCCGCGTTTGGATCCGTGGGGAAAATTTTGTTCATCCAGCTAACCAGCGGCATCAGTTCGTTGCGATTTGTAGAGGACGTCACAAAAGAAAGGAACTCATCCAGATTGTTCAGGCCGTCGCCGTCGCCATCGGCCGCCGCATCCGATGCTCCACCCGACGCGGAGTTCGGATTGAGTCCCACATAAGCTTCCCAGCCGTCCCACATGCCGTCGCCATCGGAATCGTGATGATAAGACTTAGTAGCGTCCTCGGTCATCGTGGTGATGCCCAGCGGCTCGTAAACCAGCGCACCATCCGGGCCGCGGGATTCCTCCACGTTGTTATACGGCCTGGTATTCGGCGCCTCAGACCCGCCCGGCCCGGGCATCGCGCCGGGAGTGGGATAGAACTGTCCCCAACCCGTCCGCGGATCGAAACCATACAGGACATACACTTCGTTGTGGCGATTCGTACCGTCAAAGGCCATGAAGTCGCCATCCGGATTGGCCGCGCCGTCGGGAATAGTCGCGCCCGGCGAAATCCGGGCCCATGGATCGTATCCGAATATGACTTCCCACCCATCCGGGAGGCCGTCCTGATCCACGTCAATCAGGAACGGATGAGACGAGCGTTTTCGGTTGGGGTAGAAATCGCGGCGGATGGTCTTCGGCGCCTCCGCTATGTCGGGGCTGAAGGCGCCTTCCTGCCAGGCGGTGTATTCACGCACATCGCTGTACCAATACCCGGATACGCCGCCGGAGGCGTAGTCATAAAGCACGTCGCCCTCCTGGCGGTCAAGCCCCGGCATGTCGGGGTGCTGAACGGCCGGATTGAACCGCCGCTGGGCCGGCCACGGCGGAATGGTATTGGTGATCGTCGCGCCATGAGGTCCGACCTCGAACACCTCGTTGCTGCCGGCATGAGCCTGATGCCACCGATCCCAGGAGTACTCGTACCCGTCATCAAAGGTGTCTTCATCGCTGTCGGTGTTGTTGCCACGGCTCTGGTCACGGGTATCCGAAGAATTCGTGTACGCAATACGGACAAAATCAGGACGATTGCCGGCCGCGTTCATGGGGAAAGGATAGTCCGGATGACCGAAAGAAATGTTCGAGTACACCAGCGGGACAATCCCGTCAGGGCCGGTCCATTCCTCGATGTTCGTCAGCGGCACACGGATGCGAGGCGATTCGTTGTAGCCCTCATAGCCGTCCGTGGTGCTCCATTTCCAGTCGCCGTCGGGATTGCCGTTGGGTCCGTTTTCAACTCGGTATCGCCCATCGTCGAGCCCCGGAGGAATGAACTCGCCAACGACAACGCCCTGCATGTTCGTGGGACCGATGTAAAATTTCTCGTAAAAATCATCCATTTCGTCGCCGTCGGTGTCCGCATTGACGGGGCTCGAATAAGAAGGGTTGATGTTCGTGTTGGAAATGAGGAACTCATTGAAGTTGTTCAAACCGTCGCGATCCGGGTCGCCCACAGGCCCATTGACGCCCGAGGGATTGAGCGGATCGAGTCCAAACAACTGCTCCCACCAGTCCGGCAGGCCGTCGTTATCCGAGTCCCCCGTCAGCTCGGTGAAGTTGGCGCGCACGCTCCATGGGCGGTTCATGACGAGCGTCAAGGAGCCAACGGCGTTGGTGTCACCCGTCCACCCGGTGAAGCGGTATCCGGAAAGAGGGCTGGCGGTGAGCACAACAATCTGACCATCGTCGTAGTAATGCGTCACCCCGGCTTCGGGCGTCACTATGCCGCCTGGTGACTGGGAAATGTTCAAGCCGTACTGGCGTATCCACGTCCAACGGTTACTGGAAGATTGCGTAACAACAAAAGGCCCATAGGAGAGCGTAACCCCGGAAGAAAGAATATCACCGCTGCCGTCCGTCCAGCCGGTGCAGCGATAGCGGAAATTGGTGGTGGTCTGAACAAACTCGCTGGGCACCGCCACGGTGAACTCGGCGCCCTGCGGCACATTGGTTGAGGTCGGCGCGCTGCCGGGGCCGCGCGGCTGATACTGCGTGATGGTCCAGAGCTTCCTGAATCGCGCAATCACCGTCTTGTTGTTGTCCACAACGATGCGCGTGGACGCTTTGGTGGGATCTTCAACGCCAGCGGCGCCGTCCCAGCGATCAAAAACATAGCCGGGCGGCGGATTGGTGCTGGGAAAAGCGGCAATGGTCTTGAGCGTTCCTGACGGAATGTCCGTTTCTGTTCCCGAAGGTGCTGTGGTCCCATTCCCGTCGTTCGTCACGGTCAGGCTGTATTTGGCCAGCGTGCTCTCGAACACCGCGGTGATGTAATAGTCGTTGCTCATCACGACGGTGGTGATGTTGCTGAAAATATTAGCCACTGTGGTCACGTCCCCCTGCCAGGAGACAAACCGATAGCCGTTGTTGGCGTAAGCCTGAATCTGGCGCACCTGGCCCGTGCTGAGGCCAAGCACCGTGGACGGAATGACCGTCCCGCTGCCGGGCGGCGCGGCAAAAAGGTAGAGGTCCAGCGCTTGAGCGGAGGGAATAGCCCCCACCAGTAGCAAGCACACGGCCCATGCGCCAAACAGGCCAATCCGCTGACGGCGGCTCATAAGCGGGCTGCCTTTTGCCTGGCAATCCGGCGTCTGTTTGAAAAGGAATGTTCTGATATCCTTCATGGCGTTTTCCTTTCCTGCCCGATCCGGTCAAGACGCTTCGAGAGCGCCTTGTGTTCTTCCTGCAATTCCAGCCTGCGCGCGTTGAGCGCCTGATACTCCTCCACCCGCGCCAACTGTTCGTCGTAGGCCTGCCGCGAGGCGATCATCGCTTCGTACGCGCGACTCAATTCAGGTTGTTCCCTGCGGGCGCGGGTTTCGGCCGCATGAATTTGCTCCGCAAGACCAACCATCTCTTTTTCCAAATCCGCTATCCGCTCGGCAATCATTTCCGCGCCAAACGCTGCAGCTCGTTCGATCCCTGGCGGCATCCCGGCGCTTGGACGGTCCGCAAGCCGATCCAATGCTTTCGGTTGCGGCTGAGGCGCCGCCACGATTTCTGGCGCAGGCGATGCTATCTCCTCTTCTTGCCGGGACGCTGCTTCAGGCGGCAATGCCTCCTTTGGAGCTTCTTTCTTGCCGCATCCAAGCAGGCAGCCTACCACCACCGCCCCACCAAGCCGCCATATCCATCTTTGGCCACCCATACCGCTCACCTTCTCCTCGATTCCATGCTACGCGCCCACCCACACCCCATCAACGGAGAAATTGTCAAAGGCACGTCAATAGCTCGTCATGGATTCAACCAGCGTAGCCGGAAGAAACGCGTATTGTTCGTACCCAGCGGCAGGTTTGTCCACACGATCTCCCCCTGCACAGCCGATGTCACAGTCACCCCGCTATTTGTCCACGCCCCCGTCAGCAGGGAATCCCGCATTTCGATGAGATAAACCCCACCTGTTTCCGCTCTCCACTGCAAGCCGAAATCAGCCGGCAGCGACCGCAACACGTCGAAGTCGCGCAGACGGAAATAACCTCGAGGCGCATCACTCAGCCACGGCCGATATCCCGCCGCCAGCTCGTAGCCATCCGGCATGTCGTCATCGTCGCTGTCCGCATTATGGGGATTCGTGTTGAGCCGGTATTCTCCAATATTCAGCACGCCGTCACCGTCGGGATCCTCCCATGCGTCGGCCGCATAGCGCGGATTCAAACCGTTCATGGCTTCCCAAATGTCATCCATGCCGTCGCCGTCGCCGTCGACAAGCAACCGCACCTTTTGGATCCGGTGGTTCCACGTGTCGGCCACAAACACGACCGCCTCATCCGGGGCGGGGCTGGCGCCCTGCGGGAAGTTGAACTGACCGTCCGCTGTCCCGTAGCTGCCATAAGCGCCACGCCAGCTCGCCGGCGGCGCCGAGGCGATGTCGGCCACCTGAATTCGGTGATTGCCCGTGTCGGTGACGACCAAATGTCCCCCCGCCCAGACCTGCACGTCTCGCGGCCAGTTGAACTGGCCCAACCCCGTGCCAAAAGTACCCGTTTTCCAGAGGTACGCGCCTGCTCCGTTGAAGCACTGGACGCGGTGGTTGCCTGAGTCGGCCACATAGATGCGGCCCCCTTCGTCCATCGCGACACCAAGAGGACGATCGAACTGGCCGTTGGCCGAGCCATACGTGCCGAATTTGCTCAGGTACACACCTTCCGCCGTGAAAAGCTGCACACGATGGTTGCACGCGCCGGAATCCAGACTGTCCGCCACAACAATCATGCCATCCACAGGCGATACGGCCACGCCGAACGCGGTATTGAATTGGCCGTTCGCCACGCCATTGGTCCCGAATTGCTTGTAGAAGGCTAAACCGTTGGAGGACACCAGGTTGAGGATCATCACTCGATAATTGCCGCTGTCGGCCACAATTAGCCGCCCACGGACCGGATCCAGCGCTATTCCCTGTGGACCGCGAAGCTGGTTGGTGCCGCCACCAAATGAGCCAAACGAA
>CALHGX010000003.1 GCA_938031185.1 uncultured bacterium
ACATCATCCGCCAACGCGCCCCCAAGATCGACCCTGCCATCGCTTCCTGGCAGCCCCTTGACCTCGGACAAGTCCTGCGCCAGTATATTCCCAACTACCACCCCAACAGGGGTCACGATCTACCTGTCCATCCCTGAACACGACGCTTTGAGAAGCGCGGATTACCTCGTTTTGTCAATTGGGCGGAACCGCCGCACCGGCCCCGGGGCTGAACGCGTGGAAAAAATAGCATGGAATGAGCCTGCAGGTTGTGCTTGACTGCAGGCAGGACTCGGAGGGCTGAAAACGCCGAGCGACGCGAGGCCCGTTGAAATCGGACGGATCATGAAAACGGGGTACAAGATCGAGAACGCGACGTTGGTTCCGTGTGACGCGGACCAAGCGGCCATTGTGGTCTACCTTGAGATGACCGAGGTTGAAAAAGCCGAGTTCTTACGGATGTACGACATAGATCCGTCCGATCTGGATGGCGTATTCGATGCTGATGAAGTGCCCCGTGTCGAGTTCTTCGACGACAAGGTTTTCGTGATCTGGAAGCATCCGGACAACGTGCAGCCGGGCCGTACCATGTTGTTCGAAGTGTCGTCGCTCGGTATTCTCGCGACGTCGAGCAAGATCATTTTCATTGTGCCTCGCGGAACGCTTTCCTTGACGGGCAAGGAGTTTAAGAAGGTCTCCTCGCTCATGGATTGTCTTCTGCGCGTGCTGTTGCTGTGTGTGCATCATTATCAGGGACACCTGAAAGCGATCAAACTGGTGGCACAGGATTTGCAGGCCAAACTGGTCACTTCGATGGAGAACAGATACTTGCTCCAGATGTTCTCCCTTGGCGAAAGCCTTGTGTATTACCATACGGCCATTGAGGGGAATCACACGGTGCTTGGCAAGTTGCGAGGCGCTGTTGATCGTCTTAGGCTGACGGCTGAAGAGGTGGAACTGCTCGATGATGTAATGATCGAGAACCAGCAGGCGGGCAAACAGGCTGGGATCTACACCGCCGTCATGTCCGGCCTCATGGACGCCCGGGGCACAATCATCAACAATAACATGAACGTGCTACTGAAAAACCTTACCATCATCAACGTGGTGTTCCTGCCGCTGAACCTGGTTGCCAGCATTGGCGGCATGTCGGAATACACGCAGTTTACCGCATCGTTGGATTGGCGTGTGTCTTATGGATTGCTGTCGCTGGGCATGGTGGCGCTGGGATGGGGCACATGGTGGATTCTGCGGCACGTGACTGAAAGGCAGTACCAGGCCGGTTTGAATCGCGGAGGAAGCGACCAAGCGAATGAAACGCCTGGAGGTCGTTGATGGGCGATCAAGTCAGGGGTGTCCTTCCCTGCTCTGTTGATGGTAGCGGTGTTGGTTGCCAGAGGAAGATCAAAGAGCGAGTCATCGAACGCGAGGAAAGGAGCAATATGAGCATGCGACTGGCTGGCTGGATGGCATGTGTCCTGCTGTGCCATGTCGTGAGTGGGGTGGCGGAACCGGAGCCGATGTCTTCATTGACGGTCTCCCTGGAGTTGCCGGCGCTCTCCGCGTACGTCTGGCGCGGCCAGACGCTGAACGACGAGGCGGTGATTCAGCCGGCCATGAGCATGAAATGGCGGGACTGGCGGTTGGGGGTGTGGGGCAGCTTCGATTTGACGGATGAAGTTACGGGGAAAGCCCGGCGTTTTTCCGAAGTGGACATGACGTTGTCCTATGAGCGTGCTATCGGCCCGGTCCACCTGAACGGAGGCTGTTCCGAATACTTGTTCCCAAACCAAACTGCGGTGGTGGATGCCACAGTGGAAGATGGCATTGCCACAGAGCAGGGGAAGGCGGTGCCAGGGACGCGGGAACTGTTTCTGGCGGCGGCATGGTCATTGGGCGATACGGTGGAGCCATACCTTTCGCTCAACTGGGATATTTCGGAAGCCGATGGATGGTATGCGCAAGTGGGGTTCTCGGGCAGCAGAAGCTGGCCTTGGAAGGCTGAAACCTCCGTGGCCGTTTGGCTCGGATATGGGGCGCGGAATTACAATCGCTACTATTTTGGAGTGGATGGGAGCGCATGGAATGATGCGGGCGGCACCTTGTCCGTGGGACTGCCGCTACGCGGGGAATGGACGCTGACCCCGGCCGTGACATACAGCGCTTTGATCGGAGATGAAGTGCGGCCGGCGGGATCCGATCTTTACGGACATCGCGATCTTACAGTCGGAAGCATGGCGCTGAGTCGCGAGTTTTAGGCGCCGGTTTGGTTCGTTTGGTCGACGGCGGATTGGCGTGAGGCCTTGTCCCGGGGCAGTGCGGCTAGAAGGTCGGACACGGTTTGCCATACGACCGCGCCGCGGGACAGCAAAGCGGACGCTAGGGCGGTGGCCCGATGTCCCTTCGTGTAGTCCCGGGAGGCGATGCCATCGGCCACGAAGACCGGCTTTCCGAGCGACTGCGCTTCGGCCAGGAGTTCCAAATTCGCCAGATTGCCCTCGCCGAAGGGCACCGCCGTCAAGACGACCGCGTCTGCTCCGCGGATCATTTCTCGGGCCGTCTGCAACGCCTTGTCGCCGACGGGCGAAAATGGGGTTTCGAACGCGGTCTCGATGTTCAAGGCTTCCGCCACTTCGGCGTCGAGGTCGCCTTGGTTGAGGACGCCGCAGGTGACGGTGTAGCTGCAAAGCGCAAGCCGGCGGAGCGTTTCCTCTCCGCATCCGCCGCCGGCGACCACATGCACGCGAGTGCCCCGCCCGCTTTTTGGGGGGGGGAGGCGGCTGGCCGAACGAATGGACAAACTGCCCGTCAAAGGATCGGTTTGCACATGCATTTCGCAGCGGTAGACCCGTCTCAGGAGATTCGCGGTCAGCACCGATCGGGGGGGGCCGTCCGCGGCGACGCGCCCCTGTTCCAAGAGGATCAGCCGCTGGCAGAATTCGGCTGCCAAGTGCAGGTCATGGCTGATGAGCAGCACGGTAAGGTTGTGCTCCGCATTCAACCGCTCGATCAGTTGCATGACATCGAGCCGGTGATTGATGTCGAGATGGGAAGTGGCTTCGTCCATCAGCAGAAGTCGCGGCTCCTGCGCCAACGCCATGGCGATCAGGACGCGTTGTTTCTCTCCGCCGCTGATCTCATTGGCGAAGCGTCGGCGCAGATCGGTGGTGTCCGTATAAGCCAACGCTCGTTCGATGGCATGCCGATCCGCGGGGGCAAGACGAGCCCATCGGCCGATGTGCGCGGCGCGGCCAAGCGCCACCAAGTCCTGCACCGTCACGGGGAATGGCACGTCGAGTCCCTGAGGCACGACGGCCACGAGACGCGCCCGCTGCTCCGCCGTCAAAGCGTTGAGATCTTGGCCGAACAGGCGAACGGCGCCGGTCCATGGAGACAGCAATCCGGTGGCGAGCTTCAAAACGGTGGACTTGCCGGCCCCGTTGGGACCGAGCAATCCCACCATTTCCCCTGTGGTGATGCACAGCGTCAGGTCATGCAACACGGGCTGTGCCCGAAGGTAGCCGGCAGTGACGTTCAGGCATTGCAGGGCATGATTCATTCGATCCATGCTTTCTTTCTGCGGGAGCGAAGCAAAACCAGAAAGAACGGGCCGCCAACCAGTGCCGTGACGACGCCGACGGGTATTTCCACCGGGGCCATGACCGTTCGCGCAAGGGCGTCGCTAATGGCTAGAAAGCAGCCTCCTCCGAGGGCGGCTGCGGGCGCCAGCCGCCGGTGATCGGTGCCGAAGAGGGCGCGCGCGGCATGAGGGACAATCAGGCCGACAAAACCGATTATCCCTGCGAGTCCGACGGCGGCCGCCGTGGCCAATGTGGCAGCGCAGAGGCCGAGCATGGTTGCTCGTCGTGTCCGGACGCCCAGATGATGCGCCATGTCGCGTCCCAGCGTCAGCGCGTTCAAGTCGGGACCCAACCACCAAGCAGTTACGAGGGCCGCCACAATGAACATGCCCGCCCAGTGCAGCAGGGCCCAGGAAGGCGCCTGAAGATTGCCCAGCATCCACCACAATACGCTGTGCATGCCTTCCAGAGGCGCGATGGATACGACGAACATCAGCAGGCTCGAACAAACGGCGCTGACAATGACCCCGCTAAGGATCAAGGCGTACATTGAGACCGCGCCCCCCTGACGGGCGAGAAAGTACACCAAAACCAGCGTGGCAAGGCCGAAGACAAACGCGCTCAAGGGGACGGTCAAAACCCCGGCGATCCCGGTCACTATCGCGAGTGTCGCCCCCAGGCCGGCACCGCTGCTGACGCCCAGCACGTAGGGCTCTGCCAGAGGGTTTCTCAGTAGCGCCTGAAAGATCAAGCCGGCGGTGGCCAAGGCGCCTCCAACCAGAAACCCTGCCGCGACACGTTGAAGCCGCAGCAGAAAAATGGCGCGATCAAGAGGTTGCGACCAATCGGGAATGATCAAGCCGGATGGGCCCATGGCCAGGCAGACCAGCCACACCGCCACAACCAGCGCCATGAGCCAAGCCCATGCGTTTCGGTCCGCGAGTTGATTCCGCTGCATCATGGAGGTGATGCTCCGGCGTCAGTCTGCGGGGCGCCGTTAGCCTTCTGAAGGGGCAGGAGAATATCCTGCAACGTGGCAATGGCCTCTGCGACGCGGGGGCCGGGACGCAACATGACATCGGGATTCAGGTGGTCATAGACGCGCCCCGTCTTCACCGCTCGAATCTGTTTCCATCCCGGGCGCTTGGACACCGCGTCGCAGCCGGCTCCTTCGCCGCCCATTCGGAAGCACAGAATGATGTCCGGATTACGGCGGATGACCCATTCAGACGAGGTTTGGAAATACGGCTTTTCCACGTCATCCCCTGCATTCATGCCGCCGGACAGTCGCACCAGCTCGGACAGATAGGAAGACCGTCCGGCTGTGGTGAGCGGATCGGACCATATCTCGACGAAAACTGAGGGGCGGTTGGTCAGCGGGGCCGAAGCTGCCTCCAGCCGCTTCAGTTGAGCGCGCAGGCGTTCGGCGGCCTGCCGGGCGATTGATGCCCGGTCGAGAAGCCGTCCCAACTCTTCCATGGCGGCGGGAATCTCCTCGATGCGAGCGCAAGGTATTTGGACAAAACGTATGCCGAAAGATTCGATCTTGGCGGCCATGCTCTTGTCGGCCATGTCAGCGGCCACTACCAGCGTCGGCTGCGCTTGAACAAGGAGTTCAAGCGACGGATCTCCAAAGCCTCCGATGACCGGCACGTTGGACACGGCGTCAAGGGGATAGTCGCAAGCGCTGGTTCGACCGACGAGCAAGTCGCCGGCGCCGATGGCACAAATAAGTTCCGTGACGTTCGGCGCCAGAGATATGACCCGGAGGGGGCGGTTCGCTTCGGATGGCGTTGACCGTCCCGGTCCGCAGGCACCGGCGACGGTGATGATCAGCAATCCGAACAAGAACCTGACAACTCGATTTGCGCTCATACGACCGATTCCTCCACAAGCGTATTCGGACCGTGATTTATTGTCCCAAGGCCGCTTTCAGCGCCAAAACGGAATAGGCGGTGACCAGTTCCGGATTGCTTTCCCAGAACCGGTTGTTGTCGTTCACCCAATAGCCATGGCCGGTTTCCGACTCCGTCCGCTGCAGGGCCACGAGTTTCTCGACCAAGGCGGTGCGCCAAGGGATCACTGAGCCGTCCGGGCGGGGGATGGCGTCCGCGCCGTAAGCGGCGAGCGCCTTGGCCAGAATGTTGTAGAAATAGAACAGGCCTTGCGCGCCCATGCCGGGGTTTTCTTCCAGAGACCAGTGGCGGGCTGACCACTCGAAAGCCGACCGCACACGGGGATCGTTGCGATCCACGTCGGCGTAAATCAAACTGAGCAGCCCCGCGTAGGTCATGCTGCCGAACGAGCGAAACACGACCACACCTTGTTCGTTGGTGGCGGTTCCCGCCTTGCTTTCGTCGGGACGGTAAAAGAAGCCGCCGACCTCATCCGGTCCGCTGCTCTCCTTGTTCTGCACCCGTTCGAGGAACCGGCGTGCGGCCTCCCAGTCCAGATCCACGCGTTTCTCTTCGGAAGGGCGAAGGTCCTCGACGCTCTGAGTCAAACGCATGGCTTCAAATGCAATGACCGAATCGCTCAAGTCGGTATAAGCTCTTCCGGTATCCCGATCATAGCCCATACCTCCTTCGTAAATGTCGTCCCCAAGATACTGCGAGGCGGACACGAAAGCGCGCGCCCTTTGGATTACGGGTGTGAGCGCCGGATCATTGACGGCATGCAAGGCCACCATACATATGGCGGTGTTGTAGTTGCTCAGCCCACCGCCTTTCCCGGGAACGATGCGGTAGATTCCGCCGTCGGGCTGGACACAGGAGAGGATAAACGGCACGGCTCTGCGAATCGCCTCGGCGCGTCCGGGATGTTCACTCCACGCGAAGGCCCAAAGCGGAAGGGCCGTCAACGCGGGAAAGTTCGTATCGGACCATGACCCATCGGGCTTCTGGCGCGTCGCCAACCAATCAAGTGCGCGGTTTATTGCGGCCCGAGCCTCATGGGCGACCGAGACATCCACGGCCACCGTCGGTTTTCTGTGGGAAACAAGTGTTTGCGCGGGGCTGCCCGAGGCGGCGTCGCCTGGAGCCTGGCGGGTGCCCGCCGTCAACAGTAACAGAGCAAGCAGCGGCGCGAGGCGAGAGGTGGAATTCAT
The DNA here is from genome assembly GCA_938031185.1 of uncultured bacterium. Classification (GTDB taxonomy): domain Bacteria; phylum Verrucomicrobiota; class Kiritimatiellia; order CAIKKV01; family CALHGX01; genus CALHGX01. The sequence goes on from CALHGX010000003.1 coordinate 6,667, forward strand.
GCCGTGTTTTTCCTTCCATGCCCTGATGGCTGTTTCGACCGTCGCGGGTATATTAGCCCTTTTACCGCGACTTCCAAGAACAATACACAATGGGGTGCGGCGCCGGATGTGCTGGCGCAAAAACGTTCTTGACCGGCCAGCCATGCAGGGACAAAGTGCGGTGGCAACACGGATGTTCGGGAGACGCGAGGATGAAGAACGAGTGCATGCAGGCTTTCATGGATCGCTTTGTCGGCGAAGGTTTGACCTTTGACGACGTATCGCTGGTGACCCAGTACGCCGATTTCCTTCCGGAGGAAACCGATTTGCGAAGCCGTTTGACCTCGCGCATCTCACTCAATGTGCCGTTTGTCAGCGCGGCGATGGACACGGTGACGGAAGCGCCGATGGCCATTGCGATGGCCTTGCTGGGCGGCATCGGGATCATTCATAAGAACCTGACGGCAGCCGAACAGGCGGAACAAGTGAGCCGCGTCAAACACTATTTGAACGGCCTGATTCGCGACCCCGTGGTTTTTCGCGCCCATGACACGCTGGAGGCGGTGCAACGGGTTAAGCAGGAACGAAAGATTACGTTTAATGGCTTCCCTGTGCTGAACGAGCAGGATGAGCTGGTGGGCATTCTGACGGCGGCGGACGTGAAATTCGCGTCCGATCCGGGAGCGCGGGTGAGCGAGCTGATGACCACCAACGTCATTTCCGCGCCGGCCGAGACCACGCTGCAGGAGGCCTATGCCATCATGAAGCGGCATCGGATTGGAAAGTTGCCCTTGGTGGCGGGGCGCAAACTCGCTGGCCTCTACAGCTTTACTGACGTGCGGATGCTGGTGGAGAACGTCGAACCGCTTTACAACCGCGATGAGCGGTATCGCTTGCGTGTTGGCTCGGCCATCGGGCCGCGGGATTATGAGCGGGTGGAACGACTGGCGCAGGAAGAGGTGGATGTTGTGGTAGTGGACACGGCGCACGGTCACAGCCGCGGTGTGATTGAAATGGTGAAATGGGTGAAGCAGCATTACCCGCAGTTGGATGTTGTGGCGGGCAATATTGCGACGGCGGAGGGCGCCATTGCGCTGCGGGATGCGGGGGCGGACGGTGTGAAGGTGGGGATCGGGCCCGGGTCCATCTGCACGACGCGCGTGGTGGCGGGCGTCGGCATACCGCAATTGACGGCGATTTATGACTGTGCTCGAGCGTTGGATGGGCAGATTCCGGTGGTGGCAGACGGAGGTATCCGCAATTCGGGTGACGTGCCCAAGGCGATTGCTGCCGGTGCAGATTCGGTGATGGCGGGATCTATTTTTGCGGGCACTGACGAGAGCCCGGGAGAGAAGATTATCCATCAGGGCAGGCAGTATGTGGTCTATCGCGGTATGGGGAGTTTAGCCGCCATGCGGGAGGGGGCCGCCAGCCGTGAGCGCTATGGACTGACCGGGGTGGAGGAGGAGAACCTGGTGCCGCAAGGCGTTGAGGGCATTGTTCCGTATGCGGGAACGGTCCGAAAGGTCATGATCCAGTTTTGCGGGGGGCTGCGCTCGGCGATGGGCTACTGCGGTTGCCGGACGATCCCCGAGCTGCAGGCACGGGGGCGTTTTGTGCGCATCTCGCTGGCGGGCGTGGCAGAAGGGCACCCGCACAACGTTAAGATCATCAAGGAAGCGCCCAATTACCGGTCCGGTATGGCTTCAGCATAGGCCTGCCGCCTAGAAAGCTCCGAACAAGAGAGTGGTGAAGGACACTACTGGCGAAGTTTCGCGGAAATCGTCCACGGCGGCCCGCAGTTCCTGTAAAGCGGCGCGGGCTTCCTCGTAAAGCGCCTCGTCTGTTGAGAGCCGGCCAAGCAGTCCTTCGCCCCGCTCCATACGGCCGGCAATTTCTTTGACCGATGCGGCCGCCTCCGACAGGTCGCGGTAGAGCGAGTCATCGGCAGACAGCAGTTTACCCAAGGTGCCTTCGCCCCCAGCCAACCGCTCACTGACGGTCCGCAGGTTGGTGGCAATGGCCGATGCCTCGCGATAGAGCGAGTCATCAGCCAGAAGCCGTCCGAGTGTGCCTTCACCGCGGGCCACTTGTTCCGACACCTCCCGAATTTGCCTTGAGGCTTCCCGGAGGTCGGCCACCATGTTGGTCAGATCCGTGTAGGGGCCGGTGTCGTCCGAGAGCAAGCGCCCCAGCGTGCCCTCGCCTCGTTCAAGACGCTCGGTGATTTCACGGAGCGACGCCACAACAGCTTGCGCGTTGCTGGAGATGCCGCCGGTCGTCAGGGCCTGGCGGACCTCGTGCACCACCTTGGCGGCTTCTTCCATCAGGTCATAGGGCCGCCGTCCCCGGGGAATGACGTTCTCCGGCAGCAGCGGGGCGTCAGGACTGCCGACTTCGATCTGCATCTGGCGGCCGCCAAGAATTGAGGTGGCCATGATCACAATACGGTGGTCAGCGCGAAGCTGAAGGGGTTGATTCAAGTCGGCTGTGACCTCCACCAGGCCGTCCTGGAGGCGGAGGGAGCGGATTTTCCCGATGGTCATGCCGTTCACCACCACTGCGTCGTCCTTTCGCAGCCCCATGACGTCCTCAAACACCACGGTGAGAGGGTATTGCCGCTGAAAGAAGGTGGCGCGGCCCAGCACGATCGTAAAGTAGGCCAACGCCAGCAGGACCACCAACATGAAGACGCCCACAATCCATTCCATCATGAGCTCGCGATTCACGGGTTTTGGTGTCATTGGATCAATGCTCCCATGCGCCTTTGCGCGTGATAAACTGCGCCTCAAGAAACTGCCGTACGACGGGTTGTTCGGAACGGATGAAGTCGTCGGGCCCGGCCATTGCCACGATGTGCCCGTTGAACAGCATGGCAATCCGGTTCCCTATGGACAATGCGCTGTGCAGATCGTGCGTGACCACGACGCTGGTGACGCCCAGTTCACGGTTCATGGTCTTGATGAGGGCGTCTATAGTTCGGGAGGATACGGGATCCAGTCCGGAGGTTGGTTCATCGTAGAGGATGATTTCAGGCTGGTGCACGATGGCCCGGGCGAGAGCGGCCCGTTTGCGCATGCCGCCGGATATCTCGGATGGGAATTTGTTGCAGTCGGGCCCCAAGCCGACGAGGTCGAGCTTTTCCATGACGCGCCGTTCGATTTCCGCTTCGGTCAAGCGCCCTTCTTCGCGGAGACGGAGCGCGACGTTTTCGCCGACGGTCAGCCATTCCAGCAGCGCGCCGCTCTGGAACAGGACGCCAAAGCGACGCCGCAGCCGTTCGAGCGCGGTACCGTGCGCCTCGCTGACCACCTCGTTTTCGATCCACACGCGGCCGTCGTCGGGCGTCATGAGCCGCACCATGTGGCGGAGCGTGACGCTTTTTCCGGTGCCCGAGGGGCCGACGATCACCAGCGTCTCGCCGCGGCGGATCTCGAGATCAATGCCGTCAAGCACCAATTTTCCGCCGAGCCACTTGCGAACGCCTTCCATGCGGATCATACGTAGAAGACCCTCGTGACAATGTAGCCGCAGATCAATATGGAAAGGAAGCAGACAATGACGGTGCGGCGGGTCGCGTTGCCGACGCCCACTGCGCCCTGCGTGGCCGAGAAACCCTGATGGCAGGCAATGGTCACGATGAGAATGCCGAAGAGGAACGCCTTGAGCATGCCGACGTACAAGTCCTTGTTTTCCACAAAGCGCGTGGCGTTGTCCACGTAGGCGCCCCATGGGACGCCAAGCTGGGTGAGCCCCACCACGCCGCCGCCGATGACGCCCAGGATGCAACTGTAGAAGGAGAGCAAGGGTGTCATGACGGCCAGCGCCACGAGCCGGGGCATGACGAGAAAGCGAACGGGGTTGATGGACATGACTTCCAGCGCCGCGATTTCTTCGGACACGGTCATCGTGCCCATCTGGGCCGCGATGGCGGCGCCGACGCTGGCGGCGAGAATCAGGCCGGTCATAAACGGCCCCATCTCGCGGAGCATCGAGACCATGACGGCCGCGCCAATGTACACCTCCTGGCCGAAACGTCGCATTTCAAGTCCGGTCTGGAGCGCGAGAATCATGCCTGTGAAGGCCGCCACGACGGTGATGACGCCGAGGCTCTTGATGCCGCCCACATACATCTGTGTGACGATCGCCTGTCGCGAACGTCGCGTGAATACATACCGAAGGCACCAGATGGCTTCGCCCAGCATGATCACCGCGCGGCCTGAATTGCCGACCAGCGCCAGCATGTGCCGCCCCAAGTGCCCCGCCGGGCCGCGCGCGGGCAGTTGGTATCTTGGTTCTCGCGTGATCATGGCGACTGTTGCCAATGAAAGAAATACAGCAGCCTTTTGGATCGGCCGTCGGGTGTCCGCCGGCCGCCAGCGAACCCCTCCAGTATGCTCCATTCCGAGCAGTCCGGCGAGTCGTTATTCATGCGCCAGAGGGGGAAGAGCGATACCCTGCGACCCGAGGAAGATCGTTCCCATCGGTAGAGTCCCCACAACATCTCATGCCGAATGGCGTTGGGCGTCTTTACCCGCGTGTAGAGCGTCCACAGCGGCGCGAGGTTGCGTTCGACAGGCGGGGTGTTCTTCATCGGCCACAAATCTAACACGCGGAGGCGATTGGTCTCGCCCCATTGGTCATTGGAGAGAAGGGGCCACACGACACGGTGACTGGTTGTGGCCGGCGCGGGGGCTTCACTGATCGGGGCGCGCCGCTCGGCGTACCAAAAGGGGAAGAAGCGGGACCGGATCACTTCTTCGCGTCGTGACCGCCGGGTCTCGTGGTAGCCGAAGGGCCACAGCCAGAAGCCCGACTCGCGGTGTGCTTCGATCTGGCGTCCCCACAGTGGCCACACATACAGACGATCCGTTTCGCCCGATGCGGTTTGAATGAAAGGCCATGGACAATAGCTCCTTTTGCCTTTGGCCGAGCGATCCCAACGGAAGAAAGGGGGGAGCAGCAGCCAGGAATCCTGGTTCTCCATGCGGATTCGTCCAAAGAGTGGGAACAACATGTATGCCTCGCCGGCCGCTCCTTCCGCTTCATAGTGAGCCGAGGTGTAAAACGGCCACAAAACAAAGCGTTTGGCGCCCACTCCTTCCTGAGTGGACCAGCCAAACAGAGGGAAGAGGCGAAAACGACGGAGTCCATTCCCGGTGGTATGGGAGATGAAGGGCCAGAGGAAGTTATGGGTTTCGACGTCGTTCAGGCGGCTGACGGAATAGAGAGGGAAGAGCGCAAAGGATATCTCGTCGCGACCAAAAAACTCCCGCACCGTACCGCCGATGGGGAACAAGGCGACGTAATCCTGCCCCTGTTGATCCCGACCCGTGAAAAAAAACGGCATCAGCCAGACGCGGTAACGGGAGCCGGGATCAGTTCGATCGGCATCCCATCCTAGGCACCACAGCGCCCGCCACGATGTTTCATTGCCCTGGCGTCGAGTGACGGCAAGCGGCCAAAGCCAGTCGGCACCAGCCCTATCGGTTTCGGGAAAGCTCCACGACGAATAAATAGGACGCAAGGCGATGAAATGCGCATCGGCGGCATCGGTCGCCTTTTCAAAGACGGGGCCCATGGCACGCCAGCGGACAACCTCAGCTTCGACGTCCTTTGAAAAGAGGGAGCCGATATCCACCAACGGCGCGCCCGACAGAGAGCGGGCGTTCCAAAGCAGGGTGGCCAGAAGCGCAATCAGCAAGCGTTCAGGCGTCGAGAACATGGCTGGCTTCGATGGCGGTGTCCTTTCCGAAAACAGAGGCGATAAGCGCCGCACGGATCCACATGCCGTTCCGCATCTGCCGCCAATATACCGCGCGCGGATCGCTGTCCACGTCGGGCGCGATTTCCTGGCGACGGGGGAATGGATGCATCACCACGGCGTCCGGCTTCAGCAGATCCAAATGGCGGCGGGCAAAATGAAACGCTTCCGTCGGAATGCGCCGGCTCTCTCCCGCCGCGTCCCATTCGTCCTGAATACGGGTCATATAGACTGCGTCGGCGCGCGGGAGGCAGGCCGCCATGTCGTTGGTGCGCTCGTATTGCACGCCAGCCTGCTGCAGCCATCCGAGCACGTCCTCGCCGATTTGCAGTTCGGGAGGAGCGACAAAAATCTGGGTGACATCGCGGTAGCGTGTGAGTAACCAGGACAGGGAACGCACGGTCCGTCCGCGGGCTAGATCGCCGACAAAAACGATGGTCTTGCCGTCCGGCCCGCCGCGCCGCTCGAAGCTGCGCTGGAGCGTGTACACGTCGAGCAAGGCCTGCGTCGGATGCTGGTCCTTACCCGAGCCCGCGTTGATGATCGGCACGGGCCGGTCGGTGTTCGAAAGGACCCACGCCATACGCTCGGCCAGGCCGCCGATTTGGCTGCGCATGATGATCAGATCGAAATAGGAGCTGAACGTACGCACGGAATCCTCCTGGGATTCGCCCTTGAATTCGCTGGAGACGGCGGTGTCGCGGACTTCGCCGATATCCATGCCGAGAATCTGACAGGCGGCGCAGAAGGACAGAAACGTGCGGCTGCTTGGTTGTGTGAAGTAGAGCATGGCTCGCCGCCCCGCCAGAAGGTCGCGTAGATAGCGGCGCCCCTCATCGGCTTTGGCGATACGCCGGATGCGTGTGGCCAGGCGGCCTAGCGCATCGAGCCGTTCACGGGAGAATTGCTGCGCCAACAGAACATGATATTCGCGGGCGCCGGCCTGGAGATAGACGGCCTTGTGGTCCGGCGGTAACGCTCTGAACTCCTCCCATCCGATCTCGGTGAGCGAGCATGGGGCGGTCATCCAGCAATGCCCTCCGTTAATGTGGCCACCATGACTGCCTTGATGGTATGAACGCGGTTCTCCGCCTGGTCAAACACCTTGGAATAGGGGGATTCAAACACCTCTTCGGTTACTTCCAAAGGCCCCAGCGTACGGGTGGCTTCGGTCTGGTCGTTGTGGAACGCCGGCAGACAGTGGAGGAAAATCACTTCACCGCTTTCCATATGGCCGGTTGCCCGCATTAGATCGCCGTGGACCTGATAGGGGCGAAGCAGCTTCAGCCGCTCCTCGAAACGGCTTTCTTCGCCCATGGAGACCCACACGTCCGTGTAGACCACATGAGCGCCGCGGACTGCGGCCACGGGATCGTGGCTTACGACGACACTGCCTCCGTGCGGGGCCGCCAGCGCCTGGGCTTGTTCCAGCAGCGCGGGGCGAGGCGCCAGTTCCGGCGGCGCACAGTTGACCATGTGCATGCCCGTGCGGGCACAGCCGATCATCAGCGTGTTGACGACGTTGTTGCGGCCGTCGCCGACATACACCAGCTTCAGCCCCGCCAGTTGTCCGAAGCGCTCCTGCACGGTAAGCAGGTCGGCGAGGATTTGCGTGGGATGCCACTCATCCGTGAGCGCATTCCAGACCGGCACGCCGGCGTGGCGCGCGAGCTGCTCGACGGTGTCCTGCCGATACCCGCGGAAGGCAATGCCGTCGAACATGCGCCCGAGCACGCGTGCCGTGTCCGCGACGGACTCCTTGCGGCCGATGTGGATGTCTTGGATCTCCAGGTATTCCGCCTGGGCGCCTTCGTCGGCCGCGGCCACGATGAAGGCGCAGCGGGTGCGCGTGGAAGACTTCTCAAAGATCAGGGCTATATTGCGCCGTTCGAGCAGGCGACCGCGCACACCCGCCCGCTTGCGGGCCTTGAGCCGGGCCGAGAGCTCAAGCAGGTAGGCGAACTCCTGATCAGAGAGGTCCTGAAGCGTCAATAGGCTACGGCCCTTCAAAGACGGGATCGGGGTATGCATATCGCGGCTCCCGGCGGTCAATTCTTTGGCGGCGCTTGCCATACTGGTGTGCGCCCTGAATCGTAGAGAATGAAAAGCGGTCCATTGGAATTGACAGAGATCGTGGCTTCCATCCAGTTGGTCCCATACAGGTCGAGTTTCGGCTGATCGTTGATTGCCGTGATGCCGAGCTGAGGGAGACCAGCGCCGTTGAAGTAGCCGAACGCCGGCTCGTCATCCAGTGTGAGCCCGAGCCCGATGCGCTTCTGCCCGCCTGCGTCGAGAAAGACGAGACTGGAGCCCGTGCGATCGGTGGTCAAGCCGGCCCGATCTCGCCCACGCGCGTCGCAGAGATTGAGCGAACCGGATTCCTGATAGGAGCCCAAGCCGGCGCGTTTGGTCTCGTACTTGTCAAAAAAGAAAATGCTGGACCAGAACTCACGGCTGTGTAGCGCCATGCGCCGCCGGCCGGATGGATCGCGGAAAACGAGCCCCGGCCAGCCCTCCACCATGCCCAGCACGATGCGCTGATTCTGTCCTCCGTCGAAGAAGCCGATTGCGGGCTCCGCTTGAGGCGTCATGCCGACGCCGAGCCGTTGTTGGCCGGCGGCGTCGAAGAAAACGATTCGGGGCCCATCTTCCGCCGCGCCCAGCCATGCCCGCATCTGACCGTTGCGGTCACGAATAACCACATATTGCGCCTCGATCTGCCGATACTGGGCCACGCTCCCGCCTTCGCCTGAAGGCTGATCCATGCGGGTATAGGCCAGCAGGAGCATCGAGACGGATAAAATCGCAGCCAAGACGCCAACCCGCCAAACGCGTTGCTGGCGTTCGAGTTTTTCCAATCTCTTCCGAAGATCCATTGAATCGGCGGCATTCATGGCTTGCTCCCCTTTCGAGGTCAGTTCGCATCAAGTCGGCACTTTTTTATGTTATCGTGGCGGCCCCATAACGCAATCTCATTCCGACGAAATGATGGCCAATTCCGCGGCGAGAGCGGCGATGCTTGACTGCAGAGTGACAAGATTGGCTTTTGCGGCGAGACGCTCAGCGCGAGACAACAAGTCTTGGGCCGCTTGTGGTTGCCCGGCTCCTGCTTGGCTTCTGGCGGCGCGAAAATAGCGGAGGGCTGCTTCGTCAACCAGTCCGGCTTTCTCGAATGCCGTTGCGGCTTGTTCAAGCGCGTCAGCCATGGCGTCGAAACGCCCGGCCATGCGATAGCAGGCGGCTTGTGCGTCACGTCGCCGGGCGGCTTCCTCGAGGCGACCGGTCGCCTGGGCCCACGCGGCCTGCGCGTCTTCCCATTCCGCTTGCAGCAGGGCGTTTTTCCGCGCCATTGCCTTGCGCGAAATGGCGTGCAGTTCTTTCTCCGCCGTCTCAAAATCGCCGCGACGCAAAGCGGCGCGCGCCAGCACGAGGCGCAGGGTCGCGTCCTCGGCTCGGGCGTTGGCCTGCTGGGCGAAGGAGAGTCCTTCTCGGGCCAGTTGAATGGCCCTTTCGTCCTGGCCTTGATGCTCTGCGATTTTGGCCAGCAAGCCCAGCGAGGCGGCGATCCCGGAGGGATCACCGGCGAAATGCGTTCGGGCTTCCGTGGCGGCGGCTTGCGCCAGATCCCATTCGCCTGCTTCGCTCAAGATCACGGCCAGATTGTGCGCTTGACGGGCCACATCCAGCGGTGCATCCATTTCGCGCGCGCGGTCCCGTGCTGAACGGTACCATCGGATGGCCTCGCGCAGGTCTCCGGCCTGGACTGCGAGTTCTCCGGCACGGGCATACTGCGCGAGATACGGATCGCGTGGCGTGCCGGGATGGGGCGCCGAACAAGCGGTTGCCAGCGCGACAGCCAAGAGAGACGCGAGATGGGCACGGACATGGCGGATATGGCGGGTGATGGCCAGCGTCACAGGGCACCTCCTGAAGCCGGCGGCGCAAGACGGGCCGGCGAGAGCAATTCGGACGTTTCGCCTTCCACGGCGTACCGGCGGAGCAGCCAGTGTCTCTGGACGGCGCGGAGCATGTTTTCGGCCTCGCGCAGCGTTTGCTGCGTCTGCAACAGGACGCCCTGAACCCCGGCGACCTGGCCGGTCAGGGCCCCCGTCACCTGACGGATGTCTCCCAAGATGTCACTGGCCTGCGTGGCGATGGCGGGGAACTGCGCGGCAGAGAGGCGGACGGAATGCGCCGTGGCTTCCACCTGGTCCAGGATTCGTTTGGTTTCATCGGCGACTTCGGGGAATCGTGAGGAGGTATCCTCCACGTGGCGCATGACCCCGGCCAGATGGTTGGCCAGTTCCGGATCCCGCAGGAACTTGGCCACTGTGCCGGAACCTTGCAGGGCTTCGGCGGTAATGTCGTTCACGTTCTGCAAAATCTCGCGGACTTCTTCCAGCACCGGCAACACTTCAGCGCGCACATCCTCGAGCATCTTGCGGGCGGCCTCGATGATCTCCACATCCTGCTCGCAGCGGATTTCGTCGCCATCGCCCATTACGGGAAGGCGCGGGTCGCCCAGTGTGATCTCGATGAAGGAATCGCCGGCCACCGCGAACTTCTTTTTGACTTTCGCCACCGAGTCCTGGCGCACGAATCGATTGAAGCGTTCCTTGATGATCAGGGTTGTTTGCATGCCGCCTCCCTCGGCGGGAGTGATTTCGCCGACGCGGCCGGCTAATGTGCCGAGAATGCGTATTTCGGCGCCTTCCTGCAGGCCAAACGTGCCTTCTTCCGTCTGAAAACGGGCGACGAGGAGGAGCTTGTCTTCGAACCATCCTTGGGCGTGGCCAGCCACATAGATGCCGGCTACCAGAAGACCGGCCGCCATTAGAACGAAGGTGCCAACGATTTCGTTCACGTAGCGGAATTTGAATGGCTTTGCCATGGTCGTCTCCCTAAGGGCTGGTCAAAAAAGAGCCTTGCATCGCCAGTAGCCTAACGCAAGTTGCTCCGAGGTTCGTCAGGGGGCGAGCGGAAGTCCACAACACGGCCACGCCCTGACGGGCGGCTTCGCAGACGGCCTCGAACAACAGGGGCGCATCGTCTCTGGCGGTGCCGCGCAACGGTTGCTCGAGAATGAGCAGACGACGCTGTCCCATGAAAGCCCTCACCCATTCGAGCTTGCGCAGCGTCATAGGGTGCAGCCAGGCGGGTCGCCGATCCGGGATGGGAAACACGCCGAAACGGCGGGCCCAGCGATCGGCCTCCTCGGCAATAGCCGCAGCAGGCCGGCGAGTGTGGTGCCACTCGGCCAAACAGACATTTTCCATTATGTCGAGATTGCTGATCCATCCGAAATGTTCGAAGACGCGGCCAATCGTGCTGCGCAAGAGTGCCTGTCGGCGCGGACTGAGGTCCGGCCATTCAACGCCTTGGAAGAGAACCCGTCCGCTTTCGGGGGCCAGAAGGCCTTCCGCCCCATCGGGGATCGGCAGATTCTCCCGGCCTTCTTCCACGTTCACGACGACGATTTCGCCGGGCGCGATTCGCAGATTGACCTGCTCCGCGTCTATCATGTCGTGTGTCCTCGGGCGAAACGTGGCCTGCACGAACTCGAGCGCTGGTATATCAACGTTCATGAGAATCAGGCATAGGTCAAGACGGACACAATGGCGGAAATTACGAGCACCATCGCATTGGATCGCACCACGCACCGTGTGACGGCCTGGGGAATCTCCGTGGCGGCCATGTCCACTCCCAGTCCTTCGTTCACGGCAATGACCCCCGCAAAGAGCCCGGGCAACAGCGTCTTGGCGGCGATGTTGCCGAAATCAGCCGGCTGTACCCCGAGAACGATGCTGTTCAGAAACAGGCCAAAATCCGCAGGGCCGGTGCCCACCATGGCGCCCAGCACGTATCCAATGCCGAAGGAGACCACGATGAAAACCACGGTTAGGCAGAACACCGACGACGCGACGGCCAGGACGCGGGGCATGACCAGATAGATCATCGGCTCAATGCCCTGTGCGTCCAGCACGTTGACCTCGTGGCGTACTTTCATGCCCGCCAGTTCGGCCGCAATGGCGGTGCTGCTGCGGCCGATGACGACGAAATTGACGAGCAAAGGCCCCACCTCGCGGGCGATGACCGTGACCAGTAGAGGGCCGAGCAGTTCCGACTGCCCCAGACGGCTCATCCATAGTTGCGCCTGTATGACGAGAGAAACCCCCGCCAGAAGCGCGATCAGGGACACAAAAGGGATGGCCTCCACACCGGTGAAAAGCATTTGGCGGGCAAACACGCTGCGCACGGAACGCGGCCAGGAGCTCGGACGCAGCGCCAGCCAGAATAATGCCCATACGATGGCGGTTTCGTGGCGAATACGCCGTGTGCGCGCAACAGCCCGGGATCCGACGAGAGCCACGACATTCATGGCGACCAAGCTAGGGCGCGCCGTTCGCCAGCGCAAGTCCAAACCTTATCGAAGCCGCTGAAGAGACCATGCGCCGCGCGGGCGCAGGCGGCGTGCCGGCAGAAGAGCGCTATGGCGCCTCCAGAGGGGGCGCGTCGTGGCGGTCTTGTCCGCGCCGCGGGTTCAGCCTTGTGGCGCGGCCGGCTCCGGCGCACTCCCGCCAGTGCATAGCGGCATGGCCGCCAGCTTCTGCAATAGATCGTACCGAGCTGCAACCAGGCGATCTGCTTCCGCCATCAAGCGTTCGGCTTGTTCAGGACTGACCTGCTTGAGCACACGGAAACGGTTCTCCTTCATCGCGTGCTCGCTGAATTTCATGGTCGGCGGCTTGCTGTCCAAGGTGAGCGGATTCTTGCCTTCCTTGGCCAGGTCCGGATTGAAGCGATAGAGCGGGAAGTGGCCGGATGCGACCGCCTCCTTCTGGTTTTGCATGCCGGCGGCCATGTCAATCCCGTGGGCGATGCAGTGCGAATAGGCGATGATAATGGCCGGCCCGTCGTAGGCCTCGGCTTCCACGAAGGCGCGGACACACTGGGCGGGATTTGCGCCCATCGCCACGCTGGCGACATAGATGTTGCCGTAGGTCATGGAGATCATCCCCAGGTCCTTCTTCATGGCGGGCTTGCCGCCGGCGGCAAACTTGGCCACGGCTCCGAGCGGGGTGGCTTTCGAGGCTTGGCCGCCGGTATTGGAATAGACTTCGGTGTCGAGAACGAGCACTTTGACGTTGCGGCCCGAAGCCAGCACATGATCGAGGCCGCCGTAACCGATGTCATAGGCCCATCCATCGCCGCCCACGACCCACACGGACTTGGCAACAAGGTAATCAGCCAGTTCGGCCAGCTCGCGGCAGGGCGCGCAATCACAGCCGAGCAACTTCTTTTTCAGGACGGCCACGCGGGCACGCTGATCTTCGACGGCGATCTGATCCTTTTGCCGAGCGTCGCGTATGGCGATCAAGGCGTCACGATCGGAGGCAAGATCCTTGCATGCGCCGTCAATCAACCGCTGCAAGGCTTCGCGGGCCCGTTCGTTGAACTTGTCCAGTGCCAGGCGCATGCCGAAGCCAAATTCCGCGTTATCCTCGAACAGGGAATTGGACCAGCACGGCCCCCGACCGTCGGCCCGCGTGGTGTAGGGAGTTGTGGGCAGGTTGCCGCCATAGATGGAAGAGCAGCCCGTGGCGTTGGCAATCAGAGCGCGATCGCCGACAAGCTGGGTGAGCAGTTTCACGTAGGGCGTTTCGCCGCAGCCGGCGCAGGCGCCGGAGAACTCGAACAGCGGCGGACGCAACTGGCTGCCTTTGATGGAGGCCGCGTTGACCAGCCGCAGGTCTGCATCCGGCAAACCAAGGAAGAAGGCGAAATTCCGGGCCTCCTGCTCGCGCAGGGGGATTTGCGGCACCATGTTGATGGCACGGCGGCCTGTTTCCTGGCGGGTGGTCTTGTCGCGCTCACGGCCGGGGCAGGTGAACACACAGGCGCCGCAACCGGTGCAATCCTCCGGCGCCACCTGAACGGTGAACTTCATGCCGGCGAATTCCTTGCCTTTGGCGTCCGTGAACTTGAACGTCTCGGGCGCCCCGGCTAGGCGTCCGGGATCGTAGACCTTAACCCGGATCGCCGCATGAGGACATACCAGCGAGCACTGGGCGCATTGAATGCAGAGGTCGGGATGCCATTCGGGGATTTCGACGGCGATGTTGCGTTTCTCGTACTTTGTGGTGCCGGTGGGCCAGGTGCCGTCGTCCGGCATGAGGCTGACGGGCAGTGTATCGCCTTTTTGCGCCATCAAGACCGCCGACACATTTCGGACAAAGGGCGGCGCATCGTCGGGGACGATGGGCGGCATGGACAGTCGGCCGGCGGGGCGCGCCGGTACCTGGACCTCCTGCAGCGCGGCCACGGCGGCATCCACCGCCTTGAAATTCATCTGTACGACATCGGCGCCCTTGCGGCCATAGGTTTTCTCGATGGCCTTTTTCAGTCCGTCCACGGCTTCTTCGCGCGGCAGGACGCCGGAAATGGCGAAGAAACAGGTCTGCATAATGGTGTTGATTCGGGCCCCCAAGCCCAGTTCTCCCGCCAATTTGATGGCGTCTATGACGTAGAAGCGGATCTTCTTGTCAATGATCTGCCGCTCCAATTCGTCGGGTAGATGGTTCCACACTTCGTCAGCGGAGTAAGGACTGGCGAGCAAGAAAGTGGCACCGGTCTTGGCCTGGGCCAAAAGGTCGTATTTCTCCACGAAGGAAAAATTGTGGCATGCGACAAAGTCCGCCTTCGTGCAGAGATACGGGCTGCGAATCAAGCCGGGACCGAAACGGAGATGGGACACCGTGATCGCGCCGGCCTTCTTGGAATCATAGACGAAATACCCTTGCGCGGAGAAGTCCGTGTCTTCGCCGATGATCTTGATGGAGTTCTTGTTTGCCCCGACCGTCCCATCCGACCCCAAGCCGAAAAACATGGCCTCAAAGCGGCCGGGATGGTCGAGATCAAAGCTCGGATTTACGGAAAGGCTGGTGTTGGTGACGTCATCGGTAATGCCGACGGTGAAATGGTTTTTCGCCTGCGCCGCCTGCAGATTGTCGAGCACGGCCTTGACCATCGCGGGCGTGAACTCCTTGGAGCCGAGGCCATACCGCCCGCCCAGCACGCGGGGATAAAAGGCCGTCTGCATGAAGCCTTCGCTTTGGGCCTCGCCGATGGCCGTTCGCACGTCCTCATACAACGGTTCTCCAATCGCGCCCGGTTCCTTGGTCCGGTCGAGCACCGCAATGGCCCGGACGGTGGAGGGCAGTGCGGACACGAACGCGCGCACATCGAACGGCCGGTACAGGCGGACCTTGACGACGCCGACCTTCTCGCCTCGCGCGGCGAGGTGTTCCACTGTTTCGTGAACCGTTTCCGCGCCGGATCCCATGATGACGATGACCTGCTCCGCATCGGGCGCGCCGACGTAGTCGAAAAGGCGGTATGCACGGCCGGTCAACCGGGCAAATTTGTTCATTTGCTCCTGAACAATGCCCGGCGCTTTTTGGTAGTAGCGGTTGACCGTTTCGCGGCCTTGGAAATACACATCAGGGTTTTGCGCTGTGCCGCGCAATTTCGGGCGGTCCGGCGAAAGACCTCGTTCTCGATGGGCTCGTACGAGGTCGTCTTGTATCATTTCCCGGATGATATCGCGATTCACTTCCTCGATTTTCTGCACTTCATGGGAGGTGCGAAACCCGTCGAAGAAATGCAAGAAAGGCACACGGGCTTCCAGTGTCGCGGCCTGAGCGATCAGCGCCATGTCCATGACTTCCTGCACGCTGGATGAGGCCAGCAGGGCAAAACCGGTGG
Organism: uncultured bacterium; assembly: GCA_938031185.1. Classification (GTDB taxonomy): domain Bacteria; phylum Verrucomicrobiota; class Kiritimatiellia; order CAIKKV01; family CALHGX01; genus CALHGX01. Next base: position 22,175 of record CALHGX010000003.1, read on the forward strand.
CGCGCACCGCCATGACGTCCGAATGATCCCCGAAGATCGAGAGGCCTTGACAGGCCAGCGAGCGAGCGGAGACGTGAAAGACCGTGCTGGTCAGCTCTCCGGCGAGCTTGAACATATTGGGGATCATCAGCAAGAGGCCTTGGGAGGCCGTGAACGTGGTGGTCAGGGCGCCGGTGGTCAACGCGCCATGGACGGCTCCGCTGGCGCCGCCTTCCGATTGAAGCTCGGACACGACGGGCACCGTGTCCCAGATATTCTTCACGCCTGCGGCGCTCCACTCATCCGCCAATTCTCCCATGGGGGAGGATGGAGTGATGGGGTAAATGGCGCAAATCTCATTGGTGGCGTAGGCTATCGTTGCGGCGGCGGTATTGCCGTCAATCATGATCTTCTTGGCCATTGCATGCTCTCCCGTTTCGATCACAAGAGCGGGTTGCTGCCCGCGGCAAAAAACAAAAACAAGGCAAGATACCAACCATCGGTGCTTGCTTCAAACCTTTTGTGCGGCTGTGTGTCGAGGGGTTTTCGGCAGCGCAAGGCGAGGATGAGAAGGATGGGGAAGGGCGCGGGCGGTTTTAACAGGCATCGGGTTAGGGAGGCGCCTCTGGAGGGCCCGCTCCCGCGGGCGCCGGTGGGGATCGCGTGGGCCTGGGGCAAGGCGTGAAACGGCATTGAATTTGCCGCACGGGGGCTAGAAGGCGGCGTCGAACCTTCTCATTCCGAAAAGATGGGGCCTACAAATGTCCAGCAGGGAGTAGCCGGAAGGTGCGGATTTCGAACGGCTTGATGTCAAAGCGCCATGCGCCGGCCTTGAGGGGGATGCGCTCCGCGTCCTCCTCGACAAGCGAACAGGCTCGCACTTCGTTCAAAAGGACCCCAGCCGTCACCAGCACTTGTCCGCGAGCCCCGTGCGGCTCGTACAGGCGCAGGATAAGGCCGCGGCCATCGGCCGCAGGTTTCAAGGCTTCGATGATGACGGGCAGCCCTTCCGTTGAAAGGAAGGAGTATGAAACGGCCTGCTTGCTTGCGCCGGCCTTGATCGGCACGAGAACGGGAGAAACGTTAAAGGCCCAGCCCTGTCGAACGGTGTCCGCCTGGGTCCAGTCGCCGGCATGGGGATACAGGGCATAAGCGAACTCGTGCTCGCCCTGGTCCGCGGCTGGATCGGGGCAGGTGGTTCCGCGGAGGAGGGTCAGCCTCAGAGTGCTGTCAAGAGCATCGTAGCCGTATTTGCAGTCGTTGAGGAGGCTTACGCCGTAGCCGGTCTCGGAAAGGTCGGCCCAACGATGGGCAGGCACCTCAAACTTTTCTTCATCCCAAGACGTGTTGCGGTGAGTGGGGCGCTCCACCGCGCCGAAGGCGACTTCGTATGTGGCGCGAGTGGCGCGGATATTGAGAGGGAAAGCGGCCTTGAGCAGGACGTGCTGCTCATGCCAGTCCACGCGCGTGACGAAATCTACGCGAGGGAGGTCGGCATAGAGGCGCACGTCCTGAATGAAACGAGAGCGGCGATGTTTTCTCTCGATTTGCAAGGTAGCGCGAATTGGGCCGCGTTCAAGAATGCGGATTCGGACGGGGCCTTCCATGGGATAGCAACGGCGATTCATGGTCGCATGAACATTCCAGGCATCCTCGCCCTCCGGGCCGTCCTGCAACAACTGCAACTCGTTGCCGGGTGCGCCCGGCCGAAGCACTTCTCGACGGTAGCGCTTGTCCCAGAGGCTGATCAGATCGCCGCGGGCATTGAACCGGAGCCGAAAGTACTGGTTCTCCATGCGCGTGGCGGAGATGCTCAAGGGCGAAGGTAGCGGTGCGGCCTCCTGAACGATTCGGAAAACGGCCGAACCGCAGGGAGGCAAGTCAGGTTGGAAGAGCAAAGCAGTTTGGCCGTCCTGGCGTTTCACCCATTGGGTGGGGTAGAGCCGCTCGTCGGGGCCTTGGAGCGCGACCTTGGCGTTCGTGGAACCAAGGGGCGTCTCCAACGGTTCGGAGCGCGGCCAGTTGAGCGTATTGAAGACCCAGACAGCATCCGGCGTGGGGCTGGGACGGATCCAGCGACCGAGCGCGCGTTTCTGCACGGCCTTGCAGAGGTCTTGGGCTTCGGCCAAGTCGCGGAGGGCATCCGTGTAGACTTCCGCGATCGAACTCCCGGGCAGGATGTCGTGGAACTGGTTGAGCAAGGTAAGCTCCCAGGCGCGATTCAAGTCGTCGCGTTTCACGCGGCCGCCGGCCGTGCTGGCAAGCGAGAGCAGAATCTCGGCGTCGCGCAGAGCGATTTCTGTCTTGCGGTTAGCGCGTTTGATGCGGGCTTGCGTGGTGTAAGTCCCTCGATGGGTTTCAAGGTACAGTTCGCCATCCCAGACCGGCAAATCGGGTTCGGCTTGTTCGACCGATTGAAAATAGGCTTCAGCGGTGCCCAAACGCACGCGAGGCAGGCCGGGGTACTGGCCCTTGAGGCGCGTGGCCATTTCCATCATCTCATCCGTGACGCCGCCGCCGCCGTCGCCCCAGCCAAAGGGAAAGAGGACTTCCGGATGCTGGGCCTTCTGAGCGTAACGCGTCCAAGCGGCGACAATCTGGTCCGGGGTGGGATTGCCGTTGTAGCCGTTGAGGAGGTTGGGGACGTGCGCGAGAACCTCGCTGCCGTCCAGCCCGCGCCAGCGGAAAAGATGGGCGGGGAAAGGATTGCGCGCCTGCCAGTGCAGCTTGTAGGTGAAGAAACGCGGAATGCCGCAGCCGCGGAGGATGGTGGGCAGGGAGGCGGGGTAGCCGAACACATCCGGCAGCCAGCACATGGTGGGGCGGGTGCCAAACTCCGTCTGGAAGAAACGGAGGCCGTGGAGAATCTGACGGATGAGCGACTCGCCGGAGGAGAGATTGCAGTCGGCCTCCACCCACATGGCGCCGGCGGTTTCCCAGCGGCCGGTTTTCACCCATTTGCGGATTTCGCGATACAGTTCCGGGTAATGGTTTTTGGTAAAGGCGTAGAGTTGGGCCTGGCTGCAAGTGAACGTGAAATCGGGATAACGCTCCATGAGGCGGCAAGCGGTGGAAAAGGTGCGGCTGCACTTGCGGACGGTTTCGCGAACGGTCCAGAGCCAGGCGGTGTCAATGTGAGTGTGGCCGGCGAGGTAGACGCCGCCGGCTTCCGGGTCGGGCTCGATGGCCGCGAGCGCTTTGCGGAAGGCTCGGCGCGCATTGACGATGTCGCGGCGAAGCCCCTCGCGGGGCTGCGTGAGATCCACTGCCAGAAGAGCGTCTTCCACCGCCGCCTCGAGCAGGCGCTTGCGGCGCTCGTCGGAGATCAAGCGTGCGGTTTCGTCGGCATAGCGAACATCATGCCAAAAAGCCTCGAATTCGGGATCGATCAGTCGCAGGTCTGCGCCAGCGAAGGTGCCTTGTGGCGGCAGCATGCCCGGCATTGCACAAACGGCGGAGACGGAATTGAACTCGATTTCAGCTGTCAACTGGGGAGCGCGTGGAAGAAAAACCCGCCGGTGCCATGTGTCCAAGCCCGCGTAGGGCCGGCCATCAACACGGAGCAGTCCTTCCATGACATCGAAATGGAAGTCCATGCTGGCGCTTGGTCGGCGGAAACGCTGTGGTATGGTGAATCGAGAACGCAGAAAGACCGTCTGGCCGGCCGGTGCGCTCAGCGGAAGTTTCGCGGGCCGCCAGTCCCCCTTGAATTCGTATCGGCCGGGGTCGAGATAGCGGGCGAGTCGGCATTCCCACTGCGGGATGGACCACGACGCCTCAACGGCCAATTCACGTATGATGTGGAGTTTTTTGGCGACAATTCTCGAATCCATGTTTTTTTCCTCGTCAACCAACAGACGAAAGCATCGTTTCAGGTTGTGTCAAAAGGCCTAACCCGGCAAGAAAAAACGGCGAAAACGTTGGAACGCTTTCGCCGCATATCCGTCAACAGAGTTTCGGCTTACTTACTGGGCGCCGTCCAGAAATCTATGCGCAACCCTTCGTCGGTGTTGCCGTTGACGGCGTCCATGATGGAAGACAACTGCACAAGACAGCACACGTATCCCAGGACGCACTCGGCCCAAGGAAAACTGCCGCGCCAGTTGCGGTTGTACCATTCACCCGTGCCCGGCAGGACGGCGGACAGCAGCCCCGCGCCGGCATCCGATGCACGGACCGCTGTCGGCGAGACCGCGCCCAGAATGACTACTGCTAGGATGACCCATGCGCATTTCTTCATCGTTGACCTCCGTTGGCGGGTGGAATTCCCACACCTGCTGGCATAATAGACGGCGCTGGCCGGCGGGTCAAGACGTTGTTGGCTTGATGTCGTGTAGTTTTCAAAACTGTGCAATTTGCGTGCGATCAAAATTGGGATTTTTTGGTTGGGCGATTGGTGAACAGCAGGATGGGGAGCGTGTTGGGGGCGGGCGGTTGAGCCAAGACGGAGGTGTGGCCCGAGGGAT
>CALHGX010000004.1 GCA_938031185.1 uncultured bacterium
GGTGGTGGGGGCGAATGCGCTGGAAGGGCGGTGGAGCTACGACAATGAGGGGTGGGTGAAGACGGTGACGTATCCGCTGGGGAACCCGGCGTTGCCGGATTTCCAGTTTACGTACAACGTGCAGGGGCAGATGAGCGGGATGACGCGGCAGGACGGGAACACGGTAGGAAGGGCGACGTATGGGGCGGGTGGGGAGTTGACGTCGCTGGTGTGGGGGCTGGGGCCGGACGGGCTGGGGAACCCGGGGCCTTATTACACGGAGACGCGGCAGTACAACGCGCGGCGACAGTTGACGCGGCAGACGGCGGTGGGGCGGATCTGGGTGTGGCAGGAGCTGTCGCGGGTGGATTTGGAGTACCGGTATTCGTTGACGGGGAATGACGGGCGGGTGACGCAGATCAAGGACTGGGTGCTGAACGAGGAGACGGGGTACACGTACGACGGGCTGGGGCGTTTGACGGCGGCGAGCATCCCTGGGGCGCCGCAGACGTTCAGTTACGACGGGTTCGGGAACCTGACGGGGAAGAACGGGAGCACGATTCCGGTGAACCCGGGTGTCGACGCCGGAACAAAACGACAGCATTTCCGCCGGTTTTGTAGTCAGAGAAAACCAGCCATCAGCCAGGATGCGGTACGCACTCTATAACAGCGTCTAAATCCCCCGCCTGACGGTCCGGCGCGGCAAATGCGACAACCGGCAGTATGGTCGAACGGCGATGTCGCTATTGTGAGCGTTCTTTCCAGCCATCGAAGTACCAACCGGCGCAGTCGGTATGCAGCGATCCCGACTGCCAGCGCCGCCGCCGTACCGCTTACCACCGCCAGAAGATCACTGCGGATCCGGAGTATCGGCAGGTATGCCGGGACAGCCCCCAGAAGTGGCGCTCCCGCAACCCGGATTACTGGCCCAGGTATCGCAAACAACATCCGGCGGCGGTCGAGCGGAACCGCCAACAGCAGCACGTTCGGGACCAAAAGCGGCACCTGCGCGATCTTGCAAACAACAACTCAGCTTTCGACTTAAAGCATTCCGCAGCAGAGGTTTGGCTGCTGGGCGCCGGCCTCGAGAATCTTGCAAACAACAACGCAGCTCGGGCGCAAGTCTTTGTGCTGGAAGCACTTCCTCCCCGCAGACCCCCAGCTTCCGAATCTTGCAAACAACAACGTCCTGGCGCTCCAGCGGCTTCTGCCGGATAACTGAATTCGACGCCATGCTCACCACCGATCAGATCAACGACCTCCATCGCCTGTACTGGTCCGAGCGCTGGCCCATTCGGAAAATCGAACGCCGCCTCCGCATGGGCTGGCGGACGATCAAGAAATATCTCGAGGCGCCGGCGCAGGCGTCGGCTCCCCGGCAACGCGAAAGCAAGCTCGATCCTTTCAAAGCCACGATCGCGGAATGGCTCGAAAAAGATCCCACCGTTTCGGCGGCCGTCATCCAGCAGCGGCTGCGCCCGCTGGGTTATCACGGCGGCCACAGTATTCTGCGCGAGTATGTGCACTCGGTTCGCCCCCAACGGAAACCCAGTCGCGCCTTCCTGCGCATGGAGCCGCCAGCGGGGGAACGCTTCGAAGTCGATTGGGGGCATTTCGGCACACTCGACTATCAAGGTGACAAACGCAAGCTCTACGCATTCGCCCTGGTCGAAGCGCACAGCCGCATGCTGTACCTGGAATTTACCCACAGCCAGAGTTTCGAAACCTTCGTCCGTTGTCACGTGCATGCATTCAGCGCGCTGGGCGGGGTCGCGCGCGAGATTGCCTATGACAACCTGGCGACCGCTGTGGCCGAACACGATGGCCGGCTCGTCCGCTTCCTTCCGCGCTTTCTCGCCTTCGCCCGCGAGTATGGCTTCTATCCGAAAGCCTGCAACGTGGCAGCCGGTTGGGAAAAAGGAAAAGTGGAGCGCGCCATCGGTTATGCACGCCGGAGTTTCTGGCCGCTGCGGGAGTTCCGCGATCTACACGATGTGAACCGCCAGGCTCGGCAGTGGCTGGCGGAAATTGCCAATCAGCGGCTGCATCGCGAGACGCGCGATCGCCCCATGGATCGATTTAAGGCCGATGCACTGCGCCCACTGCCCGTCATTCCCTACGACTATCGCGATACAGTTGAGGCTCTCGTCTACAAGGATCTCCGTCTGCACTTCGATGGGAACCGTTACTGTGTGCCCCCGCGCTTTGTCGGCCGCCGCCTCACCCTCAAGGCGGATTCCAGTTCGGTCACCATCTACGACCGCGTGAACGAAATCGTCTCTTATCCGCGCTGTTGGCGTCGCGGTCAAACGCTGGGAGCCGATCGCTTCGAGGCCGAACTGGCCGAACTACGTCCGGCGGCCAAACGCTCGCGAGCGCAACAACGCCTCTTCGCGGTTCTCGAAAACCTGTGCTCCCAAGCCATGCTCGAAGCGTACCTGCGCGACATCGCCGATACCGATCGGGCATTGTCCCGGCAACTGGCCGGGATCTTGGAGTTGGTTCGCCAATACGGCCCCGAAGCGGTGGCCGACGCCATCACGAAAGCTTCCGCGGCTGGCGCGTTCGGCGCCGATTATGTCGCCAACATTCTTCGCCAGCAGCAAGCCCCGCGGCAAACACAACCGCCGTTACGCTTGCGTGACCCACGCTTGAATGACCTGGCCACCGATCCTTTGTCCTTACTGGAATATGACGCTTTCATTCTTGACCACGGAAAGGAATCCGATGACTCCGCTCGAGCAGAAGCTGAACCAACTGGCTCTCTCCACCATGAGCCGCCAAGTGGAGACGACGCTGACTGAAGCGGCGGCGAGGAATCTCAGCGTGTCCGCCACTCTGGAATGGCTGGCCGACATGGAACTGGAGGCTCGCAAACAGCGCGCCATCGATCGCCGCTTCAAATACTCGCGGCTGCAAGCGCAACCCAGCATTGATGCCTTTCACTTCCACCACCACAAGACGCGCCAGCAGGCCAAGCCGCGCATCTTGCGGCTGCTCGATCTGGAGTTCCTGGCCAAGGGCACCAATCTCGTGTTGATCGGAAATCCCGGTGTCGGCAAAACCTTTCTGGCGAAAATCATCGCCTGGCGCGCCTGTCAGGCCAACCAACGCGTGTTGTTCACCAGCGCCATGGATATGCTCAACCACTTGCTCGCTTCTCAGGTCGATCACTCGCTGCTTCGTAAGTTAAGAACTTATACAGAACCAACACTCCTTGTCTGTGACGAATTAGGATATCTGGCCCTCGATCAGCAAACTTCGAATCTCTTCTATCAGGTCATTTCCATACGCCACAGCCAGAAGCGGTCTTCGATCATCACTACCAACACACCGTTCTCCGACTGGGGCAACATCCTTTTCAACACCACCATCGCCACTGCGATCGCCGATCGCCTGGTGGAAAACTCCGAGATCTTCCTCTTGGGCGGCGACAGTTTGCGCAAGCCTAAGAACCCGAATCCGCCGGCCGAGAAGTCCTAAGCCGGCTCCGACGACGCGCCGCGCTGTGATGATAACCCGGCCGGAGGAGTCCGCCGGCTAACCCCACAACGGCGCTGCTGAGGCGGGCGGGAGTTCCGCCTCCCGCCCTTTCTTTCTCCCATGTTCAACTTCAGCGCCAATCATCTCCTCCTGCTCTCGCGGACGGAATACTCGTCGTATGCCGTGTTCCTCATGCAGGACTGCGATACGAAGCGGGTTTACCGGCTCTATGAATTCTCCAAGGCCCAGCTTATCCGGCCCGGCGTGGCCTACTGTGTAGCGGGCAAGGTCAACAGCGCCGACAAGCTCTACCTCGTGATCGAATCGGTCCGCCAGGACACGAAACGACGCCGGTCCTCCATTACTCCTGTTCCTGCTGATGGCGCCGGAGGTTCCACCTTGCGCTGAGCAAAGCTCTCTTGAAACCGGCCTCGCGTGACCGCCACGTTCGTCGTCGCCGCCGGCGGCCGATGCACCGGTGTGTGCCGACGCACAAACCGGCGCTCTCCACGGCGTCAAAACCGGCCAAACCGCTGCTTTCTTAAATCGGCGTCAACACCCGGGGACGAACCGTGTGGTGGGGGTGAGTTACGACCCGAACGGGAACAATCTGAGCGGGGGCAGGGTCTATGACATTGAGAATCGTGTGCAGCAGGCGTCGTGGGCGGCGGACGCGGACGTGTATGGATACGACGCTGGGAACCGGCGGGTGTATGTGGGGAAGAACGACGGGTACGGGGAGTTAGAGGAGGAGCGGGTAACGTTTTATGGGTGGAGCGGGGAGCGGCTGGGGGAGTACGAGCGGAGCAAGGTGGATGGGCAATGGGGATCGTTCAGGCTGCGGGAGCGGAAGGTGTACTTTGCGGGGCGATTGGTGGAGGCGGAGGGGAAGGAGGTGGTGGTGGACCGGCTGGGGTCGGTGGTGATGTACGGGGTGAGTGGGGCGGAGCGGTTGCGGTATTACCCGTACGGGGAGGAGCGGCCTGGGGCGACGGCGCAAGGGCGGGAGAAGTTTGGGACGTACCTGCGGGAGGAGACGGGGATCGACTACGCGGACCAACGGTATTACGATTCGGCGCGCGGGCGGTTTCTGACAGCGGACCCGAGCCAAGTCACGGCAGGTCTCTCTAATCCACAATCGTGGAACCGGTACGCCTACGTTTTGGGCGACCCTGTAAACCATGCCGATCCATCCGGCCTGGATGCTTGTTCGGTTGCCTACGGAATGCCCTGCTTCTCGGTGACAGGCTACGGAAGGCTTCCTGGTCTCGGCGGCAACGGAGTGGGCGGGGGTGGGGGCGGTCGAGGCGGTCCGGAAGTTCCGGCCCTCATGGCGTTGCCGGAAACCGATACGAGTTGGTCCAGCAGCGGTGGTCTTCGGGCTGGGTTGGGCGCAATCGACGTCCTGAACAGCCTCTCCATCGAGAAATGCAGTCTGGGTGAGCGGCTGGCGATGGAGTGCGGGGAGGACGCCGAAGGACTGCCGCTGATGGCCGGGCTGGGCTGGGGCGCGTTGGGACGCTTGACGGGAACGGTAGAAATGGCATGGTACGTGACTGCTCAAGCGGTTGGCAGGGCCGGGGAGGCGGTTGTCGCGCAGATTGTAAGCTTGCCGCGAAATACTGCTCGCATTACCAACACGCTTTCCGGCAAGGCCAGGGTGCCTGATTTCTGGATCTTGAAGACCAACACCATCATAGAGGTTAAGAACACCTCTTATGTCAGCTTCTCGCAACAAATAAAGGACATGGCTGCGTGGGCGGCCGAAACACAAGGCGCGAGTTTCCAACTCTGGGTCAGGAAGGGCGCGACACTGAGCAGCGAGATCCAGAAGGCCGTGAACGCGGGTGCGATCCAGTTGCATTGGTTCACTTG
>CALHGX010000005.1 GCA_938031185.1 uncultured bacterium
ACATCATCCGCCAACGCGCCCCCAAGATCGACCCTGCCATCGCTTCCTGGCAGCCCCTTGACCTCGGACAAGTCCTGCGCCAGTATATTCCCAACTACCACCCCAACAGGGGTCACGATCTACCTGTCCATCCCTGAACACAGACTTTCTGGCCGCCGATTTGACTTGGGATTTCGGAGCTGATAAGAAACAAAGGCATCGGCATCCATGCGGGTGTTGCTTAGTGGTAAAGCTCGAGCCTTCCAAGCTCGCATCACGGGTTCGATTCCCGTCACCCGCTCCAATCGAGCAAGTCGGCACGGAGATGCTCGCGCGAGGAAGTCCCGGTGGATGACAAGGCACAAGGGGGCGATCCGAGAGTTCCGCTGGCGGCTGAGCGGACGTTTCTTGCGTGGATTCGAACCGGCCTGGCGCTGATGGGATTCGGCTTTGTCGTGGCGCGGTTCGGCGTGTTTCTGCGCGAATGGGCCACGGCGCAGAACCTTGCCCACGGTCCAGGGCACGGAGTTTCTTTGTGGCTTGGAATTATTTTGGTCGCTTCAGGCGTGCTCCTCAATGTGGCCGCATTGAGCCGCTACCGCCGTTATCTTCGTCAGATAGCCCAAGGAATCATGCCGGAACCCAAGACGGGCCTTGAAACCGTTCTGGCCCTTGTCCTGTCTCTGCTTGGCATCGTGTCCGTGCTCTATTTTGTTTGGGTGTCGTAGGCGCGGCAGGAGGCGCGTATGGGCCGCGTGGGCGTGTGAAAGGCGATGAAGAAGGAACCCATTCCCATCCCGAAAGAGTCCTGGAGCGGCGCCGAAAGCATCCTGGAAAGCATCTCGGACGGTGTGTTTACGGTGGATGGGAACTGGCGGATCACCTCGTTCAATCGTGCCGCGGAGTCTATTACCGGCATTCGCAGACAGGACGCACTGGGCCGGATGTGCTCGGAGGTCTTCCGCGCCAGTATGTGCGAGGCGGATTGCGCCCTACGCCACACGGTCAAGACCGGCAAACCCATCGTCAACAAGTCCGCCTTCATCGTGAACGCCGACGGCCGCCGGATACCGATCTCCGTATCCACGGCGATTCTTCGCGACAACCGCGGCCGAATCGTCGGCGGCGCGGAGACCTTTCGGGACCTCAGCCTTGTGGAAGAACTGCGCAAGGAGCTGCAAGGACGTTTCCAGGTGGGCGATCTTGTGAGCCGCAGCCCCGCTATGCGGCGCATCTTCGATCTGCTGCCGCAGATTGCGCCCAGCGACGCTACGGTGCTGATTCACGGGGAGACCGGAACGGGCAAGGAACTCCTGGCCCGCGCCATCCACAATCTCAGCCCCCGCAAGAACAAGCCGTTTGTGGGTATCAACTGCGGCGCGTTGCCCGACACGCTGCTGGAGTCCGAGTTGTTTGGTTATGTCAAAGGCGCATTCACAGGGGCGGCGAAGGACAAGCCAGGCCGCTTCGCCCTGGCTGAAGGGGGCACGGTGTTTTTAGACGAGATTGGCGATATCAGCCCAGCGTTGCAGGTGCGGCTTCTGCGCGTGCTGCAGGAACGGACCTATGAACCACTTGGTGGCACGGAGACGAGGCGCGCCAACGTGCGCATTATTGCCGCCACGCACCGGGACCTGTCCGCGCTGATCCGCAAAGGCTTGTTCCGCGAGGACCTTTTCTATCGCCTGAATGTCGTCAAGCTGGACCTGCCGCCTCTCCGCAAGCGCAAGGAGGACGTGCCCCTGCTCGTGGAGCACTTCGTTGCCCGGTTCAACCGGCGGCAGGGCAAGTCCGTCGCCGGAGTGACCCCCGATGTCATGGCGCTGCTCATGGCGCACGATTACCCCGGCAATGTCCGGGAGTTGGAAAACATCATCGAGCGGGCGTTCGTGCTGTGTGCCGGGGGCCAAATTGAACGCAAGCACCTGCCGCCCGAACTCACGGGACAGCCGGCACTGGTTCCCGCCCCTGCTGCCGAGAGGATGGCCGACCAGATGCGCGCCGCCGAAGCGCAGGCCATTCGCGCCGCCCTGGAGCGCTGCGGCGGGAACCGCCTCGCCGCCGCTCGCGCGCTGGGCCTGCACAAGAGCACGCTGTTCCGCAAGATCCGGGCGCTGGGGATCGAACTGCCTCGCGAAGACGGTCGCCGAAGCCGGCGCAAGAGTTAATACAGTCGCGGAAAAGCGCCCATTCTGTCGTCATAGGGTAGCATTGAAGCGACTCAAATTATCCCGCGGTTTTGCCGGCAAATACGCGTAACAGATCAGATTGCAAAGGGTTGCATCTTGCGCTGCAGCCGTCATTCCTTCTGGCACGGCGCGTGCGTATCCATATGCCGCCAAAACATCATGAAGGTGGCGATCACAACGTGGAATGGCCGAGTTTCGCCAGTGTTGGATGTGGCGCGGCAGGTTGTTCTGGTGAACATTCATGACGGGCGTGAGGTGGGCCGGCTTGAAGCGTCACTGCCGGGGTCCGACCTGCAGGCGCAGGTTGCTGCGCTGGTTGCGCTGGGCGCGGACGTGTTGATTTGCGGGGCGATCTCCCGTCCGATGGCGTCGGCGTTGTCTCTCGCGGGGCTGCGGCCTATTCCTTTCACGGCGGGCACGGTTGAAGATGTGCTGGCCGCGTGGCAGAGCGGTAACCTGCTGAATCCCGCGTTTACAATGCCGGGGTGCTGCGGCCGAATGAGGCGTTTCCGTGGAGTATGGAGCGGGGGGCGGCACCGCCGGCAAGGACATGAACCGGATGAACCGTTGCCCCCTCGGGAGGCACAGGACGCCAAAGGCAAAGGCGAAAAACGGTAGGAAAAGAAAGTAGTCCTTGGGCCGAGGGGCTTAGCGGCTTGGTGAAAAGGAAGAAATGAAAATCGCAATTACAGCAACTGGCAAAGACATATCAAACAACCTGGATCCAAGGTTCGGACGCGCCAAGTACTTCATTGTTGTGGACACGGATACAAACGAGTCGGCGGCCCACGACAACACGCAGAATCTGAACGCGGCGCAAGGCGCTGGAATTCAGACGACGGAAACGGTGGTAGGGCTGGGAGTGGAGGCCGTGATTACGGGCAATGTGGGGCCAAAAGCATTTCGCGTTTTGAAGGCGGCAGGAATCAAGGTGTATTTGTGCGGCGAGATGACGGTCGCCCAAGCGGTGAGGAGCTTCAGGGAAGGCCGTTTGAAGGAAACAACAGCGGCCAACGTTGAAGGGCACTGGTAACGACCAGCAACGGAAAGGAGGCAGCAATGCCGGCAGGAGACGGAACGGGGCCCATGGGAAGGGGGCCGATGACAGGGCGCGGAGCTGGATTCTGCGCCGGATATGGAGTGGCTAGGTACATGAATTCGATTCCCGGACGAGGGTTGGGGATGGGATTCGGGGGCGGGCGCGGCGGGGCCCGAGGGGGCGGACACGGGTGGCGAAACATGTTCTACGCCACGGGTCTGAGCGGATGGCAGCGCGCCGCAGCGGGCTGGCCCATCGCGGCTGAAGCTCCGCCGTCGGCGGGCGCAGCAAATCGCGAGCAGCAGATGCAAGCGCTCAAAAGCCAGGCGGAGTTCCATGAAAGCGCGCCGGGCAAGCTCCGGAAGCGCATAGAGGAACTTGAATCTCAGAAGGCGGGGACGTGACCTGAAACTTGCGATTGCCAGCGGGAAAGGCGGTACCGGGAAAACGACCGTTGCCGTGAATTTGGCTTGCGCTCTGGCAGATGCTGGCCAGACGGTTCAGTACCTTGACTGCGACGTCGAGGAGCCGAACGGCCATATTTTTCTGAAGCCGGAGATCAAGGTCATTGAGCCGGTCGGCATTCCCGTGCCTATGGTGGACGAGGAGAAGTGCACAGGGTGCCGCAAGTGCGCCGAGGTTTGTCAGTATCATGCCATCGCGGTGCTGGAAAAACCCTTGGTCTTCGCCGAACTGTGCCACGGATGTGGCGGCTGCACCCTCGTGTGCCCGGAACAGGCCATTCGCGAGGGAAATCGGACAATTGGCGTGGTCGAGACAGGACGGGGCCAAGGGTTGGTCTTTGTTCAGGGGCGCCTGAACGTCGGCGAGCCCATGGCGCCGCCGCTGATTCGAGCGGTGAAGCAAAAGGCTATTGCGGACGGTGTGGCGATCATGGACGCTCCGCCGGGCACGTCCTGTCCGGTCGTAGCCACGGTACGAGACGCCGACCATGTCCTTCTGGTTACAGAACCAACCCCTTTTGGACTGAATGACTTGCGTCTGGCCGTGGAAATGATTCGGCAGCTTGGGGTCCCGCATGGGGTCGTCATCAACCGGGCTGATTCCGGAGACCGGCGCGTGCGCGATTTCTGCGCGGCGGCGACAATCCCGATTCTGTTGGAGATTCCCGACGACCGTCGCGTGGCGGAGGCGTATTCCCGCGGGCGCATGGCCGTTCGCGTCTTGCCAGAGTGGTCGGATCGCATGCTGAAGCTTTTTGGGAGCGGATACGGTCGGCATGAAAGAAATCGTTGTCGTCAGCGGCAAAGGGGGCACGGGCAAGACGAGCATAGTTGCTTCGTTCGCCGCATTGAGCGGACAGGCCGTGCTGGCAGACTGCGACGTGGACGCAGCCGACCTGCATTTGGTGCTGACACCCACGATCCGTCGGGGAGAGGAATTCCGCTGCGGATACGAGGCGATTATCAGACAGAAGGACTGCATCGGTTGTGGCGCCTGTCTGGCGCGGTGCCGATTCGGTGCGATTCTGAAGAGCGATGGCGGCGCGGGGGAAGCATCCTTCGCCGTCGATGCGACGGCTTGTGAGGGATGCGGCGCGTGTGTGTGGACGTGTCCGGTGAGGGCGATTGATTTTCGGGAGCGACGCGCCGGAGAATGGTTTGTGTCTGAGACTCGCTTTGGCCCGATGGTACATGCGCGGCTGAATCCGGGCGGGGAGAACTCTGGCAAACTGGTCAGCCACGTGCGAAACGTTGCCCGAAGTCTCGCCGAGGAACGGAAGAACGATCTGGTCCTGGTGGATGGTCCGCCGGGCGTGGGCTGCGCGGTGATCGCGTCCGTGAGCGGGGCATCCCTGGTTCTCGTCGTGACCGAACCAACGATGTCGGGTGCACACGACATGGCTCGAGTGTTGGAGCTCACGAGGCATTTCAGGGTTTCGGCTGCGGTCTGCGTGAACAAGTGGGACTTGAACGAGGAGATAACGGGGCGCATTGAAAAGGAGGCGCGCCAGCATGGCGCGACGGTGGTCGGGCGGGTGCGATATGACCGCGCCGTCACCGACGCGCAACGTCGCGGTCAGCCGGTGGTGGAATGGCCGGCCTCATGGGCCGGCGACGACATCAAAGCCGTATGGGAGAACGTGTCATGAAGGTGGCCGTCCTGGGTGCGAGCAACAAACCGGACCGTTACAGTTACAAAGCGGTGATGCTGCTCAAGGAGAAGGGGCACACCGTCTATCCCGTCCATCCAACGCTGACCGAAATCGAGGGCATCCCGGTGTTCCCCTCCCTGCGGCGGCTGCCGGCGGCACCGGACGTAATCAGCGTGTATCTCGGTCCCGCCAACCAGCGGGCCATCGCGGAGGAAATGCTTCAGAGCCGGCCCCGGCGCGTGATCTTCAATCCCGGCGCGGAGAATCCGGATTTGGCCGCGCGGCTTCAGGCGGCGGGGATTGAACCTTTGAACGCCTGCACATTAGTGCTGCTAAGAACCGGACAATTTGAGGCGGGGAGTAGGGCAAAAGAATAGAACAAGTGGAGGACACCAAACATGAGGATCGCCATACCGGTGGCGGAAGGAAAACTTTGCGTCCACTTCGGACATTGCGAGCAGTTTGCGTTGATTGATATGGATGATAAGACCGGGAAGGTGACGGGCACCCAGATGCTCACACCTCCTCCTCACGAGCCGGGTGTTTTGCCTCGCTGGCTGCACCAGAAGGGGGCCACCGTTATTCTCGCAGGGGGGATGGGGCATCGGGCTCAGTCGCTGTTCGCAGAAAACGGCATCAAGGCGGTGATTGGCGCTCCGGTTGCGCCGCCGGAGAAGCTGGTTGCCGAGTATCTTGCCGGCACGCTGGCGACCGGCGAAAATATGTGTGCCCACTGAGATCGGCCAAAGCGAAGGCGTGGGTGGAAGACATTTTAGAGGAATCAGCGCGGGCGGCTTCAACGAAGTTGCCAGCGGGCAAGGCTTTTGGTACCTTCTCGCCGTCAGGCTGGGCTGTAGCCCTTCGGGGGAGGGACCAGAAAGGATGGTGGCGGGATGAAATGGCGGACGGAGGACGGCGGGTGGAGTCCGTATCTTGCGGGCGCGTTGGTGGGCGTACTGGCTGTGGCTTCGGCGTTGGCCACGACCAAGGTTACAGGCAAGGCGAGTTATCTTGGCGCTTCGACCACTTTCGTGCGGGCGGCCGGGCTGCTGGAACGCAAGGTCGCGCCTCAGCATGTGACCAATAACGAGTACTTCGCCAAGGAAAAAGTGCAAGTGGACTGGCAGTTCATGCTGGTCGTTGGCATCTTCATCGGCGCACTGGTTTCTTCGTTGACCGACGGAAGTTTTCGGTTGGAATCGGTACCGCCGACATGGGCGGCACGGTTTGGCTCCGCCGTTTGGAAAAGGGCGTTATGGGCGATCATCGGCGGTATTGTGGCGATGATCGGTGCGCGAATGGCCGATGGATGTCCCAGCGGGCACGGATTGAGCGGGCTGATGCAGTTGTCGCTCAGCGGGTTTGCGGCGCTGGCCCTGTTTTTCGGCACTGGAGTGCTGGCTGCGTACTTCATCTACGGGAGGCGAAAAACATGAATAGCCAGATGCTCGGCCTGGTGACGGGTGTCTTGTTCGGCTTTCTTTTGCAAAAAGGGCGAGTATTGCGCTTCGACAAGCAGGTTGGCGCAATGCGCCTAAAGGACATGACCATTTTGAAGTTCATGCTTTCAGCCATCCTGGTGGGCATGGTTGGGGTGTACCTGTTCGAAGGCCTGGGAGTAATCAAGTTCAATCACAAGTCCATGAATGTGGGCGCGGTGGTGCTTGGCGGAATTTTGTTTGGCGCGGGGTGGTCGGTGATGGGTTTTTGTCCCGGCACCTCGGTGGGGGCGATTGGAGAAGGTCGTTGGCACGCCGTTTTCGCCGTTCTGGGTATGCTGTTGGGGGCCGCGCTCTACGCGGAACTCTATCCCGTGCTGTACACCACGGTTTTGGCTTGGAAGGATTTCGGGAAAATTGGCCTTCCCGAAATGTTGGGTGTATCGCCTTGGGTGATTATTCCTGTCTTATGGGCCGCGTCACTGGGGCTTTTCGCGTGGTTTGAAAAACGAGGGTTGTAATGAGAAGCCTCATCTCAGGCGTTCTGCGGGCGGCCAGAAGGGACAAGGGCTCGCGGTGGATACGAAACAGCAACAGCAAGGAAGGGGAAGGTGAACGATGAATGAACAGGCCGTAACGAGGCTGCCTCTGATTGGCGAGAAGGCCCCATCCTTCAAGGCGGAGACGACGCAAGGCTCCATCAGTTTTCCCGAGGATTTCAAAGGGAAGTGGGTCGTTTTTTTCTCGCACCCGGCGGATTTCACGCCGGTTTGCACGACGGAGTTCATGACCTTCGCCTCGATGGAGCCGGAGTTCGAGAAGCTGAACTGCAAGCTGCTGGGGCTTTCCATTGACAGTAACTACAGCCACATTGCCTGGCTACGGACGATCAAAGAAAAAATCGAATACAAGGGCATGAGGGGCGTGGAGATCAACTTCCCTGTCATCAGTGATTTGACGATGGAAGTGTCCAAGGCGTACGGCATGCTCCAGCCCGGTGCGAGCAGCACGCAGGCGGTACGGGCGGTGTTCATCATCGACCCGGAGAGCAAGGTGCGGGCGATTCTGTACTATCCGCTGTCGAACGGGCGGAACATCCAGGAGATCAAGCGGCTTCTTCTAGCCATGCAGTACTCGGATCAGTTCAAGGTTGCCACCCCCGCCAACTGGGAACCCGGCGAGGACGTCATTGTGCCGCCGCCGGGCTCCTGCGGAGTGGCGAAAGACCGCATGACGAAACCGGATCCGGACGTGAAGTGCCTGGACTGGTTCATGTGCCTCAAGAAATGTCCGAAGAAGTAGGGGTCGGTGCGGATTTCCTGTGCGGCAACGGTCTCAGGCGATCGCCTGCTGAATCAGGAACAGAAGATGGTGCGAATGCTCCATCGGGGAATGGGGGGCAGATCAAGAAGATATACCCGAAGGCCCGATGGAGCTTCGCCCGGCAATTCCTTCACGGTGGTCGGCTCAAGCGGGGCCAGTGGCTGTTCCGGTTGCATTGAGGCAAACGCGCCCGCCTGCTTGGCTGATAGGCGGACTAGCAGTTGAAGCGGCGGGGTGTCGTCGAATCCTTGATTGAGCAGCGTGATGGCTCGGACGGTCCCGTCCGGTTCCGCTCGAACGAGAGGCGTGACATGGCAAGCGGGCAGGATGCGGACATAGCTGGCATGGCCACATACCCAGTCAGCTAGATTGAGCACCTGATCTCGGCGGCGGGTGCTGACGCAGTTATTCCACGCATGGCGACCGATGATTCCAATACGCCCGAGGGGCGTTTCGATGGCCGCGGTCGTGATGCCCTCGTCCGAACCGTCTGCGGCGCGGAAGGTACAGAGAATGCGACAGTTGCTTCCTGCCAAAGGCTGGATGGCAAATTGTCCGCTCCCTACATCGAAAGGGTTCATATAGAAAGCCGTCGTGAGATCGGTCCCATTGAGCGGATCGTCCGTGAAATATTCCGGGCTGTTATAATGCGGTAAGGGGCGTACCGTTGCGCCGATGAGTTTGGCAAAACCCCGCCGAGCGCATATGTCAGCGGCGCCGCCATCCATCAGCAGCCCTCGGCGAATGAGGGATTGGAGTTCTTCTTTAGTGACGCCTTTTGCTGCGTCGGGCCCCAGGATGGCGCCACGGGCGGCTCGGCGGTCGGCGCAGAGCGCGAGTCCGTAACCGGCTGGAGTGAAGCAGGGGGCCAGATTGATGAACGGCCAGGCATCTGGAGATTCGTCGGGCAAAAGGGGCCGTTCGTGATAGCGTTCCGGGTACACCACTTCCATGCCGGCCAACGGCGCATCAACACATTGGTGCATTATTGCGGATATGTAGGGCTTCCACGCTTCCAGCTTCGCGAAGGTGGTGGCGTGGAAGGGAACGGTTTCATTGGCCAGCATCAGATTGGCGAGCGAAAGGCCGTTGCAGCCGATGGCGGCATCCACAGCCGCCTCGAGGGCTGTGCCTCGCGGCGTTTTACCGATGGAAGCGTGGATGAAGTTTTCTATTTCAGGAATGCGGATCGTGACGCAAGGGGGAAGATTGGCGAATTGGACTGCGAGATCGAACGCTTTGGCCAGAATGTCTCGCGGCATGTAGTCCGTGTAGAGACCGCCGCCCGGCCGCGCCCCCACAAGGCGGCGCCCCTCTTCGTCCAGCACGTCGTAAACAGGACCGAGTGTGCGGCCGTCATACAGGCTGAAGCTTTGCTGAAGGCCGAAAATTGTTTTCGGGCTTACGGCCAGTACGGCATCGCGCACCACGCGGGCGAGCTCGGCCAGGCGCTCGGTGTTGAAAGCCATCCAGGCGGCGCGGAGTCGGCCATTATCCGGCTCTCGGAGCGCATGCCAAAGTGTTTCTCGGTCGCGGGGTGTTTGGGTTTTGTTGGCGAACCGGGCCAGACACCGATCGCAGAAGCAGCCCCATTGGACGGGGGAGTGGAAAAACATGCGCAGGTCATCATCAATCCAAACCATGTCGGGCTCGAACCGGGCCTAGAGATGGACAAAGTTTGCGACATAGGCTTGGAAATCGGGGTGGAGGGGACAATGGCAGGAAGTGGACTTGGTGCCGTCGGGTCCGACGATGGGGCCGTCCCAAGTCACACCGCGATTGTCGAGATGAAGGGCGTAGCCATGGCCAATGGTGTTGCTGACCTGGAGGCTGCAAGCAATGCCTTCTTTGCGGAAACGGCTGGCGATGGTGGCGATTTTTTCCGCACAGCGCGCATGGGTTTCCAGAGTGGGGTAGCCATAGCAGGTGGCGAACCAGACGCCATCGCAGACGCTCGGGAAGCGACGAAACAGGGCGAGCCATTCTTCTTCCATGCCATTGCGGAATCCGCACGTGTGAAAATCGCTCAACCGGATACAGCAAAAGGGGCGGCGCATCATCGGATGGTTTTTGCTCATGACGAAGTCCTTTTACGACAAAGGCTGATCTGCTTCTGCCGCGCAGAATAGGCCAGGCGAGGGAACAACACAAGTGGTGCCATTGGGATCTTGGGGGTAGGCCAGATGAGGGCTGGACGCGCAGTGGCTACTGCAAAGCGGGATGCCACCGCAAGCGTATCATCATTGGGCCGAGCCTGAGGCCTTTTTGTTCAGCGTCAACATGGAGAATGTGCTGCTTTCGTTCAAGCTCTTTTCCGCCTCTCGAGACGGACAATTCCCCTGTGGCCCCAGCTAGAGAATGGAATCGGGCGCCGGCAATGGAAACGGTTTGATGCATGCATGGCGGCGCGGTTTCTTGACACGGGCAAGAGGCGTGTGCTATTCGGGCGCGCCATGTGCCCAGCTCCGAGCTGTGTGGCCGTGGCCGCGCCTGCAAAGATCAACCTCTTTCTGGATGTGGTCGGACGGCGTGCGGACGGCTATCACGATCTGCAAAGCATCGTGATGCCGATTGACGTTTGCGATGAGATCACCTTGCGGGTGCTGCCCGAGGGGGTTTCGCTGGAGACCGAATGGGGCGCCAGGCCACCGGACGATGCGCCAGCGGCGGAGGAGAACCTGGCCGTCAAGGCTGCGCGGGCTTTGCAGGCGGCGTCGGGCTGCAAGCGGGGGGTGCAAATCCGCTTGCGGAAGGTCATTCCCATGGGCGGTGGGATGGGGGGTGGCAGCGCGGATGCGGCGGCCGTTTTGCGAACGCTCAATGTCTTGTGGGAGCTGGATTGGCCGTTAGAGCGGCTGCAGGAAATCGGGCTGACGCTGGGCTGCGATGTGCCGGCCATGGTTTGTGGCCGCGCGGTTTTGATGGAGGGGAAGGGCGAGCGGGTCACGCCCTTGCGGCTGGAGCCTGATGCGGTCGAAACGGCATGGTGGGTTGTGGTGGTCAATCCCGGCTTTCCCGTTTCAACGCCGGACATCTATTGCCGTTATAAACCGGGCTTGACGCCACCCCGGGATGCGTTTACTACTATACGGTTTGCGTTGGAAAGAGGGCGGTGGACGGAGGTCGCGCGCGGCCTGTTCAACGCATTGCAGGAAACCGCCTTCGCCAAATATCCGAGTTTGGCGCTGCTGGCTGTCGGCTTGCGCAACGCCGGCGCAAGGGGTGTGCTGCTGTCGGGCAGCGGAGCCTCCTTGTTCGGGTTGGCGGAGACGGAAGAGGAGGCGCGCGCGGTGGAGGCTCGTATCCGGCTGGCGACGGGGCCGTGGTTGTGGAGCCGCGCGGCGCGGATGTTGCCCGATGGTGTAATGGCAGCACACGGCCCTTTGGAGGCCAGAGTCTAGGTTCGAGTCCTAGTCGGGCAACCAGTGTTTGGGCCGCAAGGGAGAAAGTCAACGTTGAAAGTCTTTACGGGAAACGCCAATCCGGAGCTGGCGCAGCGCATTGCCGACTACTTGGGCGTGCCGCTGGGGCGGATTGAGATCGGCCGCTTCCCCGACGGCGAAATTTTTGTGAAGGTGCTGGAGAATGTCCGGGGCAAGGACGTTTTTGTGGTCCAGCCGATTTGCAGCCCTCCGAACGAAAATCTGATGGAGCTGCTGATCATGGTGGATGCCATGAACCGGGCTTCGGCGGCGCGGATCACGGCCGTGTTGCCTTTTTACGGCTATGGGCGGCAGGACCGGAAGGATCAGCCGCGGGTGCCGATCACGGCCAAGCTCGTGGCGAACCTGCTGGTGGCGGCAGGGACGAACCGGGTGTTGACGCTGGACCTGCATGCGCAGCAGATACAGGGCTTTTTTGACATACCGGTGGATCATCTCTATGCGTCGCCTGTGATCGTGAAATATCTCCGGGAGAAGAACCTGCCCTCGCTGGTGGTGGTTTCGCCGGATACGGGCGGACTGAAGATGGCGCATGCATATGCGCAGATGCTGGGCGCGGGGCTGGCGCTGGTGGCGAAGCAGCGCAAAGGGCCGAGTGATGTTGAGAGCTTGAGCATGGTGGGCGAGGTGCGGGGCTGCACATGCGTGCTGGTGGACGATCTGGTGACGACGGCAGGGACGCTGCAGGCTGCCTGCCGGGTGTTGCGGGATAACGGCGCGGTGGACGTGTATGCGGCCGTTACGCATCCGCTGCTGACCACGCTGGGAGTGGAACGGCTTCGTGAGGCCCGCCTGCGCGAGCTGGTGGTTACGGATAGCGTGCCGCTGCGGGATGTGAGCGGGCTGAGCGTCAAGGTGTTGTCCGTGGCCGGATTACTAGGGGAGGCGATTCTGCGGATTCACGACAACCAATCGGTGTCGTCGTTGTTCAAGATTTGAGGGAAAGAAGGAGAGCAAGCCATGGCGAAGGAAATCAAACTCGCGGCGATGCCGCGATCGGGCAGCGGTTCCTCGGCGGCGCGGGCGCTGAGGAGGCAGGGTGTGCTGCCAGCGGTGATTTGCGGAGAAAAGGGCGCTCGGTCGGTGCAATTGAACCTGCACGATTTCGAGAAGATGCTGGGCGCGCACGCGAGCGAGAACCTGATCGTGCGAGTGGATGTGGGTGGACAGGGCGAGGTGCTGGCGTTGTTGCGGGAGGTTCAGCATCATCCGGTGGACGGCCGACTGCTCCATGCGGACTTTGTGGAAATTTCGATGACACGCAAGATGCGGGTGGGCATCCGAATCCGGCTCGTGGGCGATCCGGAGGGCGTGACCCAGCAGGGCGGCATCCTGGAGCAGGTGCTGCGCGAGGTGGAAGTGGAGTGCTTGCCGGGCGACCTTGTTGAAGAACTGGAGGTGGATGTCAGTACCCTGCGGATTGGGGACGCGCTGCTGGTGCGAGATTTGCGGGCGCCGGCGGACTTGACGGTGTTGACCGCGCCGGACGTGGCCGTGGCGATCGTCGCGGCGCCGAAGGAGGAGACGGCGCCGGTGGCCGGCGCGGAAGCGGCACCGACGGAACCGGAAGTCATCGGCAAGAAAAAGGAAGAGGGCGAGGAGGAAGGCGGCACCGAAGAGGAGTCGGCCAAAAAGGAAGGCAAGGAAGCCCGCAAGGAGCCCAAGAAGGAAGCGAAAAAGTAAGCGGAAGGACCGCGCGTGCGGGGCAGTCCAACGAGCGGGTTGCGCGTGGTGGCCGGCTTGGGAAATCCGGGTCGGGAGTACTTGCGCACGCCGCATAACATGGGCTTCGAGGCCGTCGATGAACTGGCTCAGCGGTTGGGCCAGGGATGGAAGACGAAATCGCGGTTCCGGATCGAGGCCATGGAAGGCGTGATGGGCGGGCTGCGGGTGTTCCTTTTGAAGCCGCTGACGTTCATGAACGCCAGTGGGGACGCCATTGGCGCGTTTCTCGAGTGGCGCGGCATGGGACCGGAAACGCTAACGGTTTTGTTGGATGACGCGGATTTGCCGTTGGGACGGATTCGAATTCGGCCCGCGGGCGGGAGTGGAGGACATCGCGGGTTGCTTTCGGTGATTGAGTGTCTGGGCACGGAGAAGATTGAGCGGGTGCGCATCGGCGTGGGGCGAAGGGCCCAGGCCGACTTGGTGGACCATGTGCTCGGCGCTTTCACGGAAGCGGAATGGGCGGTGGCTAGGCGCGCGGCGGTTCGCGCGGCCGACGCGGTGGCCTGTCGCTTGGAGGAAGGACTTGAAGCGGCGATGAATCGCTTCAACGGGCGATCGGATGAAGAGACAGATACGCCGCCGGACACGCCGGCGGGCGGAGGTGCAGGTTGAAGACATACAGTGGGTTGTTCATATTGCCGGATGGCATGCCGGAAGCGGAATTCCAAGAGGCGGTGAACCGGTTAAGCGCCGAGGTGACCCGGGCCGGCGGCGAGGTGTTGAAGACGGAGACGACGGGGCGCAAAACGTTTGCGCGGCGGCTCGGGAAGCGGGATTCGGGGTGCTACGTGCGGTTGCTTTTCCGGGTGGAGCCGGACAAGGTGGCCGCGCTCACGCAGCGATATCCCTTGCACGAGAACCTGTTCCGGTTCCAGATTGTCCATGCGGATGAACGGTTCCTCGACGCCGAACCGACGCCGCCGTCCAGCGAAGCGCGGGAGACCCGCTGATCATGGCCAGCTTCAACCGGGTGATACTGATCGGGAATCTGACGCGGGATCCGGAGGTGCGGTATCTGCCCTCGGGCATGACCGTGGTGGACTTGCGTCTGGCGGTGACGCGGCGCTACAAGACGCAAAGCGGCGAGGTCAAGGAGGACCCGTGCTTTGTGGACGTGTCGGTCTTCGGGCGTCAGGCGGAGAACTGCAACCAGTATCTGGCGAAGGGATCGCCAATCCTGGTGGAGGGTCGGCTGCAGTATCGCGAGTGGGAGAAGGACGGCCAAAAACGAAGCCGGTTGAGCGTTGTGGCGGAGCGGATTCAATTTCTGGGGTCGGGACGACGGTCCGCTGCGGCGGAGTCGCCGGACAATGTCGAGGGGGACGGCGCGGGCGTGCCGGAGCCGTTGTCCCGGCCTGAACCGGAGGGGCCGCCGCCGGTCGAAGGCGGCGGGGATGAGGACAATTTGCCTTTCTAGAAGAGAAGAAAGAGAAGCGGAGCGAACCATGGCGTATAAGAGCACACCGGGTCCCGTGCGGCGGCGCGGGGCGAATCTTGAGGGCGTCAAAGATATCAACCCCTTCGACTACGAGCTGCTGCGGAAGTTCGTGACGGAATACGGCAAGATCATGCCGGCCCGCTTCACGGGCGCCAGCCCGCGACAGCAACGGCAGTTGGCCCGCGCCATCCGACGCGCCCGGGTCATGGGCTTGCTGCGCTAGAACGCGGGATGCGCGGCCGCGGAATCCTTCGGGAGAACGCGACGGATCGGGCAACATAAGGAGAGACGGAACCATGCCGGTTGAAATTCTGCTGATGAACGACGTGGAGGGGTTGGGTTCGGCGGGCCAGGTGGTCAAGGTGGCCGAAGGGTATGCGCGGAACTACTTGTTGCCGAAAAAACTGGGCGCGCCTGTGACCGAAGGCACCCGACGGCAACTGGCCAAATTGCAGGCCGAGCGGGAGACGGCGCGCAAACTGGCGTTGGAAGCGGCCCAGGCGATGGCCGAACGGCTGCAGAAAGTGTCTTGCACCTTCCCGATGAAAACGGGGCCGGAAGGCCGGTTGTTCGGATCGGTGACGGCGGCGGACATTGCGGAAAGCTTCCGCGCCCAGGGAATGGCGGTGGATAAACACCAGGTGGGCCTGGACGCGCCGATCAAGGAACTGGGAACGTTTGACGTGCCGATTCGCCTGCATCCGGATGTCACGGTGACCACCAAGGTCTGGGTGGTCCAAGAATAGGCGGCGCATGGCTCAGGATGCCCCTACTTCGTCCGCTGTTTTGCGCGCCGAACGACTTCCGCCGAGCAGCGAGGAAGCCGAGAAGGGCGTTCTGGGTGCGATCCTGCTTGACTACGAACGCGTGATGGGCCTTTGCGGCGAACAGGGCCTGAACGCCGATTCGTTCTACCTGCCCGCCAACCGTCGCGTCTATGAGGCGATGGAGTCGTTGTGGCGGGAAGGCCGGCCCATAGATCTCCTGACGGTGGCCGAGCGCCTGAATGCCGCCGGGCATCTGGCGGCGGTGGGCGGGCCCATGTTTCTCGAACACCTGATGGATGTGACGCCCACCGCGGCCCATGCGGAATACTACATCGAGGTCGTGCGCCAGAAGCATTTGCTCCGAGCCGTCATGGACTGTGCGCGGGATGCGGAACGATTGTGCTTCTCCAGCGAGGCTGAGACCGACGCGGACGCGGTGCTGGGCCGCGTGGAGCAGGCGTTTTTCGAGATTGGGGATCGGCGGCTGAGCGCACAGCGCCCGTGGCGGGATGTCGTTCTGGAAGTCATGGGCCAGTTCGACAAGATTCGCAGCACGGGGCTGACGATCACGGGGGTGCCGACGGGATTTCGCGGCATAGACCGTGTGCTGTTGGGCATGCAGCCGGGGAACATGATTATTCTGGCGGCGCGGCCGTCCATGGGGAAGACCTCCTTGGCTTTGAACATAGCGGAAAATGCGGCGCTGGGGTTGAATGATGAGGGGCGCGTCACACCGGTGGGCATTTTCAGTCTGGAAATGTCCGCGGCCGATATTGTGAAACGAATGATTTGCGGCCGGGCCAGGTTGTCGTCGCACGATTTGCTCAGCGGCTATGTGTCGCTGAAGAAAGACAACCATCGCAATTATCAGAAGCTTGCCGCGGAGGCCGACGTGCTGATGAAGGCGCCGATCTATCTGGACGATTCGGCCGGACTAGACATTGCGGACGTGCGGACCCGGGCGCGCCGGATGAAGAAGAAGTACGGCGTGGGGCTGATCATCATTGACTACCTGCAACTGCTGCATTCGAAGGCGGATGCACGCCATGGGCGGCAAATCGAGGTGTCGGCGGTTTCCGGCGGTATCAAGGCGATGGCCAAGGAGCTGCAGATTCCCGTGCTGGCGCTGAGTCAATTGAGCCGGGACCCTGAAAAGCGGGAGAAGAACACCGGGCGTCCGCGGCTGGCCGATTTGCGGGATTCGGGCTCGCTCGAGCAGGATGCGGATGTCGTCATGCTGCTGCGCCGGCCGAGTGTGCACGCCGAGGATCAGCAGCAGGCGGAGGATGAGACGCTGGCGATTGTGGATATCGCGAAGAATCGCAATGGGCCGACCAATGACGACGTGCAGCTCAATTTCGAGCGGCAGTTCACGCGGTTTGGAGATCGGGCGCGTTTTGTGACCGAGCCGGGCGTCGAAACCCAGGTGATACCGCCGGGGGGTGAAGCATGAAGGGCTCGTGGCTCGCACTCTTTGCGGCGGTGGTGTGGGCGGCGGCCGCGGCGGGGCAGGCGGCAGTGGTCGAATCGGTCCGCTTTCGGCAGGTCGGTGCCGGCCCGATGGATGACGCGCTGCTGCGGGCGCATGTCTCGACCAAGGCGGGCCAAGAACTGGACCGCACCACGGTGGCGGCGGACGTGAAGACGTTGCTGGCCACAGGGCGCTTTCGCGATGTGCGGGCACAGGTGGAGCGGACGGCCGAGGGGGTTGCGCTGATCTACGAGGTGGAGCCGAGGCTGAAGCTGGTGTCGCCAGTGCGAGTGGAAGGGGCCAATCGTTTTCGTGTCGGACGCATCCGAGAATGGCTAGACCTGGAGCCCGGCGACTACCTGGATGAAGTCGTGCTGGCGAGCCGGGCGGCGCGTGTCCGCGAGGAATACCGCAAGAAGTATTTCCCCCAGGCGGACGTCTCATGGGAAATCCGCATCACCGATCCCGAACGGGGCCTGGCGGCGGTGGACGTTTTCATCCGGGAAGGGCCGCGGGCCGTGCTGAGGGCGGTGCGATTCAAGGGCCGGAAAGCTTTGGCCCATGATGATGTCTCACGCGCTTTCGGTCAGCCGGTTTGGTGGAATCCGTTCCGGGTCTTCATGCGCTCAACGTATGATCCGCAGGATGTCGAGGCGGGGATGGAGCGGTTGCGCCAGTTGTATCGTGAACGCGGGTTCTATGATGTGAAGGTGGGGCCGCCCATGGTGCGGACCTCGAAGGGCGGAAGGGTGACGGTGGTGGATGTGCCCATCGAAGAAGGGGCGCGATACCGACTGGGACAATACCGGCTAAAAGGCGTGACGCTGTTTCCGGAAGAAGAATTGCTGCGGCTGCTCAAACCGGCAGACGATGCGGTGGCGTCCCAGGAAGAAATTCAACGCGCCGCGAACCTGGTGCGGGATTATCTTGAGAGCCGGGGTTACATGTACACCTGGGTGGAACCCGCGCTGTTGGCGCGGCCGAACGAGCCGGTGGTGGATGTGGAACTGCGGGTTCGGGAAGGGCGACGGATGGTCGTCAACGACGTACTGATTCGGGGCAATCGAATCACGCGCGACAAGGTGATACGGCGCGAGCTGCTTGTTCGGCCGGGCGATGAATTCGACGGCACGCGCATTCGAACCAGCGAAAACCGTCTGCGGAACCTGGGGTTCTTCTCTTCTGTGCAAAGCTATGACGAACGGACGGCGGTATCGAACCGCAGCGATCTGGTTTTTGAAGTCGAAGAGCAGAAGACGGGCCAGTTCATGGTCGGGGCGGGGTTTTCGTCTATTGACGACCTGATCGGGTTTGCCGAGATCAGTCAGGGCAATTTCGACATTCGCGGGTGGCCGTTTGTGGGCGGCGGACAGAAACTCAAGCTGCGGGCCCAATGGGGCACGCGGGTGCAGGACTATTCGCTGTCGTTCGTGGAGCCGTGGTTCCTTGACCGCCAGCTTTCGCTGGGCTTTGATCTCTACAGCATGCAGCGGGACTATGACGACTACTACGTGCGGCGGCAGGGCGCGGCCGTGAGTCTCGGCAAGGCGCTTCCCGGGCCGAACCGCCTTGATGTCCGCTATCGCCTCGAGGGGGTGGAAGTGATGGATGCGGTGGACACCAACGCCTACCACGACGCGGAGGGGAATCTGTTCTTTTTCAACGAAGAGGATCGCCGCGTGTTCAGTTCCTTGTCGGCCACCTGGAGCTACGACACGCGGGACAATTTCTTCGTGCCGACCCGCGGCAGCCGGGTGTTTACGACCGCGACGCTGATGGGCGGCCCCCTGGGCTTTGACACCGACCTTTACGGTTTCGAAGGCGGCTTTTCGACGCATGTGCCCTTGTGGCGGCGGCATGTGCTCAACATCCGGCTTCGGGCCGAGGTCGTGGACGCGTTTGGCGACACGGACGACGTGCCGCTTTCGGAACGTTTGTTCGCGGGCGGATCGCGGACCGTCCGTGGTTTCAAGTATCGGTGGGTCGGACCGAAGGCGGAACGGGTGGACGACCCGACGCGGGTGCGGCCGACCGGAGGACAATCCCTGGCCGTGGGCACCATCGAGTACACCGTGCCGTTGGCGCCGCGGATTCGGGCGGCGGCGTTTGTGGACGCGGGCAACGTGTGGCACAAGGCATACCATTTCGATTTGGATCGTTATGCGGCGGGCGCGGGTGTGGGTATCCGCTTCGACATTCCCGGATTTCCGATACGGATTGACTATAGCGAGGACATTCATCGGGACGATCCCCGTTCCCGTCGCGAGAATGTGAGTTTCGCGATCGGTTATTCGTTCTGATGTCCGGCCGGAACAGCGCACAAACGATCTGTACAGAGTGCCGGCAGTTGCTCTAGGCTTCAGCGGCATGCAAGAAGAGAGGGAGGTCCGTTTGAAAAAGCGATTTCGATGTGCGTGTTCGATCACGCTCATGTTGGCGGCAATGACGTTGCGCGGATGGGCGCAGGAGCGGGTGCGGATCGGCGTCGTTAACGGCGCGACGCTGCTCAAGCTGTACCACAAGACGCAACTGGCCGACGCGCATATGGAGGAGCAGGTGGCGGAATTCACGGGAGAACGGGACGCCCTGCTGGCGGAACATCGCCGGCTGAAGCGGGAGTTCGAAACCCTGCGCGCGGAGAGCATGAGCAAGGCGTTGAGCGAGGCGGCGCGCGAGAAGAAGAAGGAACAGGCCGAGGAACGGCTTCTCGAAGTCATGGAGTTTCAGGGCCGCATCCGCGACACCGCGATGAATCGGCGCCGCCAACTGGAGGAAGAGGGGCGGCGGATGCAACGGCGGCTGATGGATGAAATTCGTGAGGCGGTGCGAACCTATGCCCGCTCGAACGGGCTGCAGATGGTGCTGGACAATTCCATTCCTCCGATCGGGGGCTTTGAGGCCCTGCTCTATTCAGAGCCCGCCTGGGATGTGACCACCAACGTGTTGGCGA
The DNA here is from genome assembly GCA_938031185.1 of uncultured bacterium. GTDB lineage: Bacteria > Verrucomicrobiota > Kiritimatiellia > CAIKKV01 > CALHGX01 > CALHGX01. The sequence continues at coordinate 19,883 of CALHGX010000005.1, forward strand.
TTCTGAACGCTCAGGCGACGCCCACGAATCGTGTCTCCGAAAAGGCAGGGCCGCCTTGATGACGATGACGGTGGAGGAGATTGCCCGACGCCTTGGCGGGCGGGTGGCAGGGGATGGCGCGTCGGAAATCTCGGGCGTCGCCGGTCTGGAAGAGGCGCGCCCGGGGCAGGTGTCTTTCTTGTGGAATCCGCGGTATGCGCGGGCGCTGCAAAACACGCGCGCCTCGGCGGTGGTGGCGGACGAGCAGACCCCGGCGCCCGCGGGCGTTACGCTGATACGGGTGAAGGATCCAGAGGCCGCGTTCGCCGAGGTGGCGGGATGGTTTGCGCCGCCGCCGGTCAGCTTTATGCCGGGCATTCATCCGACGGCCATCGTCTCTCCGGAGGCGGTTCTTGGGGAAGGGGTTCATGTGGGTCCTTATTGCGTTGTGGAGGCGGGCGCCTCGATCGGAGCCCGCACCGTGTTGGTGGCGTTCTGCTACATCGGGCATGGCGTCGTGCTGGGGCCGGATGGCTTGCTTTATCCTCATGTGAGCGTTCGGGAGCGCTGTCAGATCGGGGCGCGGGTGATTATCCACAACGGGGTTGTGATCGGCAGCGATGGGTTTGGATACCGGCGACGGGCTGGCCGATGGTTGAAGATTCCGCAGACCGGCATTGTGGTGATCGAGGATGACGTGGAGATTGGCGCCAACACGACGGTCGATCGGGCGCGGTTTGGAGAGACGCGGATCGGACGCGGCGCCAAAGTGGACAATCTGGTGCAGATTGCCCACAACGTCGTCATTGGACCAGACACGGCGATTGCGGCGCAGGTAGGGATTGCCGGCAGTTCGCATGTCGGCGCGCGGGTTCAACTGGGGGGGCAGGCCGGGATTGCCGGACATTTGCATGTGGGAGAGAACGCCGTGGTGGGGGCCCAGTCGGGCGTCACGAAGGACGTGGCGCCGGGAACGTACGTCGTGGGTTTTCCGGCGATGCCGCAGCGCGAGGCGTTCGAGAGTCATGCGCATGTGAAGCGGTTGCCGGAACTCAAAGAGCGGCTCGCGACGCTCGAAAAGCGGGTCAGGGAATTGGAAGAACCCGAATGAAGGTGTTTGTCACAGGAGGCGCCGGGTACATCGGCAGCATTACGGTGGAGCGGCTGCTGGACGCCGGGCACCAGGTTGTGGTCTTTGACAATCTGGAGCGCGGTCATCGGGAGGCCGTGGACGAACGGGCACGCTTTATCCAGGGGGATTTGCGTTTCCCTGACGGGGTGGCCAAGGCCGTGAGGGCGGCGAAACCGGAAGCCGTCATGCACTTCGCGGCTTACGCGTTGGTCGGGGAGAGCATGGAGCGGCCGGAACTGTATTTTGGAAACAATCTTTATGGTGGATTGAACCTGTTGGAAGCGATGCGGGCGGCGGGGGTTCGAAAACTGGTGTTTTCCTCCACTTGCGCCACCTACGGTTTTCCGGCGCGCGTGCCGATCACGGAAGATACGCCCCAGCAGCCGGTCAACCCGTATGGCGAGTCCAAGCTGCTTTTCGAGCGCGTATGCAGCTGGTATGAGAAGATTTACGGCATCGAGACGGCTTTTCTTCGCTATTTCAATGCGGCCGGCGCCACGGAAAAGTATGGTGAGGATCACGAACCGGAAACGCATTTAATTCCCAATGTGCTGCGGGTGGCGTTGGGACGGAGCCGGAAAATTCGTGTGTTCGGCCATGATTACAATACGCCGGACGGGACTTGCATTCGGGATTATGTGCACATTTCGGACCTAGCTGAAGCGCACATTTTGGCGCTGGAAAATCGTTGCACCGGCGCGTTCAACCTCGGCAATGGACGCGGCTGGTCGGTGCGCGAAGTCATCGCGGCGGCGCGGGCGGTGACAGGGCGTGCCATTCCGGAGGAGCAGGCGCCGCGCCGGGCGGGGGATCCCGACCGGCTGATCGCCTCGGCGGACCGGGCGAGCAAAGAGCTCGGGTGGATCCCCAAGGTCAACGATATACAGGCCATCGTGGAAAGCGCATGGAAATGGCATCGCGCGCATCCGAACGGGTACGCATGAAGACGCGCCGAAGTCGTGGTGCAACCCGTAGAAACCTGCGCGCCGTGAATGGAGCTGGGGGGTTGGAGCCTCCTTCTCGTAGTCTTTCCGCATCGGAGAATGGCGGCGATGCGCTGGCCCGCCGTCTTCTTGCGCTGATGCAGGCGCCAGACTACACCCCCTTAACGGTGTCGCAACTCGCCGAAGCGCTGGGTGAACGCGGGCGGGGTCGGCACGCCCTGCGCAGACGGCTGGACCGCTTTGTGCAGACGGGAGAGGTTGTTCTGCTTTCCCGCAGCCGGTACGCGCCGGCCGAACCCGGAGCACTGGTGACGGGGCGGCTTGAAGTTCGGCGTTCTGGTGATGGCTGTGTGACGCCCCTGGCCGGCGGCAGCGGGCTCTTTATCCGTTCCTCGGACATGGGCACGGCCCTTCCGGGCGATCTGGTGCTGGCGCGGGCGGAAGAAGCCGCCACGGGGCAACGCGGGCGACTGAAGACGGGGCGCATCATCCGGGTATTGGAGCGCGGGCGGCGCGTCATCGTGGGGACGCTGAGGCACACCGGCCGATTCTACTACGTGGTACCGCTGAATCCTTCTTATCAGCAGGATTTCTATGTGCCGGAGCCCCGAGGGGCGGCGGTGAACGACCGCGTGGTGATGCAGTTTACCAATTGGGAACACCGCCATGTAAACCCGGAGGGCGAGATCATCGAGGTGCTCGGTCCGGTGGAGAACGCATCGCTCGACACCCAGGCGGTCATGCGGCACTACGGATTGTCGGAGGCCTTTCCGGAGGAGGTGATCCAGGCGGCAGAGCAAGCGGCTGCTCGAATGGACGCGCCTGGTGAGCGGGAGGATTTCCGCGATCGGCTGGTGTTCACTGTGGATCCGGCCACCGCGCGGGATTTTGACGACGCGCTCTCGCTAGAGGAGGAGAGCGGGGGGCGCCGGGTGCTCGGGGTGCACATTGCGGATGTGGCGCATTTCGTCGAGTTGGGCGGCGCGCTGGATGCCGAAGCCGCCGAACGGGGCAACAGCGTGTATTTGCCGGATCGCGTGCTGCCCATGCTGCCGGAGCATCTCTCGAACGGCCTGTGCAGCTTGAAGCCCGATCAGGATCGGCTGGCTTTCTCCGTTTTTCTTACGGTGGATGGGCAGGGCCGCGTGTTATCCGCGCGGTTCGCCAAGACGCTAATCCGATCGCGCTTGCGTCTGACGTATGAAGAGGCGTTGAAAGTGATCGAGACCCCGGCCGGCATGCGGCGGGGGATCGAACAGGTGCCTGCCGACGTGGCCGCAAAGCTTCGCGAGATTTGCGTGTTGGCGCAACAGATGCGGCGGCGGCGGATTGCGCAATACGCCTTGGACTTGAGTCTGCCCGAATGCGAGGTGGCACTCGGGGCGGACGGTCGCATCGCGGACATCCGACCGGTCGTAAACGACTGGTCGCACCAGATGATCGAGGAGTGCATGGTGGCCGCGAATGAAGCGGTGGACCGGGAACTCAGCCGGCGGGGCTATGCGCTATTGCACCGGCTGCACGAGCCGCCTGCGCCGGATCGGATCGAAGAGCTGGCGGTGGCGCTGAAGGAGCTGGGGTTCAAAGTGGGCCCGTTGTCCCAGCGGCGTGTGCTGGCGGAGTTTCTGCGCAGCGTGCAGGAACATCCGCTGGGACACTACGCGCAGATGGAAGTGCTCAAGCGCATGAAACGGGCCGTGTATTCGGCGGAAACCGCCGGGCATTTCGGCTTGGCGAAACGCTATTACGCTCACTTCACTTCGCCGATCCGGCGGTACCCGGATCTGGTGGTGCATCGGATTCTGGCGTCCGCCCTGCGGCGCGAGCCGTCGCCTTACGTGCTCGACGAGCTGAAACGGTTGGCGGAACACTGCTCACGGACCGAACAAACGGCCGAGGAAGCGGAACGGGACATTCTGGAAATAAAGAAATATCGTTTCCTGGCCCAGCAATTGGAGGACCGAAAGCCGCTGGAGTATGAGGCGGTGATCGTGAGCGTTACCCATTTCGGCCTGTTCGTTGAACTGCCCCAGTTGGACGTTCAGGGGTTGGTTCATGTGTCGGCCCTGCCGGGCGGGTACGCGAGATACGATGCCGCAGCGCGGGTGCTGCGAGCGGGGACAGAATCCTACGGTCACGGGGCGAGAATCAAAGTCCATGTAGCGGCCGTGAATTTCGACAAACGGCGGATTGATTTCGCGGTCTCGGGCGCGACTGCGCGGCGGCTGCCCGGTGGTCGGCGACGATCACGCCGCTGAGGGGTTGAAGACGGAATGAGGCGATGGGGGTGATACCGGGTCGCCTTGCCTGACGCGCGGCTGGACCGCCGGCGAGAGGCAGGCAAGGGTTAGGACCGCCCTTCGATACATGCCTTGTCTCGGCTTCCATCGTGGCCCGGCTCGAGGCAACTGTGCCTTCCTGCGCATTGGTTTCGGCTTGCCGAACGACGTCCATGGCGGTAAAAGGGAGCCCCTAGACCATGTGAGTGCAGGTGCTTGTGCAGGAGGGTATTGTTATGCCCGGAAAGAAGGCGAAGCGGGACGGCGGGACGATTGAAAGGCCCGAAGTCCTTGGGATTGTCTTCGAGCTTGAGTACGTCGCGGCGCCAGGGCGGAATTTGTTCTACGAAATGGCCCGCAGGGCGATGAAGGAGCGGGGAATGAACCTGCTGCCGGTTCACGTTTCCAAGCATGGGATCGGGGTGCCGCTCGAGGTTGCGTTGACGGCTATGGCGAAGGAATGCGGGAAGCCGCGGAGCGCGGATCGCCGACTGGCGGATGACGTGCAGCGGGCTGTTGCCTCCGTGTGGGCGGGGCTGCCGGAAACGGAGGTGGCGGGTTTTGCGCGATTTCTTCGTTCCGCGAAAGCAGCGGGAATCCGAATGGTGGCTCTTTCCGGGCTGGAGGAGGCGGCCGCAACCGATCTGGCGTCCCGGTTGCGTTTCGGTGAGCATCAGGTCATGGTGCATCCGACAGGGTTGGGGCCGACGACCTTTGCCGAACCTGGGGTGTGGCGTCAGGTGGCCGGCCTTCTCTGCCTGCCGGCCGGTCGCGCGGTCGCGCTGGTCAGCACGTCCGCTTCATGCCACGCCGCGATACGCGCCGGGCTGCGCTGCGTGGCGGTGCCGGACGCTTTCACGGCGTTTCAGGATTTCAGTGGAGCCGACATGGTGAGTGAAAAAGCGGACGAGAAACTCGTTCGCGCCGTCATGCAGTTATGCGGAAAGCGGGAATCGTCATGACACAGATGGAGCAGGCCCGGCGTGGATGCGTTACCGCACTGATGGCGGCGGTGGCCGCAATGGAGCACGTGTCCGCGGAGACGGTGCGCGAAGAAGTGGCGGGCGGACGGGCCGTTCTGCCGGCGAATCCGGCACACGGTGTCCAGCGCCCCGCCATTGTGGGACGGCGCTTCCGAACGAAAATCAACGCCAACATCGGCTGCTCGGGGGCACGTTCGGAATGGCCTGAAGAGCGGGAAAAGCTCCAGGCCGCGCTGGAATTGGGGGTTGATTTCGTCATGGACCTGAGCGTCGGCGCCCGGGCCTGTGCCATGCGAGCGGCCATGCTGAAGTCCTGCCCGGTTCCGTTGGGAACCGTTCCCATCTACGAGGCGGTGCGGTGGGATGCCCACGGGGAGGTGGAACTGGACGCGGAGCGCCTGTTGGACGTTGTAGCCGAGCAGGCGGCACAGGGCGTGGACTTCATGACCCTGCATGCGGGGCTTTTGCGAAGGCACCTGGCTGCGGCCGCTAGGCGGGTTATGGGTATTGTGAGCCGGGGCGGGGCGCTGATGGCCGCCTGGATGGACCGTCATGGGCGGGAGAATCCGTTATATGAGCGTTGGGACCGGGTGCTGGATATCTGCCGGGCGCACGATGTGACCGTATCGCTCGGCGATGGATTGCGTCCCGGATGCCTGGCGGACGCGAGCGACGAGGCGCAGTTTGCCGAATTGGAGGTGCTGGGCAACCTGGTGCGGCGCTGCCGCGAGGCGGGGGTGCAGGTGATGGTGGAAGGGCCTGGACATATTCCATTTCACGAGATTGAAATGAACATGCGCAAGGCGGCTGAATTGTGCGACGGGGCGCCTTTCTATGTGCTGGGGCCGGTGGTGACGGATATTGCGCCGGGCTACGACCACATTACTTCCTCGATTGGCGCCACGGCGGCGGCGTGCTATGGCGCCTCGTTGCTCTGTTACGTGACGCCCGCGGAGCACCTCGGTCTGCCAACGCTGGAGGAGGTTCGGCAGGGCGTTGTGGCCCATCGGATCGCGGCGCATGCGGGCGACGTGGCACGGGGTCTTGCGGGCGCGCGGGCGGCGGATGACGCCATGGCGCGCGCCCGTGTCGAGATGGACTGGCCGCGGCAGTTCGCGCTGGCGATCGATCCGGTCGGCGCGCGGGCGCGGTACGAGCAGACCCGCGATGCCGCCAGCGATCCGGACCACTGCTCGATGTGCGGCCGGGATTTCTGCGCCATACGAACGACCCGGAGGTGGCGCAATGGCGCATGACATGGCGCAGTTGTTGGACATCATGCGGCGGTTGCGGTCCGAGCATGGATGTCCTTGGGATCGGCAGCAGACACTGGACTCGTTGCGGCCGTACTTGATCGAGGAGTGCTATGAAGTGCTCGACGCCATGGACTCGGGCGACGCGGGGCGGCACGCGGAGGAACTGGGTGACCTACTGCTGCAGATCGTATTTCAGGCGCAGATTCGGGCCGAAGAAGGCACGTTCGATTTTGACGACGTGGTGGATAAGCTCTACGAGAAACTGGTGCGCCGCCATCCTCATGTGTTCGGCTCGGAGCGCGCCGCGGATGCGGAGGAGGTGCTGGGACGGTGGGAGCAGATCAAAGCGCGCGAGGGCAGGGGGCGGGACTCCGTCCTCGACGGCGTGCCTCCGCACTTGCCGGCGCTGATGAGAGCGCACCAGGTTCAAAGCCGAGCGTCGCGTGTCGGGTTCGATTGGACGCAGGCGCAGGATGTGCTGGCGAAGGTCGAGGAAGAACTGGCGGAGGTGCGGGCCGCTTTGCGCGAGGGTCGGAGCGACCGTGTTCGAGACGAGATCGGCGACCTGTTGTTCGCGGTGGTCAACCTCAGCCGGTTTCAAAAGCTGCACGCCGAAGAGCTGTTGCGACACAGCGTGGACAAATTCGCGCGCCGTTTTCGGGCCGTGGAGGTGCGTCTGAAAGCGGCGAGCAAGAGCTTGGCCGACTGCACTTTGGATGAAATGGATGCCGTTTGGGCGCAGGTGAAAAGAGAAGAAGCGGCGGGGGAACCGTCAAGGTCTGACGGGTCTGCCGCCGACGTGGTGGTGAACAATGACCGTGCGTTTTAAGGACTACTACGAGACGCTGGGTGTTCCGAGAACCGCGAGCGCGGAAGAGATACGCAAGGCCTACCGGAAACTGGCCCGCAAGTATCACCCCGACGTCAACAAGAACGTCGGGGCGGAGGCGCGGTTCAAGGAAATCGCCGAAGCGTATGAGGTCCTCGGCGATCCGGAGAAGCGCAAGAAATACGACGCGTTGGGATCGGGCTGGCAGGCGGGCGAGTCCTTTCATCCGCCGCCCGGATGGGAACGCGTGCACTTCGACTTTGGCGGTCGGTCGGCCGGCGGCACGTCGTTTCGTATGGAGGGTCTTGGCGGGTTCAGCGACTTCTTTGAGTCCCTGTTTGGCGGGGGACTGCACGGAATGGCGGATGAAAGAGAAACGGAGTGGGCGCGCGGGCAGGATCAGGAAGCGGAGCTGACGATCACGCTGGAGGAAGCGTTTCGGGGCGTACGGAAGAAAGTGTCGTTGCAGACGGAGCAGGTTGGCGAACGAGGACGCTTGCGGCGGGTCATGCGATCCTACGACGTGACTATCCCGCCGGGGGCGACGGAAGGGGCTCGCATTCGACTGGCGGGGCAAGGACTGGCCGGGCCGGGCGGAATGAGGGGGGACCTTTACTTGCGCATTCGTCTGGCGCCCCATCCGGTGTTCCGAGCGCACGGGCACGACTTGGAGGCCGATCTTCCCGTTACGCCGTGGGAGGCCGCGTTGGGCGCCCGGGTGCCGGTGGACACCCTTGCCGGCAAGGCGCATGTGACGGTGGCGCCCGGAACCCAATCCGGCGCGCGGCTGCGCCTGCGGGGAGCGGGACTTCCGAAAAGGACCCACGGGGAAGCCGGCGACCTGCATCTCGTGGTTCGCATCATGGTTCCGACCGCTCTTTCAGTGCGGGAGCGTCAACTGTTCGAAGAGTTGGCTCGTCGTTCGACGTTCAATCCTCGCGAGCGGGGTTCGGGCGGTTAACTGGGCCGTTTGGACTTGGCGCAACGGAAAATTTTTGATTCCCTTCCGGCGTGATCATACACGCCAGAGCCTATCCCCGCGCCGGATTGATCGGCAATCCGTCCGATGGGTACTTTGGCAAGACTATTGCCTTTACGTTCGACAATTTCCATGCCGAAGTGGTGCTGTATCAAACGCCCGAAATCGAAGTGATGCCGAACAACCGGGATCACTCGCGGTTCACGAGCATTGAGCATTTGGCCCACGATGTGCGGCGCCATGGATACTATGGCGGCATTCGGCTTCTGAAAGCGGCCGTGAAGCGTTTCTATGATTATTGCATGGCGAACGATATTGATCTCGGAAGACGGAATTTCACCATCCGGTATCAAACCGACATTCCGCCGCAAGTCGGGATGGCCGGATCCAGCGCGATCATCACGGCCTGTTTTCGGGCGTTGATGGCGTTTTACCGAGTGACGATCACAAAGCCTGTGTTGGCGAATCTGATTTTGGACGTGGAGAACCGGGAGCTGGGCATTCCGGCCGGCCTTCAAGATCGCGTCGCGCAGGTTTATGAGGGGTTGGTGTTCATGGATTTCAGCCGGGAACTCATGGAGCGCCAAGGATATGGTTGGTATGAGGAGCTAGATATCGCGACGCTTCCGTCCCTCTACGTGGCGTATCAGGCCCGGCTGTCCGAAGGCACGGAGGTTTTTCACAACAACATCCGGGCTCGTTGGGAGCGAGGAGAGCCCGAAGTGGTGCAGGCGATGGCGCAATGGGCGTCATTGGCCCAACAAGTGAGAGACTTGCTGGTGGCGGGGAAGGGGCGCGAGATCGGACCGCTTTTGAACGCCAATTTCGACTTGCGCCGCAAGCTGTACCGCATCAGCCCAGGCAACTTGCAGATGGTGGAGGAAGCGCGAGCGGTCGGCGCGAGCGCGAAGTTCACCGGCTCCGGAGGCGCCATCGTCGGCACCTATGAGGATGAGGCGATGTTTGAAGCCCTCAAAGCGCGGCTGAGTCCTCTGGGCGTGCAAGTGCTCAAGCCGAGAGTGGCGAAATCGGAAGGAGTGGTGGAAGAATGATCCGCAAAGCAGTGGTCCCGGCGGCCGGTTTTGGCACGAGGTTTCTGCCGGCCTCCAAGTCGCAGCCCAAGGAAATGCTGCCCATCGTGGATACACCCACCATCCAGTATGTGGTGGAGGAGGCCGTGGCCTCTGGCATCCGGGACATCCTGATGATCATCGGGCGGGGCAAGCGGGCGATTGAGGAGCATTTTGACCGAAACTTCGAACTGGAAGAGGAGTTGCGGGAGAAGGGAAAGACAGAGGAGCTGCGCCTGCTGCGCCGCATCAGCGAGCTGGCCAACATCCATTTCGTCTGGCAGAAAGAACTGCGAGGGCTGGGCGACGCGGTTTCATGCGCGAGGGACCATGTGGGTCATGAGCCGTTTGCGGTGTTGCTCGGCGACACGGTGATGGAGTCCACGCGGCCGGTGACCCGCCAGTTGATGGAACTTTATGAAAGCCGGCGCGAGTCGGTGGTGGCCTTGGAGGAAGTGGAGCGCAGTCGTGTGGGGCGCTACGGCGTGATCAAGGGCGAGCCGCTGACGGATGCCCTGTGGAAAATCACGGGGTTCGTCGAGAAACCCACGGTGGAGGAAGCGCCCTCCAACCTGGCGATTGCGGGGCGTTATGTTTTTCCACCCGACATTTTCGACTGTCTGGCGCGAACGGGCACAGGCAAGAACAACGAAATCCAACTGACCGACGCCATGCGGCTTCTGATCAGTATGCAACCAATGTGCGGCCTGCGGTTTGAAGGCGAACGGTACGACATCGGCAACAAGCTGGATTTCATCAAGACAAACGTCGCCTTTGCGCTCCGACGGCCTGACATGGCGTCGGAGTTGAAGGATTACATGCGGACGCTGCTGGCGTCGGAGACCGGCAGGAGTTGAGAGCCGGAGAGGCCGCGATGAAGAAAACGGTGGATGCCCGTCCCGATTGGGACGACTATTTTATGGAAATCGCGCGGGTGGCGGCGCGACGCGGGAATTGCCTGCGGCGCAAGGTGGGCGCGGTTGTGGTTCGGGATCGGCGCATCATTTCCACCGGTTACAATGGCACGCCGACCGGCGTACGGAATTGCTGTGAAGGCGGCTGTCCCCGTTGCGCGAGCGATAGGCCTTCCGGGGCCGGCTTGGCGGAGTGCGTTTGTTCGCACGCCGAGGAGAACGCCATCACGCAGGCGGCTTGCCACGGCATTGCGGTGCGCGACGCATCGCTTTACAGCACGATGAGCCCTTGCCTGATCTGCGCGAAAATGATCATCAATGCGGGCATACGCGAAGTCGTTTTTGAAGAGGAATACGAGTTCAGCGAGCAGACCCGTGCGCTTCTTCACGAAGCGGGGGTGCGTTACCGGAGGGCGTCGCCGTCTTGAGCGTGCCCCTCTGTTCTGACAACCTGTTTCGCGCGGTTCCTGGCACGCGGAGGAATCCATGCCGGCGCTTTTGAAAGTACTGGGTGTTTTCTGCCTGATGCTGGTTGGATCACGTCTCGGGCTGCCGCTGGGGGCGGCGATGATTGCAGCGGGGGCCGTGCTGGGCCTATGGGCCGGACAGGGGCCGGCTGAAATGGCGCATAACCTTGGCGCTGCGACTGCCAGTCCACTGCTGTGGATGTTCGTGGCCGTAACGGCGCTGGTCATGGAAATTGGCCGCTATATGGGCGAGGCGCGCAACACAGAAGCGGTGCTGGGCGCGTTGCGGAGATGGGGCGGCCGACACGGGCGGATATGGACCTTGGTGGCGACGCCGTCGGTCATCGGATTGATTCCCATGCCGGCCGGCGCGGTGTTTTCTGCGCCGCTGGTGGAACAGGCGGCGGTCGGGTCGGGGCGGAGCGCGGCCTGGAAAACAGCTGTGAACTACTGGTTCCGGCACACCTGGGAGTATTGGTGGCCGCTTTATCCTGCGGTCATTGTGGCCATGTCCATCTTTCACATGGAGCCGTGGCGTTTTGTGGCGGCGCAGTTCTGGTTCACTCCGGTATCGGTTTTGGCGGGCCTGGCCTTCCTGATCCGGCCCCATCGGGAGGAGTTGAGCTTGAGCGTGGCTCAAGACGGAGGGCACGGCGGACGGGTGATCATGCTGGCGATCCCCCTGATGATGGTGATCGTCAGCGCAGTTGTGCTGCCTTCGGTTGTGCCGATGTGGCCGGGATGGAGCCCGGAAAACCGGCGGATGGCGGCGATGCTGGCGGGATTGCTGGGGGCCGTGGCATGGATCGCTGCGGATGGATGGCGAATCGGATACCGCGTTTTTCAGACCGCCTTGCAGCGGCGGAATCTCTCGGTGCTCTTTGCGGTGATGGGCGTCATGGTTTTCAAGGACATGCTGGATCGCTCGGGGTTGTTGCCCGTGGCGGGCCAGGAATTGCTGCGAAGCGGCATACCGGTCTTGTTTGCTGTGGCGTTCCTGCCTCTGGTTGCAGGACTGGTGACGGGCCTGGGGGTCGGCTTTGTCGGCGCGTCTTTGCCGTTGGTGGCGGGGTTGGTCAACATGCCGGCTTCAAATTTGACGCCGATGGCTGCGTTGGTGCTTGGATATGGGTTCGGGTATGTGGGGATGATGCTTTCGCCCGTGCATTTGTGCCTGGTGACATCACGAGAGTATTTCGAGGCGACGCCGGGTCGCGTTTATGCGGCCATCGCGCCCTGTGTGGCGGCCGTAGCGGTCGCGTCCGTCCTTCTGCATCTGCTCTTTCGCGGCTTGGGATGGTGAGCGGTTTCTTGCGGGCGGGTCGATCCCTTCCGATGCTTCCACCCTTGAAGGACGGGCAGGGCTCAGCCTTCCAATGCGGCCAACGAAGGGACAATTTGCGTTTCCGAGGCGCGGCGAAAGACGGCGGCCAGATGGCGGACCAAGATCTCTCGAACGGCCGGCGGAGACGGGGCGTTGTCAGGGCCGAGCAGCGCACGGAGGGAGGTGACTCTTTCCCCTGCCAAGCCACAGGGCACGATGTGTTCAAAGGCGCTTAAGTCCGGGCAGACGTTGAAACTAAGTCCGTGCGACGTCACCCACCGCTGAATGCGGACGCCGATGGCGGCGATTTTGCCGGCGGGCGTCCAAATACCGGGTTTTCCCGGTTGTCTGAACGCGTCGACCCCGTACTGCCTTGCCGTAAGCAGCGCGGCCTCTTCCAGACGCGCGACGTAAGCCCGCATGTCCGCCTCTTCGCCAATGAGCTTGAGAATGGGGTAGGCCACCAGTTGTCCCGGCCCGTGGTAGGTGATATCTCCTCCTCGGGGCGATTCACAAAGCGCTATGCCCGCTGCGGCCAGTCGGGCGGGAGGTGTCAATAGGTGGCGGTCCAATGCGTTGCGGCCCTTGGTGATGACTGGGCAGTGCTGGAGTATCAGCACGCGATCCGGCATTCGATCCGCGATCCGAAGCTTTACCCAACTGGCCATGAGTTGCAGAGCCGGCCCATAGGCCACCGGCTCTTCAATCAGGAGGAACTCACATGGGGGCGACGGCGTCATGTGGGCACCGGCGAAGTTGTATTGGAATCGCTTGAGTCATCAGCGGTCGGGTGACGCCAAGCCCAGTTTTTCCAGCTTGGGCGCGATGACAAAACGACAGTAGGGCGCGCTCGAATTCCGTTCGAAATAGTCTTGGTGCATGTCTTCAGCCGGATAGAACTCGCCGGCGGGCACGATTTCCGTGACGATGGTATTCTTCACGTGCCCGCTGGCCTGCCACCGACTCCGCGATTCCTCTGCTGCGCGTTTCTGTTCTTCAGAGAGATAGAAAATGGCGGAGCGATACTGGGTGCCGACATCGGCGCCCTGGCGGTTCAAGGTGGTGGGATCATGCGCCCGCCAGAACAAGTCCAGCAGTTCGGAGTAGCTCACCATGCTGGGATCGTACTCGACGCGAACCGCTTCTGCATGGCCGGTTTTGCCGGTTGAGACCTGCTTGTAGGTGGGGTTTGGGGTGTGGCCGCCTGTGTAGCCTGAAACTACAGAGACGACCCCAGGGACACACTCAAAGACGGCCTCGACGCACCAAAAGCATCCGGCCGCGAAAATGGCGATCTCGCGGTTTGTTTGCATATCAGGCTCCATTGACTCCGGCTTCGGCCTGTCCGACGAGTTTTCCGCAAACGCGGCGGCTACCGCACATGCGATCATCAAAGACAGCAGAGGCTCTCGCATGAGCACATTATCGGATGGTTGCCTTCACGGTTGCAAGCGGTATGCTGCTCCATCTGGCGCGGGTGGGAAACAGGGGCAGAGGCGATGTGCAGGGCGACATGTTGTGGAGGAGAATCATGAAGGTCGGCGTAATTGGTTTGGGGATCATCGGATCACGGATGGCGCGAAGGTGGAAGGAAGCAGGACATGAGGTGCTCGGATGGAATCGGACGCGGAGCCATGCCGAGGGGCTGGACATTCCACTCGCGGCCACGCCGGCCTCGTTGGCCCGGAACTGCGATGTGCTTATGATCGTCGTGGCCGATCCGCCCGCTTTAGAGAGGGTGATTTCAGGGCCCGATGGCCTTACGTCCATTCCTTTGACCGGGCGAATCGTGATGAATGCTTCCACGGTTGATGCGGCAGCGAACCGCAAGGCGGAGGCGGCGATCAAGGTGGCCGGCGGCCGTTTTCTCGAGACGCCATTTACGGGGAGCAAACTGGCTGCGGAACAAGGGCGCATTGTCTTCTACGTAGGCGGTGACAGAGCGTTGCTTCAACAAGTCGAACCCCTCCTGATGCAGGTGGGAGTCAAAACATTCCATTTCGGGCCGGTGGGGCGGGCGGCGGACGTCAAACTGAGCATGAACTTGCTTGTTGCCGTGATGGTGGAGGCGATGGTGGAGGCGATGGTTTTTGCGAAGGCGGCGGGAGTGGAAATGGACACATGGGAGGAAGCTTTCCGGGCGCATTTGGCCTGGTCGGGACTGGCTGATCTGAAGGTTCCGCGGATCCGATCGGGAGACTTCGAGCCTCATTTTGCTTTGAAACACATGTGGAAAGACATGCGGCTGACGGCGTTGCGCGCTCAGGAAATGGGGCTTGATTTGCCCGCGATGCGCCAGATCGAGCTGTTGCTGTCGCAGGCATCGGAAGCCGGGCTTGCGGATCGGGATTTCTCGGCGCTGCAGTGCCTGATCGCCGCACGTTCGAAACAAACCGGCAAGGTCGCAACGGCGAGGTAGGGGTTCCGGCGTTCGGGCGATTCAGGCACCGGCGAGGCGTTCCAAGGCATTCGCCAGGCGGTCGGCGGCATCAGGACAGGCTCGGGTCCGGGCGGCGCGACGCATGGCATCCAGATGTTCCGGACGCGTGATCCATTTTGCCAGAAGATCTGCGAGCATCCGCGTGGTCAACGCATTCTGCTCGATGTGTATCGCGGCGCCCGCACGCGCCAGCGCGGCCGCATTGGCCGATTGATGCTGTCGCGCGGCAAAGGGGTATGGAATCAAGATGGATGGCAAGCCGAACAGAGCCAGTTCGGCGCAGGTGGAAGCGCCGGCCCGGCACACGGCCGCTGAAGCCCGTGTGTAGACGCTGCCCATGTCCGACAGAAATGCACGCGTTTCGTGGACCAGGCCGGCCTCATCGTACGCGCGTGCTACCGTGGCCGCATCTTGAGCGCCTGCAAGATGTATGACGGCAAACGGGATGTGGTCAGCCCGTAAGAGCCGCAGAGCGTCCACCGCCAGTTCATTCAGGCGATGGGCTCCCTGACTGCCTCCCATGACGAGCACGGTGAACGGCACCCCCGCGCCTGTGGCGGACGATGCCGCCCGCGTAATGGCCGGACGAACCGGCATGCCGGTGTAGAGCGTCTGCCGGGCCCGCAACATATTGGCGGCTTCAGGAAAATGCAGAGCCACGGCTTGGACAAAGGGCGCCGACAAGGCCGTGAATCGCCCCGGCACCGCATTGGCCTCGTGCAGAAGCACCGGAATGCGTTGCTGGCGTGCCGCCAAAACCGGCGCGAGACTGGTGTAGCTGCCCATGGCCAGCAGGGCATCGGGACGTTGCGCGCGCACCAGCGCCCGGCACTTGAAGAATGCGGCCGTGGCCGCCCGAAGGCCGAGCATGAGCCCGAAAACACCGCCCGAAAAACTCCTTGCGTTCAGCACCTCGGTGGGGCCGGTCCACTGCTCGGAAAGAGTTTGCTCGATGCGCTTTCCAGAAAGCCAGACAATGACTTGGTGGCCGCGAGACTGAAGCGCTTGTGCGGCCGCCAGCCCCGGGAAGACGTGTCCACCCGTCCCTCCGCATGCCACCACGAATTTCATGGTTTTGGTTTGGCGGATTCTCCTGCCATGGAGCGTTCCGAGCCCTGCACTAGTTGCGTCGCTTGTCGGCCATCCGCGCAAAGGGGAGTGGGGGGCGCATCCGCCGCGTCGGTGGAAAAAATGAAACCGGCGCCGAGCACAATGTCTTCCTGGTAGAAGACGACTACCTGGCCCGGCGTGATAGCCGACTGCGGTTCGTCAAAAAGTATTCGCACCCGGTCCGGTCCTTCGGTGTATAGCGTGGCCGGAGCCGGTTGGTGCTGCTGACGTATTTTGGCCTCGATTCGGATTGGGCGCTTCGGTGGGCCGTCCCGAAGAATCCAATTCAAGCCTGAGGCCGCCAATATGCGGCCTTGCAGAGATTGCCGTGGACCGACAATCACAGCGTTGGCGTCCGGGTCCAGACGCAACACATACAGAGGCTCCTTGGTTCCGCCCAGCAAGAGTCCACGCCGTTGCCCCACGGTGTAGTGTATGAGACCCCGATGCCGGCCGAGAATCCGGCCGGCGGAGTCCAGGATGGGACCGGGCCGGCTGTCGCTGCTTGAGAAGAGGACCGAGTAATCGTCGGCTTCGAGGAAGTCCTGGCTTTCGTTTTTGGCGGCTACATCGGCGAATCCACATTCCCGGGCCATCGTCTTTACAGCATCCTTGGTCAAGTCGCCCAACGGGAAAAGAGCCGCACGAAGCTGGGCTTGAGAAAGAAGGGCCAGAAAATAGGACTGATCCTTGGCCCGGTCCGCCGCCCGGCGGAGCACGATGCGCCCGGTCGAACTGTCTTGGGCTGTGCGAGCATAGTGTCCGGTGGCGAAGCGGTCGAAGGCGATGCCGGCCGCTCTGGCGCGTTCGAGCAGGAGGTCGAACTTGATGCGGCGATTGCAGGTCACGCAGGGATTAGGCGTGCGGCCGGCGCGGTATTCCTTGCGGAAGTACTCCACCACGGCGGCGCGGTACTCCTCCTTGAGGGGGATGACATGGTGTGGAATGTCCAATCGCGCGGCGACCTGACGCGCCCCCTCAATATCCGCAGCCTCTCCCGGACCGAAACAGCCGGATCGGATGGGCTTTTCGATGGACAAGGACTCGTCCCATATTTGCATGGTCAACCCAACGAGTCGGGCTCCAGCCTGCTTCAGCAGGTAGGCTGCCATCGTTGAGTCGACACCGCCGCTCAAGCCGACGGCAATCATTGGCGCGCTGTTCGATTGCATCAGGCTTTTCAGTCTAGAGCTTCCGGCCCCAGAGGGCAATACCACCGGCCGCAAAAGCTGAGGAAGAATCATTTGCTTGTCTGCCTGGCGACGCCTTGTTGTTTTGTTTCCTGGCGTTGACAGACATGGCGTTGCATGGTATCGATATGCGTTTTTCATGAGATATTGGCGGTGGCAGGTTAAAGGGCAGGGACGCCTTGAGCCTGTTCGCTGCAAACCCAGCAGAACGGAAAAACGACATGGCGGCAAAGAAGCAAATTTCAAGGAAGAGTGCACCTCAAGCGAAGAAGGCGAAAGCGCATTCTCGGGTTGAAGCCAAGAAACCGGCCCGGCTGGCGACTGTCGCAACGCCGCGGGCGACGGCGGAGCGACCGGCTAAATCGGCGGCTGCCTCGGGTACCAAAATGACCCAGCAGGATTTGCGCGAGTTTCGGGACATGCTTGTGAAAATGAGGGATCGCCTTAACGGGCAGATCAGTTCGCTGTCCTCTGATACGCTCCGGTATGTGGACGATTCCTCCACGGAGGATCGAACGGATGACTTTGACCGGGAATTCGCCCTGAACCTCGTCAGCAGCGAGCATGACGCGCTTTATGAGATCAACGAAGCCTTGCGCCGCATCGAGGACAAAACATACGGCCGCTGTGACGAATGCGGCTGCGCCATCGAAAGAAGCCGGCTAATAGCCTTGCCGTTCGCCCGCATGTGCGTACGGTGTCAATCGGCCATGGAAAAAGGGCAGACGCGCTACCGCCCGTTCGGCGAGACGCTTGCACAGCGCGCAGAGCCCGTGGCGGAAACGGCGGAGCCGGAAGAGACGGAATAAGGGCGAGCGGGCCCCGGGGTGGCAGGCGGGAAAGGCGGAATGCTCGCGCTGATCCTCAGCATGGCGATCGTCATTGCGGATCAGGTGACGAAGACGATGGTCCGTGAACGATTTTTCCCCGGGATGTCCCTGCCGGTCGTCGAGGGACTGTTCAACCTGACGTATGTGCGAAATACCGGCGCGGCATGGGGCATGCTTATCGGATTGAACGGGTGGTTGGCCATTGTTTCGGCGGTAATGGCGGCGCTGATGGTGTTCTTCCGTAGGGCTTTTTTGGCTGATTGCCTGACGCATCGCATCGCCCTCGGTGTCATGTTGGGCGGCATTCTTGGCAATTTCATTGACCGGGTGAAATTGCACTACGTGGTGGATTTTCTGGATTTTCATTGGCAGGACCGGCATTTCCCCGCCTTCAATGTGGCCGATGCCGCCATATGCATCGGTGTGTTTCTGTATGCGTTGTCCACCTGGTGGATATCCGGTCGCGCGGTCACGTCATGTGGCGCCGCGGCCGGGCTAGCGGACAAGGGCGGCGCGAAGTGATGGTCGGTCGGCACGACCTTCAGGAGCATACGGTTTGCTTGTTCCAGGCATGTATTTTTTGGTCGGCGCAACCGCGTGCGGGAAAACAGCGGTGGCTCAATGGATTGCGGAGCGGGAGGGATGCGACATCCTTTCAGCCGATTCCATGCTGGTCTACCGCGGCATGGACATTGGGACTGCGAAACCGGATGCGACCGAGCGCCAGCGAGTTCGTTATTGGGGTGTGGACGTGGCGGACGTCTGGAGCGAATTCAGCGTGGCGATGTTTCTGGAGGTGGCTCAAGAGGCGCAGACGGCTTGCGCGGCGGCCGGCCGACCGCTGATTGTTGCGGGCGGAACGGGACTCTATGTGAAATGTCTGACGGAAGGATTGAATGGGGCAGACGCGTCGGACGTTGAATCTCGGGAGCGTTTTGAGGCGTTGTGGCGCGAAGAAGGGGTTGAAGGACTGCGTCAGGCGCTTTTGCGGAGGGCGCCAGAGGCCCTAGAGGCGCTGGCCGATCCCTTCAATCCACGGCGTTTGATCCGAGCGCTGGAGAAGATTGAGCAAGGCGTGAAAGCGGGCAGATCATGGGGGGCCGTTGATGAAGCGCCTGTGTTGGTGGGGTTGCTACGCGATGCCGCGGATTTGCGGGAACGGATTGAAGCACGAGTGGCGGCCATGTACGAGCAAGGGTTGGAGTCCGAGATACGCGATTTGCTTGCGTTGGAGCGTTCGCCTTCACGAACGGCGATGCAGGCGATTGGCTATGCCGAAGGGATCGCGGCGGTGCGAGGGGAAATACCGCGCGGCGAAGCCATGGAGCGCACGAAGGCACGCACAAGGCATCTGGCGAAGCGGCAAATGACCTGGTTCAGGCGGCAGGCCCATATTCGGTGGCTCCGCGTGGCGCCGGATGAAACGGTCCCGGAAGTCGGCTTTCGAGTAGTGGAGGAGTGGAAGCGGATAGGGGCGTTGCCCTGGCGCGCGTATTCATGTTCGAGGGAGAAGGAAGGCACAGGGTGAAGGGGGACGGGGCCAATCCTGCGCGGCAGCGTATTACGGATCTGCCCGAAAGCCTCCGGCCGCGGGAGGAAATGCAACGAGTTGGCGAGGAGAATGTTTCTGTGGCGGTTCTTCTGGCGGTCGTGCTGGGAGCCGGGGCTCCGGGTGTGAACGTGGTTGAACTGGCGCAACGCCTTCTGGCGGCCTATGGATCATTGAACGCGCTATCCCGGGCTTCGGTTGAAGAGCTGGCCGGCGATCCGAGATTTCCCGGTTTGGGGCGAGTGAAAGCGCAGGTGCTCAAGGCCGCCCTGCAACTTGCTGTGCGGCTCGCGGCTGAACGGGTGGCAAAAGGCGGTTCGATTCGCTCTGCCGAAGATGTGGCGGCGGTGTTGCGAGAGACCGCCCGCCCGCTGAATCGGGAACGGTTCTGGATTCTACTGCTGGATGCCAAGCATCGTTTAAAGGGGCCGCCGGAGCAGGTGAGCGAGGGGGTGTTGGACGCCAGCCTAGTCCATCCGAGGGAGGTTTTTCGCAAGGCCGTCCAGGCCGCTTGTTCCGCCATCATCCTTGTGCATAATCATCCGTCCGGCGATCCAAGCCCTTCGGCGGAAGACCTGCGAGTGACGCGTCAACTGATCGAGGCGGGCCGTTTGATGGGTATTCGAGTGCTGGATCATGTCGTTCTGGGCCGGCCATCCGATGAGCGGACGGACGATTTCGTGAGTCTGCGGGACGCTGGTCTTGCAAGTTTTGATGAAGCGTGAGGCGTGTTCGCGTGATGAGTGGGGAAGTCAGGAAGTGAATATTCATCCGACGGCAATCGTGGATCGGGGGGCGCAACTGGGCCGGGATGTGAGCATAGGACCGTTTTCGGTCGTCGAAGCGGATGTGGAAATCGGCGATGGGTCAAGCATCGGGCCCAGGGCCTCTATTGGACGGTACACGCGGCTGGGAAGGGATTGCCGCGTTCACGCAGGGGCGATCATAGGCGACACACCGCAAGATCTCGGGTTCCGGGGGCAACGATCCTTCACAAGAATCGGAGATCGCTGCACCCTTCGGGAGTATGTGACGATACATCGGGGGGCCACGGAGGATTCGGTGACCGAAATAGGAGATGATTGTTTCCTGATGGCCATGAGCCACGTGGGACATAACGCGCGGCTTGGGCAGCGGGTGATCATGGCCAACGGATCCATGTTGGCCGGCCATGTGACCGTGGGCGACCGAGCCTTTATTAGCGGTTTGGTGGCCGTGCATCAGTTTGTGCGGATCGGGCGTTTGGCGATGGTGGGTGGCGGTAGCATGCTGACCAAGGACGTGCCGCCTTTTTGCATGACGCGCACCGGCGCACTGAACATGATTCAAGGCCTGAACGTTGTCGGGATGAGGCGGGCGGGCATGACACAGGCGCAGCGCGCCGAGGTCAAGGCCGCATTTGACGTGACCTATCGAAGCGGGCTGAACATGCAGCAGGCGGTGGACCGAATGGCGGATGCTGCAGCCGGGTCCCTGATGGCAGAGTTCAGAAATTTCCTTGCCGCTTCCAAGCGCGGGATTGGACCATGGGTGGGGACCAGACCGAAGCGAATCGGATCGGCGACGGATGACGAGTTGCCAGCCGAATAGCAGGTCGTTTCCGTTTGCTTCAGTGGCCTTGTGCGCCGCGGCAGGTTGCCGCCGTGTGAATTTCGTCCAACAGCATTTGCGCGGCCTGTCCGGGGAAGGCGGCTTCAAGGATCGGCCGGCCCACGACGAGCATGGATGCGCCGGCATGCACTGCCATGGCGGCGGTTGCCACTCGCTTTTGGTCGCCGCTTTCGGTTCCGGCCGGCCGGATGCCGGGGGTCACGAGGATCGGATCGGGGCCGAAGCGTTTTCGCAAATCAGCGGCTTCTTGCGCGGAGGTCACCACTCCATGGAGTCCGGTCGACAGGGCAAGTTCCGCCAAGGCTAGAGCCTGCTCGGGCATCGAACGCGAGACCCCGATGTCCCGCAGGTCTTCTGGGCCGAGACTGGTCAGTGTGGTGACGGCAACCAGTCGGGGCGAGGCCGATCCGGCCTCACCCGCGGCCTCGGCCGCGGCGCGCAGCATGGCGCGTCCGCCGGCCGCGTGCAGGGTTAGAAGCGAGACGCCGTGGCGGGCGGCCGCTTGGACGGCCCGGGCCACTGTGCGGGGAATGTCGTGGAGTTTGAGATCGAGAAAAACCTGCCGGCCGTGCTCGCGAAGCCACGAGACGGCCCGGGGCCCCTGTTCGGTGTACATTTCTAACCCCACCTTGAACCAGCGCACTTGCGGCAGAGAGCCGAGAAGGGGCGGGACGTCCGCGAACGGCAGATCCAGCGCCACGATCAGTTCCGGCTGGCGCTGGGATGTGGACGGCGTGTTCATGCCGTGAGTTTATACTTCGTCCGATGAACCCAGACCAGAGGAAAAATGCCTTGGTGTTCCGTTTGCGGCCGAACGCATTCGAGGTGGCCGGGGGCAGCCGGATGAACGTGGCGAATTTGTGCTTGCGGGTGTGACGCGGCGCGGTATGTTGACGCCTTCAACAGAGAGGGAAGAATTGAACGTGAACCTGGTAAGGATCGGCCTGATTGGCACGGGCGGCATGGCGAAATGGCATGCGAAACGGTTCAAGGAAATCAAGGGGGCCCGTCTCACAGCCTGCTGCGACATTGTGCCGGGGCGAGCCGAGGAGTTTGCCAGGAAGCACGGTATACCCGCGGCATACACTAGTCTGGAAGAAATGCTGGATCGGGAACCGCTAGACGGGGTGAGCGTGGTCACTCCCGATCACGCGCATGCAGGGGCGGCGCTGGCGGCCATACGGCGAGGACTTCACGTTATGTGCGAAAAACCGTTAGCCGACAATCTGCAGGACGCCAAGAAAATGTACCGGGCGGCGCGGAAGGCGGGTGTGTTGACAGCCGTTAATTTCTCCTATCGCAATGCTCCGGCTACGCAACGGGCAGCCGAACTGGTGGCGCAGGGACGAGTCGGGCGCGTTCTGCACGTGGAAGGCTGTTATCTGCAAAGCTGGCTGGTTGGCAAATATTGGGGGGACTGGCGGCAGGCCGAAGGCTTTCTGTGGCGCCTGAGCGTCCGGCATGGCAGTTTGGGGGTCTTGGGCGATATCGGCGTGCATCTATATGACTTGGTTGATTTTGTTGTGGGGCCTTTTGGCGTGCTGAATTGCGATCTGCCGGTTTTCAAGAAGGACCCGCCCCGTGTGGGCCGATATGTGTTCGATGCCAACGACAGCATGCTGACGACCGTGCGATTTTGCAACGGCGCGCATGGGGTGTTGCATGCCAGTCGGTGGGCCACGGGGCACGCCAATACGGTGGCACTGCGAGTATATGGTGATCGCGGGGCTCTGGATTTGAATCTCGATCGTCCTGCAGAGGGTGCGTTGCGGATGTGTGCGGGGCGTGATGTGGATGCCTGCCGGTGGCAATCAGTGGCCTGCCTGCCGGTTCCGGATACGTACCAGCGGTTTGTTACGTCCATTCGGACCGGGCGGCAGGGGCAGACGAGTTTTGAAGGGGCGGTGCGCATCCAGGCGTATTTGGAGTGCAGCATGGCGGCTGCCCGCAAAGGCGGGTGGGTGCCGGTGCGTGCTTGAGAGTCGGGCCTCAGGGGCGGATAGAGCCGACGGTCTGGCGGCGGCGGGCGAAAGGTGGAGAGTATGGCGGCGAAAACCATGTCGGCGGGCGAGATTCGGAGTTCCTTCCTCGAGTTTTTTCGTTCCAAGGGGCACGAAATCGTGCCGAGTTCGCCGGTGGTGTTGCCGGCGGATCCCTCCCTGCTTTTCGTGAACGCAGGGATGAACCAGTTCAAGGACATTTTCCTCGGCGCGCGTGCCAGCGCGTATCGGCGGGTGGCGAACTCGCAGAAGTGCATACGGGTTAGCGGAAAACACAACGATCTGGAAGAAGTCGGGCACGACACCTATCACCACACGTTCTTCGAGATGCTCGGAAACTGGTCGTTCGGAGACTATTACAAGCGCGAATCCATCCAGTGGGGCTGGGAACTGCTTACCACGGTCTGGAGGCTGCCGAAAGAGCGCCTCTGGGCGACGGTGTACAAGGAGGACGAAGAGGCCGCGGCCATCTGGCGGGACATCACGAACATTGAGCCGTCGCATGTTCTGCGATTCGGCGAGAAGGACAATTTCTGGGAGATGGGGGAAACGGGTCCCTGCGGGCCCTGCTCGGAGATTCATTTTGATCGGACGGAAGGCGGGTGTGGTCCGGAAATGGTCAATGCCGGCCGGCCGGAAGTGATCGAGATATGGAATCACGTCTTCATTCAATACAACCGGCGGGCGGACGGCTCGTTGGAGGAACTGCCCTCGAAGCATGTGGATACGGGCATGGGGTTGGAGCGCGTGTCCGCGGTGATTCAAGGCCGGCCTTCAAACTACGACACGGATCTCTTCATGCCGATCATCCGGGCGGTCGAGCGGGTGAGCGGACGTTCATACGTCGCAGCGGATGCTGTGGCGATGCGGGTCATAGCGGATCACCTGCGCGCGCTGGCGTTTGCCATGGCTGACGGGGTCATGCCTTCGAATGAGGGTCGCGGGTACGTGTTGCGGCGTCTGCTGCGGCGGGCGGTCCGCTATGGGCGCCGGTTGGGCATGACGCAGCCGTTCATGGCGGAACTGTTCCCAACGCTGGAGGCGGCCATGGGTGAAGCCTATCCCGAACTGAAGGATCGGGCACGCGAGATTGTCCGTGCGCTACGGGCCGAGGAAACCAGTTTTGCCGAAACACTGGATCGGGGCATTGAGACTTTTGAAGAAACGGCCTCGAGGGTGTTGGCCGGCGGACAAACTGTGTTTCCCGGCGAAGAAGCTTTTCGGCTGTACGACACGTACGGATTTCCGCTGGACTTGACGATGGTCATGGCGGCGGAAAAGGGGCTGACGGTGGATCAGGCGGCGTTCGACCGAAGCATGGAAGCGCAACGCCGGCGTGCCCGGGGGGCGCGAAAGGCTGCCGCAAGCCCCGCGCATGCGGACTTGGTATCCGATTTGGTTTCGCGCGGATTGCGAACTGTGTTTACGGGATACAGGACGCTGGAACAGAACGCTACCGTTATCGGGGTGGTGCGGGTGACCGGAGAGAGCGTGGAGCGGGTCGAAGCGCTTGCGGAAGGGGAAGAAGGCTTGCTGTTGTTGTCCGAGACGCCGTTTTACGCCGAAAAGGGAGGACAGCTGGGCGACCACGGTCATATCGCAAGCGAAGGAGGGCGTTTTGATGTGCGCGATACCCGCTCGCCAGCCGAGGGGATCGTATTCCACGTCGGGCGGATCGCAAAAGGCCGCGTCGCGGAAGGGCAGACGGTGCGCGCGGTTGTGACGGATGCCCGTCGGCAGGCGCTGGCCCGACACCATACGGCCACGCATTTGCTCCAGTACGCCTTGCGAACCGTGGTTGGAACGGGGGTCAGCCAAGCCGGTTCCTACGTGGGGCCCGACCGTTTGCGGTTCGACTTCAACTGGTTTGAAGCGTTGAGCAAGGAACAGGTGGATGCCGTTGAACGAATGGTCAACGAACTGATCATGGCGGACGATCCGGTGACGACGACCGAGATGGCGCTCAAGGATATTCCCGGATCGGGCATTATTGCGCTCTTCGATGAGAAGTATGGCGATACGGTGCGCGTGGTTTCCGTGAACGGGTACAGCCGCGAGCTTTGCGGCGGCACACACGTGGCCCGCACGGGGGAAATTGGCGCTTTCCGGATTCTGGCCGAGAGTTCGATCGCATCCGGGGTGAGACGAATTGAAGCAGCCGCCGGATTAGCGGCCTATGAACTGGCGCGAAACGACCGGGCGCTTCTGGAGGCACTGGCCGCGCGGCTGAGCGTTGCGCCCAGCGAGTTGCCGGCGCGGATGGAGGCGATGACGGCACAAATCAAGAGTCTCGAAAAAGAACTGCGCGAGCGGGAGCGAGCGGCGTTGCTGGGCCGCGCGGAGACTATTGCTAAAGGAGCGCGGGACGTGAAAGGGGTTCGCCTGGCGGTGGCGGCGCTGGAAGAAGTTTCAGGGGAGGCGCTGCAGTGTTTGGCCGAGGCCGTTTTGGCCGGCATGGGGTCGGGCGTGGTGGTGCTGGGCAGCGGCGTGGCGGGCGGCAAGGCGCAGTTTGTTGGCGCGATCAGCCGTGACCTCGTGGAGCGGGGGTTGCATGCCGGCCGGCTTATCAAAGAAGTGGCGCGAGTGGCGGGTGGCAGCGGCGGTGGACAGCCCGGTCTGGCACGCGCGGGCGGAAAAGATGCAGCCAAGGTGCCGGAGGCCATCGCATCGGCGGCTGACACGCTCGTCGCCATGTTGTGAGGCGTTGGAAAGAGGGCAAGCTCAAGGAGGGCGTGATCCATGGGCGAGACGTCTGTGGAAATCATTTGTCGGTCGTGCGGCGAGGAATCGCTGCTCAAGCGAATGCCTCGGTACGAAGGATTCAAACGCGTGGGGGAAATCCTGACGTGCGCCGCCTGCGGGTATGAGTACGCGTCGGAAGCCGACGTGCCTTTCAAGCAACGCCGCGCACCCCGGGTGTTTGACACGTCTGATGCGCCGAAAACCGTGCGGGTCTTTCGGGATGAAGAAAAGGGGCGTCTCTGCCGTTATTGCCGGCAGTATGTTGTGAACCCCTTCACCCAGCGATGCGCCAGACACCGGCGTTTTGTCGAGGCCACGGATAGCTGCGAAGATTTCGAGCCCAAAGCGAGTGCGGAGGCAAAAAAGGCCGATCCTTCATGACGCCGAAGGGCATGCGCGGCGCTGCCGAAGCGCCTCATAGAGCAGAAGCGTAGTGGCGGCGGCCACGTTAAGGGAGTCCGCCTGTCCTCGCATGGGGATTCTCACGCGAACGCTGGCCGCCTCGAGCCATGCTTCGCTTAAGCCGTATTGCTCCGCGCCGACGACGATCGCCACGCCGCCGGTGAGGTCCACATCGAAGTACTCCTTTTCGGCGTGAGGCGTGGCGGCGACGATGGCCAGCCGGTGAGCCCGGAGCCAGTCCAGCGTCTCGGCGCTAGATGCTTCGGCCACCTGGACGGAGAAAAGCGTGCCGAGGCTGGCGCGAACCACGTTGGGGTTGTTCAAATCGGTGCAACGGTCGCACACGATGATCGCATGCACGCCGGCGGCATCGGCGGAGCGAAGAATCGTGCCCAAGTTTCCCGGTTTCTCTATTGCTTCGGCCACGACGACCAGGGGCGCCTTGGGCAAGCGCAGATCGTCCAGTTTTCTGCGAACCTGGCGAGCAACCGCCAGCAACCCTTCAGGCCGCTCGCGGTAGGACATTTTCTGAAAAACGCGAGCCGTGCATTCTACGACAACCGCGCCGGCCTGCGCCGCCTGACGAACGAGATCGGGTTCGTTTGTTCCCTGGTACAGCTCCGGCGCGTGGTACAGTTCAAGAGGCCAGTGTTGATTGTCCAAGGCCCGTTTGATTTCGCGATAGCCTTCGATCAGCATGAGGTTTGCGCGGTCGCGATCAGTCCTTTGTCTGAGCGCCACAACCTTCTTGATCCGCGGATTCAGCAGGCTGGTGATCCGGTGGGACGAAGATGGCATGGGGAACCGGCGTTAGTTCTGCGTGATCGTGACCAGCACATTTGCGCCGGCCGCGTCGAGACAACTGACCGTGTTGGTTCCGGGCGTGGCGGTTGCGCTGTACACCACGGACTGACCCGACGTGGGAAACACCGAACCCAGACTAGCGGTTTTCACGCTCCAGGTGTAGGGCGGCGTCCCGCCGGAAGCCGACAGCGCCTGCGTGCCGCCGGTGCCGATGGCGGCTGCGGACGGCGTCACCTTGAGAGATGCGGTTCCCGTCGAGCCCCCGCCGGTAGGGGTGGGATAGTACACGTGGGCTTCCGCGGAGGCCGAATAGGGGGCTGCGTTGTTGGTCGAGGCGCCGGAAGCCGTTCCTTTGATGAAGGCCGATACGACGACGCGCTTGGGGGAAGCACCTACATTGGTCGCAAGACAGGTGTAAATCACGCGGTCGCCGACGGTGGTGTTGAGGCGCCCGCTCCCGTCGTCGGGGTTCAGTGACCAGCGGTAGTCGTAGCCGTCGTGAGCGACAAACTCCTGTGTCTGTCCGGGCACCATGACGACCGACTCGGGTGTCACGTAAATCTCCGAATCCGCGGAATCGGTTTCGCAGCCTGCCAGAAAAGCCATAACGGCGGCCAGGCATACCGATGCTCCGAAAAGATATCGTTTTGCGCTCATGATGCCCTGTGCCTTCTTTCTCGAAGAACGGTTCTTCGACTCCTGGGTTAGAGAAGATCAACCATCTCGCCGATTTCGCTGGACTCTGGCTCCTGGGTTGGCTTGACCGGTTCAGACTGCGGCCCTGCCGGAGCCTGTTCGTTCGGTTTGACCGGCACGGGTTTGCGCGGCGGAGCGGCCGGTCCAATGGTCGAATCGAGCGCCTTAAGGAAGCAGGTGGGGCGCATGGTGTCGCACCCGGCCTTGGCCGCCTGCGCCTCCAAGTCGGGGCGCGCGGTGACCAGGACCGTCCGATGACCGTTCCGGCTGGCACGCAAGGTCTTGCGCACCACTGTGGGAAGCGCCGCCGCGTTGGGCGCGTATCGAATGCGGACCCCGCCGTGCTCGGAGTCGTCGGGGTGCCGGCGAAGGGGTTCGCCAACGAAAATCACGGTGATGGGGTTCTTTTCCCGGGCCGCCCATGCAGCGAAGCGCCGAAGGATCTCAATCTGGTCGGAAGGCCTCATAGGCTGGTCAAGCTTGGGGCCCCGGTTTTCGGCTACATAGACTATGGAGTGAATTTCGTTTTGTTCCGGCTCGGGGGACCGAAACAGCATTCGCACTTGACGAAGCACTGTTTTCATTTGGCAAAAAGATATCCGTGGCCAGACGCGTTGTCAATCCGGCGGTACGGCAAACGCCGGGTGAGAGCGGCGGATAGAGCCTCGGCAGGGAGCAAGGAATCAGAGGCAACGAGAAATAACGCTTTGACGATATCTTTTGTCTCGGCTATTCTCACGGCGAAAGGAGGGAACGCTGATGAAGAATAAACAGGTGCGGGAAATCATGACGTCGCCGGTCGTGAAGATAACAACGGAGGAGAAGCTGACGGAGGCCATTGCCTTGTTGTTGCGATGGCACATCAGCGGTTTGCCGGAGCTGGATGAGCGTGGACGGCTGGTGGGTATTGTCACGGAACATGACATCATGAACTTCGCGCTGAGTGGCGACGCGGCCGATACGCGCGTGTCGCAGGCCATGACCAAGGATGTGGTCTCGGTTTCTCCGCAGACCGACGTTTCGGATGTCATCGCCCTGTTTGGCGCGCGGCGCATTCGGCGCGTGCCGGTGGTGGAGAACGGCCAGGTTGTCGGAATTGTCAGCGGAGGTGCTCCCCATTGATTGGACAGTTCTACGGGTAAAGTAAGCTAATGTTCTTTCGGTTGTCCACCTCCTTGTCTGGTCCCTATCCCCGCCCCCTAGGGGGCGGCGCGCCACCCCGTGGCCGGCCATGCTGGCGCAT
>CALHGX010000006.1 GCA_938031185.1 uncultured bacterium
CTCGGGTTGCGCTCCCGCAGAGCCCTATCCCGCCCGTGCCGCGACCACCCTCTCATGCGTTCTCCTCTTGTCAAGCCCCGCCTCGCAGAATCCCAATTTTGATCGCACACAAACTGTCACCTTTTGCTCGCACCACGACAACGTTTCACTGATAAGGAGTAGGGCGTGGCCAACAGGGTGCATGGTTTGGTGTTGATCGGAGCGATATGGCTGGCGTCCGGTCTTTGGGGATATGGCGGGGAAATAGCGCGGCAGACTACCGACCTGTCCGGCGAATGGCTGCTCCATCCAATGAGCGCGGAGCAAATGGAAGCGCCTCCTGTTTGGCCGGAAACCATGCCGACCAATGATCCGGTGCGCCCAGCCGCGACGGAAACCTGGCAGTTGTGCCGTCAGCCTCAACTGATCCTCCTGAGGGAATGGCAAGGCGCGTGGCTCGCGCGGCAAGTAAATTTGCCGAACACACTTTCCAGCCGGCGGGTACTGCTCGAATTCGATTCGCTCTATTTCCGGTGCCGCCTGTTCGTCAACGGCGTGGATTGCGGAACATACTGGGGTGGATTCTCCCCCTGGCGGGCAGATGTGACACATGCGGTTCGGCCGGGTGGAAATCTGATCCATCTGAGCCTTACACCGGCCGCTCTGCATGCGAAGGAACTGACCAACACGGACCCGGTCATCATGTACGACAACGGCGGCCGTAAGGTGGGTATGTTTGAAAACGGCCGTATGATCCTGGCGCCAGACGTATTCGTGAACGATGTCTTTGTGCGGCCGTCGGTGGCTCAAAAGGCGCTGGCCGTAGATGTGGAAATCATCAACACGACAGACGGCGAACAGCGGCGGCGGCTCACGCTGATCGCGCGCGACGCGGACGGCAAATCAATCAAGACTTTGGCGCCGGTTCCAGTGCGGCTGCCGCCGCAGAGCACGAACACGGTGACGGTGACCGGGGAATGGGCCAGACCGCGCCTGTGGTGGCCGCATGATCCGTACCTTTATACGCTGGAAACGCGACTGGAGTCGGCGGACGGCGGGAAGGCCGCAGCGGATGTGGCGACGACACGTTTTGGATTCCGTCAGATCACCGTCGAGGGGCATCGTCTCTTGCTCAATGGAAGAAAGATCATGCTGCGTGGCGGTTCCCACGTGGGGCGCAGTGCGGACAAGGATCGAGAGAAAGACCGATGGGTTCAACAAATCACGCGGAATTACGTCAACACCATACGCACCCATTACTCGCCCCCGACGGTGGCGATGCTCGAAGCGGCGGACGAGGTGGGGTTGATGCTGTTACCGCAGGGGCCGATCTGGGGCGAGGGAACACGGGGTGAACCGGAGTTTTGGGCGCTCTTGTCCGACCAGTATCTTCGTTACATCAAGGCGCGGCGCAATCATCCGTCCGTGGTGATCTGGTCCGTGGGCAATGAAGCCGGCGGCATGAAGCCGCATCCTACACGCCCGGGCGGCTCGTATCTTGCGCAACTTGTGCGCGACGCGAAGGCCCTGGATCCAACAAGGCCCCACACGTGCAGTCACGACTTTACCGTGTACGGGGCAGGCGATCTCATTGATGCGCCGACACAGTGGGGCTTTGAGTTTGACGACACGTTTCCGATGGCGGCGCGCGCCTGGTACGTGTACGGTTATGACTTTGTCTTGCTTTACCGGCAGAAGCCCATGCCGGTTTCCGACGATGAGTGCATGGAAGGTTACAATCACGGGCACGCTTCCGTCGTGGTGGGCGACAAGGCGTACCTGAATCCCATCGGCGGGAGCGATCGGCGCAGCTACTATGGCCGATGGGCTCATTCGTGGTCATCCTACATGGGCGTGATTGAAATGCGTCGGCAGGAGCAGATGGCCACGTGCCTGCTCTTTGGCGACCGGTACAGCTTCTTCACGCCGCCGCCCGATCTGGTGGCGGCGCACCCGGAGCTGGCCGCGGTGCTCGAGCGTAGCCGCGGTGAGCAGGGGCGATTGACCACCGATCCGGAAATGATCGAGATGGCGCAGAAATCCCTGAAGCCGGCCATCGTTGCGCCCAAGGAGTGGCACGGCGGGGCATGGGCGGGACGGCCATATCGGCGCGACGTGGTTATAATGAACGACAATTTCTTTCCGCTACGGGGCCGGCTGCGATGGACGGTATTGGATGAGAAAGGGCGGGAATTGACCGCGGGTGCGGTACGGATTTCAGTGCCAGCAGCCACTCATCAGGACCGCGCGATTGAGTTCCGCATGCCAGACAGCCGCACGGCCAAGTCGTGGACGCTGCGGCTTGAACTCCAGGGGGCGGAAGGCCGATCGCTTTATCGTGACGATCTGGCGTTGGGCGTGCTGCCGACAACGCGCTGGTCCGATGCACCGCCCGTGGTGGTCTGGCCGGCGGAAGGCTCCTTTGCGTCTGCTGCGCGGCGAGCAGGCATTCGGCATCGGGTGACGGCAGACTTGCCGACGGACGCCAATGCGGTGGTGGTTGTGCCGCGGGGCGTGTGGTTGACGTACGATCAATGGGCGGCTCTGCAGTCTTTCATCGAGCGCGGCGGCGCGGCGCTGGTCTTGACGGACACGAGCAGTCCGGTGGTGCTGGGAGCCACGCCGGTCCGGGCCAGCGGCGCGGGGACGGTGATTGCCCATCCACGGGTGGCGGATCATCCGTTGGGTCGGGGCATTCCCAGGGCGGCGTTGCGATACTGGGTTGGTGCGGCCGGCACGTTTTTCAGTCCGCCGGCGGGTACGAACGTGCCGGCGTTCACGATCAGCGAGCGAACATGGGCGAAGCCCCGACGGGGCAATTTCTGGCCCTTGTTGGATGCCGGGATGGTTCGCGGCGAGATGGGGCTCACGCAGGCGCCGCTTCTGGAGGTGCGTCATGGGCAGGGCCGGGCGCTTGTGAGCAGCCTGTTGCTGGCGGAAGGTGTGAACGTTCAAGTGCCGGGTGCGGAAAGGCTGCTTTTCGATGCGCTGGCGTATCTGGGGAATCGATCGCTGTGGCTTGGGGGACCGCTCAAGCCCGCGCGGGTAGTAGGGATGGACTTGTCGGCATATGGCGTTCAGACGACGGAGCGCTCGGACGAAGCGGGCGCGCTGATTATCCAGGCGCGTCATCCAGACGGCGCAGCGTGGCTGGCGGAGGCTGCACTGCGCGAAGAAGCGCTGGCGTTTGCGCAGCGCGGTGGAACCCTTCTCCTGCACAACCTGACCGTTGAACAAGTTCAGGCGTTAGGCTCTTTGTTGGGTATAGCCTTGGAAGCAGCCGAGGAGAAAGTCAATCCAGTCCGCCCCGAGCCGACACGGTACCGCCTGGACTGGCTAGAAGAGGATCCGGTGCGACGCGGGCTCAGTCATTTCGAGGTCAACTGGTGTGAAACATACGCCCAGGAAAACGTCAAGGCGTATCAGCAAATTATGATGGTTGGCGTTAAAGGTCCTGCAGAACGCGTCAAAAATCTTACGCAACAGGGGGCGCTCGTGGTGATTCCTCATGGCGAGGGTCGGATCGTGATTGACCAGGTCTTGTGGGATCCGCCGCCGGATGTGCCGATTCTGCGCCGAGCCAACCTGGAACAGCCGTGGGCGAGCGGGTTTCGCACGCGAGAGGACGGGGATCCGATTTTCGTGAACCCCTATGTGCAGGCGCGGGCTGAGGGGTATGTGGCACAGTTGCTTTCGAACCTCGATGTGCTGATTCGACCTGCAGTCGCGCGACGGTCGGCGGATGGCCTTTTTGAACCAGACGAACACACGATGGCGCTGTGGCATTTTGATGAGGTTTCTTACGGCGTTTTGCGGGACAGCAGCGCCGGCTCCCGCGATATCGTTTTGGCGCCGCCGGCGGAATTGGTCGAGGGAAGGTTCGGAGGCGGATTGCGACTGACACGCGAAGGCGCGCTTTGGCCCCAACGCGGCAGGGCGCTGGCGGGCTTGCCGCAGCAGACATTCGATTTTTTCATTCGCCCGGATGGAACGCCGCGACAGGGACCGCAATGCATCTGGGTTCAGCATGCAGAGGGCACCTGGTCGCACTTCGGGACGATGCTGGATCAGGAGGGACGCGTCATCTTCTGGTATGACACCGGCGGGCGTCATGCCCAGTTGCGATCCGGCGAAGCGGTTGAAGGCGGTCGCTGGACCCGAGTGACGATTGTGCGGGATCATGGGCGAATCAAGACCGAGGGCGGCGACACTGTGAACCAGTTGAGGATGTATTTTGACGGCCGCCTTGTGGCGAAGCAGGTGGTGACGGGGCATTTGGACAATCGGGGTGCGTTTGCGATAGGCGCGCCGAAAGGATTTGGCATGGAAAGCTTCCGCGGGGTGTTGGATGAATTTCGCATCTTGGATCGGGTATTGCCAGAGGCAGAGATTGGTGGGCGGTAACAAAGGGCTGGCGGTAGGAGAACGACGAGGAGAAGCACAATGAAACACATGAGGCGGTGGTTGCTGGCGGCGGGGCTGTGGGTTGCGGTTACCGGTGTGGCGGCAGAGAGCGGCCCGCGAAAGGTGATAGATTTGTCCGGCGAGTGGAAGATCAAGTGGATCGAAGGGCGGGAAACTCCGAATGAAGTGCCCCCCGTGGACGAGACGTGGGGGACGGTGACCGTTCCGGGGCTCTGGACAGACAAGCAGCACGATTCAGCATGGATCGTCAAGGAAGTGGAGATTGCGCCCGAGGATGTGGACAAGGCGTTTGCGTTCCGGTTCGGCAGCGCGGCGCATCTGGCGAAGCTCTTTGTGAACGGGCAGTTGGTGGACCGTCACATGGGGGCACTGGTGCCGTTTCGGCCCAAGCCGGCGGTAGGGCTTTTCAAAGGGGGGAAGAACCAGATTGTCCTGGGATTGAGTAATGGCTCCGCATTGCTGGGAGAAAACCAGTTTGAGGGCAAATGGTTGGTGCGGGACAAGTTGTTCCCCGGCCTGATCGGCAATCCCTACGAATACCGTCCGATTTCTGGGGAGAAGTTGACGTTCCAGCGGTGGGGGGTGCTGGTGGGGCTGCCGTTCGGTGGCGAGCTCATCATTGCGCCGCGGGTGTTTATCGACGACATCTTTGTGAAGACGGCGGTGGCTTCGCGTCGGCTGGAAGCGGAAGTGGAAGTGGTGAACACCACGGAACAACCCGTGCACGTGGCCGTGCATGGTCGGACGGCGGGCGCACAACTGATCGGGCCGGCGGAGGGGAAGGCGGCGGGAACGAGCTTCTTTTTCAACGATCAGTTGGTGCCGCCGGGACGGCATGTGGTGACGGTGCGAGGGCACTGGCCGGAGGCGCTGTTGTGGAGTCCGGAGGCGCCGAATCTGTACCATTTCATTGCAGAGTTGACGCCGCCGAAGGAGGAGCAGCTTGGGCAGGTAGAGGATCGGGAGCAGGTACGGTTTGGGTTCCGCGATCTTCGCATAGACAAGGCGCGCATCATGCTCAACGAAGCGCCGCTCTTCATGGGCGGCGGCAGTTGGATCCAGTACGGTCAGGCGCCGTTTTCGAGCGTGGAGGAGGCCAAGGAAAAACTGCGAGGAATCGCCCGCTGGCATAATGGCAACTGCATTCGCACGCACCACACGTTGCCCGATCACAACTTCTGCGCGGCCGCGGACGAATTGGGAGTGTTGGTTTCCATTCAAGACGAACAGGGCGGTCCGGCGGCCTCGCCGGAGTATTGGGAGAACAATATCAGACATTGGGCGGAGTTCATCCGCGCGCGGCGGAACAACCCTTCGATCGTGCTGTGGGCGACAGACAACGAAGGGACGTTTACCGGCGGGATGCCGAACATGTTTGCGCCGGCAGTGCCGTGGCTGATTCGGAAGATGGACGTGGCCCGGCAGGTGGATCCGACGCGCCTCGTCACATCGAGCCACAACTGGGACCTTCGCGGGCACAGCGATATTTTCGACGCGGCCTACAACAATCATGGCTACTTTGCCGATTTCCCCACGGGCGGCTTGAAGTACAAGAGCTGGTACTTCGACTTTGCCGGCAGCTGGAATCGGTACAGCCCCATTGTGATTGATGAATGGGGCGAAACGCTGGGGATGGACATCACAAGTCAGGACTTCAACGACTATTCCTACCGGGCCGGCGAATTTCGCTACGCGCCCGAAATGCGAGTGTTATGGACGCGGCTCTATCAGGCGTGGGGCAGCTATCTGGGCATCTGCTTTGTGCGCCAACAAAACACGGTGAGCATGCTGCTCAACTTTGGCGATCGATTCAGCATTCGGCAGCCGGATGGGCGATTGGGCGGCGCGCCGGACTACGTTTTCGAGCTTTCGCATAAGGCCAACAAGCCCATCATTGCCTTTCCGTCGCACTGGCATGAAACCCTGCGGAGCGGGGAACCAATGGCGCTGCCGTATCTGGTGATCAACGGCGCCAACCAGCCATTTGACGGCCGATTGATCTGGACGGCGAGGACCGGGGAATGGGCCATCGACCCGGATGAAAACGGGCCGTGGAATCTGGCGAAAGGGACGGAGAAAACCGTGGCGTCCGGCGAGATCCCGATTCGATTGGGGGCCGGCGAACGGACGGAAGTCGAGCTCAAGGGGAAGCTGCCGACCGTGAACAAGTCCACGGCGCTCCAGATTGCGGTGGAATTGCGCCGGAGCGCCCCGTTACTGGAGGACAGTTACGTGCCATCATACTTGGCCAAAGAATGGTGGCTGGATCGGGTGTGGGCCGATAAGCGGATGTTTGCGTTGAGTCCTCCTACGAATTTGCAGGGACTGAAGCGGTTTGCGGTGCTCGGCCACGGCGAGGCGCTGAGTACGCTCAAGCGCTTGGGCGCCCGTTTTGCTGTGGTGGCATCGGTCGAAGCAGGCACAAGAGAAAAGCAACGCACGCTTGTCGTGCAGCCGGGCGTGAGGCTGTCGGCGGAGGAGTGGCGAAAGTTGGAGGAATTTGTGGAAGGCGGCGGAAAGCTGCTAGCCCTGAGCCGGGGCGAGGATTTGCCATCCGGTTCGTTCCGCGGTGTTCCGGTGGAGAACTCTGGATGGGAAATCAACGCAGCTTATGCGCGCGCGAGCGAGCATCCGATCACGAAAGGGTTCATTCATCAAGACTTGCGCCACTGGCGGTCGGCCGGAGGAATCCCGGACCCCTATCTGGTGGGTTCGGGTGTGATGCGCCGTCCCCTCGTGGGCAGTTTCCGCATCTTGGTGGATGCGGGCTACGGATGGGAAGGCGGCGGTGGTGAGCGCGGATTCTCGCGTGACGGCGTTCACCGATCCATCAGCGGTGCTGTCGGTTCCGGTGGGCAAGGGACGGGCGATCATCAGCAACATTCTTTTTGATCCCGGGGAGCAGTCGGCTTATGCTGTTTCGCGGGCGCGCGGTTTGATGGCGCAGTGGCTGGCGAACCTTTCTGTGCGCGCGGAACCGCCAACGACGGCCGTTTCGCGCCTAATCCGTGAATGGTTAGCCGCGGGTCCGTTCCGGTTGCCAAACCAATTGAAAGGAGGCGAAGACAGTTTTGCGTTGCCAGATGAAGCAGCGCTGCGGCCCAAGCTCGGCGATCCCGCCGGGGATCTGACGATTCGCAAGGAGTGGAAGCCTGTGCGGCTGGATATCGGCAGCGGCGCGCATAACAACCTCAATCCATACTTCGGCGTGCCGGACTGGGGCTTGCCTACATGGAACTATTATACGGCGTATTTCTTCGTGTGGGTGGATTCGCCGAAAGATCAGGAAGCGACCTTGTGCGCGGGGGCGGACGATTGGCTCAAGGTATGGATCAATGGCGAAGCGGTTGAACCTTTCAATTTGCGGCGCTACATGACGCGGCGGGATGCGACGGCGAAGATCCGTCTCAAGCAAGGCCGCAACGCCCTTCTGGCCAAGTGCTCCAACGGTCTGGGCAACTGGGGTTTCACGATCATGCTAGAAGGCGCGGAAGGGCTGCGTTACGCCACAGAATAGTTTTGTCGGTCTCGGCAATCGTGGCAAGTGGCCCGAGGGCGACGAAGGCCTGATGGCTTCGCCATGCGCCCGATGGGTGACGGAAGGCGGCGGCGCTGCTGAAGACGCAGCAGACGGTTTGCGAACGGGCGTTGCGGGCCTTCTCCATCCCGCGTTGCGCGGCAGGCCGATCGAGGCCCTCAGGCGGGTGGTCGGCTGATGGCGAAGCCGGCGGCTTGGCTGGGACGCCGAGCGAATGCGCCTTGCCCGCGGGCGGCGGTCCTGATAGGAACAACCGGCACATTCGGGACAACGTCCTTCATGAGACATCAAGCCGCGCCGCCACCTGAAGAACTGCTGCCCGTCGAGCCGCAGGGGCGAGGAGGGCCGCTGGAAAAAATTGCCGGCGCCGTTCGGCGTGTGATCTACCATTCCGAAGAAACCGGCTACACGGTGTGTACCGTGGCGGTGCCGGGTCAGGCCGGGGATGTTACCGTGGTCGGCGCCTGCGCCGCCCTATGGGAAGGCGAGGACATCATCGCGGAAGGCCGCTGGGTGCGGCATCCCCAGCATGGCCGCCAGTTTCAGGCCGAGCGCATCACCTGCGTGGTTCCGGCCACCGTGGAGGGCATTCGGCGTTTTCTGACCAGCGGGCTGATTCGCGGCATCGGCGACGTCATGGCTGATCGGCTGGTGGCCGCCTTTGGCGACCAGACGCTTCAGGTGATTGATCGCGACTCAGGCCGCTTGCTGGAGGTGGAGGGCATTGGTCCCAAACGGCGGGAGATGATTCGCGCCTCCTGGGGCGAGCAAAAAGCCGTCCGCGACATCATGGTTTTTTTGCAGTCCAATGGCGTCGGCACAGCGCACGCCATGCGCATTTTCCGCCAATACGGCAGCCAAGCGGTGGCCGTGGTGCAGAAGAACCCGTACCGGCTGTGCGAAGAAGTATGGGGCATTGGTTTCAAGACGGCCGACCGGATCGCCATGAACCTCGGCGTGCCGCCGCAGTCAGAGGCGCGCGCCTGCGCGGCGGTGACGTATCTTTTGCAGACACAGTCGGAAGAAGGCCATTGCTACACGCTCCGGCATGAGCTGACGGCGGCGGCGGAGGCGTTGCTGGGCATTGATCGGGAGATAGTGGATCGAGCTGTGACCTGGCAGGTGGAAACAGGGGCGTTGGCCCAGGAGCGAGATCGTTTGTACCTGACGGGGCTGTATCGTGCTGAGAAAGGTGTGGCGGAGGCGTTGAGCCGGTTGATGCGCGTCGAGCCTTCTTTTCCGCCGATTCAGGCCGAGAAAGCCGTGGCGTGGGCCGAACAGCGCATGCGTATTGCCTTTGCGCCGCGCCAGGCGGAGGCCCTGCGGACCTGCCTGGCGAACAAGGTGTCTATCATCACCGGCGGGCCGGGCGTGGGCAAGACCACCATTGTGCGGGCGCTGGTGGATATTTTTCAGGCGCGCCGTTTACGGGTTTGCCTGGCGGCGCCCACCGGCCGCGCCGCCAAACGGATGGAAGAGGCCACCGGTTGCGAAGCCAAGACCATTCACCGCCTGTTGCGGTTCAATCCGCAGACCGGCGGCTTTGAGCACGACGCCGTTCATCCGCTGGGGGGCGATGTCTTCATCCTTGACGAAGCCTCCATGATGGACCTACCGCTGACCCATGCCCTGCTGCGGGCCCTGCCCGGCGAGGCCGTGCTGACGCTGGTGGGCGATGTGGACCAGTTGCCCAGCGTCGGCCCCGGCAACGTGCTGCGCGACCTGATTGACTCGGGGATGATCCCCTGCACGCGGCTGGACACAATTTTCCGGCAGGAGGCTCGGAGCTGGATCGTGCACAACGCGCATCGGGTCAACCGAGGTGAATCGCTCGAATTGCCGCCCAACGGAACGGACGGCGATTTCTTCTTTCTTCCAACGGAAGAACCCGACGAGGTGATTCGGCGGATGCTCGAACTGGTCACGCGGCGTATTCCGGAACGGTTCGGGTTCCGGCCTGCCACGGACATCCAGGTTCTGACGCCAATGCGCCGCAACCAGTTGGGCTCCGAGAGCCTGAACCAAGTGCTGCAATCCGCGCTTAATCCCCGAGGGCCTTCCCTGCAGCGTTTTGGCCGCACGTATCGGGAAGGGGACCGGGTGCTGCAGATCCGGAACAACTATGACAAGGGCGTTTTTAACGGCGACATCGGACTGGTGCGGCGGATTGACGAGACCGACCAAGAGGTGCTGGTGGACTTCGACGGCCAGGCCGTGCGCTACGACCCCACGGAACTGGATGAACTGCAACTGGCGTACGCGTGTTCCGTGCACAAGGCCCAGGGCAGCGAGTATCCGGCGGTGGTGCTCCTGCTGAGCACCCAGCACTACCGGCTGTTGCAGCGGAATCTCCTCTATACCGCGATGACGCGCGGACGGAAGCTGGTCTGCCTCGTGGGATCCGAGAAAGCCGTGCGGATTGCCATCGCCAACAACCGCGTGGCTGAGCGTCGAACGACACTGCGAGAGCGGCTTTTGCTCGCCGCGCGTTGAAGTCGGATGGCCGGCGCGGCATCGGGACGGGCGCCCGTCGCGCTTCAACCGTCGCTGCGGCGGCGGGCGCGCGCTTCACTGACGGCCACTTCGCGACCGCCGATGGCCGTTCGATTAAGCCCCCGAATGGCCTTTTGCGCCTCCTGGCGGTCGCCCATGGAAATGAAAGCGAAGCGCTTGGCCCGGCCATGGAGCCGTTGCACGACGAGGCGCACATCCTTGACCGTGCCATAGGCGGAAAAAACGCGGCGCAGTTCAGCCTCGCCCACGTCCGGCGCGAGGTGGCCGACGTACAAATCGGCGCCACTTGCCGCAGGCCCGCCGGATGCGGAGCGCGGCCGCCAGCGTCGTCCCAAGAGCAAACCCGCCAGGAACGCCGCCAAAGCCATGGCCGGCGCCATGGCGCTTTGCTCTTTGAAGATAGAGAACATTCTGCCTCCTTGCCTCGCGGGGCCTTTTGGGGAATGGCGTCCCGCTTCTTCAGCTCATTTCCAGAAAGCCCTCCAGCTTGCGCAGCCGGATGGGGTGGCGCAGCTTGCGCAGCGCCTTGGCCTCGATTTGTCGGATGCGTTCCCGGGTCACCGCGAACTGCTTGCCGACTTCCTCCAAGGTCCTCGAGTACCCGTCCAACAGACCGAACCGGAGGTTCAATACCGCCTGTTCGCGCTCCGTCAGCGTGTGCAGCACCTCCTTCAGGCGCTCTTTGAGGAGGCTGTAGGCGGTCATTTCCGAGGGGTTTTCCGCGCCCTTGTCCTCGATGAAGTCGCCGAAGTGCGCGTCATCGCCTTCGCCCACGGGGCTTTGGAGGGAAATGGGCTGCTGCGCCATTTTGTACACGGCTCGCACCCGCTCCACGGGCAGCCCCATTTCCTCGGCCACTTCCTCCGGTGTCGGTTCGCGGCCGAACTCCTGCACGAGCTTCTTCTGTACCCGCATCAGCTTGTTGATGGTCTCAATCATGTGGACGGGGATGCGGATGGTGCGGGCCTGATCCGCGATGGCACGTGTGGCCGCCTGCCGTATCCACCAAGTGGCGTAGGTGCTGAACTTGTAGCCGCGGCGATATTCGAATTTTTCCACGGCCTTCATCAGACCCGTGTTGCCCTCCTGGATCAGGTCCAGGAAGGACAGTCCGCGGTTCATGTATTTCTTGACGATGCTGATCACCAGCCGGAGGTTGGCTTCCACCATTTCCGTGCGGGCGGCCATCCCCTTGCGCATGGAATCCTTGAGACTCTTGTACTGGGCGAGGAACTCCTCGCTGTTCATGCACGCGTGTTCCTCGATCTTGCGCAGTTTTCGCTGCTCCGCCGCCAGTTCGCGGGCCTGTTTGGGGTTCTTGCGGGCGCGTTTGAGCCGTTCGATCTGGTGCAGACAGGAGGTCATTTCCCGGTACTGCGACTCCGTTTCCGCCGCCATGGATTCGACGACCTTCTGCTTGAAATAGAGGCGCTTGAAGAGTTCCATCAACCGCTTCTGGGTTCGTGCCATGCTGCGCTGCAATTGGGCCCGCTGGGCGGCGTTGAGGCGTGATTTCCGTGAGCGGATGAAATCGCGGTGAAGCTGGTCGCGATTGCGCTCGATATCGCGCTTGAGGCGCGGCAGGACCTTGATGTATTTCTCGCGGCTATCCACGTATTTGTCCTCAATGACGCGGTCGAAGCGTTCGCGGCCGGACTCAAGGCGTTCTGCCATGGCCAGATAGGCGTCTGGAGCCAGGCCCATGGCGTCGAAAATGCGCCGGACGTTCAGCTCGCTCTCCTCGATGCGCTTGCAGATTTCCACTTCCTGCTCGCGGGTGAGCAGGGGGACCTGCCCCATTTGGTGCAGGTACATGCGGATCGGGTCGTCGAAAATGTCGAGGCGCTCGCTGCGGCGGGCGGTTTCGGCCTCTTTTTCCGCCTCCTTGCGGTAGTTCTCCACCTCGGCCGAATCAATGATCTCGATTTCCATGCTGCGGAGCAGTTCCAAATACCCCTCCAGCTCGTCGGGATTGATGATCGAGCTGGGGATGATCTCGTTGATGTCCTGATACGTCAGGTAGCCCTGCTCCTCGGCCAACTTGACGAGGTCCTTGATGCGCTGGTTGCGCTCCTCCCATCGAGCGGAATTGGCGCCGGCCTCTTCGCTTAACTCATCCGGCTCGGCCTTGAGGTCCGGCTCCGGGGATTCGACCGGTTCCGGGACCGCTGGCACCGGCGCGGCGCTCCGGCGCAGGGATTCGGCTTTCGGGACCAGGGAAGGTTTCGGTGGTTTGCGGGATGTTTTCGGATTGTTCGGTGCCATGTTGCTTAACGCATTCCGTTGAAACGAACGTCCGCTGCATGCGGCGACACTTCACCTATTATGGCGCACAAACCTCAAATTAAAGCATCAATTCACGGCGAATGCAACAATCAAAATGGGAAATGTCGTGTAGTTTTCAAAACTGTGCAATTTGCGTGCGATCAAAATTGGGATTTTTTGGT
Source organism: uncultured bacterium (assembly GCA_938031185.1). Taxonomy (GTDB): domain Bacteria; phylum Verrucomicrobiota; class Kiritimatiellia; order CAIKKV01; family CALHGX01; genus CALHGX01. Next base: position 12,904 of record CALHGX010000006.1, read on the forward strand.
TGGGCGATTGGTGAACAGCAGGATGGGGAGCGTGTTGGGGGCGGGCGGTTGAGCCAAGACGGAGGTGTGGCCCGAGGGATG
>CALHGX010000007.1 GCA_938031185.1 uncultured bacterium
TATTACCTCGCGGACGCGTGTGCTCATCATCAATTCTCCGGCTAATCCCACCGGTGCGGTGCTGGATATTCGCGTCCTGGAAAAGTTGGCCGAGTTAGCCCTGCGGCATGATTTGGTGGTGGTCTCCGATGAGGTCTATGAGCGCTTTGTATATGACGGGCGCCGCCATGTGAGCATGGCCGCGTTACCCGGCATGGCCGAACGGGTGGTCAGCGTGTTTTCGTGCTCGAAGAGCTATGCGATGACGGGCTGGCGCATCGGGTATGCGGTCGGGCCGGCGCCGGTGATTGCGCAGATGGTGAAGTTGCAAGAGCATGTGGCCGCGCATCCGTCGAGTATTTCGCAAAAGGCGGCAGTGGCCGCCTTGACAGGGCCGCAGGATTGCGTGCGGCGATTGGTGGAAGAATTCGCGCGGCGACGGCAGCTTTTACGCGAGCGATTGCCGCGGATTTTCGGCTCGGGCGGGATGGTGGGTGCGGGCGCTTTTTACGCATTTGTGAACATTGGCGGATTGCAGATGGATTCCCGAGCGGCGGTGATGCGGTTTCTTGAAGAAGCGCGGGTGGCAATGGTGCCGGGCGTGGAATTTGGCGCCGCCGGGGAAGGATACGTGCGACTGTCGTACTGCGCACCGTGTGAACGGATCGAAGAGGGGTTGCGGCGGATGGCTCGCCTGGTGAGCGAGCGGCAATAAAGAAAAGTCATCCCATGGCCGGCTTTCTTTTGATGAGGCGCAGACCAAACGCGTGGCCGATATGGCCCGTGTCGTTTGGCCACAATCAACCCAAACGGGAGTACCTAAGCCCTGCGTTTCGGTTGGCCGTCACCGAAACCGTGCCTTCGTCGGCGGCATTGCACCGCATTCGGGATGGTGTGATGTGGGTGGAAGGAGCAGCACGGCCGGCGCCTGGACCGCTGCCGTTTCGGGAATGGCTTGCAGAGGCGGATGGCTCTTTTCGGGGTGTTTTCTTTCCGGTTGGCGAGGGGGTAATGGGCAGCGAAGAGGCGGTGGTGTTCACCGATCCCTATGGTTCCCGGCCGATTTACTATCCGACCCAACATTCGTGTGCTGTCTGCGCGGCGGACAAACCGGCCGCGCTTGTTGTGGCGGAACCAACAGCGCGTTCGCTTCGGTGGGAGGCGGTGCTGGAATCGTTGGCGATTGGTTGCGCGGCGGCGCCCGAAACATCGCTCGAATCGGTGCGCCAAGTGGAAACCGGTTGTGCGGTGCGTTTTTTCGCCGGGGAACGATTTGAGCTGATTCGCTACGCTCCCCCGCCCAATGAAGAGGGGATCCGCTTTTGGGGACTTGAACTGGGAGCAAAATTGCTGGGCGAAGCCGTAGCGGACGCCACGGCGGAATCCTGGACCGATACGAGCGTGCCGTTGCTGCTCAGCGGGGGATTCGATTCGCGGTGGATTCTCAAGCTGGGCGGGCCGAATCGGCGGACGCTGACCTGCACGGCGGGGGAAAGCGCCGAGGTGGACATGGCGCGGCGAATCGCCCGGCTTTACGGCGCGCAGCATGAGGTGGAAGAAAGTTCGCCAGACCGGTGGGAGCTGTTACTGCGGGACGCGGCCGCGATCACCGGCGGATTCTTTGATCCGATGAAGTGCCATATGTTGGCCGAGGCCCGCCATTGGGCGGAACAAAAGCGCGCAGGTGTATGCCACGGTTACATGTTCGACACAGTGCTGAAAGGGTATTTTGCATTGGTCCCTTCCTTGCTTCCCCCGCGCCCAACTCCGTCCCCCTATTCGCCGCGGGCGTGGGAGGTGGCCGTATCGGTATTCACGCCGTCGTATGCGCACGAGGTGGCCGGGTGTTTGAGTCCAGAGGGGCGTTCCGTTTTGGCTGAAGTGCTGGCGGGATTCGATATGCGCGTGCCGCGGCGGCGGGTTGGCGGGGTGGAATTCGGTTACGAGCGAGCGGTGTTGGGCGCGATCGGGCGGTATGGCGAGATGCTGGCCTTCATGGAGTATCTGCCGTTCCATTCGCCCATCTTCCACAAGAAAATCTGGGCGTGGTGGCGCGGCAGCCTGCCATCGTGGCGCAAGCCCCCGCTGGCGTTTCTTCTCGCGTTCTTGCAAACGGGGGGAGAAGGCGCCCAATGGCCCAAGGGCGATACGGGCGAGACGGCGCAGCGGCTATATCGGCGGGCCCGGTTGCGACAATTCGCCCCGGAATGGATGCGCCAAATGGCCGTTTTGTTTCGCGCGAGATGCGCGCCTGCCCCTGCCGAAACGCTTCAAGCGAACGATGCGGCTCTCAAAGGTCCGCCGTGGTCCTCTGCCCGACTGGGGGCTTGGTTGCGCAGCAAACGCGGCGCTGAACTAGTCCGGGAATATTTGAACGAATTGCGCGGCGTTCCCTTATTTGACGCGAACGTGCTGGACCGTTTATCGAAAGGCAAGGACTCTTCGCAGGTTACGGATCCGCGTTTTCTGGTGGCACTCGCGGCGGCAGGCCGATGGAAACAGATTGTGCGAACGGTTGGAGCGGATTTCCTGGCGAGGCCGTCTGAGCACGCAGCAGTGGATACGGTGGATCTCGCCAAAATCAAACCCTATCGGCCACCCCGAGAACGCATTATTGTGGATTAGTGAACACGGAGTTCCTCTCGCGGCTCCAGTGCCCAATTAGTGGAGCGCCCCTTGAACCGCTGAGCGAGGCGGAGCGGAGCGGGGTGCAACAGGGGCGATTACGACATGCCAATGGAAGCCCCGCCACTCTTGACCTGCAAGAAGGGGTGGCCACGCCGGACGGCCGCTACGTCTATCCCGTAGTAGACGGCATCTTTGTTTTGCTGCCTTCGCTGGTGCTGGTGCGGGTGGACTTGCGGGCGCCGATCACGGAAGAAGAAACGGCATTGGCCGCGGAGACGAATGCGGTCATGCGTTTCTACAACGAGATCGGATGGCAACGGTCAGCCGGCGGAGTTTTCACGGATGCCGAGCGCTATGAGGATTTGCGGCCGGTTAGCGCCGATTACATTCGTCGGTGCCACCTGCGAGTAAAGCAGTGCCTTGCGCCGCGCGGGCAGTTTCTACTCGATGTGGCGTCAGGGCCGATCCAGTACCCCGAGTATCTGCGCTATTCGGAAGGGTACAACCAGCGGGTGTGCGCGGACATCTCCTTGGCGGCGTTGCGGGCGGCGCGCGAAAAATTGGGTGATCGCGGCGTCTATGTGCAATGCGACATAACGCGTTTACCGTTTCGGGATGGCTCGATGGACGGCATTGTTTCTCTGCACACGATCTATCACGTGCCGGCGGAGCGGCAGGCGTTGGCTTTTCGGGAATTGGCGCGAGTGCTGGCGCCAGGACGGACGGGCGTGGTGGTCTACACCTGGGGCAACCACTGCAAGAGTATGCAGGTGCTCACATGGAGGCCGCATCCCGTGGCGCAAACAAAGGTGCTGGCGAGGCGGTGGCTGCCGAAGCGGTTCATACGATTTCTCAAACAGGCGCTGGGACGGTCAACAGCCGCCGACTCCGGAAGCGCTTCTTCGGGAGGCGCCCGACTGTATTTTTCACCGCATTCGTATCGCTGGGTTCGGAGAGAGTTGAACGCGCAAAAGGACTGCCGTTGGACAATGCGCGTGTGGCGCAGCGTCAGTGTGCCCTTCCTTAAGCGGTATGTTCATGGAACGATGGGGCAGAGGTTCCTCTCGGCTTTGTTTTGGTTCGAGGAGCGGGCTCCGTGGTTGATGGGGCGCTTTGGCCAATACCCCCTGCTGGTTTGCGAGAAGGCGGCGGAACCTGCGGACCAACGGCGGGACGGATCGGCCGGATCAGGCGGATAAAAAGCGGGAGGACGCCCGTGCCGGCGAGGGCGGAGAGTTTTTTGTGAAAGTGCTCTTCTTTTGCAATTTGGTTCCGAAAAAAACCGGAGCCTTTGAACGGCTATTAACGGAACTCGGGCATATTTTTCGAATGTACGGCGACGCCTTGTGCCTGGCGTTGGCCGGCGAGCCGAGCCCGACGATTGGTGAAGGGTGGCGGGCGGCCGGGACACGATGGGTCGTGGTGAAGGGGTGGGTGGACGCCTTGGGACGCGAGAAGCCGTGGGGATTTGTCCCTCCGGCATTGCGATTGTTGGGAGCGGAAAAGCCCGATGTGGCGGCAGTACATTTTGGCGACGAGATCCCGGCGTTAGTAGCGGCCATGTTGGCGTCGCGCGGGGGCGCGAGGACGACCAAATGGGTATGGCAACAGGATCAACAGGTGCGCGAGGCCGGCTGGTTGACGCGGCGCCTGTCGCGCTTGCGCCTGCTCTCCTTTTTCTTTGACCGTTTTGTGGCGGTGTATGAGGGCGGCAAATGTTCCCTTGAACGGCGCGGAATAACTTCCGAACGAATTCGGGTGATTTCGAACAGCGTAGCCGACGCCCCGTGCCAACGATCGCCTGGATGGCTCAAGAAGGAACTGGGGTTGCGTGGCGACAGCGTGCTGGCGGTGAGTGTGAGCGCGCTTATTCCGCGGAAGCGAGTGGATTGGTTGATTCGGGCGTTGGCGGCGACATCCCAAGATTCTCCGGTTTTGCACCTGGCGGTGGCCGGAGAAGGGCATGAGCGAGAACGACTGGTTAGTCTGGCGGCTAAACTAGGCGTGGCCGAGCGAACCCACTGGCTGGGGTTGAGAGACGATGTGCGCGAAATACTGGCTGAGGCGGATTATGTGGTGCATGCCTCTGAGGCTGAGGGCGCATGCTATGCGTTGGTGGAGACGATGTGCGCGGCACGGGCGATTGTGACCACCGATGCGGGGGCGGCGCGGGAGCAAGTAGAGGATGGCGTGACGGGTTTTGTGACGCGGCGTGACGATTTCGATGCGTTTGCGGCCTGCGTTCGAAAACTGAAGGACGATTCAGCATTGCGGCAACGTATGGGAAGCGCGGCTCGGAAGCGATGGCAAGAGCGGTATCGGGTCGAAAACGCGGCCCGAGCCTATCATGCGCTGTACAGAGAACTGGCGAGCGGCTGTGGGGCGGGGCAAGAGGCAAGGGGTAATGGGTAAGGGGTATGGCTATTGGTTATTGGAGATTGGGGAAGAAAAGAGTCGAGGAGACCATAGGTTCGGGGCTCCAAGGTATTTGGCGGGCTGGTAGGCAGTAAGAAGAAAGCGGCTGACGGACGCCGAACGTGTTGGCGGAAGGGCGATGGATCGTGGCAGGTGGCAAAGCAAGTTTGGCGTTGCCTCTGGAATTGAGATCAGTTTTGGCAGAGAGGATTGCGGGCTGGCGTAACGGTGGTGGGGAATGCGCCTATGCGGCCGAAATGTGGGCGCTGGCATTGAACGAGGAAGCATGCACGCAAGGAGCCGCCATTGGAGAGGCTGCTAACTGCGACGCTATTCCGTATTTGCCGTTTCAGCCCGACGAAGCGGGGTTGCGGCTGACGGCGGGAAGTCGAGTGCTCGATATCGGCTGTCTTTCGGGGTACGGGCTTTTCGACATGGCCCGACGATGGGACGCGAAAGGGATACCGCGTCCGCTTATGGTCGGCACGGACATAGATCAGCCTTCGTTGAAGATGGCAAGGGATTTGGCAAGGCTATGGGACGATAGTCATAGAACGCATTTCTGCGCGGCCGACGCGATGTGCCTGCCCTTTCGAGACGGCACTTTCGATCTGGTCGTGGCCAGGCTGTTGTTGCCGTACACGAGGGTGTTGGAGGCGTTGCGAGAAATCGGGCGCGTACTGAAGAGCGGAGGCGTGGCGCTATTTCAGTTGCACGGGTTTGAATACTACCTGCGGCGCTGTCGGGCGGAGTGGAGACGCGGGCGGCGATTGGCCTATTATCTCCGGCCTATTTTTTCTGGATTGTTTTTTGTCTTCAGCGGACGGCAGCCGCGATCGCGGCACATGGCGGAAATGGCGATCACGCCGGCGCGGCTGATCAAAGTTGCCGCCCCATTGGAGTTGACGCCGATGTGGCGGGGCGGGTTTTCCCGAAAGCCAATGGTTGCGATGAAGAAGACCTGAAGAAGCTATGGCCGAGGCGCATGGCGAGGGTGGCTATTGGGGTTGGGGAGGGCAGGGAGAAGACAACTAAAGACGCATAGATCAGGGACAACGGACAGAGGGGAGAAGAGGGACTAGATAGAGACCGCCGATAGACGGCGATGAGAAACGCTAATGCACGCAGAGGGCTTTGGGGCATGAGCGGCGGAAGAAGTGGCTTTGCTTGGCTCCGCGTGGTGGGGGGGGTGGTGACGGCCGGCGCGCCGGCATTGCCCGCTGACCGGATTGTCAGACAATTCATTCCTCCGGGGTATGCGATGTACGCGGAGAGCTACGCTGACGGGCTGGCCATATTCCAATGGCTGCTTCTGGGGGGAGGGATACTGCTGCTTTTGTGGCCAAAGGCTGTCGGCGGATGGTTGTTCTCTTCGCATGCTGAAATGCAGGGCGGCGGTGCTCCGGCCCCTTTCTCGCGTCGGGCTGTCCTCTGGATGGGCGGCTTGGCGGCACTGGCGCTGGCGTTGCGGCTGCCGGGCTTGGGCCGGAGCTTCACGTTTGATGAGGCGTTTCTCGTCAAGTCGCTCATCACGCAGAATCCGATCAGGATCTTCGTGCATCCTTCAGGCAGCGCCCATGTGTTGCACACGCTGCCGGCCCATTTTGCCGTGCGGCTCTTGGGGCTTTCGGAATGGTCGGCACGGTTGCCGGCTTTGATCGCTGGCGTTTTGGCGCCGCCGGTTCTTTACTGGGCGCTTCGTCGTGCGGCGATGCCGAGCCGGGCATGGATGGCCGGCTTGCTGTCGGCAATCTCCCCGTTTCACATCTGGTACTCCCAGGAGGCCAAAGGCAACGCCCCGCTTGTCCTATGCGTGGTGTGGTCCTGGTTGCTGTACGAGCAGTTACGCTACCGGTGGACGCCAACACGGGCGATTGTGTATGTGCTGATTTTGGTGGCAGCCGGGCTGAGCCATCTCTCCGGGGCCTTGTTCATTTTAGGGCAGGGAGTGGCGCTGGTGGCGACCGCTCCGGCCGGCAGAGGCCGGCGGTGGCGCTGGGTCGGTGTGCACGGGACCGCCCTATATCTGACGGCGCTGGCGCAGGCGGTGATCGTGCCCTTTCTGCTGAGGGAGGGTCAGGCGGTCACGAAGCAGGAAGGGGCAGCAACCCTGCGGCCGTTGTTATGGTCGGTGCTGGAGCGATTCACGTTCCCTGATGCTCCTCCGTTTTTTGCGGCGGTTTTCGTGGTTCTGGCATTGTGCGGCGCTTGGCGATTGGGGCGCGAAAGGAAGGACTGGCTGGCATTGACCGTTGGGCCGTTCGCGGTGGGAGCGCTCCTTACTGTTTTCGGGGGGCTGTTTTCACACGCGCGGTATCACATGGCATTTCTGCCGGGCCTGATTGTGCTGGGGGCGGCCGGACTGCGGGGACTGTGGGGAATCGCCAACGTTAAGAATCGCTGGCTGGTTTTGGGAATGCGCGCGGGAGCAGTGGCCGTGGCGCTCCTTATAGGAGCCGGCTGGGTTCGTTCCACGACGCTGTACTACCGTTTTCCAAAGAGCAACTTCAAAGCCGTGGCTGCCTTTCTGACGCAGGAATCGCGGGGAAGGGATGTGTATGTTGCAGGGAGCCAGCCGGGTGGCTACCCCGCCTTGGGCCTTGCGGTGTATGGCGTGGCTTTCGATACAGACCAAACCCTCCCCGCCTTAGTGGCGCGAGGAACGCCGGCGGATGAGGTGTTGGTCGTGGCGTTGGACTTGATGCATTTTGCCACGGCCTATCCTGCGTTGGCGACATGGCTGCGGGAGCAAGGTCAATTGCTGCGTCGCTTTGAGTGCTTGGGCGAGATGGATCAGTTCCGCGTTCGCGAGAGCAAAGTCTTTGTGGTGAAACGGGAGGCGTTGGCGGAAGCGGTTGAGAGCCGAGGCAAAACGGGGGAAAGGTCCACTACGGAGGGTCGGGGTTCGTGAGCAGTGGTGCGGTCAGCGTGGTCATCCCTGCTTACAACGCCGCAGGCACGATCGCGGAAGCGTTGGACTCTGTCTGGGAACAGACTCGGCGGCCGGAAGAAGTGATTGTTGTGGACGACGCTTCGACGGATGAAACGGCACAGGTGGTGGGACAGTGGCGGGCACAGCGATCGGCCGGCGATAAGGTGCGGCTCATTCGACTGGGGCGGAACAGCGGCCCTGCCGTGGCGCGAAACAGAGGGATTGCCGAGGCCTGTGGGGATTGGGTGGCTTTTCTGGATGGGGATGACCAGTGGTTGCCTCGCCGGTTGGAATGGCAACTCCGGCTGGCCGCGAAACAGCCGGAAGTGGTGGTGTGGTGTGGTCGGGTTGAGTTGATGGCGGAAACCGGTGAAAGCGCCTGCTGGGGCAAGACGGGAACAGAGGGTGTTGAGCGTTTGCAGACTGACGAGGAGGCCTCGGTTCGGTTTTGGGCCATTCGGCTGCGTGACCTTGTTTTGGCGAACCGAGTCAGCACGTCAACAGTATTGGTGCGGGCGAGCGCCTTGAGGGCGGCAGGCGGCTTCGACACCCGTTTCCGAGGCCCGGAAGATTTTGACTTATGGCTTCGGCTGGCCGCCCGCCATCCGGTTATGTTTGTTGACCTTCCGCTGGCGCGGTATCGCCAGCGTCCCGGCAGTTTGAGCTTGGATGACCGCGCATTTTTGCCTCAGGTGCTTGGTGTCCTTCACAAGGCTTTTGGCAAGGGGGGGGGCTTGCAGGATCATCCCGATTTGCGGCGCAAGGCCATAGGGCTGCAATATTTTTCCGCGTCGTGGATGGCGTTTTCGCGGGGGGCGCGGGGACGGGCGATCTGGTTTTTTCTCAAGGGTTGGTGGCTTGCGCCCGGCGCGGTGCCGAAAGAGTCGGAGATGGGTGATGCGTGGCTTCGATGGCGGCTGCTGGCGCGATATTTGGTAGGGCGCCCTGAAAGAAGCGTGAATGCCGTAACGCAGGGGGGCGCCGAGAGGGCGGCGGGGACATGAGTCGGCGCACCTACAGCAATCCATGGATTCCTTCTGCGGCTGCCGAACTGCTGCGACGAGAGACCGGCACCATTTTGGACGTCGGGGGAGGGGCGGCGCCGTTCATCGGCGCGACGCACATCCTGGATGCCCAGCCATTTGACCCGGTCCGTCTTGAAAACAATCGGTGGGGGCAAACTGATCGGTCGGGAGGGGTGGTTCGGTGGACGGCGGCAAACTATACCCAGGCTGATCTGTGCGCGGCCGAATGCTGGCCGTTTGCGGACAAGGCGTTTGATCTGGCCCTTTGCAGTCACACGCTGGAAGACCTGCGGGATCCGCTGCCGGTGGTGCGGGAATTGTGTCGTGTTTCGCGGCGGGTGTTGGTGATCTGTCCGTCGCGGTTGCTGGAGCAGACGCGCGGTATCGAGCATCCCTCTTACAGCGGGTTCTATCATCATCCGTGGATGGTGAGCGCGGAAAACGGCGAACTTGTTTTTCGCCGCAAGACGGCGGCGGTGGAGCTGCGCGGCTGTCATTTGACCTGTCCTTTGGGGCGCACGTTGCGTGTGGAATGGGGCGCGATGTGGGTGTGTGCAGAAACGTTGCGGGCGCGCGAATACATGGAATGGGATTTGGGTCGAGAGTGTCAGGAGTTGCAGCGGTTCGTGGCGCCTTATCGGGAACGGCGGGATCTGTTCACGTGGGACTCTGATGCGCGACGGATCAAGTTTTGGATCTGGCGGCTGCGGCAGATGGCGTTACGAGTTCCGTGATGCGGGTGTAACTGCGCGATTCAGGCGGAGAAAGCAAACGTGCAGCAGATGCGAGTAGCCGTGGCGTGCTCTGGATTGGGGCATGTGGCCCGGGGCATCGAGTCTTGGGCGGTGGAAAACGCGCGCCATCTGGCGGCGCGCGGCGTGGAGGTGACGCTCTTCGCCGCCGGCGATATCCCGCCCATCTCCAACTACCACTTTTCTGTTCGCGTGTTGCGATGTTGGCGACGGGGGAAGCCCCGCACGATTCGATTGGCATGCCGCATGCCGGACTTTACATGGCGGCTGGGACTGAAATCGCCCTACGAGATAGAGCAGACGACGTTTTGGTTTTCGCTCTGGCCGGAACTTCGGCGCGGGCCTTTTGATGTCCTTCACGTGCAGGATCCGCTGCTCGCCTGGTGGTGTCGGCGGTTCCGGCGGCTACGGCTTGTGGGCTGTCGTGAAGTGCTGGGTCATGGAACGAACGAAACGCCAGAGTTTCTCCGGCAATTCTCATGGGTTCATTTCCTTGCGCCGTCGCATTTGCAGGACGCGGAAAACAAGCTGGGCGGCAAACATCCTCCGGCCTGGAGAGTCATACCAAATTTTGTGGATGTGGACATGTTTCGACCGCCGTGGTCAGAAAACGAGAAGGGCGAGATACGCCGCGCGCTAGGAGTGCCGGAAGACGCATTTGTGGTGGGATCTGTGGGGATGGTTACGGCGGAGATCAAGCGAATGGACTATCTCTTGCGGGAGTTCGGGCGCTTCGCATCCGGCAGGACGGTAGGCGGGCAGCGGCCTTTTCTCTTGATTGCCGGAGCGCGAGCCCCTGACACGCCGGCGATGGAAGCGGTGGCGGCGGCTTTGGGGAAAAACGTTGCGCTGGTTGTGACCGATGTTCCGCGTGACCGGATGCCTCAACTCTACCGAGCGATAGATCTTTTTGTGATGACGTCGTCCATCGAAATGATGCCGGTGGCTCTCCTTGAAGCGATGGCATCGGGTTGCCCGGCGGTGGTAACTGATCTTCCTGTATTGCGATGGATTCTAGGGGCACAAGGAGAGACAGAGGGAGGCGTAGGGGGAGAAGCCGGGCTGTGCTTGGGCATGCGGGAAGGGGAACTAAGCAGTGCTTTTGACGCGATCACGCTGGAATGGATGGCGCGTTGTGGCGCTAGGGCACGGGGTCGCGCGGTTGAGATGTTTTCGGCTGAAAAGGTGATCGAGCAACACCTCCGCCTATATGAAGATGCGCTTCAGGCGAAGACGGACTGACCGATGGATTGACGTCGGCAGCGCTCGCAAACACAAATGATGAAGAGAATTAACGATAGATGCGGTGGCGGATGAAAAGGGGCGGAAAGAGGAGCATTGGGGCGGAAGAGCAACTGGCCAGAGGCTGCATAAGGACAGGGAATGAACGCTGAACGAAAAAAGCGGATGGTGTGTCTGGCGGTGCTTGTCGTGGCGCTCGTTTTGCGGTTGGGGCTTTCGCTGAAACTGGGGATGTGGCAGCCGATGACCAGCGATGCGTTTTACTATAAGGAGTTGGCGCAATCGCTGGCGGCGGGCGAGGGATATGTGGGCCGCACAACGTACTGGCCCGGCGAGCCGACGCTCGTGCGCTTGCCCGGCTGGCCCACGTTGGTGGCGGCGGTTTTCTGGCTGGCGCCGTCGGTGCATGCGGATCTGGCCATGCGTCTGTTGGCGCTGGTGGTTGACGCCGCGGCGGCAGGCGTCATAGCGCTTTTGACCTGGCGTGTGTTGAAAAGTTTTTGGGCGGCGGCAGGGGCCGGTCTGATCTATGCGGCACACCCAACGGCGCTTTACCTGGCGTATGATGGCGACTCCGAACCATTCTTTATCTTGCTGGCAACGGCTGGCGCTTTGCTGCTCGTCATGGCCAGCGAGAAAAATCGCTCTTCACGGAGCATTGTATTCTTGGCCTTGGCGGGCAGCCTGCTTTTGGGTGTATCGTGTCTTGTGCGCCCCAACTACCTGCTGACGGGGCTATTTCTGGCGGTGGTTTATGCGATTCGGTTTGTCGGAGAGAGGCTGGCCGGCCATGGCGAGCAGGAGGCAGGGAAACCGGGGGCCGCTCTGGTCTTGCTGGCAGGCTGCGTGGTGATCTTCCTTTTGCCCGCTCTAATGTGGTGTGCGCGCAACGCCCGTGTGACGGAACGTTTCCCGGTGCTTAGCACGCTCGGGGGGCAAACGCTGTATGGGGGGAACAATTCGATCGTGGCAAACGACCTGACGTACTGGGGCTATTGGGCGTTTCCGGATTCGGTGCCCGGCGAGAAAAAGATGGCGGAACTCGCGCGAACCATGTCGGAATACGAGGTGGATCGGTACTACATTGCGCGGGGGCTGGAGTATATAAAGGCGAATTGGTTTTCCATGCCGCGCTTGTGGTTGGGGAAGCTGGTGCGATCCTACGTTCCGGTGCCGTGGAAGCCGAGTTGGAGCGCTTACGCATTGGGGTTCTATCGGCTGGTGATCTACATCCTCGCGGCGATCGGTTTGATTGGGGCATGGCGGTTGACGCCAACTTTCTTTCGCGCCTTTTTCCTCGCGCTTTGGCTGACCAACATCTTCTCGATAGTCGTTTTCTGGGGCTGCGCGCGATTTGCGTTTCCTGCTGAGGTTACGCTGTTGTCTTTTGCCGGGTGGGCGGGGGCGGAGCGCATAGGGCGGGTACGGGAGAAGAGGTAAGGGCAAGGCTGTAATGGGAGAAACCACGGACCGTTTGGACCATAGACCGGAGGCGGAACGGTGAAATGGTCCGTTGTCCGTCGGCAGTGGGCTTTTTGTCCGCCAATTAGCGGTCGACCATGCCTGTTTCCATGTCTTTATCGCGCCTAGTCCACGTCGTTATTTCCCTCGCGCCTGGCGGGTTGGAACGTTTGGTGATGCGGTGGGCAAATGCCCGCAACCAAAAGGAGTGGGGTTCGACGCGCATTGTTTGCCTCGATCAATTGGGCGATTTGGCCGCGGCGGTCGAAGGCGATGCGGTAGAGTGTTTGAGCGCGAAGCGCGCGCGATTCCCGTGGGATCAACAGGCGGCGCGAGCGCTGCGAAGGTTGGGGACGGATAGCGTGCTGCATTGCCACAATCTTGCGGCTCTGCAATACGGCGTGCTGGCGAGCTGGCGACAGCCCATACCGTTAATCTACACGCAGCACGGCGCCAATGTCCATGATCTTTCGCCGATCAATCGGGTGCGTTCGCATTTGTTGTTGAGGCAGGCGGACGTAGTGGTGGCGGTGTCTGAGGCAACGGCCGATGCGATGGCCCGGCAGTATGTTTTTCCTCGACGGCGTATTCGTGTGCTGCCGAACGGCGTCACCCCGCATGTGGCGGCGTCCGCTTCGGAACAGGCACGTCTGCGAAGCCTGTGGGGCTTGAAGGCAGACGATAGGGTGATGGGATCGGTGGGACGGCTGGCGTATGTCAAAGGACAGGATCGTTTGCTACGAGCTTTTGCACGGTGGCGGCAGGAAGACGAGGCGGCGCGACAGTGGAAATTGCTCTTGGTGGGGGATGGGCCGGAACGCGGAACGCTTGAGGGGGTATGCGAGCGGCTGGGGTTGGGCGGCGCCGTGGTGTGGGCGGGATTTATGCCGGATGCCCGGCCCGCATTGGACTTGATGGATCTGTTTGTGCTGCCGTCGCGCAGCGAAGGCCTTTCGGTGGCGCTATTGGAGGCTGCGGCGGCGGGCGTTCCGGTGGCGGTGACGAATGTGGGTGCAAACAAAGAGGTGATTGCGGGCGGAGAAGCAGGATGGCTCCTTGCGGAGGATGAAGGAGCTTGGCCGGCGTCTCTTGCCGAAATCAATCGACAGAAAGAAGAGCGAGCGCGACGTGCGGCCGTCGGGCGTGAGCGAGTTGAACGGCTTTATGGCCTCGAACAGACCTTGGCGGGTTATGAGCGACTCTACGAGAAGCTAAAGCGGCACGCGTGATCCTGACTCTTTCCAATCTTTATCCCCGACCGGACGAGCCAGAGCGCGGCCTGTTTAACGCACAATTGTTTCGCGCCTTGGCGGCGCGGGTCCCCTTGACAAACATTTGTCTAGTTCCGGAATGGCGTGTGTGGAATTGGCGGGCGATTAGGCGCTGGAAAGATCGGATCGGGGGAGCGTATGAGACGCGTTACGTGCCGGTGTTTTATGTGCCGGTGTTGGGGCGAAGCGTCAGCGCGTGGACGTATGGATGGACGTTGCGGCCCAGCGTGGTTCCACGGGTGCCGGTGGAGGCGATCTACACGGCTTGGCTATACCCGGACGGCGTAGCGGGGGTGCGACTGGCGCGGCAGGCGGGGGTGGCATCGTGGCTAATGGCGCTGGGCAGCGACACGTTTCATTTGCGAAGTTCGGCGCGGCGGCGCGCCATTCTGCAAGCGTGCGCACAGGCGGGCGGGGTCGTATGCGTTTGGCGTGGCTTGGCCGAACGGCTGGCAGCGGCGGGCGTTGAGGCCGGCAAGTTGCATGTGATTCCCAACGGAGTCGATGCCACACGATTTCGGTTTCGGGATCGGGAGGAAGCGCGAAGAAAATTGCTGGCGAGCGGCGCGCCCGCCGCCGCATTCTCTGGGACGCTCGTGCTTTTTGTAGGGCATCTGGTTCGGATCAAGGGGCCGGACTTGCTTGTGGAAGCGTTTGAGCGGCTGCAAGAAGGTGGGGAGGGCGCGCGGATGCGGCTGGTCGTGATTGGCGAGGGGGTATTGAAAAAAGCCTTGGCGCATCGTGTTGCGGAACGAAAGCTACAGAATCGCGTTTGGTTCCTGGGCGCGGTGCGGCATGAGGAAGTGGCGTGGTGGATGAGTGCGGCTGACGTGCTTTGCTTGTCGAGCCGAAGCGAAGGCATGCCGAACGTGGTGCTGGAAGCGGGAGCCTCGGGGCTGCCTGTGGTGGCAACGGACGTGGGCGGGGTGCGGGAGATCTTGCAGAACGAACCGCTGGGGCGAATCGTTGCGCCCGAAAATGCGGCCGCGCTTGCCGTGCAGCTTGCGGGGTGGCAGACAACAGCGACGGAAAGGCAAGCCATGGCGAGCCGTTTTGCCGGCCGTTATTCCTGGGAACGGCAGGCGGAAATGATTCTGGAACGAATGAGGGGGGAGGGACAAGAGGCGGCAGGAAACGGTCAAGGGGGGAAGAGAGGTTAGCGCCGCCGATGGCCGCCGATGAATGCGGGGGAAGGAAGGCGGCAAAAGGGACGGCAACCATGGGTGAACGGATGAAAGATGGTCCCCCGCCCGGATTGGTCGGATTGATCGGATGGAATGAACTTTAGCGAAGACACGAAAGGACCCAAGGAGGCGACTACGGAAACGCCGTTGCCGCTGGTTTCGGCAATTGTGCCCACATGGAATCGGCGCGAGGATTTGCTGGCCTGCCTGCGTTCGTTGAAACGGCAAAAAGGGGTGCGGTTGGAAATTATTGTCGCGGATGATGGCAGCACGGACGGCAGTGAAGCCGCGGTTCGAGCGGAGTTTCCCGAAGTAATCTGGCTGGGAGACGGGCGCAACATGGGGCACCCTTTTCGGCGCAATCAAGCCATTCTGGCCAGCCACGGCGACTATTTGCTGCATCTCGACAGCGATGTGGAAATGACGGATGACCATGTGCTCCGGCGCATGGTCGAGCATTGCCGAAAAGACCAACGCCTTGGTGAAATTGGAGGCGAAATTGCGCTCAACACAGGCTTACGCGATCGCGCGTTTGGCCTTTGTCTCGGGCGGATGGACTACCCATACCGGGTCAGCGCGAGCGCGGAGGATGGGCTGGTGGAGTGCGATTTTTTGCCGTCACTGCATTTCATGACGCGGCGGCATGTGACGTTTGAGGCAGGGGGATACGATCCCTATTACATTTTTGGTGGCCCCGACACGGATTTTGGTTTTTGTGTGCGGCACGCGGGCTACGTGAACAAGCTGGCCTTTGATTGCGCGGCGTATCACAAGGCCGGTTCTTCCGGTCGCCGAAAAGACGCCTCCTACCGATACTGTTTGGGCGGCGTGCGGTTTGATTTGAGGCATCACGGGCTTCATGTTTTTTTTTCTCGTCTGGCGTGGTACACTGCGCGCTGGTGCGCGGAAGCGCTTTATGGTTTGGCGCGGGGCGTGGTGGCGATGACGCCAGGTCGGCGGCCGGACTGGTCTCGCTGCCGGGCATTGGCGCCGCTGGTGGCGGCATATTGGTGGTATTTATTTCATCTCTGGTGGGCGTTCCGGTCCATTCGGCGCAACTATCTAACCGCTGAAGAAATGGAACGCTTTGTTCGCTGGAAGACAAAGCAAGGCGGTAGTACATGAGAGTGTTTCTCACGGTGGACGTGGAATCATATAGCGGACACTTTGACCGTGAGGTATGGGGCGGAGGGCATGGCCTTGGCTATTTGCTGAAGCAGTGTCAAACGGCAGGAGTCCGCGCCACTTTTTTTGTGGAAGCGCTGGGGGCAGCGCGATGGGGTGTGAGATCGTTGCGCGCGATCGTGCAGCCCATTCTGGAGGCGGGACAAGACGCCCAATTGCATATTCATCCGGAGGTGAACACGGGGCGCGGCCCGTTCTGGGCGTTTGACCGTCAAGAGCAAACGGCGCTGCTGGCGCAAGGATTAACACTGTGGCGTGCCAGCGGACTGCCGGAAGCGAAGGCGTTTCGAGCGGGCGATTTGGGCGCGGACGAGAACACGCTGGAGGCCATGAAAATGTGCGGGCTCTTTATGGGGTCCAATCGGGACCTGGACACGAAAAGTTCATGTCAGAGCCGGCTCAATGATGCGTTTCCCGTCCGAAATGATTTGTCCCGTCTCGGGGAAGTGGTGGATCTGCCGGTGAGCGCCGTGCGCAGTCCGATACCTTGGCTGGATGGTCGTTATCGACATCTTCAGATTACAGCCATGGGCGCGGGCGAAATGCGGTGGGCTTTGGAGCGAATGGAAGCGGCGGGCTACGCATGTGCCGCCATTCTGACTCATCCGGCGGAGTATTTTTTTGTGGACGCGGTGGGGCGAATGAGGCCCCAGCACAAAAATCGGCGACGTCTGGAATCCTTATTACGATGGATGGCGGCACGAGCACCGGCCGGAAGGAGCACGGTGGGAGAAATTGCAGCTAAGCGATTTGATCTGCCATCTGAATCGCCGCCGGAGATTTGTGGGCATCCGTTATGGGCGCTTTTGCGGGTGTTGGAACAGGCAACCGCCCGCCGGCGGGGTGTTCGCACATGAGTGTTACGCTCTATGACTGGCGGAGAATACCGGAGGAATCCCGGTTTTTTTGGCAGCAACGTGTTGTGGCGCAGGACGACTTGGCGGTGTTGACTCGCAGTCCCGCGTGGTTCGAGATGATGGCCGAAAACGCGTTCGATGCCCAGGTGGCAGTGGCTCGTGATGTGGGTGGTCGCACGCGGGCGCTGTTGCCCTGCTTGATTGGTGACCAGCGGATAGCGATCCAATTGGGAGGGCGCGCCCTTGTGACACGCTTGTTTCGCTTGGCTCGGGTGAGCACCGGCTATGCTGTCAACGAGGTGGCGGAGCCGAACACGCTGGCGGCGATGATGCAGGCGGTGCTGCTGGGCGACAGCAAAGTGGAGGGCGTTTTATTTGAGGATGTGCCGGAAGGACCGGCGCTGGAAGCGGTCCGAGACGCGGCGCGGCGGCTTGCAGGTTGTTTCCTGGTGGGCCTCATGGCGGATGCTCCGCATTATCGCCTTCGCCTTCCGCCTTCGTGGGAGGCGTTGCGGCGGCGTCGTTCCTCGCGCACGCTGGCCAAAATCCGTTATCGGGAGCGGGCTTTGGCGGAGGCCGCCGGGGCTCTCCGGCTTGTTCACGTGCGAAAACACATGGATTGGCAGCCTTATGCCGATCGGATTCAAGCGATGATGGACGAGACGTGGCAAGCGCGGCGACTGGGACATCGGTTTCGGGTGGAAGACATGGCCGGTTTGGCGTCCCGCGAATGGCTGCATGGCTATTTGTGGCTAGCCGGAGAAACGCCGGCCGCCTTCGCGCTGTGCTACCAAGGAATACGCAATTTGGTGTATGCGGAAATTGGCTACCATCCCGCGTGGGCGGAATATTCACCGGGGATCGGCCTGCTCTATCGTTTGTTGGAAAGCTTGTACGAGGAACCGGAGCGGCCCTTGGGTGTGGATTTTGGCGTAGGGGAAGCCGAATATAAGAGACAATGGGCCGATGAACGCCGCGTAACGAGTTCCGTGGTCGTGCTGCGTCGACGTTTGCGTCACTATGTTTTCTTCAGCGCACGCCGTGTGCTGGCGCAGACGGCGCGGATGGTGGCGCGGGGGCGTCGCGGGCTTCGGGGCACAGCGGGGGCATGGTCTGGGCCGTCGCCAGACAAAACGACGAGAGGCGAAGCGTGAGAGACCGCCTGCGGCGTTTGTGGCTGCGGTTGGTGGCGTATGGCGCGCTTGAGCCGCGCTTTCGTTCGGGGCGGTGGCGGATTCGGGCGGAAGCCTTGCCGCGGCTTCGGCCCTATTGGGAACGGCAGCAGGCGGCGTATGAGAAAGCCCGCCGCTTATTCGAAGAGGTAAACTACTGTCGGGAATGCACGCTCGGCTGCTGTTCAGGTGCGTTCAATCGGTTTACCGTGTATGATCACGT
The DNA here is from genome assembly GCA_938031185.1 of uncultured bacterium. Classification (GTDB taxonomy): domain Bacteria; phylum Verrucomicrobiota; class Kiritimatiellia; order CAIKKV01; family CALHGX01; genus CALHGX01. Next base: position 18,327 of record CALHGX010000007.1, read on the forward strand.
ATCCCATGTGGTTGCTGGCCTCACGGCCGCGCCCCCCTGGTCGTATTGCCTGCATCCGTTTGCGTCCTATCGGTGCAATCGGGTGGACGACGGCCTTTGTCCTTTCTTTGTGCCGGGAAAAGGGTGCGGACTGCCGTATGAGGTGCGCCCTGCCACATGCGTCTGGTGGATATGCGCCCGGATGCAGAAAGAATTCGACGCCACACGGTTGCGTGAGCTGGCCGCCATTCGCCGGATGATCGACGAGGCACATACAGGTTACGCACGGGTGTTGTTAATTGGCGGCATGGAAAGAGCGCCGAGGTAAGACGATGGATTTCGTCATGATTGCCAATGCCTGGACGGCGGGGCAAACAAACCCCACGAGCAAACACCGTATTGCCCGGGAACTAGCGCGGCGGGGGCATCGCGTGCTGTGGGTCGAAGGAGCGGGGATGCGGACGCCCAGCCTTGGTTCGGGCACGGATCGCTCGCGAATGGTTCGCAAGGTGCTGCGGGCCTGCGGCGGCGCGCGGCAGACGCCGGTGGAACTCGGAGGCGAACCGTCATCTGGCGGCGGCTTGTGGGTGCTTGCGCCGTTGTTGCTGCCCCTTCCGCGCCATGAGGCTGTACGTCGTTTCAATGGTTGGTTATGCCGCGTCGCGGCGCGGCTGTGGTGCCGGGCGTTGAAGTTTCGCGATCCGGTGTTGATCAACTATGTGCCGGTATTGGCTGAGGCCATGCGAGGGTGGAAGCCGGGGCGTGTGGTCTATCACTGCGTGGACCGATGGGACGCTTTTCGTATGTACGATTCGGCTATGATGGCCGAAATGGACCGTCGGTGTTGCGCGTATGCGGATGTGGTCGTCGCGTCGTCACGGGAATTGTTTGAACGCTGCAAACAGCGCAATCCCCGGACGCAACTCGTGCTGCACGGGGTGGATCATGCGCATTTTGCCCGGGCGCTGAAACATCCGCCACGACCGGCAGATCTACCGCCGGGACCCGTGGTGGGTTTTTTCGGATTGTTGTCTGAGTGGCTGGATCAGCCGCTGGTGCAGCGTCTGGCGCGCGAACGGCCCGAGGCGCAGATCGTGCTAATTGGCGCGGCGGATGTGTCCGTGGAGGCCCTCCGAGGCATTCCCAATCTGCATCTGCTGGGCCCGCGGCCCTTTCGCGATTTGCCGAACTATATTGCTCACTTTGTCGTCGGGCTGATTCCGTTTGAGGTGAACGAGTTGACGATAGCGGTCAATCCGATCAAACTGCGGGAGATGCTTTCCGCCGGCTGCCCCGTGGTATCCACGGCCTTGCCGGAGGTGCAGGCCTATGAGGATGTGGCGGCGGACGCGCTGCGGGGGGGGGGGACCGCGGTGTACGTGGCGAAGGACCATGCGGATTTTGTCGCAGCCGTGTCGCGGCGGCTAGCGCGGCCGGCAACGTCTGCGCAGCGCGCGGCCATTAGCGCGGCGATGCGGGCGGAAACCTGGGCGGGCAAGGTGGACGAATTTCTGGCGGTGATCAAAAGCGAGTAGCGACGTGTGGAGACGCATACAACGGGCGGTGGAGGCCGTCGCGAGCGGGGTGCTTGGCGTCGTGCTATGGCCGCCGCTTTTCCGGGTTTTTAGTGCGCTGTTTACGGCATATGTGACCGCCGGAGTGTTCTGGCTTCACTCGCTGGGCGGGAGCGATGTCTTCTATCATCTAGCCCATTTCGCGGCTTTTGCCGCTCGCCCGTTATCGCCGGGCAATCCGTATCTAGGCGCAGGGACCATGACGCACCTGCTCACGCCGTACCACTTGGCGTGGGGACTGGTGGCGAGAATGCTGGGCACCCATCCGATGCATCTTCTTCCGGTAATGGGCGCCGCCAATATGATCCTTTTTCTTTGGGCGACGCGGCGGGTGGCACGGTCTGTGATGGGCGACGCCCGCTATGCTGTGCCGTTGGCGCTGACCATGTTGCTGTTGTGGCGGCACCCGTGGGCGTGGAGCGGGTTCTACAATCTCGGGCTATTGCCCCTGACGGCCATTTATCCCTCTTGGTTCACCTTGGGCCTGGCGATGCATGTGCTGGCAACGCACGCGGCGGCGGGGCCGCACCGCGCGAGGGCATGGATGGGCATGGGGCTGGGCGTTGCGCTGGCCGGACTGGTACACCCTTTGACGGCGGCGTTTCTGGCGGTCGGGTTGGTCGCGCTGACCTGGGTGCGGGGATGCCTCAAGGGCGATATGATCGGGTTGACCGCGATCTTTGGAGTGGCGCTGCTCGCCGCGGAAACGTGGCCCTATTTTCCTGTGTTGCGGGCGACCATTGGGGTGCGAGAATTTGGCGCCGCGCATTTTGAGTCAAATTACGCCTTCTTTAATGAGCGGCTTGTCTGGCGATTGGCACCCGCTCTTCTGGGGCTCGTGCATGTGGCGGACGCTTTGCGCCGGCGGGAGCGGAGTTTCGTGGCGGCGGGTGTTGTCTTGTGCGCGGCGATTTTTGCGCTCAATCAACGGTGGCTGCATCTGGGGCCGCTCGGACGGTTTGTGACATATGTCATTCTCTTCCTGCACTGGGCGGTTGTGAAAGGATTGGCCGACGCCCCCCAGCGGCGCTGGGGGGCGTGGTATACCGTGGCATGGGCGGTGCTGCTTTTGGTGTGCCTCAAGCCCGAAGCGTTGCGTTCGCTGGTGCAGTTTGGCCCGGTGCGGGCGGCGCTGCGTTTCAACGATCTGGGGCCGGAAGTCTCCAATCGGGCTTACTACCGCCGATACCGGCCATACCGACAGTTCATCGGTCCGGAAGATGTGGTCATGGCGAATATGCAGCTTTCCTATATGGTGCCCGCCTTTATTGGATGCAGAGCGGTTGGGCTCATGCATACCAGTCCTTTTGTGCGGGACTATCAGGATCGCGCGGAGGCGGTGAGGCGTTTTTTTACGATCGAAACCTCATGGCCGGAACGCAAAACCTTGTTGCGGCGCTACCGTGTTGACTTCGTGATCGCGGATCGCGGTTGGCTGGAAAAGGTGGGCGGCAGCGAGGGGTTGGCGCCGGTTTTCGAAGACGACCTGCATGTGCTCTATCGCGTGACGGACAATATCAAGGCCGGAGCGGCGGCGATGACGGGTGGGGAATGAAACATAGCGGTTTGATCGGCCGGATTGCGTCCGACATGGCGGCCAAAGCCCGCTGGCTGTATGGCGACGCCACGCCGAAGATGATTCTCAAGACGCTGGCCACCGACGGCACCTTTGCCATGATTGTGTATCGGCTGATGCAGTGGGCGCACCGTTGGCGTTTGGCGCCGTTGGCCATGCTGTTTAACAAGATCAATGTGGTTTTCGGACAATGCATCATTGGCCGCGGGGCGGATTTTGGGCCGGGTTTTGTTCTCATTCATAGTCAGGGCGTCGTGATCAACAGCGCGGTGCGCGGAGGGCAACAAGTCTACGTCGAGCATCAGGTAACCATTGGCGCGGAGCGCAATCAGTCGCCGGTTTTGGGCGATCGGGTTTTCATCGGCGCCGGCGCGAAAGTGATTGGCGCGGTGCGTGTCGGGAATGACACGCGCATTGGCGCGAATGCCGTGGTGATTTGCGATGTGCCCGACGGCGCCACCGCGGTGGGGGTGCCTGCTCGGATAGTGTTTCCTGCTGCTGCTTCTGTTCCGACGCCCCTATAGCCTCTGGTCGCTCATGATGCCCTTTTTTCTGCTGCTGCCGACCCTGCTTCTTGCGTATGCCTGGCTGATTTATCCCGGACTCCTGCTGCTGTGGCCGGTCAAGCGACGAAGCGCCCCGGCCGTAGAAGAGGAGGCGCTGCCATTTGTGGCGGTGCTTTTGGCGGCGCACAATGAAGAGGCGGTGTTGCCGCAACGCCTGGAGAACCTGGCGACGCAGGACTATCCAGCCGACCGCTTGCGCCTTTACGCAGGCGATGACGCCTCGGACGATCGCACGCGAGAAGTGGTGATCGGCTGGATGCAAAAAGCCAGGATCGGGACCCGCCTCGTTTTTGCCGATCAACGCGGCGGCAAGATGGCCATGTTGAAACGGTTGGCGGGTGTGGCGGATGAAGACGCCGCGTCGGGGGCGTTTCCCGCAACGATTCTCATACTGACGGATGCGAACACCATGTTTGCTCCTGACACCGTCAGAAAACTGGCGCGGCATTTTTGCGATGCGGGTGTCGGGGGCGTATGCGGGCGCCTGGTGCTTCGCCATGCCGCTGGGGGCGCGACGGACGAACCGCATTACTGGGAGTTGGAGACGCGGCTGAAAGAAAAGGAAAGCGCGTTGGATTCGTGCCTGGGCGCCAACGGCGCCGTGTACGCCGTGCGGCGGTCATTGTTTTGGCGGGAGGCGCCAAATAACACCATTGTGGACGATTTTGTCCTGGGCATGAAAGTTCGCGAGCAGGGGGCGCAAATGCGGTTCGATTCGACGGGCGTTGCGTGGGAGGAATTGCCGCCCGCCCTTTCGGATGAATGGCGGCGGCGTGTGCGCATTGGGGCAGGGGCGTTTCAAGCGCTGAGGCTATGTGGGCGCTGTCTGTTGCCGCGCTACGGCCTGTTTGCGTGGATGTTCTGGTCGCATAAGGTCCTGCGGTGGTTCACGCCGCACCTGCTGATATTATCCGCCGTAGTTGGCGTGCTGGGCTGGGCGGGGGGCGGTCGTCCGAGTGTTGTTTGGGCGAGTCGCGTTGCGCTCCTGCCGCCGGCACTATGCCTGGCGGCGCTGGTGATGGGCGCAGGGCGGCGGCGGCCGACGGCATTGCGCGGGGCATTCTATTTCGTGGTGATGCAGGCGGCTCTTTTTGTGGGCTTCTTGCGCTTTTGCCGGGGCGGATTGGCGGGGACATGGGATCGCACGGCGAGAGGGGCCGCGCCATAAGGGATTGGCGGGCATAGGGCGATGGGGGGATGGCGAGGAGGAGGAGAACCTTCAACAGCCAACAAGGAACGGTGAGCGCGCAACGACAAGATGCGGCGAAAAAGCGGGATGTTGGGCCTCTCTTGTTTGCGGTTGAATGTTGAGGGACGAACAAGCAGCGGGGAATGCGGCTGGCATGTTCAAGGCGGCTGACAAGTGGTTGCCGGGATATTTGGCCTGGCTGGTGCGGCGGTTGAGGCAGCCGGCAATGGCGGAGCCGGTCGAAGTTTTCTTCTGCCTGGCCGACCATTTCGAGCCCTTTCGCGGCGGCGTGGAAAAGAACCGTGCTCGTGGGCTGGTGCGGCAATGGCTGGACGAATACCGGCGGCGTCTGGCCCCTTATCGCGATGCGGATGGAAAAGCGCCGCGCCATGTTTTTTTCTACCCTGCGGAAGAAGCAGACGACGAATGTCTTGAAGCGTTGGCGGCGTTTTGCGCCGAGGGATGGGGCGAGGTGGAGATTCATCTCCATCATCGCGGCGACACGACCGAGGGACTGGCCCGGCATCTCGTGGATTTCCGCGACCGCCTGCACGAGAAACACGGCTTGTTGGGTTGTGACGCCGCGGGTGCGCCACGCTATGGATTTATCCACGGCAACTGGGCGCTTTGCAATTCCAGGCCCGATGGCGACTGGTGCGGGGTGAATGAGGAACTGGGCGTGTTGGCTCGGACCGGCTGTTATGCGGACTTCACCTTCCCTTCGGCCCCGTCGCCTACGCAACCTCGGACCGTCAACACCATTTATTACGCCCGCGATCGAGACGGTCATCCTCGTGGCGCGGACGTCGGTGTTCCGGCCACGGCGGGACGCGAGCGATCCCCCAACGACGGGTTGATGATCGTCCCCGGGCCGCTCGGATTGAACTGGCGGCGGCGGAAGTGGGGGTGGTTGCCACGGCTGGAAAACGCCGAGTTGACTCGCATCAATCCCGCGACGCCGGAACGGATTGCGCTCTGGATCTGGACCGGCATCCACGTCCGGGGGCGACCGCAATGGATTTTTGTGAAGGTGCATACCCACGGGCTGGTCCCGGAGAATGAGCCTGCGGTCATCGGCGAGGCGGCGTGTCTGATGCATGAGACACTTGGAGCGGGATGCGCGGGGGACCTGACATGGCGGCTGCACTATGTGACGGCGCGGGAGATGTACAACCTGATCAAGGCGGCCGAAAAGGGATGCGATGGCCCCCCCCACCGTTTTCGGGATGCTGTTGTCGGCCCGCCCCCTATCATCGGACGCAGATGAAAGACCGGGGCCGTCGTGCAGCGAACAAGGCATGCCGAACACTCAACGAGAGGAAGCGGGCTGAGAACACCGAACAGCAACAAGGAACTCCGAACGCGCCGCAAAAGGAATGAGGAAGGAGCGGGCGGCGGGACGTTTCCTCTTGAACGTTAGGCGGCCGGGAACGGGAAAGCGAACTGCTGTCCGATTCGTTTCAGAACGGGCGGTTGATTTTTGGGCGGAAGTGCCGTAACCTTCGAGCGCGTTCGTGAGGGGATTTGGGGACGGTGACGCCATGAGCTACTACAAGCTGCTGGGCTTGTCCGCGGAGCCGTTCTCCACCAGTCCCGATCCGGCGTTTCTTTATCTATCCCGAGGCCACCGAGCGGCATTGACTCGCATTCAGATCGCGATCAGTCTCAAGCGCGGGCTCAGCGTCGTCATGGGGGAGGTCGGGACGGGCAAAACCACGCTGAGCCGAAAACTGGCGCAGGTGCTGCGGGAAAACGAGCAGGTTTGTTTTCACATGATCTTGAATCCCTGCTTCAAGAGTCAGAAGCAGTTCCTGGCGCATCTGGCGGCGCTGTTCCATCTGGATATCAATCCGCGAAAGGCTTCGGGGATGGAGTGCATTGAGGCGGTGGAGCAGTTTTTGTATCGGCGCGGAGTGCAGGAGCGCAAAACCGTGGCTCTGCTGGTGGACGAGGCCCAGATGGTGCCGGATTATGTGCTTGAAATCCTTCGGATACTCCTGAATTATGAAACCAACGAGTACAAGATTCTCCAGCTGATTCTTGTCGGGCAGATGGAGTTGCTGCCCCGGATCAGCCGGATGCAGAATTTCTGGGACCGGATTGCGTTGAAATGTCTCATCAATCCGTTGGGGTTGGACGAGACGCGGGAGATGATACAGTTTCGGTTGCGGCAGGCGGGTTACGAAGGCCCGGGGCTGTTTTCGGAGGAGGCGATTCGCGCGATACACGAATATACGCGAGGGTACCCGAGGAAGCTGGGCATGTTTTGTCACGATGCGCTGGAGCACCTCGTCATGCAAGACCGCCGCATGGTGGATGAGGCGATGGTGCGGGAGTTGATCTCGAGGGAGTTGCTCCCGGTGGGCGGCACCGCTGGAGGCGTGCCGGATGTCTGCTGAACGAGAGCTTACGCCGGAAGAAAAACTCCTGAAGGTCATTCAGGATGGCGGGCGGCAGGAACAGGCGGCAACGCCTTCCGCCGCGGAGCCGGCGGTTGTCGCGCGGTCGCCGCAGGAACGGCCGGCACTGAAGCTCAAGGCGGACGCAACGCCTCCGCGGGAAGAGAGCGGGAAGCCGGCCGCCCGCGCGCCGGTTGCCGCCACGGAGGCGGTCAGTCCCACGTTTGTGGCGCCCCAGCAAGCCGTCGCCGCCGCGGCGGAGACCGAGCCTGTGGGCGCGACGCCGGGAGGCGAAGAAG
>CALHGX010000008.1 GCA_938031185.1 uncultured bacterium
TCGGGCCACACCTCCGTCTTGGCTCAACCGCCCGCCCCCAACACGCTCCCCATCCTGCTGTTCACCAATCGCCCAACCAAAAAATCCCAATTTTGATCGCACGCAAATTGCACAGTTTTGAAAACTACACGACATCCTTTCCCAAAAAACTTGATTTGTTTGGCGATCATCCGTATGTTCTATCCGGTAGGGTCCGAACTCGGCCGTGGCGTGAGCTGGGCCATATGCAGAAAGGGAAAAAACCATGAAACGGGCCAGTATTGCGGTGGGAATGACGGCATGGGCGTTGGCGTGGTTGCTCGAAGCGGGGGCTTCTCCGGTCGGATCGCTGACTGTGGGGGGGCGCGTGGATGAAGATGCGCTCACGGGTTACGGCGAGATTGTGGCGCCGGTATGGCAGAGCGAGGGCGCAATGTTGTTCGTGAGTCCGCGCGGTTCGCTGACGGATTCCGACAACCAGGAAGTCAACATCGGTCTTGGTTACCGACGCTTGTTGAGCGTGAAAGAGACCCCTTTCCTTTTCGGCGGCAACGTGTACTACGACAGCCGCTGGACGCGCGCGGACCATCAGTTCGATCAGATCGGCGTGGGCGTGGAGTTTCTCAGCCGCTGGGTGGATGCGCGGGCCAATTATTATGGCATTTTGGATGACGATCAGGAGTTGGTGGATACACGCGAAGAAGTGTCCCAGACCACCAGCACGAAGACGGAGTGGGGGCGGATCTATCCGCAGGGGAACAGCTTCAAGCAGGAGAGCAAGGTCAAGACGACGACCGTGACCACGCGCCGGGTGTACAACAGCTATGAAGCGGCGGCGGAAGGCTGGGATGCGGAGATTGGAATGCTGGTGCCGGGCCTGGATCGTTGGGTTGAGACACGCGTCTTTGCCGGATATCAGCGGTTCGACAATCCCTTCGGCGGCACGCTGGATGGGGCCAAGGCCCGCTTGGAAGTCCGTGGCCCGGCAGGACTTATTCTCGATGCCGAGTGGTTTGAAAATGAGGAATTGAACGCCTCCGACTACTCCGTCGGCGCGCGGCTGGAACTGCCCTTCGACATGGCCCGGCTGACGCAAGGCAAGAACCCGTTCACAGGCGGGGAAAGGGCCTCGGCTGTACGCGAACTCGGCCAACGCATGAGTGAGCCGGTGATCCGGGATCTGAAAGTGCGCACCACCATGTCGGCCCTCATCGAGGATGAAACACAGCAGTCTCAAACCGTGACAACGCAGACGCGCAAGAAAACGGTGACGCTGGTGGACGGCGTCACTTTCGTGGACGGCGACAACGACAGCGGTATCGAGAATGGGACATATGAGTACCCATTCAACACAATTCAGGAAGGCGTGAATGCCGCCAACAGCCCCGTGTTTGTCTTCGACGCCGGCAATATCTATTCGGAAAACGTGGAAGTGAACGGAGGTGTAGACCTCTATGGCAACGGCACTGTGTTGGTCGGTCGCGGCGGGCGCCGGTACGGCGGGGGCGCTTACCCCGTGGTGCAGGGCATGGCATATGGCAATGGGCGGCTGCCGGATATCGAGAACGGCGATCCCGAAATCTATGCGACCATTCGGATTCTTGGGGATGATGTGACCGTGGCCGGCCTCCATGTGTTGGAACCGGAAATCACGGAAATGGAATGGGACACGGGCGGCAGGTCTCCGCTGCGGCCGGAAGTCGCGCTGGCGGGGATATACGGGAGGAATGTCACGGACGTCCGTATTTTCGACAACGTGATTCAGGGATCTGGCGGTGGACCTGCGGAACCGTGGGAGCAGAAAAGCGCCAGGGGACCGATTTCTTTGGATGGGCCGATGTTCGATCCCTATCTTCGGTTCGGCGTTCTGCTGGAATCGTACGACCGCCCGTCCTTCTCGGCCCGGATTACGGACAACATGATTTTCGACTGGGGGTATATGGGCGTTCTAGTGGAGGCGCGTGGCGGCTATGGTCCAACAGCGTTGATTATGCCTCCCCCCGTCGCCGGGAGTATGGATGTCGAAGTATCGGGTTATCTGGCAGGCAACGGGCATGGCGCACTGATCACCGGGCAAGGGTTCGACCAGGTGCGCGTGGATATTCACGACCTGGAGGTGCTCGGGAACGGGGAGATGGAAAACGGCTTCCACCCGGTTTCCTTGCCCAACGGCGCCGCGGCTCTGGTGTGTGTGTTGGATGGAGGCGACGTTGATCTTTCGCTGCGAAACCTGGAGGTTTCGCACAACGAAAGCGACGGCCTGTTTTTCCAGGTGAACCCTTACCGGTCCGGGAATGTGACGCTCCAAAACGTTTATGTAAGCGCCAATGAAGGCAACGGCGTGCAGGGCGGTATGCATGCCGATATGCCCGGCGTTTTGACGCGAATGGACGTGGACGGCTTGTACGCTTCGTACAATGCGGGCAACGGGTTCAACGCGAACGTGATGGGCAGGGCCGGGGCGGAATTGAACGTTCGTAATTCCTATGCGGAGTTGAACGGCTATCACGGGTTCGGCTGGTTTCAGGTTTGGTCGGAGTACGGCGATGCGCGGCTCTCGTTTGAGAACTGCGGGGCCACTTGGAATCAGGAAGCCAATTTCCACTGGTTGGGGACCATCGCGGAGAACGGAAATGCCGATCTGATCATGCGAAACATTTATGCGAGCGACAGCCAAATTGATTGCGGCATTGGCGGCTCCGGCATCGCGGGGGCGTGGGCCTGGGGTGTGGGACACAAAGCGCGAGTTCTGCTCGACGGCGTGGAAAGCCGGTTCAATGAAAAAGATGGCCTAGGAGCGATGCAGGCGTACGGCACGGGCGGCGCGGATGCCGAAATCGAGATTCTTAACTCTGTTTTCTCCGATAACAACGGTTATGGATTGAATTGGGTTGAGGCGCGAGCCGACGGCGACAGTTCCGGCGATGCGTCCATTCGGTTGGTCAACGTGGATGCCAGCCGCAACCTTATGGGGAACGTGGGCCATCTCGAGGCCCTAGCGGATAGCGGCAATGCTTTCGTGAGGCTGAAGAATGTGACGGCCAATGACAGTGCGATGGGTGGAGGTCTTGGTGACGACAGCGGCACCGTGATCGCGCGCGCCAGCGGTATCGGTCACAAGGCGCAAATCCATATGAATGGTGTGGAGGCGTCCGGTAATCATTCGGGCGGTTCGCTCTCGTATGCCCTCGCAAAGGATGGCGCCACGGTGGATGTGCGAGTTCGGGATAGCCGGTTCAATGACAACGGCTTTAGTGGCCTGGACCTCCGCGTTAATGGCCCTGGGTCGGTATTGATGGGGGCATCAGAGGCCATCGGCAATGGAAGCTATGGTGTCGTGCTTCGCGGTTCGATGCCGGATGGATGGATCAACCTCGGCGACCAGACGGTGGATATCGGCGGGTTCAACTCATTCTACGGCAATCAGAATGCCGATGTGGCCGAGCACATGAGCTCCGCGCCGCTGGTGAAGGCGGAGAACAACTGGTGGGGCGGCAACTTCGATCCGACGGCGGCGGGTCGGGTGTCGGGCTATGTGGACGCGTCACCCTGGCTGACGCAGGCGCCGTAAAGGGCGGAAGCGCCGCCGTTGCTTCGTTTCCAAGAGAGGGATTGCGCCGAAATGGCGGCGCATTCCTCTCTTTGGCGTTTGTGGGGGGGGCGAGTAGAGCCGGCCACGTGGTTCCGGTATGAGGTCAGGTGGACTCGTCGCGGGGCAGGCGGCCATCGCCGAGACCATAGTCTTCCGCCGCCTTCATGACGGCTTGGAAGCTAGAGAGTGGCGTGCCGGGACAGACATTGGCGCCGTCCCTCAACATGAACCCCCCGTTGGGCCCCAACTCGATGGCTTGGCCCCGAAGGCCGGTGGTTGGTGCTGCGACCTGAAAGCGTTCCATCGCTTCGATCGAGCGAATGACGGGCACGGCCCGGGGGGGCCGTCTTCAGACCATTCCACTTCTCCACCATGGCCACTGGGAGGGATTACGTTATCGAAATATGGCGAGATGTTGATGACGGGCGCCGTGCAGAAGTCTTCAGGGATGTTTTCGATGCGCCACTTGGCGAACTGCAACTGCCGGTAGTAGTGGGTTTCTGGATCGCGGAAAAAATCCAGATAACGCAACCCAAAGAGCGGGGCAAAAAAACGGGGAACGACGCAGTAGAGCACGGGCACCCGGTCCACATAGCGAAAACGTCCTCGCGCCTCGAGCCGTTTTCGGCTCATCGCCATCTGTTCCGCAGGATAGTCAATGCAGCGTTCAAAGCGCATGGAATGTTCTCGGATTGCCGAAAGGAACTCCGCTGAAAAGCGCAGCTTGAAGCGAGGGAAAGTCCGGAAATAGGGCCTGTTTTACCTGATCATGATCATCATGCCCTCCGGGGGACGGGGCTGTTCCAGAATCTGGAGGCCGTTCCACGAGACCCAGTTCACGCCGGGCAATCCGGTCACGGCGCTGCCGGTGATCTGGCCTGAGCCGTTGGGCTTCACGGACTGGAAGCGAACGTAGTTCTCGCCCTCAATGAAGGAAGAGGCGTTGACCGTGTTGGTCACCCCTTTGGTTGCCGATCCGACGGTGAACATCGTGATGGCATTCGAATAAGCGCCATTTTGAGCATAGAAATAGAGGTCATATATGGCCGTCGGATCAAGTCCGGAAATCGTCAAGGCCGCCGTATCGTTGACGTTGGAGGAGATGAAGAAATCGCTCATCAGAGCCGGGGCAACGGCGGCGTCCATGCCCCCTTGGCTTGACCCCACGTCATAAGGCCGGAACAGTTCCAATGTCAGGTCTACTTCGCCCGGGAATCCGTAGGAATCCGTCAGGTTGGTCAGTGTGGCGGTGAAAGGAGGCGTGCTGAAGTTGTGATCCCACTTTGGTCCCGGCGCCCAGTTGTTCCAGTTAGTGCCGCCGTGGGGCGCGGCCCCAAAGCCAGTGTAGCCACCCGAACCAGGGTTGTTGACGCTGAAATCCACATTGAACACACGGAACTGCTCTTCGACCAAAACCACGTTGTCGAGGAGCCCGTCTGCCGAGCCCACCTCCCCGTTGTCTGTCGCATCCGCGAAAACGATGGTCGTGTGGTTGCTGTCGGCAACGAAACCAACAACATGACTGTGCCATACGGTCCAAGGGCTGTCGTTTCCGACAGCCGGGTAGACATTGCTGACCAGCGATGCGAATCCAATCACTTGCACGAGGAGTTTTTGAGGATACGCGCTGCTGTGATACGCCCCCCAGTCAAAGGACAGCTTGTATGTCTTTCCCGGCTTGGTGGGTACCGTCTGCCAGATTTTGGCGCTGTGGGTACCGGAGGGGGGCGTGGAGCTGCCCGTGCCGTTGTCGAATACCATGGCGTTGGTGCCGTCGGTAGAGCCGTTGGCATATCCCGCGGAAACGATGCCGCGGTAGCCGGTCATGTTCCAATTGGTAGGCGCGGTGGTGCCGGTAGTCGGGCTATCCAATTCAAAACTTCCATTCAGAAGCAAGTTGTTGGCCTGCGCGCTCGCACAACCAAAAGCAACCACAGCCATCACGATGCTCCAGTACCGCTTCTTCATTACTGGGCCTCCAATATCGAGCCACTTGACAGCAACACTTGAAAACGCCACTTCCCTACAGTTAACCTTACAATTCACCTTATACCTGTATACCTGATAAAAAGCAACATGAAATTGTTCTTTTTTTTCATGCAGCAGCTCGCTATGGTGAAACGTGTCGCTGAAAGAGCGAGAGCCTTATGAGTGCCATGGATAGAAGAGATGAGTGGTTGTTGGATCTGCTGCGGGTACGCGGGGCGGAAGATTATGACACGTTGGCCCAGTCGCTCGGCGTGTCCGTAATGACTGTGCGACGGGCCGTGAACCGACTGGCGGAACGCGGGCTGGTGATCAAGACACTCGGCGGCGCGCAGCTGGCGGAGGGAGCGTCATCGGGCCTCTACGAATCGGATTTGGCGTCGCGGCTGACGGAACATCGTGAAGAGAAACGCGCGCTGGCCTGCGCCATGCGGGCGCAGCTTCGACGGGGTGAAACGATCTTCTTGGACGGCAGTACGACGTGTCTGGAGTTGGCTGTGGTATTGAGGGATGTCGGGCCGGGGTACAGCTTCCTGACCAACTCAGTGGTCGTGGGACGCGAGCTGGGGCGGAGCCGCCAGCACGCGGTCACGATGCTTGGAGGACAATTCGATCCCGCGAGCCTGTGCTGCGTTGGCCCTCTTTGCGAGGAGGCGCTTAACCGCATGCATTTTGACAAGGCGGTGTTCTCCACCAAGGGATTTGTGCCGGGCGAAGGCACCTACGAATCGGCGGCGCCGCTCTTCCGTATCAAGCAGATGGCTGCCCGGCGAAGCGACAAGGTGTTTCTGCTGGCGGATCACTCGAAGTTTGGCCGCCGTGCCTTGTGCCGGGCGCTGGATATGGATGACATCGATGTGGTGGTGACGGATCGCGCGACGCCGGTCGAAGCGCTGCGCGTGTTGGAGCAGGCGGGCAAGGAAGTGATCGTGGCGGACGGCATCGGCGGCGGGCAAAAACCAGAAATCATTCGCTCTGCAGAACGCCGCGCCGGTGTGCATCGGCTATAACAAGCAAGGTGAATTTATGTCGGTAGCTAGCGTCACAGATCTGTTGCGGAGAGCGGCTGAACAAGGCTACGCGGTGGGGTACTTTGAAAGCTGGAACCTGGAATCCCTGCAGGGCGTGTTGGATGCGGCGGAGGGCACCCGCTCGCCGATATTGATCGGATTCAACGGGGAGTTTCTCACGCATGCCGGTCGGCTTGCGAGAGAGGCCGTGCGGTTTTATGCGCGGCTTTGCCGCGCGGCGGCGGAGACCGCGGCGGTGCCTTGCGGGCTGGTGTTCAACGAGTGTCGCAGCGCGGCGGCGATTCGAGAGGCCGTGGATGCGGGGTTTGGCCAAGTGATGCTGGAAGGCTCTTCGGAAATGTCGGAATCTGATTTCGTGCGTGAGGCGGCGGCGCTCAGCGGGTATGCGCATGAGCGCGGTGTGGCCTTTGAAATCGAGGCGGGAGAGTTGCCAAATGGGCAGGAAAGCGGCGGAAGAGGCGGCGAACTGACCGACCCGGAACGCGCGGCGCGGCTGGTCAAGGCCACGGGCGCGGATATCCTGGCCGTGAGCGTGGGCAACGTGCATGTGCTGACGGACGGCCCGCGGGCGCTGGATATCAAGCGGCTGGAGCGTGTCCGAGCGGCGGTGGGGTCGGAGGTGGCGCTCGACTTGCACGGCGGTACCGGCATTGACCGAGACAGCCTGCGCGAAGCCATCCGGCGGGGCGTGGCCAAGGTGTGCTACGGCACCTACGTCAAACAGCGATATTTGGCGGCGCTTCGATCGGCGCTGGGGGCGAGCGAGAAGGAAAAGGATCCGCATGAACTCCTCGGCATGGGCGGGCCGCAAGACCTTCTCGTCATTGGGCGGCGGGCGGTTCGGGACGCGGTGCTGGAACGAATCGAGGATTTGGGCGGGTGTGGAAAAGCCTGAGGGCCGAGCGGGCGGAATGATCTCAACGAGGTGACCAATGGAAATTCCTATTCGAATGCCGGAAGTATCCACCACGGATAGTGGTGTGAAGATTGTGAAGTGGCTCGTGTCTCTTGGCCAAACCGTGCGGCGCGGGCAGCCGATTCTGGAAGTGGAGACCGACAAGGCGGTCATGGAGGTCGAGTCGCACGCCGACGGGGTTGTGAAGAGCATTTTGGCGCCGGTGGATGCCGTGGTGGAGACAGGCCAAGTGGTGGCCATTTTGCAATCCGAGGCCGGCGCGTGAAGAAACGGTTTGATTGTTCCCGGTTGCCCTGGACGCTCGAAGGGGCGGCGCCGTACTTGTGGGCGTTCGAACGGCTGCACCACATGGGGCCCTCCATGGAGGTGGGGCCGATTCCTGCTCGCGTGCCGGGTTCGGTGCAGGCGGCGCTGCGTCAGGCCGGTTTGCTGCCCGATTGGCATGTGTCGGGCAACAGCCGCCTTTGCGAATGGGTGGAGCATCGCCATTGGATTTTTCGCACCTCTCTTCCCGATGACTGGCTGCGGGGAGCGGGCCGCTTCGAATTGCACTGCGAGGGACTGGACTACAGCGGCTGGGTGCTGCTCAACGGCCGCGCGGCAGGGGAGTTCAAGGGCACCCATGTGCCCCACGTCTTCGATCTCACACCGCTGCGCCGGGCGGAAAACAACGTCCTTGAGATCGTTTTCGACCTGCCCCCTCGGTGGCTGGGCCAATTGGGGCGCACCTCGCAGATGACCGAGTGGAAGCCGCGGTTCAACTATACGTGGGACTGGGTGCCGCGGCTCGTGCAAATCGGTATCAGCGGGCCGGTGGCGCTTGAACGCAAGGAAGGACCGGTCTGGACGGGGTGGCGGTGCCGGGCCGATGCAGACGCGAGCGGGCAGGGCGTCTTGCATCTTCAGGCGACGGCGGAAGGAGCTGATGGCGGGCGTGCGCGAGTTTGGCTCGGCCGAGACGGTGCAACCGTTCGCGAAGAGATCGTGCCGCTCAGCGTGCTGGCTGGCGGCATGATGTGGCGCGATTTGCCGGTGGAGCTGTGGTGGCCGAATGTGGAGGGCGGTCAGCCGCTTTACGAAATAACGTGCTGCCTGGTGGGGGCCGACGGGGCCGTTCACGATGAGCGCAGCGCGCGGGTGGGCTTTCGGCGGGTGGAATGGCGGGCATGCGAGGGCGCGCCGCGGGGGGCCGATCCGTGGGTTTGTGTGGTGAACGGTCGGCCGGTCTTTCTTCAGGGCGTGAACTTTCCGCCGCTGCGCGCTTTTTTCGCGGATACGCCGCCCGAGGCGTATCGCGAGCGGTTGGAGACCTACCGCGAGATGGGCTGCAACTTGCTTCGGATCAATGCCTGCGGCTTTTTGGAAACGGAGACGTTCTACGACCTTTGTGACGAACTAGGGCTGATGGTATGGCAGGAGTTTCCCCTCACATCGTCGGGGCTGGAGAACTGGCCGCCGGAAGACGCGGCTTCCATCGAGGAGGTAGCTCGCATCGCCCGCTCGTTCATTGAGCGGCGAGGCCATCACGCGAGCTTGGTGCTTTGGTCCGGCGGCAACGAGCTCATGGGCGCCCTCGATGGCAGCAAGGAAGGCATCGGGAAGCCGTGCGATCTTTCGCATCCCATGTTGAGGCGTCTGGCGGAAGTGGCCGCGATGCACGATCCGGGCCGAAGGTTTATTCCTTGTTCCCCCACCGGACCGCGCGCGCATAGCGATCCGACACAATGCGGCAAAGGACTGCATTGGAATGTGCATGGACCATACGGGTGGCTGGGCAGTCCCCAGGAGGCGCGAGCATGGTATGAGAAGGACGACGCGCTCTTTCGGGCTGAAATGTGCTGTCCGGGCGCTGCGCCGGCGGATTTGATCCGCCAGTACGCGGGGACCTGCCGCCCGTGGCCGCCCACGGCCGCCAACCCCTATTGGCGCACGCCGACGGCATGGTGGCTCGACTACGAGAAACTCGTGGCGATGCATGGCCGTGAACCGAGCGATTTGGAGGAGTATGTGGAGTGGAGTCAGGCCTACCAAGCCGAGGTGCTGGCGATCGGGATGACGGCCTGCAAGGCGCGGTTTCCCCGCTGCGGGGGCGTGCTGCTCTGGTGTGGACACGATACGTTTCCGCTGCCGATCAATACTTCGATTCTCGATTACGAAGGGCACCCCAAGCCGGCGGCGCTGGTTTTGAAGAAGATTTGGAGAACACGGCCGGACGAACTGGTGTCTGGTGCTGATATTAGGCGTGGTGCCGATACGGGGACAAACCGATGAAAAAAAGTGGGCGGTTCTTTTTCATTCCGCATTCGCACTGGGAGGGGGCGGTATTCAAAACGCGCGAGGAGTATCTCGAAATGGGCCTGCCGATTATTTTGCGGGCTTTGCGGTTGTTGCAGCGGTATCCGGAGTACCGGTTTGTCCTCGATCAGGCCTGTTTCGTGAAGCCGTTCGTCGAGCGGTATCCCGAAGAGGTCGGAACGCTGAAGAGGATGGTTGCAGAGAAGCGGCTAGAAATCTGCGGCGGGCTATGGGTGATGCCGGACGTAAACATGCCGGGTGGAGAATCGTTCGTTCGCCAGATCGAGATGGGAAAAAAGTGGTTTCGCGACGTATTGGGCGCGGAGGCGACCATCGGCTGGCAGGTGGATACGTTCGGGCACCATGCCCAGATCCCGCAGCTCATGCGGTTGGCGGGCTTCCGCTCGTTTTGGTCCCAGCGAGGTGTGCCGGCGGAAGAAACGCCAACGGAGTTCGTTTGGGAGGGGCTCGACGGCACCCGCATCCCCTTCTTCTGGATGCCGAAGAGCTATGCCATCGCCTACGGCTCGCCGGCCACGTGGCCGGAGTTCAAGCAGTTCATGGTGGACCGATATGAGCAATTGGGGGCATACGGCTGCGGGCCGGATCGCGCCGCACCGGCTGGCGCCGATGTGTGCCTGCCCGAGGAGCACATTCCCGAAATGATTCGCCGGTTCAACGAAGAAGGAACGGCGCCGTTTGAAATGTGTATCGGCACGCCGTCGGATTACGAAAAGGCCGTGGAACGACAGATGCCACAATGGCCCATTGTCCGCGGCGATATGAATCCGATTTTCCAAGGAACCTACAGCAGCCGCATCGAATTGAAGCAGCGCACCCGCGAGCTGGAGCGTATGCTCACGGCGGCGGAAAAGCTCGGCGCCATCCTGGAATGGCATGGCGGAGGTGCGACGGCGGAGCGCTTGGAACAAGCATGGGAGCCGATGCTTTTCAATCAGACGCACGATTTGATGTCGGGCGTGATGACGGATCATGTCTACGACGACACGATTCGGCTCTATGAGGTTTCCCATCAGCTTGCGCAGGACGAGTTGGATGTCCGAATGCGCCGCACGATGGACCTGACGGATACACGGGGTGACGGCGTGGCCGTATGGGTGTTCAACCCGTTGTCGTGGCCGCGGACGGATGTGGCGCAGGTGAACGTCGGTTTTTCAGAGCCGGATGTGCGGGGATTGAAAGTAGTTGGGCCGGATGGCGTGTCGGTCTCCTTCCAGGTGCTGGCGGCGGAGCGTTCAGATGACGGCGCACTTCTTCGCGTGAAGCTGGCCTTTGTCGCGCGAGAGGTTCCCCCGCTGGGACATGCCGTTTATCGCGTGCTGCCCCAAAAAATGGATCTTGAGGTTGAAGGCGGGGAGATGCCGAAGGGGCGACTGGAGAATGAGCGCTATCTGCTCGATGTGGATCTGGCACACGGCGCGATCCGCTCGTTGCTCGTTAAGGATGGCGGCTGGGACGCGCTGCGTGCGCCGGGCAACGTGATTTCAATGGAAGAAGATCGCGGCGATTTTTGGGAGCTCTATCGGCCGCTGGGATGGGGCTTTGTGACGAACAAAGACCGCCACGCTTCCCCCCCAAGCGGGGCATGCCTTTTGAGCACCGATGGGCCGACTGCGGACGCACCAGCTTTTCGCAAGGGTCCGGTGTTCTCGGAGATCACTGTTGCCAAGGCATTCGGCGAGGCGGGACGATTGGAAACGCGCGTGCGCTTGTATCAAGGTCTGCGCCGTGTGGAGATTCAGACGAAGCTGCTCAACAACAGTCGCTTTGTTCGATACCGCGCACAGTTTCCGACCGCCATCGAAAACGGACGGGTGGTTCGGGAAATTCCGTTTGGGGCTGTCGAGCAGCCCGAGGGTATCGAATGCCCAGCGCAGAACTGGATGGACTACGGAAACGGACAGCATGGCGTGGCGCTCTTGAATCGGGGGATACCGGGCAACAATGCAGCCGATGGCACGCTGCTGCTTTCGTTGATGCGCACACCGAGATCGTGGCCTACTCGCATCAGGGAGGATACGAGGGGCAGGGATCGGCCTCGGGGTTCGCCCTGGGCCGGCGTTTCACGTTCGACTATGCGCTAGTGCCCCACGCAGGAGATTGGCGCGAGGCCAAGGTTTATCGTGACGGACTTGAATTCAATCATCCGTTGATCGCGCGAACAGCCGAGGCGCATCCAGGAACGCTGCCGCCACGGTGGTGCTTTATGGCGATCGAGCCGGCGCATGTGGTGGTGTCTGCGGTCCGGCCGGCGGTGGATGCGCTGGAGTTGCGCATCTATGAGGCGGAGGGGCGACCGGCGGCTGCGGAGGTTGAATTGCCGTCGGGGGTCATGGGAGTGGCAGAAACGAATCTCCTCGGAAATCCCTTGGGGCCGTTGCCGATGAAAAATGGTCGGCTGCGGCTGTCGCTGCGACCGTTCGAAATCAAGACGCTTCGACTGAGGAACATGCGATGCAAGAGATGACGCCTGGAGAGCGGTTCGTGACGGCGATGTGGAATCGGGAGCCTGACCGGGTGCCGGTGGCGCCGGACATCTCGACGTACGTGCCGGTTCGGCGGACGGGGCGGCCGTTCTGGGAGGTCTTGCTGGAGGGCAAGTATCCGCACTGGAAGGCGTATCTGGATGCGGCGGTGGCCTACGGCCTGGATGCCTGGATGGCACCAGTGTTGTGGCTCCCCTGCCAATGGGATCCGGCACCGGTGGAATGGAACGCGACCTTCACTTACGACCGGAACCAAGATGCCATGAAACTGGTGCGCACCGTGCGAACGCCGGACGGAGACCTGACCCAGGAGGACATCTGCTTTCGGAACGACCCGCCAGCGACCGCCGTGAAAATGATCAAGAACCTGTCCCGCGATTTCCGCAAATTCAAGTGGACGCTCTCCATGCCGCGGGCGTTGGATAGGGGAACGCTGGAGACGCTGCGAACCGAATGCCACCAACACGGATTTGCCTTCGGGTTCACCCTGACCTATCCCGGCTTTCACAACTGGAACAGCTTTGTCGAAGGGGGGGTGGAGGCGCTGGCTTATGCTGAGATGGATATTCCCGAGTTGCTGGCCGAATGGCAGGACATCGAGATGGCGCGGGGCACCCGGCTGATGGAGTTGGCGGTGGAAGCCCGCCCGGACTACATTCTTTTTGGCGGCTCGGGCACCATCACCCTGGCCTCGCCGGATCTTGCTCGGAAGTACGCGTTGCCGGCCTTGCAGAAATGGTCCGCCATGGCCCGAGCGGCGGCCATTCCCACGATGCTGCACAGTTGCGGGAAGAGTCGAGTTTTGGCGGACATGCTGGCCGCGGAGACCGACGTCAACATGCTCAATCCATTGGAGATTCCGCCCATGGGGGATGTGGACCTTGCGGAAATCAAGCGCGCGATGGGACATCGGTTGTCCTTCATGGGTAATCTGCACACCACGAACGTGATGCTGCGAGGGACGCCGCATGACGTGCGGTGTGCCAGCCTGCAGGCCCTGCTGGATGCCGGCGTGGGCGGCGGGTTTGTCTTGTCCACCGGCGATCAGTGCGGCCGGGAGACGCCGGACGAGAATCTGATGACCATGGTTGAGACGGCGCGTGAATTTGGGCGGTATCCGTTGGATGTGGAGCGAATACGGCGGGAGTTGGAGAAGTTGTCATGATGCCAATGTTTCCCCGGGAGATCCCACGGGATCAGATTGCAAAGTATGAGCGCAGTTTCCTGCTGCGGCTGTATGAGGAAATGTTTCGCATTCGCGAGTTCGAGGAACGGGTACGCTTCCTGTTTCTGGAAGGCGCCATGCCCGGCACGATTCACCAATGTCAGGGGCAGGAGGCGACGGCGGTCGGCGTTTGCCAGGCGTTGAACGAGGATGACTATCTTACGTCCACTCACCGGCCGCACGGTCATGCGCTAGCCAAGGGGCTGACGCCTTTGGAGATTCTGCTGGAGCTGTTCGGATCCATAGAGGGGTGCTGCAAGGGGAAAGGGGGCTCCATGCATATCGGGAACATGGCCAAAGGCATGCCGCCGGCGATTGCGATTGTAGGCGGCAACATTCCCGTGGCGGCGGGCATGGCACTGGCGCTTAAAATGCAGAAACGCCCGCAAATCGTGGCGTGTTTCTTTGGCGATGGCGCCACCTCGGAAGGCGCTTTTCACGAGGCGGTTAACATGGCCGCCATTTGGAACCTGCCGGTCGTGTTCTGCTGCGAAAACAATCTGTACGGCGCCTCCACCCACGTGAGCAAGATCACACGGTTGCCGTCACTGCGACAGCGGGCGACGGCCTACGGGATCGAGGCCCTCACGGTGGACGGTAACAACGTGCTGGCTGTCTATGAAATGGCGCGGACGGCTGCGGTCAAGTGTCGGGCAGGCGAAGGGCCGGTTTTTCTTGAATTGATCACCTATCGGCTGACGGGACACTCTCGGCGGGATCCGTGTCTTTACATGCCAAAGGAGGAACGGGCGGCATGGGCGGCGATGGATCCGCTTCTGCGCCTGCGGGAAGCGCTGTTGGATCGGGGCGAGGTGACGGTGTCAGAACTTGAGGCTGTGGAATTAGCGGTGAAACAGGCCATTGAACAGGCGGTGGAAATAGCGCGGAAGGCTCCGCCGCCCACGTTGGATGACTTGGAAACGGATGTCTATGCCAAGAGCGAGGTGGGGATATGAAACGAATGGGTATTGCCGAGGCCTTGCGCGAAGCGATCGCCGAAGAAATGCGGCGTGACCACCGGGTCTTTTGCATGGGCGAAGACATTGGCATTCCCGGTGGCTGGGGAGGCGCGTTTACCGTGACCCTCGGGCTGGAGAAGGAGTTTCCCGATCGCATGATTAACACTCCCATAGCGGAGAATGGCTTCTTCGGAATGGGCATGGGCGCCGCGATGTTAGGAATGCGGCCCATCGTGGATGTGCAATATGGCGATTTTTTGCTTTGTGCGATGGACCAGATTTGCAGCAACGCCTCCATGATGCGCTATATGTCTGGCGGGACGGTTTCCGTGCCCCTGGTGATGCGGGCGCCGGTGGGCGCCACGGGCCGCGGCGCCCAACATGCACGCAACCTGGAGCGCATGTTTCTGGGAGTGCCGGGCATCAAGATCGTGGCGCCGTCCACGGCGTATGATGCCAAAGGCCTGCTGAAAGCGGCGGTCCGGGACGGCAACCCTGTTATGATCTTCGAGCACAAGTTGCTCTATGGCTCGAAAGGACCGCGCACAGAAAGCGGTGCCGTGGATGCCACGAGCGATATTCCAGACGACGATTATGTTGTTCCGATCGGACGTGCGGCGGTACGGCGCGAAGGCGCGGACGTGACGATTATTGCCTGGCTCCTTATGGCGCATGCAGCACAGGCGGCGGCCAACGTTTTAAGCGCCGAGGGAATCGAGGCGGAAGTGGTGGACGCTCGGTCGCTGAATCCGCTGGACTATGAAACGATCGGGGCGTCTGTGAAGAAAACGGGGCGGGCGTTAATTGTTGAGGAAGGGCCTATCACCGGCGGGGTGGGGGCCGAGATCGCCGCGGGGATCCAAGAGCGATTTGGCGATTGTTTGCGGACCTCGGTGCGGCGGGTTGCCTCGCCCGACATTCCAGTGCCCTTTGCACCGGTACTCGAAAATGCGTATCGCCCTGATGCTGCACGAGTGGCTGCTGCCGTCCGTGCCATGTGTGGCCGATAGGCCAACGTAGCGGGACATGCGCGAACGGTTGGGCCTTCGTCCGGCGCTTGCGAAAAGGGGCGGCGGTGCAATGACGAAGTGCTGTTGCAGGTGGGAGCGGAAGATGGGTGGATCAGAATGTGACCAGACGTAGTGGCGCATCGCTCGTCTTGGCGACGGCGGGACGCAGCCGGAGGATGCGCGGGTTCCACGCGAGGCGCATGGAGTGAACCAGATGCCGGAAAATGGACGAGTCGGCGTGGCGATCAGCATCGGGTTTGAAACCATTCTCGCGAGTCGGCGGCAATCCGGCGGCGCAACAGCCCGTCGCTACGGCTCAGCTGCTCGCCATTTCGTTGGAAACTAGCTCGGTCGCCCCCCCCCCCGCGTGGCAATGGGAAAAGCGCGGCTGGTGAAGCCTAACTTTGTAGGGACCCAATGCTCGAAATGACGTGGCAGGCTGTTTGGCGCAAGCGGAATTGCAGCCCTGAAAACGAGTGCGGCGTTCAGTGGCGTTGGCGTTGTGGTGCGCCGGCACGTTTCCATCCGCGGCCGTTGGTCCACCACCCTTCGCCGGTGGCGGTGTTGAGCACGAACATTCCTTCACCGCTGGTGTTGCGGCGGGGTAAGTATGTACCCGGCGGTCCCGGCTGGGCCCCTTCGGGGGCACCGGCATAAACCCACCGGCATGCAGCCGCGTCCATCCACCAGACTTCACCGGTGGTGGTGTCGAGCCAAAAGAACCCTGATCCGGCCACGTTGTCGCAGGCCCGGAAGCGGTCTGTAGTTGTGGCGACCTCCTCCGCGACGCCTACGAGTCCGCCGACCAGAAGGAGCACAGCCCCCGCAACAACCGCGGCTCGCTTCATCGTTCGCTCCTCACCGTGCCGGCGGCCTCGCCCATTTCCTCCGCCCGACGCCCATGACGGGTGGTGACCCTGTAAGAGATCGTTCGCTTCGAAACCGGCTCCATTTCCAAGGTGTATTTTACGGTGTCCAGATCCACCTTTTCGAAGGCCCCCACATCGCCGCGGTTCACGAGTTCCCAGTGGGGGGTGCCGAAGTGGCGGTGCAACTCCATGCGCACCCGCAAGGGACGGGCGTTGCGCACCTCGACCTTCCATTCGCGGGTTTCATCCCAGCCGGCAATGTCGCCATTTTGATCAAAGAGGTAATTATCCGTCCGGAAGTCCATTTCTTTGGGTTCCACCATGACGGTTTCCATTGCTCCAAGATTCAGTTCAACATCCTCGTCCACGGGGATGTATTTGAAATCGGATTGTCCTTCATAAGACAGTGCGCCTTGCCGGTCGGCTAGGCGGAACACACGCAGCATGCCGCCCGGGATGGGCGTTTCGCCCAGGCGGTGGGCCTTGTCATTCTTGAAACTCAAGAAGCGAATGACTTGCGGGCCGAAACGTTCTTCGTCGTGTCGGTAGAGATTCATCACCGGCACGCCCTCTGCCGTGAAACTCGGCAGGCGCTTGCTCCAGCCGTGGGGAATGGTTTCGGTGCCCTCGATAGTATAGAGGAAGTACTCGCTTAGTCCTTCCTTGATGATCTCCTTGGGGGCGGCAGCAGCCACCATTGCCCGTTGCACCATGGCGGCTTTGAGGCCGGAATCTGAATCTCTTCCCCCCACTTCTCTAGCTATGCCTTCCTCCATTCGCCCGATGGGGCGCGGGAGCGGTGGACGGCCATACGGGTGTTCACGGCGGGCGAGGGCGGCGATTTCGTCGAGGATGTGTACTTGGCCGACGATCAGCCGTACTTCAGCGTTTTCGTAGTCTTCCCCGCTCTGGTTAGTCACGCGGACATAGCCCTCGAGACGCATGGTGCGCTCGTCGGCGGAAAGCGTGCCCATGTAGAAAGCGCGCCAGGAAAAGCCGCTGGCGAGGTAGGCGATTTCCACAGGCACCGGCCCGGCATGACGGCTGACGATGTTCCAGACGCCGAGTTGACGGGTGCGGGGCGGATAGACCAGCGCGGCAATGTCGAGCCGGTCGGCATACGCGCGGGGCAGGAGGTCGAGGCTGGTGGGGTCAATCAGGGTGTTGGCCCACGAAAACTGGAGGCGGTTCTGCCCCTGCCGGACGGTGAGGGTGCGCTGGTCACGCACGAGGGTGAGATCGGCCGAGTTGTAAATCGTGAGCTGTACGCGGTCGCGGGCGGGCAGGGTGACAAGATCCACCTTGGCGCGGACGGGCGTTGCCAGCAGGGAAGCCACAACCGTGACAAGCGCGCCTTTGCCGGCAGCGCTCATTTGGCGGATTTCTTTCATCGGACGTTCCTCCGCTGATAGTGCATGGTAAGCTCGCGCATGCCGCGGGCTGGCAGCTCGACGTCGAATTCGATTCGGCCGGCTTCTTCCCGGCGGTAGGGCAGGTTGCATTCCTTCATTTCCCATTGTCCGGGGATGTGCTGAATGAGAGTGAGCACGGCCGGGGAATCCTTGAAGTTCTCCATTTTCACGCTGATCACCTCATCCATGTCGTAGAGCACCACCCGTCCGGCATTGTTGCGGCGATGGTTGAAGCTCTGCTCGCGCATCTTGCGTTGGGTAACAACGATATCGCGGCTGTCGCCGATATAGAGCTTCATTTTCTCGCCCACAGGGATCAGGTCGACCCTATCTTCGCCGAGAAGAATTGTTCCGCCGCGGCCGTCATCCTGGAAGACGCGAACTTTGCCGCTCCAGAGGACGTTGCGGCCCAGGCCGGCCTTTTCTGCATTTTCGATTTCGTAGCGGACGGGGATACCGACGTTCGTGTTCAGTTGCTCCGGGTCCCAAGGTAGGATGGCGGCATCGAAGGTCCATACTTTGCGAACAGGGACATTCGGTATATTGAAAAACAGCAATTGTTTTGTTTCCTCGTGGGCGGTGCTTTCCGCAACCGTCACGCCGCCGTCCATCACCACCTGTGCGCGTTCAAAGTCCTCGCCGGAAAAGTTCCGGAGGACGATGTGGCTTTTGAGGTTAACGCGGGTTTCCGGCTTGTCGGCGGCGGCGGTGTAGGTGACGAGGCGGTCCACACCGAGCAGTAGGTAGCTGATCCGGGTGGTGACCTCGCAGGCGTCCTCGGCGGCCAGTTCCCACACGAGGGCCTGTTCACCGGGCGGGTAGCTCACGTTGAGCAAGGTGACCTTTCCCGTAGGGGAGAGGACTGCCAAGCGGATCGAATCCTCGTCCAAGAAGACGCCGTTCCAGGAAAAATCCACCTGGTTGACGCCTTTCTGGAGCGTGAGCACGCGTTCTTCTTCGATCAGCGTGGCGTGCGGGTTGTCCAACCGGATGGTGGTAGGGCCGCGGTCCGGCAGGGCCACGAGCTTGATGCGCGCTCCCGCTGGGGCCGCCAGCGACAGGGCGATGGCGGCGGCGACGATATAACAAGTTTTCATGCCGTGTAGGCTATCGCCGGCGGGTGGCGTGGTCAAGAGTGCGATGCGAGGTGTTTTCGGCAAGACCAAAAGGCTCCAAAAGGAACAGTGGGAGAATCTGCCTCGCGGGTGCCGAGTGACGGGATCATACTGGACACTGGCGGCGTGTAGGGGGGTTGGGTTACTCTAATCGGGTGCAAGTTGATGTGTGAGGGAAGGAAGCGGCGGCATATCTGCCGGTGGCGGCGGTCTGCGAACCATGAAGCGGCGTGTGCGAGCGGCAGTGATGGGTTGTGTGCAAGGCGTGGGCTTTCGACCGGCAGTGTTGCGTCATGCGCAGGCTTGCGGTGTTGGCGGCTGGGTGCGGAATGCGCCACAGGGCGTGTTGATTGAGGCGGAGGGCGAGGCGGACGGGGTGGATCGCTTTCTTGATTTGCTCCGCCATGCGCCGCCGCCACAGGCGCGGATCGAGACCGTGCTCGTTGAAAACGTGCCGCTTGTCGGCGAAAAGGAGTTTCGCATCGAGGCCAGTGCGCGATCGGGTGATCTCATGGCTGGGATGCCGCCGGACCTCGGGATTTGCGCGGACTGCCTACGGGAGCTGTTTGATCCCTCCAACAGGCGTTTTCGCCACCCTTTTATCAACTGCACCAACTGCGGGCCCCGATTTACCATCGTTCGCACGCTGCCGTACGACAGGGAGCGGACATCCATGGCCGTTTTCCCCATGTGCGAAGACTGTCATAAAGAATATCAGGCACCAGCCAATCGCCGATTCGATGCGCAGCCTGTGGCGTGTCCGGCCTGCGGACCGTCTTTGCGGCTCGTGGACGGAAGTTTTCGGGCAATGCCGGGTGATCCCGTGGCGAGTGCCGCGGCGCTTTTGAGGGGCGGCGCCATTGTGGCGGTAAAGGGGCTTGGGGGGTATCACCTGGCCTGCGATGCCCGGCAGGAGGCGGCGGTGCAACTGCTTCGGGCCAGGAAACACCGGCCTCACAAGGCGCTGGCGGTGATGTTTCGCTCGATCGATGAGATTCGCCGCCATTGCGAGGTTACACCCGAAGAAGAGGCGGCCCTTTCCGTGCCGGCGCGGCCGATTGTCATTCTCGCTCGTCGTCCCAATTCAGATTTGGCCAGGGCCGTTTCGCCGGACACAAACACCATTGGGGCTTTTTTGTCCTACACACCGTTACATGCGTTGTTATTGGAAGAAACAGGGCCGTTGGTGATGACAAGCGGCAACCGGACCGATGAGCCGATTGCGCGGAACGAGGAGGAACTCGGGCGGCTACTTGGAACGATTGCCGACGCGGCGCTGGTGCACAATCGGGAGATTTTGCGGCGCTGTGACGATTCGGTGCTCTCTTTTGCAGGGCCACAACGGGTGTTTATTCGCCGGTCGCGCGGGTTGGTCCCTGAGCGCATTCGGCTGCCAGAAGGAGGTCCGCCGGTTCTGGCCTGCGGCGGCGATCTCAAAAACGTGTTTTGCCTGACGCGGGGCGCCGAAGCGTTCGCATCCCAACATATCGGCGATCTAAGCGAACATCGGGCGTTGGAATTTTTCGAGGAATCGGTGGTGGACCTGCAGGCGTTGTTGCAGGTGAAACCGGAGATTGTGGCGCATGACTTGCACCCCGATTATTACTCCACACGATTTGCGCAGCGGCAGCCGGTAGAGGTGAAAATGGCGGTGCAGCACCATCATGCACACGTGGTCGCCTGTATGGTGGAGAACGGAATTACGGGGCCGGTGATCGGGTTGGCATTAGATGGCTTGGGCCACGGGCCGGATGGGACGGTTTGGGGCGGCGAAATCGTCTTGGCGGGCTTGGTGGCGTTCAGAAGGCTTGGACATTTTAAGCCGTATCGTTTGGTGGGAGGGGATGCGGCCACCAAACATCCGGCGCGCATGGCATTGAGCGTGTTGGCAAGCGAGTGTGGGGATGGAGCGGAAGCCGCAGCGGCTCGCTTGCTGCCAAGCATTTCTCCGGCGGATTGCCGCATTCTGTTGGACATGGCGCGCCGCGGGATTCGGTCGCCTTGGACCACCAGTGCTGGGCGGTTGTTTGACGCGGTGGCCGCGTTGCTCGGTCTGTGCGATACGGTGACGTACGAAGCGCAGGCGGCTATTCGACTCGAGCAGGCGGCGGAAGAGGGCCTGACCGATGCAGCGAATGAATATCCATTTGAAATAGTCCCGGCGTCCACGGCAGCGTTTGAATTGAATTTTGGGCCAACGGTGCAAGCGATGCTGGCGCGCTCGGAAGGCGAAGGCATGGCCGCGGTGGCGGCGCGTTTTCATCGAACAATGGTGGCGGCACTGGCGGCCGCGTGCGATCGGGTTCGACAAGCAGAGGGGGTGTCTGAGGTGGCGTTGTCGGGCGGCGTTTTCCAGAACCGGCTCTTGCTTCGGCTTTTGTCGGAGCATCTCACGGCCGCGGGATTTAAGGTTTATCTGCACAGCGAATTGCCGCCCAATGATGCATGCGTGGCGTTCGGACAGGCGTCCATTGCGCTGGCCTGTCATTCCCAGGGACTGGAAGGCCCTGCGCTCGGTTGAGCGGTGATCGGCGTTTACGATGAAGGACGATTTTGAAATAATAGAAAGCCTGTTGAAATGACGGTCTTCAACAAAAGAGGGGGAGGACATGTGCCTGGCGGCGCCTGCACTGATTGTGGAAGTAAATGAGAACCAGGCCGTGGTGGACTTGGGCGGGGTGCGGCGGGAGGCGAATGTGGCGCTGATCAGCGATCCGCGGCCGGGGGACTATGTGCTGGTGCATGCCGGATTT
Source organism: uncultured bacterium (assembly GCA_938031185.1). Lineage (GTDB taxonomy): Bacteria > Verrucomicrobiota > Kiritimatiellia > CAIKKV01 > CALHGX01 > CALHGX01. The sequence goes on from CALHGX010000008.1 coordinate 21,650, forward strand.
GCCATTCGCAAGTGGAGTGAAGCGGATGTGAAAGAGTGGGAGGCAATGTGGCGCAATGAACCCCTCGACCGCTGAACTACTGCAGCGCATTCGCGGACTGGCGGATGCAATAGGGCGGCCTATTCGGTTGATGGAGGTGTGCGGCACTCACACGATGGCCATTTCTCGATCCGGCCTGCGGGCCCTTCTGCCGCCGAATCTGCGGTTGTTGTCCGGTCCTGGCTGTCCCGTTTGTGTGACGCCGGTGGACTATGTGGACAAGGCCATTGCGCTGGCCCGCCGCCCAGACGTGGTGGTAATGACGTTTGGGGATATGCTGCGGGTGCCGGGCTCGGAGTCCTCTCTCGAGCAGGCGCGTGCGGAAGGCGCGCGGGTGCGGGTGGTGTACTCGCCGCTGGACGCTTTTCGGGCAGCGCGGAGCGGATCCGATCAAGTGGTGTTCCTGGGGGTGGGGTTTGAAACGACGGCTCCCACCGTGGCATGGACGGTGCGTGAGGCGCGGCGTCTCGGGGTTTCGAACTACAGCGTGCTGTGCGCGCACAAGCTGATTCCTCCGGCGATGCGAGCGTTGCTCGACAGCGGCGAGTGTCGCCTGGATGGTTTTCTCTGTCCCGGGCATGTGAGCGTGATGATCGGCACCAAGGCCTATGAACCGATAGCCCACGATTATCGCCTTCCATGCGTGGTGGCGGGTTTTGAAGTGCTCGATATATTACGCGGCGTGGCGCGGCTATTGGAGATGCGTTGCGCGGGCCTGGCGGCGGCGGAAAACGCTTACGAGCGCGGCGCCACATCGGAAGGCAACCCGGCGGGACTGGCGCTTTTGGATGAAGTGTTCACCGCTGAAACGACTGTTTGGCGCGGCTTGGGGGCCCTTCTGGCCAGCGGGCTTGCCCTGCGGCCGGCGTTTGATGCGCATGATGCCGAGAAGCGGTTTGCGCCGTTGAATGTGCCGCCCCCCCGCGAGCCCAAGGGTTGCCGATGCGGCGATGTGTTGCGAGGCGCGTGTCTGCCCGACGAGTGTCCGTTGTTCGGCCGGACCTGCGCGCCGGAGAATCCGGTGGGCGCCTGCATGGTATCGAGCGAAGGATCATGCGCCGCGCATTTCCGCTACGAGTGGGTGCCGCGCGAAACAACGGCATGAGGTGGAATGTTGCGCCATGAAAGACGATCGCATATTACTGGCCCATGGCGGAGGCGGGCGGAAAACCCAATCGTTGATTCAAGAGGTCATGCTCCGGCATTTTCGCGATCCGGTTCTGGCCCGACTGGATGATGCGGCCCGGCTGGAGATGGAATCGCGGGCGTTGGCTTTCACGACGGATTCCTACGTGGTGGATCCGCCGTTTTTCCCTGGTGGCGACATCGGCAAGCTGGCGGCGTGCGGCACCATCAACGATTTGGCCATGCAGGCGGCGACGCCAAAGTTCATGAGTGTTGGGCTGATCTTGGAAGAAGGGTTTTTGGTGTCGGACCTGAATCGGGCGCTGGGTTCCTTGGCCGCGGTGACGCGGGCGCTTGGCGTGGTTGTGGCGACCGGCGACACCAAGGTGGTGGAGCGTGGGCGAGGCGGGGGGATTTTCGTCAACACCAGCGGTATTGGCATCCGGCCTGAAGGGCTGGACATTGGCGCGTCCCGCGCGCGACCGGGCGATGCGGTTTTGGTTTCCGGAACGATTGGCGACCACGGCATTGCCGTCATGAGTGTGCGGGAGGGGCTGGCGTTCGAGACGCCGCTTCAAAGCGACGTGGCACCGCTCTGGCCTTTGGTGGCGCAGTTGCTGGAGCATCGAATAGCGATTCATTGCTTGCGGGATCCCACGCGAGGCGGTCTGGCTGCCGCGTTGTGTGACGTGGCGGCGGCTTCCGATGTCGGCGTTCGGATTCGCGAAGCGGATCTGCCCGTGCGCCGCGAGGTGCGAGCCGCATGTGGCTTGCTAGGGCTCGACCCGCTGCATGTGGCGAATGAAGGGAAGCTGGTGCTGATTTGCGCCGCGCCGGATGCGCCGCGGGCCCTGGCCGTGCTGCGCGAGCATTCGCTGGGACGGGATGCGGCCATCATGGGCCAGGTGGAGAAGGGACCGAAGGGCGTGGTGCGGATGGAAACAGTGGCCGGCGGCGAGCGTGTCGTGGAAATGCCACTGGGCGACGAACTGCCGCGTATTTGCTGATCTGCCCAAGCGCGTTTTTAGATCCACAGGTTGCGATCCAGCGTGCGGTATTGAATGGCTTCTTGCACGTGATGAGGGCGGATGTCTGGCGAGTGATCCAGGTCGGCGATAGTGCGCGCCACCTTAAGGATGCGATCATAGGCCCGGGCGCTGAAGTGCAACTCGGTGATGGCCATTTTAAGGAGCTCCTGAGCCTCTCCTCCCAATCGGCAATACTTCTGAATCTCGCGTGACCGCATGGCGGCATTGCACAGCACGCGGCGGGAGGAGTGAAATCGCTCGCGTTGAACTGCGCGGGCCTGAACGACGCGCTGCCGGATGGCGGCGGAGGATTCGCCCGGCGCCACCGCCGCGAGATCCTGATAGCGAATCGAGGGCACCTCGATATGGATGTCAATTCGGTCCAACAAAGGGCCGGAAATCTTGTTCCGGTAGTTTTGGATTTGCAGCGGCGTGCATCGGCACTGGCGGCGCGTATCTCCGTAGTAGCCGCAGGGGCAGGGGTTCATAGCGGCCACGAGCATGAAGTGACAGGGAAACGTGACGGCGGCGGCGGCGCGGGTGATGGTGACGACGCCGTCTTCGAGAGGTTGTCGGAGCACTTCCAACACGTTGCGGTGAAACTCCGGCAACTCGTCGAGGAACAGCACGCCCCGGTGTGCAAGGCTGACTTCGCCCGGCATCGGGTGCGTGCCGCCTCCGAGAAGACCAGCGTCGGATATGGTGTGGTGGGGCGCACGAAAGGGGCGGCGGTTGATGAGAGATTGCCGCGCCGGCAAGGTCCCGGCGATGCTGTGGATTTTGGTGGCCTCAAGCGCCTCCTCGAGAGACATGGGGGGCAGGACCGACGGCAGTCGCCGCGCCAGCATGGTCTTTCCGGTGCCGGGGGGCCCGATCATCAGTAGGTTATGTCCGCCGGCTACAGCCACTTCCATGGCCCGCTTGGCCTGTTCTTGGCCTTTGACGTCGGCGTAATCCTCTTCGTGGTCGCCGCTGGCGGCGTAGGCAGCCGTCATGTCCACGCGATAGGGCGTCAGCGAGGCTTTGCCAGCCAGGAAATCGGCGGCTTGCCGCAGATTGGCGACCGGGTAAATGTCCAGGCCGTCCACGACGGCGGCCTCATCGGCGTTTTCCATCGGCACGAGGAATCCGCGCCGTCCTTCTGCCTTCACGCGCATGGCGATCGGCAATACGCCCTTCACGCGCCGGACGGCGCCGCTCAAAGCCAGCTCGCCGATCAGCGCATATTCCTGCAAGGCCGTTTCCGGCACCAATCCCTGGGCGCTCAACATGCCGATGGCGATCGGCAAATCGAAGTTGGGACCTTCCTTGCGGATGTCGGCCGGCGCAAGATTGACCGTGGTGCGCCCGGCGTGAGGACGGAACCCCGAATTGATGAGGGCGGTATGCACGCGGTCCTTGCTCTCTTTGACGGCGGCATCAGGCAGACCGACGATGACGACCGTGGGGTCTCCATAGCCGGCATTGACCTCGATCTCAACAGGGTACGAATCCACGCCGAAAACGGCGCCAGAGTACACTTTGGCCAGCATGTGAACCATCTCCCGCAAAGTTGACGGTCAAAACGATCTGCATCATAAAGCCCCACGGCGTGAATGGCCAGCATGGAACTTATTGGAAATTGGACGGAATCGGCCCGAACCAACAACGGAAGGGCATCTCATTTGGCGGAGAAGACAGGGATGGTGGCGACAGCGTGGCGAAACAGCAGCTTCGCCGATGGCTTGGTCGCTGAAGGGACACGATGGGAGCGAGTTTAGCTTGTCGGAGCGGGGAGGGCGCGGTAATGTGTTGAAGAATTTACCGCGTTGTCCGACGCGAAGCGGGATGGAGGGGCGGCGAATGAAAGCATCAGCCCGGCAGCCGGTGAAAGACCGTGAAGGGCTTTGGGCCGCGATTCTGGAGCGCGCTTTGGATCCGATTGTGCTGCTCGACGCATCGGGGACGGTGCGCATGGCCAACCTCGCGGCATTGAGGCTGGCGGGCCTGACCGAATTGCCCCCCGACGGGGTGGCCCTCGATCCCTTTATTCACCCCGATTCCCGGGAGAGGGTTCGGCGGGATATCGAGCATGTCCTCGCAACAGGTGAAGACCTGAAGGGGGAACACCGCTTGTTGACATCGCAGGGCGACCTTTGGATGGAGGCGCTTGCGTGCCGGCTGGAGTTTGACGGGGAAACGTGGCTGTTGGTGACGTGCCGCGACGTGACGGAACGCCAGCTCGCTATGCAGGAAGGCGCCCGGCTTATGCGGGCGATCGAGCAATCCGCCGAAATCACCATGATTACCGATGCGGATGGCGCGATCGAGTACGTGAATCCGGCGTTCGAGCGGGTTACGGGCTATTCGCGGGCTGAAGCCTTGGGGCGAAATCCGCGGTTCTTGAAGAGCGGACGGCATGACGAGCCGTTCTATCGGAAGATGTGGCAGGCCATTTCCAGTGGAAAGGTGTGGATGGGGCACTTCTTCAACAGGCGCAAGGACGGCGAGATATACGAAGAGGATGCTTCGATTTCACCGGTATTCGACGCGACGGGCCGCATCGTAAATTACGTGGCCGTCAAGCGCGATGTGACCCACGAGCGGCAGTTGGAGGCGCAGTTGCAGGACGCCCAGCGGATGGAAAGCATTGGCCGACTGGCCAGCGGCGTGGCGCACGAGTTCAAGAATTCCCTTCAAGTGATTCGTGGTTTCGCGGACCTGCTGATTGAGGAGGCGCCTGCCGGTTCGCGCCTGCGCGCCGATGCGGAGGAAATCCGTTTGGCCACGGATCAGGCCTCGGGGATCGCCCGCCAATTACTTATGTTCGCTCGGAGCGACGCGGCGGTGTATCATCCGCTTGACATGAACGCGCTGATCGGCGCACAGAGGGATCTGCTCAGGCCCCTGATCGGCGAGGATATCGTGTTGCGGCTTGATCTGGCGGCGGATGCCTGGCCTGCCTGCGCCAACGAGGGGCAGATCAAGCAGGTGCTGACGAATCTGGTGTTGAACGCTCGGGATGCGCTGCCGCGAGGAGGGCACCTGACGATTTCAACCGCCAACATTGTGTTTGCCGCCGAGGATATTCCGCCGGGCTCCGATTTGCGGGAGGGCGCATTTGTTTGCATGGCGGTGGCCGACGACGGAATCGGCTTGAGCAAGGAGGTTCGCGCGCATCTCTTCGAGCCGTTCTACACGACCAAGGCGCTGGCCCGGGGCTCCGGCCTGGGGTTGTCCGTGACTTACGGTATTGTGCGGCAGCACGGGGGGTGGATCAACGTGTACTCCGAGGTGGATTGCGGGTCGGTTTTCAAGGTGTATCTGCCGGCGCTACCCACGGAAGAGCAACTGGCATGCTGGCGAGCGGCGCAGAAAACACCGACCGTGCGGGCGCGTGTGCTGCTGGTGGAGGACGAAGACAGTTTGCGGGCGCTGGCAGGGCGCACCATGCGTCAAAGCGGTTGCGATGTGGAGGAAGCGGCGACGATGGAAGAGGCGTGGCGGTTGAGTTGCCGCGACATGGATCGTTTCGACGCGGTGGTGGTTGATCTCATTCTGCCAGACGGCAACGGCGCGGAACTGGTCGAGCGGATGCGGGGGTATCGGCCCAAACTGCCGATTCTGGTGACCACCGGCTACACCGACGCCGAAAGCCGGTATCCTGCGCTGCGCTCGGCACAATGCCGGATGTTGTTCAAGCCATATCCGGTGTGGACGCTAGTTCAGGCGCTGGCGGAAGAAATCGGGTGCGGGCCCCAATAGACCGAACCGTTATCAGGATGCTCTGATTCGGCCCCGCTGGGGTCGCCGGTTCTGATCTTCATGTTGCCGGTTTTGGGCGACGCGTGGCCTGGCCTTACGCAGAGGCCAATTGCACCGGGTACGATACGCTGCGGCATTCGGTGGCTGAACTTGGGGTCAGGGATGGAAAGCGGCCGGAGGGGTTTGGGGAGCGGAGTCGGCTCGTTGGGCGCGCCATCCATGGCGCACGACCAAGCCAAGAATGAGCAGGAAAAGAACCCCCAAGACAAGGCGACGCTCGGACGGGGTGAGGTCGAAACAAGACGCGACGCACGCCCGGCCCCAGCGGAAAAAGCTGGGGCTACTACTCTTCGCGGGATCTGCGTTCATCCGACTACGATATTGACCAGTTTGCCTGGCACCACAATGATCTTGCGCACTGTCTGCCCCTCGATTTGGCGTTGAACGGCCTTGTCTGAGAGGGCCAGCGCTTCCACTTGCTCTCTTGGAGCCTCTGCAGGCGCCTGAATGTGCCCGCGAACTTTGCCGTTGACCTGAACGACGAGTTCAACAATATCGCTGGCCAGTGCCGCTTCGTTTACTTCCGGCCACGCGGCATGCAGGACGGTATCCTCGTGTCCCAATTCTCTCCAGAGCTCTTCCACAATATGCGGCGTGAAAGGCGAGAGCAACACGAGCATGGATTCCATGGCTTCACGGTACACGGCCTTTGCCTGGGTGGATGAGCTTGGTGTCGGCGGGCACTCGTCCATTGCATTGAGCAGCTCCATGATGCCGGCGACGGCGGTGTTGAAATGGAAGTCGCCCTCCATGTCGCGGGTGACCTGCTGGATGGTCTCGTGCAGTTTACGGTACAACTGGCGTTCGGGGGGGAGCATCGCGGCCAAGTCACACCGCAAGTCCCGCGCATCGAGCAACGCCTGGCGATGCTCATAGACCCGCCGCCAAAGGCGCTTGAGAAATCGGAAGGCGCCTTCTATGCCCTGATCGCTCCACTCGGCATCGCGCTCGGGCGGCCCGATGAAAAGCGTGTAGAGACGAACGGTATCCGCCCCGTACTCCCGGATCAGGTCGTCGGGGGAAACCACGTTACCCTTCGACTTGGACATCTTGTGGAGCTGTCCATCTTTTTCGCTGCGTTTGCAGATCATGCCCTGCGTAAAGAGGGCGCGGAAAGGCTCGGGGAAGGACACATCCCCGGCGTCGTAGAGCACCTTGACGATGAAACGCGAGTAGAGCAGGTGCAGCACGGCGTGCTCGACGCCGCCGATGTACTGGTCCACCGGAAGCCATCCGTTGACGTCTTCCTTGCGGAACGGCGCGTCAGTGAGACGGGGATTCACGTACCGCAGGAAATACCAGCAGGAGCACAGCCACTGGGCCAGCGTGTCGGTCTCCCGGCGTGCGGGCCATCCGCAAACCGGGCAGGCGGTTCGTAGAAAGCCTTCGTGCGCCTCCAACGGATTGCCGCGCTCCAAGCGGAAGTCCACATCGTCCGGCAGGCGGACGGGCAGGTCTTTCTCGGGCACCGGGACGGCGCCGCAGGCGTCGCAATGCACGATGGGGATGGGCGCACCCCAGTAGCGCTGGCGGCTGATGAGCCAGTCCCGGATGCGGTAGTGAACGACGAAGTCGCCGAAGCCTTTGTCCTTGGCGTGCTGCGTGATGTCTCGAATGGCTTGGCGGTTGGGGCGGCCGTCAAATGGACCTGAGTTGACGAGGAGGCCATCGTCCTCGTAGGCGGCGTTCATGGTATCAGGGGCTAGCGATTTGTCCGGTGGTTGGATTACCACTTTTACGGGCAGGCCGTAGGCGCGGGCGAATTCGAAATCGCGCTGATCGTGGGCGGGAACGGCCATGACCGCGCCGGTGCCGTATTCCATGAGAACGTAGTTCGTGACCCAGAGCGGCACGGTTTCGCCGGTGAACGGGTTTCGGACGTGAAGACCGGAAAACACACCCTCCTTGCGCGTGGTTTCCGCCAGTCGTTCAGCAGCCGGGATGAGCCGTTGACGTTCCACGAAGGCGCGCACGGCCTCCGCGTGGGGGCCGCGCAGCAAACGCTGCTCCACGAGCGGATGTTCCGGCGAAAGGGCCATGAAGGTGACTCCGAAGACCGTGTCGGGGCGGGTGGTGAACACTGGACAGGGCTCGCCTGTTTCCGCGACGGTGAAGTCCAGGCGCGCGCCGTCTGACCGTCCGATCCAGTTCGCCTGCATTGCGCGCACTTTTTCCGGCCACTGATCGAGCATGGCCAGATCGTCGAGGAGACGCTGGGCATACTCCGTGATGCGGAAGAACCATTGTTTCAGTTGCCGCTTGGCGACCTTTCGTCCGCAGCGTTCGCAGGTGCCATCGGCGAGCACCTCCTCATTGGCGAGCGTGGTGCAGAACTCGCACCAGTTGACGGGCGCGGTTTTCTGATAGGCGAGGCCGCGGTGAAACAGACGCAGGAAAATCCACTGCGTCCAGCGATAGTACTCCGGGTGGCAGGTGGCGATTTCGCGATCCCAGTCATACGCCACGCCCCAGGACTGCAACTGGCGTTTCATCTGACGGATGTTGCCAAGCGTCCAGTCCTTGGGATGAATCTGCCGCGCTTTGGCGGCGTTCTCGGCCGGCAGGCCGAAGGCGTCCCAGCCCATCGGCGATAGCACGCGGCAACCGCGCAGCAGCTTGTAGCGGGTGACGGCGTCTCCGATGATGTAATTCCGCCCGTGTCCGACGTGCATGGCGCCGGACGGGTAGGGGAACATCGTCAGGCAGTAGTATTTGTTTTCGTGGCGGCTGGTGTCCACGCGGAACAAGCCGTGTTCCGCCCAGTAGGCCTGCCACTTCGGCTCGATCGTTTCGAAAGGGTAGCGCTCATTCATGGCGACCATTAGCGCACGCTGCGGGATGCGCGTCAAGGCCAAGCAACGGCGAACCGCGCGAGCGGGTTCAGAGCGGCGGTGGCTTCGGCAGTCCCTCCAGGCTCTTCAGGGAGGCCTCCAGTTCGTTTTGCGGCAGGCTGTAGTCGGTCAACTTGCCGTCAAAGTACGATTGATAGCCGCTTAAGTCCATCAACCCGTGACCGGACCAATTCATGGCGATGACGCGCTCCTTGCCCTCCTCCTTGGCCCGCTGGGCTTCCTGAATGGCCACGGCGATGGCGTGAGAGGTTTCCGGCGCCGGAATGAAGCCCTCCGTCTGTGCCCAGAGCACGGCGGCCTTGTAGCACTCGAGCTGCTGGACAGCCTTGGCTTCGATCAATCCTTCGCGGAGCACATGGCTAACGAGGGGGGCCATGCCGTGATAGCGCAGGCCGCCGGCATGAATGGGGGCGGGCACAAATGCGTGGCCGAGGCTGTGCATCGGCAGCAGCGGCGTCATCATGGCGACGTCCCCGGAATCGTAGACAAACGGTCCGCGGGTCATTTTGGGGCAGGCGGCGGGCTCGACGGCGATGACCCGCGGATTGGTTTTGCCGGCGATCTTGTCGGCCAGGAACGGGAAACTCATGCCGGCGAAATTCGAGCCGCCGCCGGCGCAGCCGATGACCACGTCTGGGTAAAGGCCGATTTTTGCGAACTGCTTCTTGGCCTCGAGACCGATGATGGTCTGGTGCAGCAACACGTGGTTCAAGACGCTGCCGAGAGCGTATCGGGTGCCCTTGGAGGTGACGGCGTCCTCGATGGCTTCGCTGATGGCGATGGCCAGACTGCCTGGCGTGTCCGGCGTCTTTTCGAGGATGGCGCGGCCGGCCTGCGTATCGCGGCTCGGGCTGGCGACGCACTGGGCGCCCCAGGTCTGCATCATGATCTTGCGGAACGGTTTTTGGTCGAAACTGATGCGGACCATATAGACCTTGCACTCAAGCCCCATCAGCTTGCAACCCATCGCGAGCGCGCTACCCCACTGTCCGGCGCCGGTTTCGGTCGAAAGACGCTTGATGCCGAAGGCTTTGTTGTAATAGGCCTGCGCGACGGCGGTGTTTGGCTTGTGGCTGCCCGGCGCGGAGACGCCTTCGTTCTTGTAATAGATGCGGGCGGGTGTGCCGAGGGCCTGTTCAAGACGACGCGCGCGGCAAAGTGGGCTTGGTCGCCAGAGCCAGAGCACCTGAAGGACTTCGTCGGGGATGTCAATCCACCGTTGAGTGCTGACCTCCTGCTCGATCAGATTCATGGGGAAAACCGGCGCCAGCATGTCGGGCGTGACCGGCTTGCCGTCGGGCGTGACGGGGGGCGGCATGGGGTGGGGGAGGTCGGCCTGGATGTTGTACCACTGCCGCGGCATCTCGTCTTCGCTCAGAAACACCTTGATGTGCTCGCTCATGTTGGCTTCCCCCTTTTTTGCCGCCGATGACCCGGCGCATGCTGTTTCTATGCGCAAAAACAGGCTGATTATGGACAAAGCCGGCCATCTATCAAGCATGGAATCGGCCGGGCCTCGGGCGCCTTATTGGGCGACGGGGCCGACGAAGCGGTTGGCGGCCCACTGCCCCTCGACCTGGTCGCCGCCGACCCATTTGTAGGCGCCAAGCCCGTGCATGCGGTCGGCCTTCCATTCGCCTTCGTAGCGGTCGCCGTTGGCGAAGACATAGGAACCCCGCCCGGAAAGCAGGCGGCCCTTGCGCCATTCGCCCTCGATGCGATCGCCGTTCGCCCAAGTGTAGATGCCGGCCCCGTGCATGCGGTTGGCCCTCCATTGGCCTTCGTAGCGGTCGCCGTTGGCGAAGACGTAGACCCCGTTCCCGTCCCGGCGGTCGGCCTTCCATTCGCCTTCATAGCGATCCCCATTGCCGTACGTCTGTGCACCGCGCCCATCCCGCCGCCAGCCCAGCCATTCGCCCTCATACCGTCCTTCGCTCGGATGTTGATAGGTGCCGGTGTGCCTTTGGCCGCGCTGGGGAGCCATGCCCACATAGCGACTGTCGTCCGCGAAATCCTTCCTCAGCACCTCGTCTTCCGGTTTGGCATCATCACGCCGGGCCTCACGCTTGAGCGTGGCGGTGATGGCCGCCACAGCGCGCTCGGCGTTGCGGCTCTGCGCCAGTTCGAGCGCGGTTTCTCCGCGCGCGTTGACGGCTGTGACGGAGGCGCCGCGACGAAGCAGCACATGGACGGTCTCCTCGTCATTATGGTAGGCGGCCCAGTGCAGGGGCGTGAAACCGTTGGCGCCCGCCACGTCGGGCCGCGCGCCGCGCTTGAGCAGCAGTTCCACCAGGGCGGCATTGGTGTGGTAGGCGGCCCAGTGCAGCGGCACGGTGCCGCGCGTGGTAGCCACGTTCGGGTCCGCTCCCGCGGCAAGCAGCAGGCGCGCCATGTTGGGCAGGTTTCGCTGGGTCGCGTAGAAAAGCGGCGTGGCGTTGTTAGTGTCGCCTGCGTTGACGTCGGCGCCCGCCTTCACAAGGCGCCGCACGATGCCTTCGGTATTGCGCAAGACGGCCGCATGCAATGCCGTGCTGCCGTCCGGCTCGCGCTCCGCCAGGGCGGCCTTGTCCTTGGCGGACAGCAATTCGCGGACAGCCGGCTCGTCGTCATTGCGGACGGCTTCGATCAGGGAACCCGCCCGGGCGGCGGATCCCGCAAGGGCCAACAGACACACGGCACGCAAGAGCCTCATGGGTCACCTCGTATTCGCGGTTGCATCGAACGCGCGTGGGTTCAGAATAGGTGGGGCGGGCGGCCGATTCAATTCCGATCTTGCATTCAACGCCGGGATGGCGTTGACGGCCGCCGTCCGTCAGGGCTAGAGTGGCGGCCCACGTGCGAGGTGGGAGGAGGCCCGAATGAAGCGTTGGAAGGCGGTTCAACTGGCGGTGTGCGCGGGGGTCGCTGTGGGCGCGGGGCTGGCGGCGGCGCAACAGGCACTCGAGGCCAGAACGCTCGATCTTGGCGGCGGCGTGAGCATGGAATTGATTCAAGTGCCTGCAGGCGTTTTCCGTATGGGCTCCGACCAGGGGCGGCCGGACGAAAAGCCGGCGCGCGATGTGACCGTGGATCGCCCCTTTTGGTTGGGGCGAACCGAGGTCACTCAGGCGCAGTGGCGAGAGATCATGGGCACGAATCCGGCCCGAAGCACGTTGCTGGGGCCTGAAGCGCCGGTGGAAACCGTCAACCGCAGGGACTGCGAAGCGTTCCTTGCCCGCCTGCAGGACCGGATCGACGCGGGGCAGCCGACGGTTCGATTGATGTTCCGGCTGCCGACCGAAGCGGAATGGGAATATGCTTGCCGGGCCGGCAGTCGGGAAGAATACTCGTTTGGAGCGGATGCGGCGTTGCTGACGAATTACGCCTGGTGCGCGGAGAATTCAGAAGGAACGCCAAGGCCGGTTGGCGGGCTGCGACCGAATGCCTGGGGTTTTTTCGACATGCACGGCAACGTGTGGGAATGGTGCGCGGATGACTATGGAGCCTATCCTGGCGCACCGCCGCTTCCGAAGCCGCAGCCGGAAACCGACACGCGGACCAAGGGAGTGTTGCGGGGCGGAGCCTACAGCTTGTATGCGCTCTTCTGCCGCGCGGCGGTGCGTCTGCCTGCCGACCCGGAATACGCGGGGGTCAATTTCGGGTTGCGCGTAGCGGCGGATGCCGTGGCCGAGTGACCTGCCGGGGATCGCCGAATGACCGAACCCAAGCCGCATCCCGTCAAGGCCTTCGTGTTGCTTTCTGGCGGGTTGGACAGCCAGTTGGCTGTTTGCCTGCTCAAAGAGCAGGGCCTTGATGTGACGGGCGTTTCGTTTGAAAGCCCTTTCTTTGATGCGGCCAATGCCCGCCGTGCCGCTGAACGGTTGCATGTGGCGTTGGATGTCTTGGATTTTACCGCGGATATCCTCGGTCTGTTGAAAGCGCCACGCCACGGCTTCGGGGCGTGCTTGAATCCGTGCATTGACTGCCACATTGCGATGGTGCGACGGGCCGGCGAATGGTGCGCGAGCCGCGGCGGTCATTTCGTCGCCACGGGCGAGGTGCTCAATCAACGCCCGATGTCTCAAAACCGCCGGGCCTTGGAAACGGTGGCGCGCGAGTCCGGACTGGCGGATCGGCTGCTGCGGCCGCTCAGCGCTGGTTTGCTGCCCGAGACGGAGCCGGAACGTTTGGGCTGGGTGGATCGCACGCGGCTGCTGTCCCTCTACGGACGAAGCCGCCGGGCGCAACTGGAGCTGGCGGCGCGGTACGGCTTGACCGACTATCCGACACCGGCTGGGGGCTGTCGGCTAACGGAACCTCACTTCGCGGCACGATTGAAGGATCTTCGAGCCCATGAAGGCCTGGAGGATCTGCGCGCGATTCGGCTTTTACGGGTTGGCCGACATTTCCGGCTGGCGCCTCAGGTCAAGTTGATCGTCGGACGCAATCAGCGCGACAACGAAATGCTGATGAGCCTGAGCCGGCCGGATGAGATTCTTCTCCGGGCGATCGGCGTGACGGGCCCAACGGGCTGGTTGCCGGGTCATGCCACTCCGGACGAAATGCGGAGGGGGGCCTGCATTTGTGTTCGCTACAGCGATGCACCTGCGGGAGAGGCAGTGGACGTTGAGGTGCGCCAAGGCGATCGAATTTGGCGGGAAAAGGCGTCGGCGGCCCCGGATGATGAGATTGAAGGACACCGGGTGCGCTAGCGGAGCGGTAGCGCTCTTGTCGGAGACGGATTGGACGCGACGCTCCAAGTTCCGGCCGCAAAGATCGGGGTCTCGATTTCGATGATGTCGGCGTCTCCGTCTGCCGCTTGGAGGCGGATGAAAGCCGAACGGGGCAACGTCTGTTCCCGCCAAGCGTTGGTCCAACCGTCCGGTCCCGCGACGCGCACCTCGAAACCGGCGACGTGCGGGAAGTCCTCCGTTTGGAGACGCGCTTCAACGCGTGCCGCCGATGACGCGGTGCGGCGCAAGACAGGTCGGCCGTCGGCTGCCGGACGTTCCATGGCATATTGCACCGCTTCCGTGACGAGAGGCAGCGGGTGATCCTTCTCCGCAGGCCGGGCGGCGATGAAGCGCAGCATGGTTTGCGTGGGACCGAAACGCGTGTCCGGTTCAAGCGAAAAGACCGCGGCCGGAGATTCCGTGGACCGGCAGGCGCCGGCCAGATCGCGCCGCACCGACTCGCCCGCGTGGAGCAGACCCTGCTGGCGCGACCATCGGTCCAGCCGTCCCCGCATCATGCGCTCCGAGACCAAGTAGACGCTCAGGCCGGCCAAAACGAGCGCCACGCTGACAGCGGTGGCGACAAGAACTTCCGCCAACGTAAAGGCCGTTTGACGGACGCGACGGACATTCGATTTGTTCAGACGGGAATTCGGATTCATGCGGCGCTCTCTTGATGGCGAGGAAGAGGCGCAAACCTCGCGGGCCCCGGCAAGCGGAGATGGCCTACACGTTACGGATTCGAATGACGAAAAACACCAGCGCCACCACCACGAACAGGCCCAGCACAACCATCAGCCAGATCCAGGCGGTGCGGCTGTCTTTACGCGCTCCAAAGGGCGAGACACCCCCGAGCGCGGGCGGCGCGACGGGCACACCGGAAACCACTTCCACCCGCGGTTGATCCCCTACCGTTTCCTCTACATCTACGTCGGTGCCATCGAACATGATCTCCAGCGCGCCGATCTGTATGATGTCCTTCGGTTTGAGCCGCGACCGATTGACCTGCTGTCCGTTCAGGCGGGTTCCGTTGGTGGAGCCAAGATCGCAGAGAGTGTATTCGCGGCCCGAACGCGTGATGCAGAAATGTTGACCCGAGACGGCGGGGTCGTCGGCGATGATGTCGTTGTTCGTGTTACGGCCCACGAAGAACTCATCGCGCTCGATTTCGTAGCGCTGCCCTTTCAGCGCGCCACTCATGCCGATCAGTATGGCCATGACCGCATCCCTGCCCGTGTTGAAATACGTGTTGAACGTCGCATGATTGAGCCGCGCTGTCAATATAGGTTTGACTTTTCGGCGATTTCGCTGTCGGCACTCCAGGACCTGCGGCCGTCGAGCCACGTGTGCACGGCCCGCCCGCGCAGCGTCCATTTCTCGAAGGGCGTGTTGCGTGATCGGGAAACGAAATCGGCGGCCCGCACGGTCCATTCCGTTTCCAGATCCAGCAGAGTCAAGCTGGCCGGCGCCCCTGCCGCGAGCGTTGGCGCGGGAAGACCAAGGACGCGAGAGGGGCCAAGGGTCCAGCGCCTGAGCCATTCCATCAGAGACATCCGCCCAGAGCGCACCAGCAGCGTGAAGGTGACGCCCACCGCCGTTTCCAGTCCCACTACGCCGAACGGGGCGCGGAGGAAGCCGACCTGCTTGGCGGCGGTTGTGTGCGGCGCGTGATCCGTTGCCAAGACTTGCACCGTGCCGTCGGCGACCGCCTCCAGCAGCGCCAAACGGTCCTCCTCGGTTCCCAAGGGGGGGTTCATTTTTGTTTCCGGCCGATCGGGCAAAACGACGGCTTCGGTCAGTGCCAGGTGGTGCGGCGTTGCTTCGGCGGACACGGGCAGGCCCTTCGCTTTGGCGGCGCGAATCAAGCGGAGGGCGGCCGCTGTGGAGACATGCTGAATATGCACGGCGCAACCGGTGCGTTGTGCCAATCGGATGTCGCGTTCGACGATGACCGATTCCGCCTCGGCGGGGATGCCTGGCCATCCGAATGCGCGCGCGCGAGCCCCTTCGCGCATTACACCCCGCCCCGCCCGTTGCGGGTCCAGCGCGTGGTCGAGAATCGGCCGCCCCAGCGCGGTCGCCCGGCGCATGGCTTCCTCCATGAGACGGTCGTTGGCGACGGTCGCGCCGTCATCCGTGAACGCCACGGCGCCGGCAGCGGCCAGCGCCTCGAGGTTGGCGAGCGTTTGACCGGCGCGGCCCGCAGTGAGGCTGGCCGCCGGCCACACGCGCGCGTGCCCGGCCGAGCGGGCTCGTTCAAGAAGACGTTGCATCGCTTCAGGGGTGTCGATGGGTGGCGTGGTGTTGGGCATGGCCACGACTGCAACGAACCCGCCTCGCGCGGCGGCGCGCAACCCTGAGTCCACGGTTTCCGCTTCCTCAAGCCCCGGTTCGCGCAGATGAACGTGCAGGTCAATGAGCCCCGGCGTTACGACGAGCCCCCGGGCATCGAGCGCGGTGGCGCCCTGCCGATCTGCTTCTTCGGGGGCGGCGATGCGACCGTCGAGAATGGCCAGATCGGCGATTTCGTCCCGGCCCGAGGCCGGGTCGAGCACGCGTCCTCCGCGAAGCAGCCATGCCCTGCCTGTCACGAGATCGAAAGTAGCAAAGCGCGGCGTTCGGACGCAATGCTTGCGGCGGAGACCGTTTTGCGGGCGGTTCTTGACGGCGGCGGCGGCGGCGCGTGATGATGGCGGCCATCACAGCAACGCGGAGGAACAGGCGTGAAACGAATCGGCATCTTGACGGGAGGCGGGGATTGCCCTGGGTTAAACGCGGTCATTCGGGCGGTGGCGAAACCCGCGATGAACGACTGGAACGCAACCGTCATCGGCATCGAGGACGGTTTTGAGGGGCTGGTGGAGGGTCGGGCCCGAGAGCTGACCAATCAGGACGTTTCGGGGATCATCAATCTGGGTGGCACCATTCTGGGCACATCCAACAAAGGGGATCCGTGGCACTATCCGGTGATGAGGGCGGACGGCGGTCTGACGATCATGGACGCCTCCGAGCGCGCGTTGGGGCACTACAGGGAATGGGGACTGGATGCGTTGGTGACGGTGGGCGGCGACGGCACGATGCACATTGCCGCGCGCATGATGGAGTTGGGAGCACGGGTCATCGGTGTGCCGAAAACCATAGACAACGATCTGGCGGCCACGGATGTGACGTTCGGGTTCGACTCGGCCGTGGCGGTGGCGACGGAGGCGATTGACCGGCTGCACACCACCGCCTCCTCCCATCACCGCGTGATGGTGATGGAGGTCATGGGCCGGTACGCGGGCTGGATTGCCCTGACGGCGGGTGTGGCGGGCGGGGCGGACGTGATTCTGCTGCCTGAAATCCCCTTCACGTGGGAGGCGGTGTGCCGCAAAGTGGTGGAGCGCAGCCGTCGGGGCAAACGGTTCAGCATTGTCTGCGTGGCGGAAGGAGCAAAATGCCCGGACGTCGGCGAAGTCGTTCGCCGATACGATCCTTCACGAACGGATGCCAAGCAGCTCGGAGGGGTGGGCGATCTGGTGGCGCGCGAGATCGGAGCGCGGACTTCATTGGAAACGCGCGTGACGGTGCTCGGGCATCTTGTGCGCGGCGGCAGCCCCACCGCCTTCGATCGAGTGCTGGCCACCCGTTTCGGCGCGTTCGCGGCGAGATTGGCGGGAGAAGGCCGTTTCGGAATGATGGCCGCCCTGCGCGGGACTGAAATCATTGCCGTTCCGATTCGGGATGCAATTGAGCGTCTAAAACTCGTTTCGCCTAATCATGGACTGATCATGGCGGCACGATCCGTCGGCACGAGCTTTGGCGACGAAGTCGGTTGAGCTGCGGCGGCGTCAAGTGCCCGAAGGACTAACCGGCGTGGGCGGCCTCGGGCGTGGCGGAGGGGGGGGAGGAGGTGGAGGGGGCGGCGGAGGCGGCGGCGGGCGGAAACGATCTCGCTCCCGCTGACTGGCCAGCGACGGATCGGAAGGCCCCTGCGCTCCGTCTATTTCCATGTCGGGATACTCCGGCACCGGGCGTTTTCGTTCCCAGACGAGCACGATTGGAAACACGGCGGGCGGGGCATCGTGGGGCAACGGCTGATAGGGAAAAAGCTCCGTCCGAACCGGCCGTTCATACACTTCGATATCGGCCGAAGCGGTTTCCATTAGATAGCGGAGGGGCGGCCGAGTTTCTTCCGGTTCCGGTATCTCTTCGAGAGGCGGCTCGAGCGGTTCAGGAGCAGGCGCTTCCATGACAAAAGGCGGGGGCGCGGAGATGAGGGGGCGATGGAGCCGAGGCGTTGGCGGGAGAAGGGGAGGAGGCTGCGGATACGGCAGCATGTAGTTCAACGCGAGCGCGGCGCCCAGCCCCGCCACGATCACGATGACGATCCCCGCCTTGGAGCGGTCCAAACGCATTGAACCCCCTTTTCGTGTAATAATAGACCTGTGCGGCGAGCAGGTCAATCTCAAGCCGCATACGGTGCCCCAAGCGGCTCTATTTCCGGCAAAGACGGCTGAGCGGGCATGCGAGTGCTTGTCTCCTCCGTCCTGCCGGCAACCCGAACGGAACATGCCCGCACCGGCTAGTTCTCGCGGGGGCGGCGAGAGACCAACGGCGCGCGAGACATTCCCGCGGCGTCGCGTGCCATCTTAAGAAGTTCCGCTGCCACGACCCAGGGCGCGTGATCGCGCCAGTCCGGCGCCGCCGGCGCGGAGCGGAACACCAAGGCCGTTCGGAGGTGCTTTCTCAACTGACGCAAGGATCGACGCATGTGAAATGGCGATGTGACAACGACCAGAGTGCGAATGGCCGGTTGTTCCGCCAGAAAATGAGCCAGCAGCTCCATTTCCGTATCCGTGGTGATGGGGCGGCCAGGCACCCGTTTCAGACGTACGGTGTTTCCGAGGCGGCCGGCGATCTTCTTTTCCGCCCAAGCCGCCATGCAGAGATTCGTCTGCTCCGCACGGGACCATGGCCCCTTCGTTGTGTCGTTTCCGATCAGAACAATAAGGCCGGGGCCGTCATTCGTTGCTGCTTGATTCGTCCAGGGACTGACGAAGTCTACCAGTATGTCGATTCGGCGATTCTGGGCCTTGTCGCCGGCCATTAGGTAGACCGCATCCGGCAGCTGCGGGCTGTTCCATGCTTGAGACCCGCACTGCAGCCAGAGGGCCGCGGGGCCGGAGAGAAGCAGCCAAACGAGAGCTGCTAGGACGAACCACAACGCAAGCCGGCTTCGGTGCTGGCGCCGCGTTAGTTCTTGTTCGGGGCACATGACGGAAAAAGGCACGCCGGTTGGTTATGGGCGCATACTACTGCAAGGAACCCGAGAAGGGCAACAGGCGGTGTCGTCGAAGCGATGGAAAGCACCTTCAGGCTGGACAGGTCGCAGGAGAGCGGGTTCAATGCGGAGCCGGCGGGGATATGTGGCGATCCTCGGGTCCGAATGAAGAAGGGGTGTGCAACCATGCCGTATGCGCAACTGGACCGTCATGCGCTTCGAATCAAGCCGTTGAAAGAGCGAAAAAACAAGGTGCTGATCGAGCGGGATCAAGTGTCGCCGGAATCGGTGCCGCGGCCATTGTCGGCCGCCGCGGCGGCAGTGGTGGAAGAAGTGGCGGCGCGCATGAAAAGGGCGCGGGCGGCGGGGCGGTCCATCATGCTGGTGTTCGGGGCGCACACGATCAAGAACGGCCTGGCGCCGGTCTTGATCCGGTTGATGGAGGAGGGCTGGGTGACGCATCTGGCCACGAATGGCGCGGGTATCATCCACGACTGGGAGTTTTCCTTTCAGGGTGCGAGCAGTGAGGATGTGCGGGCGAATGTGCGGCGGGGTGAGTTCGGGATATGGCAGGAAACGGGGTTCTACATCAATCTGGCGATTGTCGTGGGGGCCTACGAAGGCATGGGATATGGGGAGTCCGTTGGCGCATTGGTTCACAATGAGGGCTTGACGATACCGGCGCCCGCCGAACTGGAACGGGAAATCATTCGCGAAGCGACGGCCTGCCCCGAGCGAGCCGCCGCCGCGGCGGACCTGCTGGACGTCATTCGGCGCTTTGCCTTGCCCCCCGGGCGAATGACAGTGCCGCACTCGTTCAAGCGTTTCGGCGTGCAGGCGGCGGCCTATCGTCTGCGCATGCCTTTCACCGGCCATCCGATGATCGGCCATGACATCATCTATAATCATCCGATGAATCATGGGGCGGCCATCGGACGGACGGCGTTGAGAGATTTCCTCACGTTCGCGCATGGTGTGACGAACCTCGACGACGGCGTGTACCTTTCGGTGGGGTCCGCCGTGATGTCGCCCATGATTTTCGAGAAGGCTTTGTCCATGGCGCAGAATCTGGCCTTGCAGAAGGGGCAACCGATTACAAGGCATTTCATAACTGTGGTGGACCTGGCCGAGTCGTCGTGGGACTGGCAGAAGGATGGAGAGCCGCCCCAGGACCATCCGGCGTATTACCTGCGTTACTGCAAATCATTCAGCCGCATGGGTGGCGTCATGCGGTACGCAAGTTGCGACAACCGGGATTTCCTTCTGGCGCTCAGCACCGCCTTGAAAGACTAGCGCTCTCGGCACGGCATGCTATTGCCGGCCGACTAATGGGGGGGCTCGATCACGGGCGGCAGCATCGGGGCGCGGGCCGTCGTCCATTCCTCATGCAGGGTGGCCGCCACGCTGCTGCCAAAAAGAGCCAGGAATGTCAATCCGACGGCTGTCAACGCAACAGCCAGACGACGGACGCCAAGCAGCCGGAGTCCGATGCTTGCGCCAAGCAGGTGTGCGCCCAGCACGGTAATCCACAGGCGCAGGGAGGCCGGCAAGCGGAAATGCCAAAAGAAGGCGGCTCGCGTCCAGGGCAGGGCCGGCGCTTCCAGTTTGTTCTGGCGGGCAAAGGCAATCGCCAGATTGCGTCGGATGTCCGGGCAACTGCCCTCGTAGCGTTCGGCTTGTTGCAGTGAATCCACCGCCTCGGCATGGCGGCCGGCCATCAGTAGTGCGGTTCCCATATTGTAGAATACATCGCCGTTACGCACGCCCAGATCCAACAGTTGCCGATAAGTCATGGCGGCAGCCAGAAAATCGGCAGGCGTCTGGGCGGCGGCCATGCGCGCATTGGCTTGCTCCCATAAAAAGGCGTGTTCAGGAAGCGACGCTCCAGCGGCCGGCGTGGCGGTAAGAAGGCCAAGCAGCAGGAGGGCCGCGCTGGCGCGCGCCGAAGGGCGGCGGACTATTCTTTCGACTTCCTTGAGGCAGGCCAAGGTCTCGGCCATCGCGTCGGCGGATGAGTCTGGCGGTTCCGAATCGGGTCGAAAGGCCGCGTGCATATGGATGCTCATGTTGGTTGCCAGTCTTGAGGCGAGGGCGGCCGGAACCCCTCGCGCGGTCAGGCGAGGCGCCACCTCTGCGGGGGTCAGCGCTTCGCCGGACTCATTAAAAATGTCGGCGAGATACTGACGGATGGCGGACAGCGCCCTGCGATGCGCCTCTGTGGCATGGGTGTTTTCGAGTGCGGCGGCCTGCCGGAGCGAGCGGGTGGCGCGGCGCAGGGCGGTTTTGCGCCGCCGCCGGCGTTCGCGTTGCGGCTGTCGTTTGCGCCACCAGAGCGCCGCGGCTATGCCGATGGGATAAAGTGGCGCGGCCGCCAGCGCACCCCAGGCAGCGGGCGGCCACAGTCTCTGCGAGGAGGCGCCTTTGGCGTCGAATCGGATGGGCGCCGGCGTAAACCGGTCCGCGGCCGCTGCGCGCGCGGGCGGCGCCTGATGGGATTCGGTCTGACTCACTACCTGCGTGATCGTTAGTTCTTCGGAAGGACGCACCTTGACGGGCAGGGGTTTGGTGTGCACGGTTTGGTATTCGCGCCGCAGAACATCATAGTAGGAAACGGCAATGGGCGGCAGTTCGTAGAAACCCGCTTCGCGGGGCCGAAGGGTGAACGTGTATTCCCGCCCGCGATCCGTGCGGGCCGATTGCGGGTTCTCGTAGACTTCGAATCGTGCCACGAGATTGGACTGCACATTGAGACGGGGCGGTAAAATGTTCTGGAGCTGAACATCGCCGCCAATGGTGAGAGTGAGCCGGAGGGGGTCGCCGACGTTGCAGGTCTGGGTGTCCAAGCGGGCTTCCACAAGAAGATTGCTTCCGATTGCGCCGATATAGGATTCGGGGCGTCCCTTTTCGGGCGGAGGCACAATGCGCACCGTCACGGCGCGTCCGATGGCAAAGAACTCCTTCGTGACGGGGCCACCCCGTGCGTCCACATCCACCACCAGCGGCCCTTTGAACAGTACCGGGCCGAAGGTGCAAGCGCCTTCCTTGAGCGGGCGGTACCGCGCCGCCAGCCGGTACTCGAAGCACGGCTTGCCGTTTTCCTCGACTTCCCGGCGGTCCAGTTTGAAACGGGCGGGTTCCGGTTCGAAGGGGTCGCGAAGATTGAAGAAGGCGTCGAAATCCAGACCGCGCTCGACGCGGTACTGATTGATGGCGAAGCCTGGTTCGCGGCCGCGTGTCAGTCGGCTGCGCAGCAGGGACGCCACATCAGGCCCTTCGAGTTCGGCTGGCGTCTGATCGAGATGCGGCACGGACAGATGCGGCGGCTTGTCCCAGAGCAACGGCTCGGCATCCTGATACGGTTCGGGCAGACGTGGCATCGTTACGGTGAGCGT
The DNA here is from genome assembly GCA_938031185.1 of uncultured bacterium. Taxonomy (GTDB): domain Bacteria; phylum Verrucomicrobiota; class Kiritimatiellia; order CAIKKV01; family CALHGX01; genus CALHGX01. The sequence continues at coordinate 43,865 of CALHGX010000008.1, forward strand.
AATTTCAAAGGGCTCGTCCACCAGCACCGCTTCTCGTGAGGCGGCGAGCCGAACCCGGACCTCGCTCTCTTCGTCCACGCCAACGACGTTGACCGTCGGGCCGGGGATGCTGATGAGGATGCCGTCCGTTTCCAGGCGCACAGGGCCGATGCGCACATTGCCGGTGCGGAGCGGCGTGACCTCATAAGAGAATACGCGTCCGGAGAACCCTTCCCTTTGCATTTGCCCGTTGACCCAGAGAATGCGGTATTGGCTGATGTCGCGACTGCCGAGCGAACGAATGCGGCTGTCTTGGATGGCCGAGAGATCCGGTTCAGCGGCGCCTTTTGGATTGGTCACCCGGACTTCCAGGAGCACGGATTCCCCTTCGTAGATCCGATCCCGGTTGACGGAGGCATCCATCGCCGGCGTGGCGGCATGGACGACCGCCGTGAGCGCGGCCCACAGTGCTCCAGAATAGATGTTCCTAGCTTTTGCGTTCAAGGAATGACCCACCTATGCCTCGTTACGCCAGAAGGCAGATCGAACTGCGGCGCCGTTGGGATGGAAATACACGACCGAGTGAAATTACGATAACGAGTTCGAAAATCCCGTCAACATTTTTTGGGTTGCTGCCACGCCATTCCCGCAAACAGCGGCCTGTGTCGAGAGGCCCCCGTCGTTTGCCTCTTTCACGCAGCGTGGATATAGTGCTCCAAGGGGATGGCAGTGGGCATTGTGGGAGGAATGAGGCAACGGGCCATGGCGCTTCGGGGATCATGGAACATCCGGCAGCGGACGGCGCGATACGGCGTTCCTGTCCTGCTCTTGTTGGCGTGCACGCTTCCGCATCTCGATCAGGGAGATTTCCGAAGAGATAGCGCCCGATATGCGGCGGTCTCGCTCCAGATGATCGAGACACCGCCTTGGTGGCTTCCCCGTTTGCACGAAGGCGCGCCCTATTTCCGAAAACCGCCGCTGCCGTTTTGGATTCATGGCGTTTTCTTGAAAGCGGCCGGCGCTCATGTGTGGAGCGCGCGCCTGCCTTCCGTTCTGGCGGCTGCGGGATGCGTCGTTGTAACGGTGGCGCTTATCGAATCTTTCGGCGGTCGTTTGCTGGGATTCACGGCCGGTTGTGTGCTGGCTACGACCTACGAGTTTTTTCGCCGCACGAGGGAGATATCGCTTGACCTTTGGATGCTCCTCTTCCTCCTGCTGGCGGTGTGGCTCCTGTGTTCGAGCCTGTTGTCGGGGCGATGGTGGCGGCTCGTTGCGGCCGGCATGGCCCTGGGGCTCTCACTGCTTTGCAAACCCTTCGTGACCTTCGTGGGGATGTTCCCATGTTTTGCGCTCCGGGGGCGGAAATGGGGGGCGCAAAAGCGGCGGTGGATGTTGGGTCTGATGGTGCTTGTGGCGGTGGTGGTGGCCGGCGGCTGGTACACCGTAATGACGGTCCGATTCGGATGGGCCTTCTGGCGGATTCATCTCGTGGGAGAGATAGTGGACCGCGTTCGGGGTGTGCATGGGGCGTTTCCGTGCTGGTATTATGCTGCGCAGATCGCCAGAACCTACTGGCCTTGGTTGCCTTTTCTGGCGCTCGGGGTTTCTGCGCTCTGGAAAGAATCAGGCGTTAAGCCGCGCCGAGCCGGTCTCCAATTTGCTCTGCTGTGGCTCGCGGTCTGGATGACCGGACTGTCCATTTTCATGGACAAGGCGCCTAACTACGAACTGCCGCTCTACCCCATGGCGGCCTGGGTTGCGGCGCACGGTCTGTGCCGCCTCAAGTGGCGTTGGCTGGCTCGATGGCGCGGGCGCTGTGCCGGTGATCTGGCCTGGGCGGCGCTGGTTCTACTCGTGGCGCTATCGGCGCTGCCCCTTCATCTCCAAGCGCCCCCATCGGCAGTCTGGCGCGAGGGGTTTGACTGGATGGCGCGGCATCAGGTGGCCAGTGACCGAATATGGGGAATCGGCTTTCCCGACAACGACAGCGCGCGCTTCTATCTTCGTGATCGGAAGTGGGCGCGCACCCCGGATGAGGATCGGCAACCGGGGGCTGGCGACTTGCTCTTCTATCATCCGGAATCCGTCTGGCGGCCTGGAGCAAATGAAACGATCGAATGGCAGAGAGAAGGCGGAATCATCACGAAGCTCCGTCAGTTGCCGTGGCAGCCGCAACAGGCAGGAAGGCGGTGAACGGGTGTTTGCTTTTGGACGGGCCGTTGGCATACTTCGCGAAAAAGCGCGGCGGCGAGCAGGCGGCTTGGAAAGGAGTATCGGGATAGGCCATGAGATTCTATGCCGACGGCCATCTTCATTTCTATCCGCGCCACCATGCCGCTACCTGGATTCGATTCCTTGTAACCCATTTGAAGCGCGCGGCTGAAGGGGCGGGTGCCCCGACGGTTCTGGGCGCATTTCTGGTGGATGGCGGTTCCTCGCGACAATGGGCCATGCTTGGCGAGGGCCGGATCGAATGGGGGGGCGCGCAGCCCAACGTGGAAGCGCAGGCCGCCGACGGCGCGGTTCGTCTGCGCCTTGCCGGAGCCGCAACGTTGTTTCTCTTTCCGGCGCGGCAATTGGTGACAGCCGAGCGGGTGGAGTTGCTGGCGTGGTTTGTGGATCGGACGCTCCCGGATGGGCTGCCGGCTGCCGAAGCCGTGCGACGGATTGCATCCGCGGGTGGATGGCCGGTGCTCGCATGGGCGCCGGGCAAATGGATGTTCGAACGATCTCGTGTGGTGTGGGGATTGCTCGAACAATTTGGGCCGGAGCAATTGCTCCTGGGCGACAGCTCGCTGCGTCCGCAGTTTTCGCCGATGCCGCCCGCGATGCGTTGGGGGTTGCGCCATGGTTTTCGGCTGGCGGCCGGATCGGATCCGTTGCCCGCGTACGGCGAGGAGCGTTTTGCGGGCGCTTACGGGTTCAGTCTTGAGACCGGATTCGATCCGGAGCGACCGGCTGCGTCGGTGCGGGCGGCGCTGCAGCAGGGCCGCCCGCTTGCGCGGTTTGGCCGGAGGCGCTCCTGGCTGCAAGTGGCGCGCAGTCTTTTGCGGCACGCGGCGGAAAAAAAATGACAGATTCGAGCATGAAGAAACGGGTGCTCCTGATCGCGCCCCAGCCTTTTTTTCAGTGGCGCGGGTCGCCGATCCGCGTGGCGTTCGATGTCCTGGCGCTGACGCGAATGGGGTTTGATGTGGACCTCCTAACGCCGCCCATGGGATTGCCGAAACCGATTCGAGGCGCGCGGCACATCCGGCCGCCGAATTTGTTCCTGCGACGGGATCTTTCAATCGGCCCTTCTTTGTGGAAAGCCGCCTATGACGGGCTGCTGTTGCTTTGGGCGGTCGGGCTGGCGCTCCGCCGCCGTTACGCCGTCGTTCATGGAGTGGAAGAAGCCGGACTGATTGCCTGGATGGTGGGACGATTGAGCGGCGCCCGGGTGGTCTTCGAAAAGCATTCCGATCCAATGTCGCATCGGGCCGGCGGCTTCAAGAATCTTGTGTTGCACGCCTATGCGGCGGTCGAGCGCTTCACGGCGAGGCATGCGGACGCCGCCATCGGAACCGGACCGGGCCTTGTGGAGCAATTGCGTCGCGCGGGGGCCGTCGTCGCGCATTTGATTCCCGACATTCCGTCGTCTTTGGCGGAGGCCGATGCGGGGCGCGCGGCCGCCTTTCGCGCCGCATGGGGTTGCCGCCCTTCGGATGTCGTCATCGTCTACGTCGGATCGTTTGCGGCATACCAAGGCGTCGAACTACTGTTCGAGGCCATTCCAAGAGTGTTGAATGAATGTTCCAACGCGCGGTTTGTCGTTATCGGAGGCGCGCCGGATGAGATTTCCTCGTATCGTGAATGGGCCGAGCGCAGAGGCGTTGGCGCCAGGGTGGTTCTGCCGGGCAAGATTGCGCCCGATGAACTGCCTCATGCGTTAGCGGCGGCGGACATACTGCTTTCGCCCCGGCTGGCGGGAATCAACACGCCGCTCAAACTGCTCGACTATCTCAAGGCCGGACGGGCCATCGCGGCGACGGATACCCCGGCGAATCGGCTGATTCTTGATGGGGAGCTGGCCGCGTTTGCAGCGCCGGACCCTGCTGCGTATGCGGAGGCGATTGTGGCGCTGGCGCGGGATCCGGCGCGCCGGCGGGCCATGGCCGCCCGCGGCCGAACGCTCATCGAGGAAACCCACAACCTCGAGGAGTTCTCGCGCCGGCTGGAGCGATGCTATAGGGGAATCGGCGCTCGATGTGACGAGCGGGGCTTTTGAGTGGCGTTATGGGCGCAGGGCTTTCGTCTGGCGTTCGAAACGTGGCGGGGCTATAAGGACGTCTGGCCCTGCGAAAGGAATTGTAGAGATGGATTTTCGAGTGTACCGGAGGCTGCTGGGGGTCAGCCGACCCTATGCGGGTCGGTTGGCCATGGGCGTCGTCGCCGGACTGGTATATGCCGGGGCCAACGGAGCGTTCCTTTATGCCGTCAACAAGGGGTTGGGAAAAGTCTATGACGAGGCGACGGTGCCGCTTTGGCGTATCGGCCTCGTGGCTGCGCTGATCCCCTGCGTGGGATTTTTGCGAAGCCTCAGCGATTATGCCAGCAAGTACTGGATCCGATGGGTCGGCTGCCGCGTCGTCATGGACCTGCGCAATGCGGTTGTCTCGCGGCTGAATCAGCTGTCGCTGTCGTATTTTGCTGCCAGCCGGACCGGCGAAATAATTTCCCGGATCACAAACGACACCGTCATGGCCGAAAACGCGGTTTCCTCCGTGGTGGAGGATTTAGCCAAGGAGCCGGTGACGCTGCTGGTGATGGTGGGCATCCTCTTCTGGCTCGATCCCTGGCTGGCGCTGGCCAGTCTGGTGTTGTTCCCTGTTTGTATCGTGCCGGTGGCGTTGTTCGGCCGGCGGGTGCGGCGGTTCACTCGGGAGGCGCAGGAACGGATTGCGGATCTGGTTTCCAGCCTGCAGGAAATGATCACCGGCGTTCGCGTAGTGAAGGCGTTCGGGATGGAGCAATACGAAGAACAGCGGTTTCAGGAGCAGAACCGAGCGTTCTTCGGACGGGTGATGCGGGTGGCGCGGGCCAATTCCGCAGTGGAGCCGTTGATCATGCTGATTTCCACCGTCGGCATCGCGATCGTATTGCTCTACGTGCGCTGGCGCGCCATGCCGTTCAACCAATTTGTGACGTACGCCGGGGCGCTGGTGATGATGTACACGCCAGTGAAGAAACTCAGCCGGATACACCTGCAGATTCAGCAGGCGGTTGGGGCGGCGGAGCGGATATTCGACGTGCTGGACCGGCCGGTGGAGGTGCGGGATCGTCCCGGCGCAGCCATGTTCGACGGGCGTGTGCGATATGTCGAATTCGACGAGGTAAGTTTTTCCTACGAGACGGACCGGGTGCTGGACGGCGTCAGCTTCCGTGTTTTGGCGGGACAGCGTCTGGCGATCGTCGGCGCGTCGGGCGCGGGCAAGACGACGCTGGTGAATCTGCTGCCGCGCTTCTACGACGTGACCGGGGGGGCGATTCGCATCAACGGCGTGGATATTCGCGACTTCTCCCTGCGGTCGCTGCGAAGTGCCATGGGTATCGTGACGCAGGAAACGGTGCTCTTCAACGACACGGTGGCGAACAACATCCGGTACGGATCCGCCGGCGCCTCGCCGGAAGCCGTCGAACAAGCGGCGCGGCGGGCGAATGCCCACGATTTCATTTGCGAACTGCCCCGAGGCTACGAGACGGTCATCGGCGAACACGGGGTGCGGCTCTCGGGCGGGCAGCGGCAGCGGCTGGCCATTGCCCGGGCCATTTTGAGGAATCCGCCGATCCTGATTCTCGATGAGGCCACAAGCGCCCTGGACACGGAGTCGGAACGTCTCGTCCAGGCGGCGCTGGGCGAGCTGATGACCGGGAGAACGGTTTTTGCGATTGCGCACCGGCTGTCCACCATCGCGCATTGCGAGCAGATCATCGTGTTGGATGGCGGCCGGATTACGGAAAGAGGCGCTCACGCGGAATTGATGGCGCTGGGCGGACTGTACAAGAGGCTGCACGACATGCAGTTTCGCGACGCGGACACAGCGCCTCTGAAAGCGGTGTAGCCTTCGGCGGCCGGCTGCGGCGCGTGAGCCGTCGCCGGCGGGAGAATGGAGATTTTGATTGCGTTGGCACGTTGTTGTGGTAGGTTCACCAGGCGGCCTGATGAAAGGCTTTGCCGAACAGCAAGGGAGAGTAGCCACATGAGCAAAATGCGCGGACGAAAGCTGGGTGTGTTTGCCGGGGTGGTTCTGACCGGACTGATCGCTGCGTCTGCCCATGCCGAAGCGGAGCGTGGCGACGAGCATCCGTGGACGGTCAGCCTGACGGCGGGACGATTGGACTTGGAAGGTGATTTTCCGATTCGGGATGGCTTCATCGGTTCGCTGCATGTGGGCCGAGACTGGACGGAATGGTGGACGTTCGAAGCGACCTTAAGCCTGGCCCCCAGCTTGCGCGGCAGCCGCTATTACCGGCAGAATCCCGCTGATGGCTCTTGGGAGCGAATCAATCGCCTTGTGGATGAAACTGGCGATAATGAAACATGGCTGGCCGGACTGTCCCTGGACGCCATGTTCCACTTCACGAGATGGGAACGGTTGGACCCGTATCTTTCGCTTGGCGCGGGCGCCGTTCGATTTGGATCGAACCTCAAGACCTATGATGACAGCGATTTCTTCCTTCAGGGCGGCGGCGGTGTATTGTACCACTTTAACGACGAGTGGGCGGTACGGGCCGATTTCCGCGGCGCCTTTGCCGGCTTGGGTTCCAAGGGCACCGTCAATTCCCGCATTGGCACCGGTGTGGTGTGGACGCCCGGGGCGCATGTGCCAGCGAAGTATCTGTTGAGCGGCGGCGTGAAGGATAGTGACGCGGACGGTTTGACTGACGCGGAAGAAGCGAAGATCGGGACGGATCCTTACAACCCGGATACCGACGGGGACGGGTTGAGCGATTACGATGAAGTTCGAGTCTATGGAACCGATCCGCTGAATCCCGACACCGATTACGACGGCTTGACCGATGGGGCGGAAGTGCACACGCACAAAACCAATCCGCGGGAGCGGGACACGGATAAAGGCGGTGTGGCCGACGGACATGAGGTCATCGAAGACGGTACCAACCCGCTGGATCCATCGGACGACCTGATGTTGTTCGAACTGAACATCCAGTTCGACTACGACAAGGCCATTCTGAAGCCCCAGTATTTTTCGCAACTGGATGTGATTGGCAAGGTGCTGCAGCGCGACCCTGGCGCCACTGCCCGGATCGAGGGACATGCGGACAGGTTGAAAAAATCCGTGAAGGAATACAACGACAAGCTTTCGCAGCGGCGCGCCGAGGCGGTGCTCGAGTACCTGGCGAAGCAGTGCGGCATCGAGGCGTCGCGCATGAAGGCTGTCGGTTACGGCTTCAGCCGGCCCAAGGCAGCGAATCATCCCGTGAATGGGAATCCGGTGAACCGGCGGACAGAAATCTACATTCGCGCATCCGATCATCCGGGCGCAGCTCCTACGCCCTAAGGTGGCGGTCGCGGATGGTCTGTTTCAGGGCCCGGGATGCATGGTCATCCTGGGCCTTGTTTTTTCGGGGCAGAGTGTTTCAGGTGGAAGATGAGGCGAGGGGAATGGCAGGAGTTGCTGCGTTGGCGCGCGGAGGCGGCGCTTTTTCGGCTGGCGGCGGGACTCATACCGCGCCTGTCGCGCCATGCCACGCTGCGGCTGGCGCGTTGCTGCGGAAAGCTGGCCTACCGGGTGGCGCGTCGGGATCGCCGAATTGCGCTGGCGAATCTTGATCTGGCCTTTGGCGCATCGCGGACCAATGCCGAGAGGCGGGCGCTGGCGAGAGCCTCTTTCCAGACGTTCAGCCGGGTTATGTTCGATCTTCTCTGGTTTTCCCGGAGCAGTTGTGAGCGATTGGCGCGATATGTCCGTTTTGCCCCCGCGCTTGAGGACTGGATTCGGGAACCGAAACCGGCGATTTTCGTTACGGCGCATTTCGGCAACTGGGAACTGCTGGGACAAGCTGCGGCCGCGCGCGGCCTGAAGCTTGCCAGTGTGGCCAAGCCGCTAGCCAACCCATGGATTGATGCCGCCTTGTGGGCGCTACGGGCAGGAACCGGACAGCGCATCCTGCCGGCCCGAGGCGCCCTGAAGCCGTTGCTGCGGACGCTCCGAGAAGGTGGGGCCGTGGCGTTACTGCTGGATCAGGACACACGGCCGGCGGAAGGCGGCGTCTTCGTGGATTTCTTTGGGGTTCCGGCGCCGATTTCCATGGCGGCCGGTCTCTTGGCCTTCAAGACCGGCGCGCCGGTGGTGCCGGTTTTTGCCAAGGCCGAACCGGACGGGGGCTACGCTTGTCATGCTCAAGAGCCGTTGCTGCCGCCACGGTCGCCGGAAGACCCGGCGCATGCGCAGGCGATAGCCGCCGCGTTCGAAGCGGAAATACGGAAGGAGCCGGCACAATGGCTCTGGATGTACAAGCGTTGGAAACGGAGGCGGCCTGGCGCCGATTGGAGCCGCTATCCTTTCTATGCCGATTGCTGAACGGAGTCGCGGCGGTTCACGGTTGCCAATCGCGTGAAACGGGCCTACTTTCCCAACATGGTTTCCATGATGATTGAAAAGCCATTTGATCGCGGCGCATATTGGGCGCTGGCGGCGACTTTTTTTTCAATAGCTTTTTCGATTGCGCTGGGTCAGGTGTTTGCCGGCGTGTGCCTGCTGCTGTTTCTGGTGGCGGCGGCACGGCGGGAAATCCGCCTGTGTTGGCCGCTCACGGCGTGGATGTGGCTCCTTTTCGCCGCCGTGGCGTGTGCGGTCACGCTGGCGGTGAGCCGCGGCGGTGACCCGCTGAAGCGCTGCGTCAAACTGGGCTGGTTCCTGCTCATCCCAATGGCCGCCTCGCTGATGACCTCGCCGCGCCGACTGCGCGGCCTTTTGAGAGCCTTTCTGCTGGGTTGTAGCGTCCTGTCGCTGCGCGTGCTAGTCATAAATCCGGTTCGGGCCTGGCGGGATCCGACGCCGGATTTCCTGACCCGGTTGATAGATTTGGGTTCGATGACCCATGCGCAAATGCTGATGTTGGGCCTACTGGCGGCGCTGGCCCTAAGCGTGGCGGACCGTCATCCACGCATGGGCGCCTTCTGGGCGGGCGGCCAATGGGCGCTGATGGGAGTCATTGCTCTGGCGCTCATTTTGTCGTTCAAACGCGGTTCCTGGCTTTGTGCCATGGGGCTCGCCGGGGCCTTCGCGTTACGGCACGCCCGCCGAGCGCTGTGGGTGGGACTGATGGCGGCCGTCTTGCTCGCGATGAGCCTTCCGCCCGTTCGGGTCCGCATGGCGCAGATTCGCGCGGAATTGCAGATGGAGAAAGGAGGTCGACTCGCAATGTGGACGCGAGTGGCCCCGACGCTCGCGCGGCGTCATCCCATGGGGGTGGGCTATGCCGGGCTGACCAACCGCATGATGCGTCGCGTGGATCCACGCATTGAACGCAACCGCAACCATGTGCATAACAACCCGCTGCAGGTGCTGATAGAGACCGGGTGGATCGGACTGGCCGTGTACTTGGTCTGGATGGCAGTGGGCCTGCGCGACGCGCTGCGTTTGCTGGTTCGCAGCCGCGCTGCTCCGGTCGAGTTGGAGGCGCCGGCGCTAGCCTGTCTCTTGATGCTCTCAGGCCTGATGCTGAACGGCCTGGTCGAATACAATTTTGGCGACACGGAGCTGATGATGGTCTACGCGATTCTGTTCGGGTGCATGGGCGGGCTTTGTGCGTGGTTGTCGCCGGCGGAGCGCCTCAATCCGGCGGCGTGAGACGGTCCGGCCTGTCCTCGCGGCGTCGCGTCTCGAAGAACCCCTGCAGTAGCTGACGGCATTCGTTTTCCAGTACGCCGCCAATGATGGCGGCCCGATGATTCAATCTGGGATGGTCAAGAATGTTCAAGACGGACACCGCGCCGCCGCGGAAGGGGTCGGCGACGCCGAAGACCACCAGCGGGATTCGCGCCAGCACGATCGCTCCGGCGCACATCGGGCATGGCTCCTTGGTCACGTAGAGGATGGTTTCCGTCAGCCGCCAGTCGCCGACCGCGGCCGCGGCCTGCGTGATGGCGATCATTTCCGCGTGGGCCGTTGGATCCTTGAGCATCTCGACCTGATTGTGGGCGCGGCCAAGGATGCGCCCGTCTCGAACGATGACCGCGCCCACGGGCACCTCGCCCGCCTCGGCGGCGCGGGCCGCCTGCTGGAGGGCGGCCGCCATGTGCCGCTCGTGTACAAGGGGGGGTATTTCCGGAAAAGTGGTCACCGTATCTTGTTTGCCTCGCGGCGCTTGCGGATGATTTCTTCGGCGAGCGAGTACGGCACGGCCTCATAGTGCTCGAATTGCATGGTGAAGCTCGCGCGCCCCTGCGAGATGGTGCGGACGGTTCCCGCGTAGCCGAACATTTCGCTCAGCGGCACCAGTCCCCGAATCACCTTCTGATCGCCGGATTCGTCCATGGCTTCGATCCGGCCCCGCCGCTGGCAGATGGAGCCTGACACCGCGCCCATGTAGTCGTCCGGCGTGGTGACTTCGACGGACATGATCGGTTCAAGAATCTCCGGCTTGGACTGGAGGAAAAGCTGGCGGAAGCACTGCCAGGCGGCCTCCCGGAAGGCGTGCTCGTTGGAGTCCACTTCGTGGAACGTTCCATCGAAGACGGTGACGCGCATGTCCACCACCGGATAACCGGCATACGGGCCGCGTTCCATAGCGCGAATGACGCCCTTTTCGACCGCCGGAATAAACTGCGCTGGAATTCGCCCCCCGCGCACCTCGTTCACAAACTCGAACCCCGCGCCAGGGCCAAGTGGCTCCAGCCGCATGCATACATGCGCATATTGTCCGCGGCCGCCGCTTTGCTTCACATGCTTGTATTCTCCTTCCGTCTCCACAGTGCCCGTTTCTCGATAGGCGACCTCCGGCCGGCCGATTTCGGCGATGACGCCATGCTCGCGCTTCATCCGGTCCACGAGAATTTCCAGGTGCAGCTCGCCCATGCCCGAAATGACGGTTTCCTTGGTTTCGTCGTCGAACCCGACCACGAACGTCGGATCCTCGTCCGCCAGCGAGTGTAAGGCGGCGGACATCTTTTCGTCATCCGAACGGCTGGCCGGGCGGATGCTGATGGACATCACGGGGGACGGGAACTCGATGGATTCCAGCGTGATCGGGTTCTCCGCGCAGCACAGGGTGTCGCCCGTCTTGGTGCGTTGCAGGCCGACGAGGGCGACAATGTCGCCGCAGCGAGCCTCTTCGAGAGCTTCCTGGCGGTTGGCGTGCATGCGCAGGATGCGGCCGACGCGTTGTTCGACGTTCTGCGTGCTGTTGAGCACCGTTGCGCCGGTCGCGATGCGTCCGGAATACACGCGGGCGTAGACGAATTTCCCCATGTGTTTGTCGGCGGCGATTTTGAAGGCGAGGGCGGAAAACGGCTCATCTTCCGAATGGCAGCGGCGGGCTTCGGTGTCGCCTTTCCAGCCGATGATCGGGGGGATGTCCTGCGGGGAGGGCAAGAAGTGCACGACACCGTCGAGCAGCCGCTGAATGCCCTTATTCTTGAAGGCTGAACCGCAGAAGACGGGAATTACCCGCCGGGCAATAGTGGCCTTGCGGATGATGCCGAGAATCTCGTCCTGCTCCAGATCGCCATGCTCCAAAAACTTCTCGAGCAGCGTGTCGCATTGCTCGGCGCATTTTTCCACCAGATGGGCGCGCCAGTGGCGGGCGGTTTGCGTCAGGTTCGCGGGAATCGGCTCCTCGTGAAACGTGCGGCCGCGGTCACTTTCGTCGTAGATAAGGGCCTTCATCGTGATCAGGTCCACCAGCCCCCGGAAGTTTTCTTCGGCGCCGATGGGGATGACCACTGGAACCGCATTGGCGCCAAGGGTGCCTTGTATTTCCTGAACGACCTCGAAGAAGTCTGCGCCGGTTCGATCCATCTTGTTGACGAACGCGATCTTGGGCACGTTGTATTTCTCGCTTTGTCGCCAAACCTGCTCGGACTGCGGCTGTACGCCGCCGACAGCGCAGAACAGCGCCACAGCGCCGTCCAGGACGCGCAGGCTGCGCTCCACTTCGGCCGTGAAATCCACATGACCGGGGGTGTCAATAAGCGTGATGCGGTGCCCCAGCCACTCTGTGGTGGTGGCCGCGGAGGTGATGGTGATGCCCCGCTCCTGCTCCTGCTCCATCCAGTCCATGGTGGCGGTGCCGTCGTGGACTTCGCCCAGCTTGTAGGTCTTTCCGGAGTAGTAAAGGATACGCTCGCTGACGGTGGTTTTGCCGGCGTCAATGTGCGCCATGATCCCGATGTTTCGAATGCTCGATAGCGGAAGTTTGTCCATAATCCAACCCTTCATGCCTTCCAAAATCCACATTTGTCCGAACTGCGGCCCGCGGACTCAAACGCGGGGGGGTCCAGCCGGAATCCGACGGATCAGGAAAAGGCGGCGCACTATGAACGCTTCCGATGTTGGCGTCAAGCGCGGACAGAGTGGCCAACCGGCGCTACCAATCGCGTCGTGAGCTTGCTGTAGGTTGGCGGCGGTGCCTGATCGGGCGTCGGCGTTAGGGGGGGAATATGAACGAATCGAACTGTCTGTGAGGCGGAAATGCGGCGGTTTGAAGAAGAGGACAAGAAGTCTCCACCGCCCGAAGGCGCGAGCATCCCTTTTCGGGAAGGACCTTCTGCAAGGATTGGACAGGGATGCCTCATCTGGCGTGACGCGTTGGCGCCGATATTGCTTGCGGCGGAACTGCCATCCGAGGCGGAACGCGTGGAAAGCTCCGGCGCAAGTCGTATGAGATGAGATGTGTGGCGATGAATCGCAGCAGCCGTCTCGTTGGCGTTAACGCCTTTCAGGACGATCTGAATCGGGCGAAAGCGGCGAGAATCCGTTTCCGTTGCGAGTCGACGTCCGGGGCTACGAACTTCAGTCTCATTGACTAAGGCGACCAGCTGGCGAACGAGGTGGCGTTGCGCGAGGCATTGCCGGCATGGTCTTTATTTCATTCATAGGCAGGCGGAAAAAGGGATGGACAGCGGGATGACATGTGGTATCATGGCCACCAGGGCGGTTCGAGCAGTCGTGGGAGGAGAACGGACATGGCGACGCCTTCTTCATCCGCGGAAAAAAAGCTGGGCGAGATTCTGGTTGAGAGCGGGCACCTAACTTTGGCGCAGTTGGAAGAGGCGTTGGCCGTCCAGGCACGCGAAGGCGAAATACGCCGCCGACTTGGGCAGATACTGGTGTCGCGGGGGCACTGCACCATGGCTCAGGTACAGGTGGCACTCGCGAAGCAGCGCGCCTTGAGAGCCGCTCGACCGCGCGCCGTGTTCTGATCGAGCGCCGATCCGGTGCGCCCTGACGGCAAGCCGTTTCGCATTCAGTACGTCTTTCCGGCGCCTGCACGTCTTCGTTGCAATTCACTTCTTTTCCGTATACTTTGCTTCACGCCTTTTTGAAAGCGACAGGAGTCCAAGAGGGAAGGCGGACGAATCAGATGAGCGAGAAAACCGTTGGAATCGGCTTGATCGGTACTGGCGCGATGGGGATGGGATTGGTCCGGCTGCTTATGGCGAAGAATCAACGGCTGCAGGTGCGGGCGATTTTTGATCCGGACGAACGGTCCCTGCGAGCGGCGAAGGAAAGCATCGGAGAACATGTCGACGTGTATGACGACTACCGCGCGCTGGTGCGGCGCAAGGACATCGAATGGGTCATGATCGCCTCTTGGAACTGTTTTCATGCCGAACAAACGAAAGCAGCTTTCCAAGCGGGCAAACATGTATTCTGCCAGAAGCCGTTGGCATTGTCCGTGGCGGAGTGCGTGGCGATGAAGAAGGCGTGGGAGCGCAGCGGCCGGATGTTCAACATTGGCTTCACGCTGCGGTATTCGCCGCACTACCGCAAGTTGCGTGAAATGATCAGCGGGGGCGCGGTGGGCCGCATCATTAGCATGGAATTCAACGAAACGCTGGATTTTAACCATGGCGGTTACATCATGGGAGATTGGCGGCGGCTTCGGAAATATGCCGGAACGCATTTGCTTGAGAAATGCTGTCACGATATTGATCTTGCAAACTGGATGGTCGGCAGCCGGGCGAAGCGCGTGGCGTCATTTGGGGGACTGGACTTCTTCCGGCCGGAGAATGCCTATCACATCGAACGGCTCGGAAAGGACGCCGCAGGGCGGGAAGCGTATCGGACGTGGGGCGGACTGATTGCGCTCAATCCGTTCACATCCGACAAGGATATTTTCGATAACCAGGTGGCCATCATCGAGTTTGAGAACGGCGTGCGCGCCACCTTCCACACGAACTGCAACGCGGGCATTCCGGAACGGCGAATGTACGTTCTGGGGACAGAAGGCGCGATTCGGGCGGACGTTCTGACGGGGACCATTCAGTTCCGTCGCATTGGGTTCAATACCGAGACCGAGGAAGTCTCTGCAGGGGTGAAAGGCGGACACGGCGGCGGCGACGAGCACATGGCCTCGGAGCTGGCGGCGAGCATGCTGGAAGGCGTTCCGCCGAGCGCCGGTTTGATGGAGGGGTTGATCTCCGCCGTCACCTGCTTCGGGATTGACCGGGCCGCGGACACGGGGCGCGTGGTGGACATGACGCCGTACTGGCGGCGCGTGGGGCTGGCCACGATATGACGCGGCGGTGGATGGGGCTTAAGCGAGCCGAAGCCACGAGTTCACTTGCGGGCTCCACCCGGACATATTGATGGCCACGGGCAGCAGGATGACGCCGAGGGCGTTCAAGCGGCGGGAGCCGAAGACGAGCGGGATCAAGCCGATGCCGGCTGCCACTGTCGTGATGGCCAGACCCCACGGACCGGTCAGTGCGGTCGTCAACGCCACCGAAAGCGCCAAGGATGCGGCGGCGATGAGGCGCAGGTTTAGTCGAGCGGCATGACGGGCGATCAGGCGGCTTAACCCATCGAGGGCCAGAAAGGCGAAGGCGGCGCCAATCAGCGCGGCTCCTGCTGCGGAGAGAAACACGGCCAGCCCCGTGTCGCGCACCAACGGACGAAGCAGCCAAACGGCGCCACCGCGGGTCCAACCGAGTTGCGGGAGGAGGAAGACCAGCAGTCCCGCGATGTAGTAGACGGCCTTGCAGGCGCCCTGTGCCACAAGGAATACTCTTTCGTCTCTTGTGCCGGTGGCATGGCCCGCCAGAAGGCCGCCAACCCCTCCGGTGACGGCCGGAACAGCAGCCGCAACCAGGCCGCCGAGCAGGCCAGACCCGACGCCCCGCAGCAGCACGCGGGCTTCCATTCCCCAGACCGGGCGTTCCCGTTGGGGCGGCAGCCGGGCCCGACTGAGACAGGAGAGAATGAGGCCGGGCACGGCAAAGAGACCGACAAACGCAGGCATTAGGTTCTGGAAGGCCGCCGATGCGGGCACGGGGGGGCGGTGGAACAAAATGATGCCGAGGAAGCCGGAAAGAACAAAGGTGGCCAGGCCAGCGCCAACGCCCGTCCAACCGGCGAGAACCTTGCGCCACCCGCCGGGTCCTATGGGCCTTGCTCGGGGCCATTCGGACATCAGAAGCCACACGATCAGGCACCAGAGGATCCAATGATAGTGCGGACGCAAGAGATTGTGCATTGCCGCCAAGAGCGGCGTGGCGGCCGGCAAAGCGGCGACCAGGACTGGCAGCGCGCACAGCGCACCCGCGGCGGTGAGCAAAATGGCCTCGCGGCCGCGCCCCTCGCGGCAGAAAACCTGAGAAGGCTGGACGATCAGGGTCGCGCTTTCGTCGGGCGCCGTCAACAAGATGGCGGGTAGCGCATTGACGATGGACCAGGATGTGAGGGCCGCGGTGGCGAACGGAACTACTTCTGGCGTCGAGAGACATCCGCTGGCCGCGAACACGACACATGCGGCGGCGCCCGCTCCATAGATGTGGAACCCGGGCAGGCAGCCCAGCAGGCAGCCTGCTACGGATCCGCTGGCGGTGGCCAGCAGGCCTCCGGCTAGTCCTTCCGGCATGCGACACCTCCGGTTTCCGATTCGCCGCGCCCGGCATGGCCGTCCGTGGGGTGATAGTGCACGTAGACACGGCGGACCAACCCCATTTCCTCCCGAAGGTGCCCTTCGAGTTCGGTGGCAATGCGGTCGCCTTCGGCCACGGACAGGGAGCCGTTCACACCGATAATCAGGTTGAGCATCAAATAGGGGCCGAAGCGATGCGCGCTGATTTCCTCCAACTTCTCGACGCCCGGCACGCGCCGGGCCAGGGCCGTTACCTGTTCGGCGATGACACGGCCGGGGACGGTATCCATCAAATCGGCGGATGTATCCCGGAGAATGGAAATCCCGCTCCACAGCACCGCCAGCGCGACAAACGCGCCCGTCAGCGGGTCCATCCACGGCCAGCCGGCGCGGCCGAAGAAGATGCCGATGGCCACGCCGGCGGCGGAGAGAATGTCGTTGCGATGGTCATCCGCGAGCGCAAGAACGGCGGCATGGCCCGTACGGCGGCCCACGCGGCGGGTGAAGCAAGCAAGGAGAATCTTTAGAACCACCGTGAATAGCGCGGCCCACAGGGCGGATCGCGAGGCGCCGCCCGATTCGGCCGTCCGGATCCAAAGCGTGTGCGCGTCGCGAATGGCGCCCCAGAATATGGCCACCGCAGTGGTGATGATGAAGCAGCCGACGACCATGGCGGAGATGCTTTCGAGCTGCGAATGGCCATAGGGGTGCTCCTCATCCGGCGGCTTCCGCGAGAAGTGCATGAAGATTTTGACGACGAGATAGTAAGCGACATCCGAGGTCGAATTGATTCCGTCGGCCAGCAGCGCCGAACTGCGCCCCAAGATGCCAACGGTCATTTTCACCGCAGCCAACAGCATATTGGCGGCGAGCCCAATATTGACAGCGCGGGTGGCGGTTCTGTGGCGTCGTTGCTCGGGCACGGCAGGACTAGTCCGTATCAGGGGTGGTTTTTCGTGTGGCTTCCATCAAGTGGGCGTAAATGCGGTAATCACCGGGGCCGGTTACGACCAAACGACCCGCCACTTCCACCGGGTCGCCGCAGCGCAGCGGAGGATCAAGCGCCAGCAGGCTTTGGAGGGCGGGCCCACGGGGAATGACCAGCACATTCAACTCTCCTTCAGCCATGCGGAAAGAGAAAGAGCGAGGCCGGTTCGGAGTCGTTTTGGAGGAGGGCGGTCGGGAGACGACACCGCGCGCTCGCAGTTGCGCGCCGTTCATTGTCGGAGTCAGAGCGCTGATGGGGATTAGCGTGGGGCGAGCGCGATGAGCTCCATGCCAAAGGATGGCGAGGCCGACAACGGCCGTGAGCAGCGCCACCCATCTCAGGGCGCGCAAGGTGACGCGGCCCTCGAGAGGCGCCTCGCAATACGGGCATTCGATGCCGGGGCCGACATAGCGGCCGCAGACGCCGCAACAACCTTCGGCGGGACGGGGGGCGGTGGAGGTCATAGCTTGCCCACGATGTTGGCCAGGATATCCTCGGCGGTGACCAGCCCTACCACGTTGCCGCGCGCGTCGGTGACGAGGCACAACGGCTGCCGGGACAGGCGCAGCCGGGGAAGGATTTCGGTGACCGGCGTGCTGTCCGGGACGAAAAGCGGGGGGCGCAACCACTGGGTCACGCGGGCGGCGGCATCGGGCGATTCGCGGGCCAGCACGTCGAAGAGGTTGACGGTGCCTTCAAAGGTTCCCCGTTCCTCGTTGAAAACCGGGAAACGGGTGAACGGCACCTGGCGGGCGGTTTGGAGGAACTCGGCGACGGTATTGGTGGCTTGGACATAGCGGATGCGGTCGCGCGGGGTCATGATGTCCCGGGCGGTTTTCATGGAGAGATCGAGCACGCGGCGGATCATGATGCGCTGGCGGTCCGACAGCGCGCCGTGGGCGGCGCCCTCGCGCGCCAGCAGATCAAGCTCTTCCTTGGTTGCAAACAGCGGTTGGGGCGCCTGCTCGATGATGGCGCCGGGAATCAGCCATTGCGTCAGCCAGTTGAAGGCCGCGGCAAACGGATGGAGTATTCGCGCCGACTGCTGCAGCAGTCCCGCGAAAAGGCTGCAGCGGGTGAGCGCGCGGCTTTGGAACCAGGCCTTGGGCAGGTATTCGCAGAAGATGAGGATCAAGCCCGTCATGACCACGCCGGCGATCGCCTGTCCGGTGGCGCCCGCGCCCCAACGAGAGAGCAGGCGGTGACCGAGGCTGGAGGCGAGAACCGACGCCATTACGATGCAAAGATTGGTCCCCACGAGGGTTGTGCCAAGGAGCCGGTCCGGATGGTCTAGAAAATCCTCGAGCACCCGAGCGGCGGGGCTGCCCTCCTGCGCGCGATGCCGCAGATGCATGCGGGGGATCGAAATCATGCCCGTTTCGATTCCGGCGTAGAACGCAGCGCCGGTCATGCACACGGCGATAGTGATGAGTTCACTCCACAGCATCGGGTTTCTCCGCGTGGTTCGACTTCTCGATTTCGAGGGTGGTGATGCGATGTTGCTTCATGCGGATGACCGTGGCACGGCATTGCGGCGTTTCCACGACGTCGCCGACCTTGGGGATGCGACCGGTCTGGGCGGTAAACCAGCCGGCGATGCGATCGGCGCCTTCCGCGTCCAGGTGCAGGTCCAGTTCGTAGTTGATGTCTTCCAGGCTGACGGCGCCGTCCACCAGCCAGCGGTTAAGGCCCGCGGGCTCGATCCGCAGGCGATCCCCCTCGCGTTCCTCGACGTCCACGATTTCGTCCAGGATATCGTCGCGGGTGATCAGGCCGGCGGAACCGCCGAATTCGTCAATAACCACGGCCACCCGGCGATCCTGCTGCTGGAATATGGTGATCAGGGTGTCGAGCGACGCGGTATCGGGAACGTAGAAATGGGGGAACATCGCCGCCTTGAGATTCGGGACGGGCGCAAGCAGGAAACGCGGGACATCCAGAAAGCCTTCCACATGGTCCAGGCTGCCGCGATAGACCGGCAGGTAGTGGCGGCGGCTCCGGCGGGCCACATCCGCCTGCGTTTCGGGCGAGGCATTAAGATCGATGCCCACGACGTCCACCCGGGGGGTCATTACATCCTTCGCCTCCAGTTTTTCCAGCCGGATGATGCCGTCCACCATGATGCGCTCCTCCTCGCTGAGAATGCCCTCCTCATGACTGACCTCCACGGCTGTGAGAAGTTCCGCGCCTGTCAGCAGCGGCTTGAACGGCTGCAGCGACTTGGAGAAACGGTCCGCGATGCGTTCCAGCATCCAGCGAGCCGGACTCGACGCGCGGACCAAGGTCTGCAGCGGCGCGGCGTATTGCATGGCCAGCCACTCGGGGCGGCGTACCGCCATGCGCTTGGGCGCCACCTCGCCGAAAAGGATGATCAGGACCGTCATGGCGGCGATGGCGACCGTTTCGCCGTGGGCGGGAACCAGGCGATGCGCGATGGCGTATCCGACGCCGGACGCGGCGACGTTGACCACAGTGTTGCCAATCAGGATGGTGGACAGCAGCCGGGTGGGGACGGCCAGGAGCTGTTCGACGGCCGCGGCGACCTTGGGATGGTGCCGGCGGATGCGATGGATGCGAGTGGGATTCAGGGAAAAGAAGGCCGTTTCCGCGCTTGAAAAGAAGGCGGACAAAACCAACAGCGAGAGCAACGCCGTGAAGAGGAGCACAAGAAGCATCATGTTCTCTGCCGTTCGTTCGACGCGCCGCCGGTGCCGGCAGACACCGCGGGTTCGGGCAAAAGCCACTCGGCTTGAGTAAAGACGGCGGCCCGCGTGGTTGTCAATGGAGAAGCGAGACGCGTCCCGGCGCCGATTACGGCGGGGTTTCCGCCTCCACGGAGCGGGGTTCCGTCGGGACGCCGTCGCGGGCCATGTCGCGCACACGGAGAACGGTGACGAGGCCGGAGGCCACATCGCGAGCTTCCATGTCTTTGATCATCCAGTCGTCGCCGATCTTCTTGAAACTCTTGACCGAGAGACGGCGGACGAGCGCACCCTGCCGATCGTAGCCTTCGGCCTGCAGCAGCATTCCGACGCGCGTGTCGAGCCAGAGCCGCATGCGGGCGTAGGCCCCGGCGTCCTTCGGAGGCCAGATGTCCAGCACCCAGCACGGCTGCTGTTTGACTTCCTGCCGGCCGATCGTAACGCCCTCGGTCCACCATAGGAAGGACAGCGTGAGGTCCAGCCATGTCAGCGCGGTGCCCTCGACCGGGCGCAGCGGGTCGGACAGAGGTTCCGGGGCGGAAGCGCCGCGGCGTTGGTGGTCAAACGTCGGCGGTTGTTGATTGCCGCGCAATGCGATCAGGCGTTCTCGTTCGTCGCCGAAGGCGTCGGCGATCCGGTAAACGGCGAGGAACCGATCCTCATCGAAAGAGAAGCTCGCCTCCAGGCCCAAGGTCTGACGTGCATGGTTCTCACCGGGTCGGCGCGTGACGAGGGAGCCGCTGATGGTGAAAGCGCCCCGCGGCAACCGGGCCGCGGCGCCTTCGAGGAGTTCGCGGGCGGAGGGGCGGGACCGTGCATTCTGCGCCGCTTCAAGCGGGATATGCTCGACGTCCCTGCCGGGGGGCGAGAACAGCTCCGCCTGTGCGAAACAAAGGCCGGCGATCGGCGTAGCGAGGAGCGGCACGGCTCGCGTGATGGTCGAGGGCCGTCTCATCCGATGCGGTTTTCCAGTTCTTCGCGGAGCCGGCCCACGGAAACGCGTTCCTGCCGCATGGAGTCCCGCTCCCGAAGCGTGACGGTCTGGTCGCTCAAGGTCTGGAAGTCCACCGTGATGCCGAAGGGGGTGCCGATTTCATCCTGCCGCCGATAGCGTCGGCCAATGGCGCCGGTTTGATCCCAGAAGCACATCCAGCGGCGGCGCAACGTTTCGAATATCTGCCGGGCGGCCTGCACCAGCTCGGGTTTGTTTTTTAGCAGCGGGAAGACGGCAACCTTGATCGGGGCCACACAGGGCGCGAAACCGAGGACGGTCCGCATCTCAAAGCCCTCGGGCGGCGGCGTGTTCGGCTCGGCGGGCAGAATCTGTCCGTCCTTGCCGATCCATTCCTCCCGGTAGGCGTTGCAGAGCAACGCGAGCGCGATGCGATCCACGCCGGCGGATGGTTCCACGACGTGGGGGACGAACTTCTCCTGCGTGTCCGGGTCGAAGTACTCCATGGACTTGCCGCTGAACTCCTGATGGCGGCTCAAATCGAACGCGCCTCGGGCGGCAATGCCTTCGAGTTCCTGCACCCCGAAGGGGAAGGCGTACATGATGTCGGTGCAGGCGCCGGCATAGTGGGCGAGCTCGTCCTTTCGGTAGACGTACGGCTGAAGGCTCGAAGCCGGCAGGCCGATGGATTCGTACCACTTGAGACGTTCGGCCACCCAGTACGCATGCCATTCGGCGTCCGTGCCGGGTTTGACGAAGAACTCGAGTTCCATCTGCTCGAATTCCCGCGACCGGAAGGTGAAGTTGCGGGGGTTGATTTCGTTGCGGAAGGCCTTGCCGATTTGGGCGATGCCGAACGGCACCTTCTGCCGCGAAACGGCGAGAATGTTGCCAAATTGGGCGAATATGCCCTGGGCGGTCTCAGGACGCAGGTAGGCGACGGCTGATTCCTCCTCCACCGGTCCCACGAACGTCTTGAACATCAGATTGAAAGCGCGGGGCTCGGTCAGTTCCTGCGCGCCGCAAGCGGGGCACTTGGCGCCGGCGGGCAGACGAAGCTGCCGTTCGGCGGCGCTGCCGGTTTCGTGTTCCGGCCCGACCTCTTCGTACAGTTGATCCGCGCGGAAGCGTTTCTTGCAGGCGCGGCAGTCCACCATCGGATCGGTGAACCCCTGCACGTGGCCCGAGGCCTCCCAAACGCGCGGGTGCATGATGATGGCGCTGTCGAGCCCGACCACGTCGTCCCGACTTTGCACGATGTGCCTCCACCAGAGCTGCTTGATGTTGCGTTTCAGTTCACAGCCCAGGGGGCCGTAGTCCCAGAATCCGTTCAAGCCGCCGTAGATTTCCGAGGTCTGGAAGATGAACCCGCGGCGCTTGCAGAGCGAGGCCAAGGCCTCCAAGGATACCGAAGAGGAGGTGTTTGTCATGGGGCTGTATCCTGTGCGAGAGGGCGCCGTTGGCGCAAGAGAATTTTCGAACAGGACTGTGCCGGGGATCTTGAGAATGCAATCAGGTTGGCGAGGATGAGGGGTTGACGGCTCTCGGACATGGGAAAGAGGCGAAGTTGCGGATTGATCGGCGCGTCCCGCCGGATTAGATTTCGGAAGTCCATGAAGGGAAAGCGCGTCATCACGGCTCTTGTTTACCCGTCGGAAGAGCTGAACGGCCTCCTGCGAATGCCGGGCGACAAGAGCATTTCGCACCGGGTGGCATTGCTGGCAGCGCTGTCCGACGGCCTCAGTCGGGCAGAGGGCTTCCTTAATAGCGAGGACAGCCGGACGTTGCTTGCCGCCTTGGAACAGCTGGGCGTGCGGCATGAGCTGCACGAGGACATTCTGACGGTTGAAGCGGAAGGAGGTCGTTTTCGGGCGCCCGCCGACGCGTTGGACATGGGCAATTCGGGAACCGGAATGCGTTTGCTGGCCGGTGTGCTAGCCGGGCAGCCGTTCACCAGTGTCATGACGGGAGACGCCTCGCTTAGCCGTCGCCCTATGGGGCGAATCAAGGATCCGCTGGAACGGATGGGCGCGCGTGTGGAGCTGTTGGGTGCGAACGGCCGGCCCCCGGTGAGGATTTACGGCGGGGCCCTTCGGGGGGTGCGCTACGAATTGCCGGTCGCGTCGGCGCAGGTCAAGTCCTGCGTGCTATTGGCCGGTTTGCTGGCTCAGGGGCTGACCACGGTGGTGGAGCGGCAGCCGACTCGGGACCACACGGAAAGATTGTTGCAAGCGATGGGGGTGCCGATCGAAACAGACGGACAGGAGATTCGCATTCAAGGACGAGGCTCCGCGATGGCGCGCCTGCCTGCGCGGGCCTGGTTGGTGCCGGGTGACTTCTCCTCTGCGGCATTTTGGATCACGGCGGCGGCGGTACAGCCCGGACGGCGGATCGAGATCGAACGGGTCGGCCTCAACCCGCGGCGGACGGCTCTGCTGAACGTCTTGCGGCGGATGGGGGCGGATATTCTGGTGGAGCCGACCGAAGAACAACGGGCGTGCGAGCCGGTGGGGCGGATCGTTGTGCGGGGCCGGGCGTTGCATGCGACGGAAGTCGGCGGCGCGGAGATTCCCGATCTCATTGACGAATTGCCGTTGGCGGCAGTGGCCGGCGCGCTGGCGCAGGGGCGGACGGTGATCCGGGATGCCGCGGAACTGCGGGTGAAGGAATCGGATCGCATCGCCGTGATGGCAGAGCATCTGCGGGCCATGGGCGTGCGGGTGGAGGAGCGGCCGGATGGTTTGGCGGTGGAGGGGCCCGCGAGGCTCCGGGGCGGGGTGACGGTGGACAGCCGGGGTGATCATCGGATTCCGATGGCGCTATCCGTTTTGGCGTTTTCAGGGGAGGGACCGGTTCGGATGCTCGATGTCGCCTGCGTGGCCAAGTCGTATCCGGCTTTCTGGGCGGATTTGAGGAAAGTGGGCGGACGTGTCGAATTGGATTGTGGCGATTGACGGACCTTCGGCTTCCGGGAAGTCCACGGTGGCGCGAGAGGCCGCGAAGCGGCTGGGTGGCGTCTATGTGGATTCGGGCGCGCTTTATCGGGGCGTGACGTGGAAGGTGCTTCAGCAAGGACTGGCCGCGGACGATTCGGACGTGGTGGCGCGGGCGTTGGGGGCCATGCGCGTGACGTTCCGATTGGAAGACGGGGCGGTGCGGTTCTGCATAGACGGCGATGATCCCGGGGCCGCCATACGGTCGGAAGAAGTGGCCGGCAGTGTGAGCCACGTGGCCGCCGTGCCGGAGGTGCGGCAGGCCGTGACCGGCTGGTTGCGCGAGATGACGCGCTTTGGCCCCCTGGTGATGGAAGGGCGCGACATTGGCACGGTCGTATTTCCTGAAACCCCGTTCAAATTTTTTCTTACCGCGCGCGCGGATGTGCGGGCTCGGCGGCGGCGGCAGGACCTGGCCCGGCAGCAGGAGGAGTTGGATGAGGGGCAGGTGTTATGCTCGCTTTGCCGGCGGGACGAGATGGACAGCGCGCGGCCGGCCGCTCCGTTGCGTGCGGCGCCGGACGCGATCATGTTGGACACGTCGGATATGACGATCGAGTCGGTGGTGCGGCATGTTGTGGAAGCGGTGCGCCGGCACGATCGCGGCGCGGAGCCTGGAGGCGCGGATCGGTGAACGACGAGGCGCCGCGGAGCATATTGGTGGTGAAGCTCAGTTCGCTGGGCGATGTGGTGCACGCCACGCCCTGCCTGCGCGCGATCCGGCGCCGATGTCCCCAGACGCGGTTGTTTCTGGCCGTTGATTCGCGGAACGCGGATATCGTGCGGCACAATCCGAACCTGGACGGCCTGGTTGAGGCCCGCCGCGAAACCAACCTCCTGCGACAGTGGGCGCTCATGCGGCAGACGCTCGGCAACGAGGGGGGGGCAGACGGCTGGGACCTGGCATTGGATTTGCAGGGCACCTGGCGCAGCGCCGCCTGGGTATATGCCAGCGGCGCCCGCCACAAGGAGGGACGGGGCATGTTCCGGCCCGGCTGGGATTGGGCCTGTGAGCCCGATCCAAACCAGCATGCCGTGAAGGTCTGCGCTGAACTCTCGCGTCGCGCCGGATTTCCGGCGGAGGACTTGGAACCGGAAGTGCATTTGTCGCCGCAGGACGACGAGGCGACGGAATCGGTATTGCGTTCGGAAGGGTTTCCGCCACGTGGTTTCGTGCTGCTCAATCCCTTCAGTCGTTGGCGCTCGAAGGAATGGCCGCTGGACCGTTATGCGGAGCTGGTGCGGCGGATTGGCGGCGCCTTCAACGTGCCTTTCGTGGTAAGCGGCGGTGCTTCGGAGGCCCATGGCGCGCAGTGTCTGGTCGAGGCGGCTAGGGGGCGACACATTTGTTCGGTGGCTGGGCGGCTCACGCTGGGGCAGGCGGCCTGTTTGTTCGCACGAGCGGCGCTGATGGTGACCGGCGACTCTGGACCGATGCATGTTGCGGCTGCGCTGGGAACCCCCGTCGTGGCGCTCTTTGGGCCCACGTTTCCCGAACGAACAGGCCCGTGGGGCCAGAGTCATGTGGTTATTCAATATCGGCGGCCACCATCGCATCACACCTATCGGTCCGATCCTGCGGCTATCTACATGCGCGCGATTCCGGTGGAAGCCGTTGTTGAAGCTGTGAGCCGAAAGCTGTCGGAACAGCTGGCGGGTAATGGCGGATGAGAGCCGTTGTTTTTCTGCCGAACTGGGTGGGCGACGTAATCATGGCCACACCCGCGATGAGGGCCTTAAGAAGGCTGTGGGGGCCCGGGGCCGAGATCATCGGCGTGGCTCGTCCCTATGTGGCGCCGGTGTTGGACGGCGCCACCTGCTTAAGCGCTATGTGGCTTTACGAGACGTCGGCCCACGATGCGACGCTGGGGGCAGGCAACCTGGTGCGACGGCTCCGAGAAACGGCGGTGGACGTGGCGGTCCTGTTCCCTAACTCGTTCCGCTGTGCATGGTTGGCGTGGCGCGGCGGTGTGCGGCGGCGGGTGGGGATGGCGCGCTACGGGCGAGGGCCGTTGTTGACGGACCCGATTCGGCCCTTGCGGGAAGGTTGGAAATTGAGGCCGGTTTCTGCACTCGACGAGTACTTGCGAGTGGTCTATGCGCTGGGCTGCAAGCCCGAGTCGCCACGCATGGAGTTGGTTACGACCATGGAGGAGGAGCAACAGGCGCAGAGAGTGTGGCAGCAACTGGGCCTTGGCGATGCCTCGGTAATTGCCTTCAATATTGGTGGCGCTTATGGCCCGGCGAAGAGGTGGCCAGAAGAATATTTTGTGGACCTGGCCAGGCAGTTGATG
The DNA here is from genome assembly GCA_938031185.1 of uncultured bacterium. Taxonomy (GTDB): domain Bacteria; phylum Verrucomicrobiota; class Kiritimatiellia; order CAIKKV01; family CALHGX01; genus CALHGX01. The sequence goes on from CALHGX010000008.1 coordinate 69,862, forward strand.
GCAGATGAGCCCTGCAAGGTGCTCGTACTTTGCGGCCCGGCGGAGCGCGAGGCGGCGGACCGCATTGCCGTGGCTGCAGGGGCGCAAAGTCTGGCAGCTTTTCCTCCCTCGCTGGGATTACTAAAAGGCTGTCTGCGGCGGAGCCGAGTGCTGGTGACGACCGACAGCGGGCCGCGCCATATTGCCGCCGCATTCGGCCGGCCGGTGGTGACGCTGTTTGGGCCTACGGATGAGGCGTGGACGGACATACATTACAAAAGAGAGATGCGACTGAGCGTGCCCGTGCCCTGCCGTCCTTGCTCGCGCCGCGTCTGCCCGCTCGGACATCACCGTTGCATGCGGGAATTGAAGGTGGAACTCGTCCGAACGGCCGTGTGCGAGGCGCTGCGGATGTCCGCGCCGGTCGAGGCATAGTTTGCCGGCCTCCTCTTGGATCAGGCGCTTTCGCAAGAATCTTTCATTGCGGGTGCTCTTTTTCTCGACAACACGCGGCCCGTGGTCTATGCACGACGAGGGACGGCCCCCTCTCGCTCAAGATGGCCGACGGGAGACCGCGCGTGACATCCTCGGAGATACTGAACTGCCTGCCTCAATTCAAGGGGATTGCGCTGGAGTTGAGGGACGTCTTGCTCGCGAATATCGCCATGATGGGGGAAATTCTGGCCCCGTCCGGCACTGAACAAGATCGTGTGCGGTTCTTCCTGGAACGGCTGGCCGATTCGGAGGTGCAGTGCTCAACGGACGAGAATGGCAGCGGCATTGGGGTATTGATGGGAGAGGATGCGGCGCGCAACATCGTTTTCGCGACGAACGCCGACAGTTTGGTGCGGGACGATGCGGATCAAACAATCGAGATCGCGTCGGATCGTATTGTGGGGCCGTTTGTGGGAGACAACAGCGTGGCGATGGCCGCTTTGGCTGTTTTGCCGTTGGCGTTGGAACGGATGGGGATCCGTTTGAAATCCAACTTGGTGCTGTTGGCGGCGGCGCGCATGCTCGAACGGTCGGATCACCACGGCCTGCGAGCTTTTCTTGATCACTTTCCGGGCGCCGTTCGGGCGGGTGTTTGCGTCGAGAGCGTGCAGTTGGGTCGTTTGAACTTCCGGGGGTTGGGGCTTTTGAAGGGGGAAATTGTCTGTCGGCTGCCGGAGGACTACGACTGGGCGCAGTACGGCACCACCGGCACGATTACGCCCATGAGCGAAATTATTGCCCAGATCAATCGAATTGCCGTGCCGCGTGATCCCAAGACCTCGATCGTGATGGGGGCGATACGCGGCGGAATTTCCGGTCACACCATTGCGCGGCAGACGAACCTGTTGTTCGAGATTCGCAGCGAGTCCGGGGAGTTGCTGGAACAGATTCGGCAACGGGTGGAGGATATCGTCGAGGACGTTGGGGCGGCGTCGGGGATGAAGGCGCGGATTGAATTTTATGCGCGGCGTCCTCCAGGAGGGCTTGAAATATCGCATCCGCTGGTGCGCTGCGCTCGGGACGTGCTCAACGGATTGCAGGTCGCCCCCATGATGTATCCCACGATCGGCTACCTCAGTGCGTTCCTGTCGAGAAAGATTCCGGCGGTAACGATCGGCTGCACAACGGGCGAGCGGCGTGGCGAGCTAGACGAGATTGACGAAGCGATTCAGGTGGCTCCGCTTTTCTCTGGGGTGGCTCAGATGATGGCATTGGCCTTACTGCTGGATGGAGGTGCGGCGGATGGCGGCTGAACGGGAGCGGAGTCAAGGGGTTGACGATGCCCGCGGAGCGAAGCAGAGTGTGTCCGGACGCATTCGGGACTGGCTTGGCCGCAACACCTTCCATTATTCGGAGTTCTCGGACCTGCGGGCCCTTGTTCGGGACAAGGAGGCGCGCGGGCTGACGATATCGCTGTGCATTCCCACGTTGAACGAAGAGAAAACGATCGGGAAGGAGATCGTCGTTTTCAGGTCGGAACTGATGACCCGTTTCCCGTTGGTTGACGAAATAGCGGTGATGGATTCGGGGTCCGACGATCGGACCCGAGAAGTGGCGGCCGATTATGGGGCAAACGTGTATATGGCCGCAGATATTTTGCCGGAAATGGGCGCCAGACGCGGGAAGGGGGAGAACCTGTGGAAGGCGATCTATCAACTTCGCGGCGATGTGATTGTGTATGTGGACGCAGATATCAAGAACATCCGGCCACACTTCGTCTATGGCCTCATTGGCCCGTTGATCCGCCGACCGGAAGTGAGTTACGTCAAGGCGTTCTATGAGCGGCCGTGGGTAACATCGGACGGCGTTCGCCCGTCCGGGGGCGGGCGGGTGACGGAAATTCTGGTGCGGCCGCTTCTTTCGCTGTTCTTTCCAGAGTTGACGGCGCTGATCCAACCGCTTTCGGGGGAATATGCGGTGCGTCGCCAAGTGCTGGAGCGCATCCCGTTCCCGATCGGGTACGGCGTTGAAACGGCGCATCTGATAGACGTGTATTATCGCTGGGGGTTGGACGCGTTCGCGCAGACGGATATCAGTCAGCGAGTGCATCGCAACCAGCCCACTCGTGATCTGGGCCGCATGGCGTTCGGGATTTTGCAGACGTTTTTCTCGCGGCTGGATTCGCTGGGGCTGGCTGCTGAATTGCCTGACCGCGCCACGATCTTGCGGCAGTTTCTCGTGCGCGACGGCGTCCACGAGCAACAGGAATATGATCTGAAGGAAGAGGAGCGTCCGCCGATGATCGATGTGCCGGCCTATCGGGCCCGACGGGGGCTTTTGCCGTGACGGCGGGACCGCTGGTGGCGGTGGTGCACTGTCACTTGCGTCCCGGCGGCGTGACGCGGGTCATCGAGAGCGCATGTTTTGCCCTGTGCGGTCAAGGCTGTCGGTTCGTGGTTCTTGCGGGGGAGGCATGGGAACCGCCGTTTGCGGGCACGGCGGTGGAGGTGGTGCCGGGGCTCGACTATGGCGGCGGAACGGCCGGAGATCTGGTCCAGAACATGCAGCAGGCGGCACGCCGGGCCCTCGGCGCCCCCCCAGACGTGTGGCATTTTCATAATCACTCGTTGGGGAAGAATTGCCAGTTGATCGCCGCCATCGGTGAGATGGCGGCGCGCGGCGCGCGCCTGTTGCTGCAGATACACGACTTTGCGGAAGACGGACGGCCTGAAGACTACACGCGGTTGATCGCAACGGCTTGCGATGGGCGGACGGATCAAGCGGGCAGGCGGGTGTATCCACAGGGCGATCACATTCACTATGCAACGCTGAATAGCCGTGACGCGCAGTTTCTGGTCTGCGCCGGTACGCCTGTTGACCGGGTTCATACGCTGCCCAATCCTGTGCGATTCGATCCAGTTCGGCGGATTCCTGAAGTTGACCGCGAGGAACAGCTGATGGTGTATATCACGCGGGGCATTCGCAGAAAAAATCTGGGCGAGTTGCTGTTTTGGGCGGCTCGGCGTGTGTCGGGGCGGCGCTGGGTGACCACGCTGGCGCCGGAGAACCCTGCCGCGGCGCGCGTGCATCGGCGATGGGCGGAAGTGGCGGCTCGCCTCCGCCTGCCGATGGAGTTCGGCATTCTGACCGGCCGGCCCGCAAGCCTGCCTTGGCTGTTGAGTCGAGCAACGGCGGCGATAACCACCAGCATTCGCGAAGGCTTTGGGATGGCGTTCCTTGAACCGTGGTTGGCGGGCTGTCCGATTACAGGTCGAGACCTGCCGGAAATCACCGATGATTTTAAGGCATCAGCGGTCTGTCTAAGGGGGTTGTATGAACGCCTGGATGTCCCTTTGGCATGGTTGGGCCGGCAACGGGTTATCTGCGCGGTGCGGGATGGCGTCAAGCGGCTACGACAGATGTATGGCTTTCCGACGGTTGCGGAGCAGGAGGAGCGAGCCGTGGGGGCCGCCGTTCACGAAGACCGTGTGGATTTTGGTCGGTTGAACGAAACGCTGCAAGAGGATGTTTTGGAGCGGATCACAGGCGATCCGTCGGCGTGGTCCGAGACCAGCCCGTCTGAACTGCCGGCCGTCGCGTGCGATCCTGGCCAGGCCGCCCGCAACGCGGATGTCATTCGTGAGACGTTCGGCATTAGCGCTTATGGACAACGATTGAAGGCGCTTTATGAACGAGTGGCCTCATCGGCCGTTTCCCCTGTTTCGGGTCTGAACGCTGGCGTTCTGCTCTCGAAATTCCTCGAACCGGAGCGTTTCTTTCTTCTGGATGTCCCTGAAGAGGGGGGTAGGTTGGATTGAACCGGAGCTTGAGACAAGAACTGATTGCGCGGATCCGTAGACTGGCCAAGCCAATGCGGCTTTTGCCTACAGGGGCGATGCCCCGACGTCACCAGTTCGAGGGAGTGAAGGCGGTTTTTTTTGATGTTTATGGGACGCTGTTTATTTCCGCAGCAAGCAGAGGGGACAGAGGGGGAGGCGGGAGGACGGATGTTTCGCCAATCATTGGCGCAATGCAATCTCTGGGATGGACTCTGCAAGCGCCTGACACTGACACGACGGCGGCGCGTTGGCTGAGCCAGGCGGTGCGCCGTTCCCACGCCATTCGTGGCAAGACGGCGGAGTATCAACCCGAAGTGGACATGCGCGTCCTGTGGGGATGCGTGCTGGACAGGCTGAGGAGAACGGGGCGGATATCGGGGCCGCGTCAGTCTGGCGACGCGCTTCGAATGATGGTTGAATATGAGATGCGCACAAAGCCGGTATGGCCGATGCCGCATGCGCTGTCCGCCTTACGTCAACTCAAGCAGAAAGGATTGCTGCTCGGGATCATTTCGAATTCGCAGCAAATCACACCGCTGTTGTTCGAAGCACTGATGGGGGCCAGATGTCGTGAACTCGGCTTTGATCCGGCGTTATGCTTTTGGTCGTATCGAGAGGGCGTGGCCAAGCCAAGCCCGGATTTTTTTCGCCGGGCTGCGGAGACCTTGGCGCGGCAGTTCCACATACGGCCCGAAGCGGTCATTCATGTCGGAAACGACCTCCGTAATGACGTCTGGGCGGCCCGTCAGGCGAAATTCGGCACGGTGCTGTTTGCGGGCGACCGCCGTTCGCTGCGGCGCGAGGAGGATCCCCTGCTGCACGGCGTCAGGCCTGACGCGGTCATTACGACGCTTGGCGATCTTCCGCGTTTGATTGGGAAGGGCGGCGAAGACGGCCGTTGCGCCCAACGTAAGCGCATGGATGCGTTTCGCCCGTCGCGCAAGAGGCGGGTCCGCGCTTGATTTCGGCCGGCCGTGAGGCATACGATCGAAGTGGAGGATGTGGAGGGAGAGGATGCAAGAGCGGAAGCCGATGGATGATGCCGAGTTGGTGCAGTTGGAGTTCCTGCAGCGGGTCTCAGCGCGCCTGCCGGAAGATTTTGATGTATTACGCGAACTCGGGGATTTGTGCACCAAAGCGGGGTTGTACGAGCGGGGTTTGGAGATTGATGAGCAGCTTAGCCGTCTCCGGCCGGAAGACGCCTCGGTTTGGTACAACCTGGGTTGCAGTCTGGCCTTGTGCGGCAAGAAGGACGAAGCCTTGCGGGCTTTGGCCGAGGCGGTGCGACTCGGCTATTCCGACCACGAATGGATGAAGCAGGACAACGACTTGCGGCGGCTGCGAAACGATCGGCGATTTCGCTCCTTATTGGGGCGGATCAAGTCAATCCGTCCGGTTTGAGCGAGCGCCTTGCCACGCCGCGGTTCAGGTCGAAGCAGCGACAGTTGGCTGGGAGGGTTCGGATGGACTGGGGCGCGACAGTCTCGAGTGCGTGGGTAATTGCGATCCTGGCAGGCTTGTGCGTTGCGGGCGCTGCCGACGTGGATTCGTCCGAGGCGGACTGGACGGCGCGGCGCGCCGCCATGGTGCAGTTGCTGCGTCGGCAAGGCATTCGGGACGAAGCCGTCTTATCGGCCATGGCGAAAGTGCGCCGCCATCAATTCATTCCCGCGCCTTATCGGTCGCGAATCGGCGCCTATGGCGATCATCCGTCCCCGATCGGACAAGGTCAGACCATCTCCCAGCCGTTCATTGTGGCATACATGACCGAACGCCTGCGGCTCCAGCCGGGAGAGAAGGTGCTGGAGATCGGAACTGGTTCGGGCTATCAGGCGGCCGTGCTGGCCGAATTGGGCGCGGCGGTTTATACTATTGAAATTCTTCCCTCTCTGGCCGAACACGCGCGAGAGACGCTCGAGGCGGAAGGATATGATTCGGTGAGTGTTTTGTGCGGGGACGGGTACAAGGGATGGCCTGAGCATGCGCCGTTCGATGCGATCATTGTCACTTGTGCCCCGGAGGACGTGCCCCGCTCGCTGGTGGAGCAATTGCGCGACGGGGGGCGTATGATCATCCCGGTGGGCGTGGGTGTGCAGAGGCTCGTTGTGTTGCGGAAGGTTGGCGACCGGGTGGAACAGCAGGATGACCTACCGGTGCGATTTGTTCCGATGGTGCGTGAGAACGAAGAAAAAAGGTGGCCCTAATGAGTGGTGGTTTTTCTTCCGTGATGCCCGGCTTGGTGGCGCGGAGCCGCAGCATTCGTCGTTTTGATGGCCAAGCGGCAATAGACCCATCGATACTGACCCATCTTGTCGATGTCGCTCGTCTATGCCCTTCGGCGGCCAACAAGCAGCCGCTGAAGTATTGTCTGTCTTGGGAGCCGCGGCGCAACGAGGCTATCTTCGAGTGTTTGGCATGGGCGGCGTATTTGAAAGACTGGGCCGGGCCTGCGAAAGGCGAACGACCGACGGGATACATCATTATCCTTGGCGACACCGGGATCAGTAGTTCCTTCGCGCAGGATTCCGGTATTGCGGCGCAAACGATCATGCTTGCAGCAGCGGAAATGGGTTTGGGTGGCTGCATCATCGGTTCGATAAACCGCGAACGACTGGCTGAACGCCTGCACCTTCCTGCTCAAATGGAAATTTTGCTCGTTCTCGCGTTGGGCAAACCCGCTGAGAAGGTTATTCTGGAGGAAGTCAGGAATGGCGATGTGAAATACTGGCGGGATGCCGCTGGTTTTCATCATGTTCCGAAGCGATCTTTACAGGATATTATCATCTCCATCTAGAGTCGCTGTGAGACATCGTGTCTCTCTTCGACGTCGTTTGCAGTGCGGCATAAAGACGCGGTATTTGGCTGGTAGCAGTAGATATTGTTGATCGTAAGTACTTCTCTATTAGTGGCTTACGTCTTTCATATTGCGTGTATTGGTTGCTGGAATAGATGATGCTATTCAAAAGGTGCCGTTTTTCGTTAAAAGTGAAAAGGTGTTGAGAAAAGACTTCTGGTTGAGATTTAGCCATGGATTTGAACAGGTTTACCGAGAAGGCGAGAGAGGGGCTACAGGCGGCTCAGGCGGTCGCCTTAAAGAACAGCCATCAGGAGGTGGATGGAGAACATTTACTGTTGGCCCTCCTGGAGCAGGAGAACGGCTTGGCCTCTCGGATTTTGGAACGGGTTGGAGCTCGGCCTGATGTGATTCGGGCGCAGGTGGAAGAAGATCTTGAACGCAGGCCGAAAGTGCATGGCTCCGGTGAAGCGGGTCGCATCTATGTGACGCAGCGACTGAACCGGTTGTTGCTCAACGCATCTGAGGAAGCGAAGCGGCTCAAGGATGAGTACGTGTCGGTCGAACATCTCTTGCTGGCGCTGTCCGATGAGCAGCGCAGTACGGCGGCGGGTCGGATTCTGACGGAAAACGGTGCAGATCGGGAGGCTTTGCTGCGGCATCTTGCGGCGGTACGTGGCAACCAAAGGGTCACCAGCGCCAACCCGGAAGGCACTTACGAAGCGTTGGAAAAGTACGGGGTGGATCTGGTGGAAATCGCCCGCCAAGGCAAGTTGGATCCCGTCATCGGCCGCGACCAGGAGATCCGGTCGGTTATTCGAATTCTTTCAAGGAAGACAAAGAACAATCCAGTGTTGATTGGCGAGCCGGGCGTGGGGAAGACCGCCATAGTGGAAGGGCTGGCGCAGCGGATCTTGCGAGGCGATGTGCCGGAGGGGCTCAAGGACCGCACCATTTACGCGCTGGACATGACGGCGTTGATGGCTGGGGCTAAGTACCGCGGGGAATTCGAGGAGCGGCTCAAGGCGGTGCTCAACGAGATCAAGGCGGCCGAAGGCCGCATCATTCTCTTTATTGACGAGGTGCACACCATCGTTGGCGCCGGGCGAACGGAAGGCTCGACGGACGCGGGCAACATGCTCAAGCCAATGCTTGCCCGCGGCGAGCTGCATTGCATCGGCGCGACGACGCTCGACGAATACCGCAAGCACATGGAGAAAGACGCGGCACTGGAGCGGCGCTTTCAGCCCGTGATGGTGGATGCCCCCAGCGTCGAGGACACCATTTCGATTCTGCGGGGGTTGAAGGAACGCTTTGAGGTGCATCATGGCGTGCGTATCACGGATGGCGCGCTGGTTGCCGCGGCGGTGCTCTCTAACCGGTACATCAGTGACCGGTTCCTGCCCGACAAGGCCATCGACCTCATGGACGAGGCCTGTGCGTCCATTCGCACCGAAATTGACTCCATGCCGGGCGAACTGGACGAGATCACTCGACGGGTCATGCGGCTGGAGATCGAGGAAACGGCATTGAAGAAGGAGCGGGATGCAGCCAGCAAGGAACGACTGGCTGCGCTGCGGAAGGAACTGGCCGAGCTTCGATCGAAGGCGGACGCCATGCGGTCGCAATGGGAAAAAGAGAAGAAGGCGATCGCCGCCATTCGAACGCTGCGCGAGCGGCTGGAGGAGGCGCGGCGTGAAGCGGAAGCTGCCGAACGGCAATACGATCTGGACCGGTTGGCACAGTTGCGGCACGGTGTGATTCCCGAACTGGAGCGAAAAATTGAAAGCCGCCAAAGCGCCGTGCATGCAGACGCACAACAGGGCGGACCGCTGCTGCGGGAAGAAGTCACGGAGGAAGAAATCGCACAAGTGGTGTCGCGCTGGGCCGGCATCCCGCTGACCCGCCTGCTCGAAGGGGAGCGGGAAAAACTCCTGCGTCTCGATGAGGAACTGCACCGAAGGGTCATCGGACAAGATGACGCCGTGCGGCTGGTGGCCGACGCGGTGCTTCGGGCGCGCGCCGGCATCAAGAATCCACGGCGCCCCATCGGCTCCTTCATTTTCCTGGGGCCGACCGGCGTCGGGAAAACCGAGCTGGCCAAAGCCTTGGCGCAGGCGCTGTTCGACACCGAGGATCACATGGTGCGGCTCGATATGAGCGAATACATGGAAAAACACACGGTGTCCCGTCTTGTTGGCGCGCCGCCGGGCTATGTCGGCTTCGAGGAAGGCGGCCAACTGACGGAAGCCGTGCGCCGAAAGCCGTACAGTGTGATCTTGCTGGATGAAATTGAGAAAGCGCACCATGACGTGTTCAACGTCTTGCTGCAGATTCTGGATGACGGCCGCCTGACGGATTCCCACGGCCGGACGGTGGACTTCAAGAACACGATTGTCATCATGACCAGTAACATCGGCTCGCCATTGTTGCTGGAAGGAATCGGTCCGGGCGGAGAGATCAAAGAGGCGGTGCGGGAGCGAGTGCTGGAGGAAATGCGCCGTCATTTTCGCCCAGAGTTTCTCAATCGGGTGGACGACGTGGTGCTGTTCAAACCCCTGCGGCTGGAAGAAATCAAGAGGATCGTGGACTTGCAGGTAGCCGACTTGGCGGGACGGCTGGCGGAGCAGCGGGTCGAGCTGGTGTTGAGCGATGCGGCGAAGGAGCGTTTGGCGCACGAGGGGCATGACCCCGTTTTCGGCGCGCGGCCGCTGAAGAGGCTTATTCAGCAGCGGGTGGAAACACCGATAGCCCGATTGCTGGTTTCCGGAGCGGCGCAGGGCGGACAGCGGATTCGCGTGGACACGCGCAAGGGCGAATGGATCATTACGCCCGAGGTGCGCGAATGATGCGCCGGAGACGTTCGGTCCCGCTCTATTGAACGAGACCCTCAATATTCTTTGCGAACCCGCTGGACGCGGGATGTCAATGCAGGTAGGCTGTCGGCCCTGCGTCTGCGCGCTTTGCGGTTCCTCGGGAAATAGAGCGCGGGAGCGCCAGGCGGATGGGACTATGTTTAATGCGGGGATGAAATGGGACCTTTCCTGAAGTTAGGTGTCAGCGCCTGTCTTTTGGGCGAGCGGGTGCGATATGACGGACAACACAAGCTTGATCCGTTTATCACGCATACGCTTGGCCGTTACGCGGAATTCGTCCCGGTGTGCCCCGAAGTGGAGTGCGGATTGCCCGTGCCCCGCGAAGCGATGCGGCTCGTGGGGGAACCGGAACATCCCCGGCTCGTGACGCAAAAGACGGGACGTGACCTTACGGACCAGATGTGCAAATGGATCGAGCAGCGTCTCGCGGAGCTGGCTCGCGAGGACCTGCACGGGTTCATATTCAAGTCCAAGTCGCCCAGCAGTGGGATGGAGCGAGTGAAACTTTATAACAAGGAGGGCGCGGTGGTGGGCATGACCTCCGGTGTTTTCGCCGCGGCTTTCATGCGCCGGTTCCCGCTTCTCCCGGTGGAGGACGAGGGGCGACTGCACGACCCGGCGCTGAGGGAGAACTTCTTGGAGCGCGTTTTCACGCTGAAGCGGTACCGCGATACACTGCGCGTGCGGCCGAAGCTGGTCGCTCTCATGAAGTTTCATGAAGAGCACAAGTTCCTCATTCAGTCGCACCACGTCGAAGCGGCGCGAGCCATGGGCCGTCTGCTTGCGGAAGCAGACCGGCGTGATACGGCCTCATTGCAGCAGGAATACGAGGCGGCGCTGCTCAAGGCGCTGAAGGCGCAGGCCACGCCGCGCAAGCATGCCAACGTCTTGCAGCACATGATGGGGTTCCTGCGGCCGCATCTGACGGCGGACGACAAGCGGGAACTCGACGGCCTGATTGCGGAAATGCGCGAAGGGGTGTTGCCGCTGATGGTCCCATTGACTCTGATCCGGCATTACGCGCGGAAATACAGCATCAATTATCTCCTGTCGCAGGTCTACTTGAATCCGCATCCGCTGGAGGTGGCGCTGCGGAATCATGCCTGAACAGGAACGGCGCGCCCGCTGGCGCCAACATCTTGGCATACGGGTAAAAGGGAGGACGAAACGATGGTCTTGACGCCGTGGGATTGGCTGGCTCATTACGTCGGCATGCATCCGGGGTTGGCGGCGGCAGAAGAGTTCTTGCGCGGGGGGAAATGGCGAGAGCGCCCCGCAGGGCGGATTGAAATAGATGGAGAGCGGCTGTACGCCGTTGTGGTTCGGGAGGACGGCCGTGGACAGGCCCGTGCCCGGTTGGAGGCCCACCGGCGCTACGTGGATGTCCAGTTCCAAGTGGCGGGCACGGACGAAATCGGATGGCGGGACGTGCGAACGTGCGAGGCATTGACGCCTTACGATGCCGGCAAAGACGTTTGCTTCTCTTCGGAGACGCCGGCGTCATGGATCACGGTGCCGCCGGGCGTAGCGGCCGTTTTCTTTCCGGAGGACGCGCATGCACCGCTGGCTGGGATGGGACCGCTGCACAAGGTGGTCGTCAAGCTGGCGGCGGAGTGGGCCTGAAGCGGTTCACTTGGCGAGCATTTTTTGGAAAGCGGCCGTCAGCTTCGGGATAATTGCGAATAGATCGCCCACGATTCCGTAGGTGGCCACCTTGAAGATCGGCGCGTCGGGGTCCTTGTTGATCGCCACAATGATGTCCGACGAAGACATGCCGGCCAGATGCTGAATCTGGCCGCTGATGCCGATGGCGAAATAGATTTTCGGGCAGACGGTCTTTCCGGTCTGGCCGACCTGATGAGAATAGGCGATCCAGTTGGCGTCCACGGCGGCGCGGGACGCGCCCACCCCCGCGCCGAGCGTTTCGGCGAGTTGGCGCAGCAAGGCAAAATTCTCGGGTTTCTGAAGCCCCCGCCCGCCGGCCACGATGATGTTGGCGTCGGCAATGCTGACCGTGGACTCCACCTCCGGCACGAAGCGGACGCGCCGGGCGCGCGCCCGGACAATTTCGTCGGCCATAGCCTCGACGACGAGTTCACCAGTTCGGGTCGGATCAGGGGCCTGTTCTTTCATGACCTTCGGCCGCACCGTGGCCATTTGCGGACGCGCATTCGGGGCGATAATGGTCGCCATAATGTTGCCGCCAAAAGCGGGCCGAGTTTGCAGGAGGTTCCCGGTGGCCGGATCAATCGCCAGCCCCGTGCAATCAGCCGTCAGACCGGCGCGGGTGGGCACAGCCACGCGCGAGACAAGTGAGCGGCCGACGGTGGTGGCGCCGCTCAAAAACACATTAGGCTTGTGGCGGCGGATCAGTTCGACCAAGACAGCCGCATAGGCTTCGTCCTGATAGTGGGCGAGATCGGGACGGTCCACAAGATACACGCGGTCGGCCCCTCGCGCGAAAAGCTCCTTGGACAGCGGCTCAACCTGATGACCCAACAGGACGGCGCAGACCTTCATTTGAATGGATTGAGCCAGCTTGCGGCCCTCGCCGAGCAGCTCGAACGTGACCGAATGCAGGCGCCCCTCATGTTGTTCGGCGAACACCCACACGTCGCGGAACGCGGAAAGGTCCGTCAACGGGGCGCAGGATTCCCTCATCTCGATGGCATCGAACTTGCAGGCCTGTACACAGGCGCCGCAGAGGGTGCATTTCTGGAGGTCAATGACGGGAAACGACTTGCGGTCCGCCTGGGTTATTGCGTCAAAGGGGCAGGCGCGCACGCAAGCGCCGCACCGGACACACTTTTCGTTGATAATGCGAATGGGATCCGTCATAGGCAATCTCCTCAACGGCCGGCGGCCAGCACGGCGTCTTTCAGCTTCTCCACCAACTGCGTCACTACGGCATCCGGCTCTCCTGTCAGCACCTGGCCTCCGGCGCGCGGCGGTGGCGTGAATATCTTTACGACCTTGGTGGGCGAGCCATCGAGGCCGATGAGGCGGGGATCGCAAGCGAGGTCTTCCGCTTTCCAGTGGGTGAGGACGGCCTTCTTGGCGGCCAGCTTGCCTTTGAGCGAAGGCAGGCGGGGTTCATTCAGTTCCTTTACCACCGTCAGTACGCAGGGCAGCGGCGTTTCAATGGCTTCGTAGCCGTTTTCGAGCAGGCGTTCCGCAACGAGCCGATGCTCATCCATTGCCTCTATTTTTCGGACATAGGTGACTTGCGGCAGTTCGAGATGGGCAGCGATGCCGGGGCCGACCTGCGCCGTGTCACCGTCCGATGCTTGTTTGCCGCAGAGGATCACGGAGGCGTCTCCGATTTTGCGAATGGCCATGGCCAGCGTGTAGCTCGTGGCCCAGGTGTCGCTACCGGCAAAGGCCCGATCGGAAACCAGGATGCCCTCATCGGCGCCCATTGCGATGGCTTCCCGCAGCACGGCCTCCGCTTGCGGCGGCCCCATGGTGAGAACGGTCACCTTGCCCCCGAGTTTTTCTCGCATTCGCAGCGCTTCTTCGATGGCGTAGTTGTCGAAGGGATTGAGAATGGCCGCGGCACCTTCGCGGATCAGCGTATGGGTTTCCGGATTGATCCTTACGTCCGATGTTTCGGGCACTTGTTTCACGCACACCACGTATCGCATGTCGCCCCCTGTCTGCCGGTGTTCCGGCGCGGCGCTTTCTCAAGAAGCGGCGGGATTATATGGGACCGTCCGGCCGATGCAAGCCTGGAGCGAGAGCCGCGTTTCGGGCGGTGACATCACGCCCGGCGAGAAGGAGTCAGGGGCCGGGCCGCCAGGCCTGCGCGGCGGGATTGCAGTTCCCGCACGATTGCTGTATGAATGCCGGCCATGACGTTTCAAGGCGAAAACGAAATCCGGGCGCAACGGATGGCGAATCTGGAGGCGCTGCGGGCGGCGGGGTTCGAGCCGTGGGGCGGTGCCTTTGCCCGAACCGGATCGCTGGCGGAAATCCGGACCGCCTTCGAGGAGGGGCGGGCGGTTGCGCTGGCCGGCCGGGTGCTGACCACGCGGGACATGGGCAAAAGTGTTTTCGCCCACCTGACCGACGGCAGCGACCGCTTTCAGGTGTATGCCCGGGGCAACATTCTTGGCGAGGAGCATCTGGCGGCGTTCAAACGACTGGACCTTGGCGACATCATTGGGGCGGAGGGCACGCTTTTCACGACGCGCACGGGCGAGAAAACGCTTCAGATTTCGCGATGGGTCTTGTTGGCCAAAGCCCTGCGGCCGCTGCCGGAAAAATGGCACGGTTTGCGGGATGTCGAGGCGCGGTACCGGCAGCGCTATCTGGACTTGATCGCCAATCCGGAAGTGCGGGCGCGTTTCGATCAGCGCAGCCGGGCCGTCCGCGAGATCCGGAACTATCTCTGCGAACGGGGCTTCCTGGAAGTGGAAACCCCGATGATCCAACCGCAGGCTGGCGGCGCTGCCGCGCGGCCTTTTGTCACCCGTTACGAGGCGCTGAACACGGATATGTACCTGCGAATTGCGCCGGAGCTCTACTTGAAGCGGCTGTTAGTGGGGGGATTCGACAAAGTGTTCGAGCTGAACCGGAACTTTCGTAATGAGGGGCTGTCCCGCTCCCACAATCCGGAATTCACCATGTTGGAGGTCTATGAAGCCTATGCGGACATGCGGGCCATGAAGACGCTGGCAGAAGGCCTGATTACGCACTTGGCCTCGACTGTTTTCGGCCGGTTGGTGGTGGGTGAAGGAGATAACCGGGTAGATCTTACGCCGCCTTGGCGGGAGATAACCTACCGCGAGCTGGTTCGGGATGCGGTGGGGCCAGACTGGTTCGACTTGCCCATGGCCGAGGCGCGCCGTCGGGCGGCGGCCTTGGGGTTGACCGTGCCGGAGGAGTGGGCCTTTTGGCAAATTACGCATGAGGTTTACGAAAAACTCATTGAGCGAACACTGCGAGATCCAACCTTCGTGACGCGCCTGCCCGCCGAACTGGTGCCGCTGGCGAAGCGTTGCCCCGACGATCCGTCGGTTGTGGACGTGTTCGAACTGGTGATCGGCGGTCGGGAAATCGCGCCCGGTTACTCGGAACTCAACGACCCCTTGGAACAGCGCAAACGGTTTGAAGAGCAGGCCGGGGAGGATGTGCAAAAAGTGGACGAGGAATTCCTTGAGGCCATGGAGCACGGCATGCCGCCGGCCGGCGGCATGGGCATCGGCGTGGACCGTCTGCTCATGATTCTGACGGGGGTGGACGCCATTCGGGATGTGATCCTTTTTCCGCAACTCAAACCACGGGAGCGGGCCGGTGGACGAGTTGACGGCGAGGAGGAGATGGCGGCGACATGAGAATGCCGTTTTCCCTGTTTCTGGCCCTGAAATACCTCAAGCCGAAACGCTCGTATTTCTCGATCATCACGATCATCTCGATTCTTGGCGTGCTGCTTGGCGTGGCGGTGCTCATCATCGTGCTGTCGGTGATGAACGGTTTTGATGAGCTGTGGCGCGAGAAGATCCTCGGCTTCAATGCCCACCTGACGATCAGCGAGCCCGGCGGCGGCTTGGATGGGGTGGAGGAAATGCTTGCGAAGATCGAGGCCGATCCCGGTGTGCGCGCCGCGGCGCCGTACATCGAGTTTCCGGTGGTGCTGCAATCGGGAGGCCGTCTTTTCACGCCGTTGTTACGGGGCGTGGATCCGGCGCGCGAGCCGCGCGTGAGCGAGATTCCCCGCGAGATCGCGCGCGGCGCGTTCTGCACCGGAGCGGGCGAAGCCGTGATCGGCAGCGATCTGGCGCGGCGGCTGGGGCTGGATGTTGGCGACCGCATTTATGTGTCTTCGCCGCAGTCCTATCTCATGAAGGACGAAATCCGGCTGCCGGAGGAACTGACGATTGCCGGCGTGTTTGATGTCGGCATGTGGGAGTATGACATGGGCTACGTGATCTGCATACTGGACACGGCGCGGGAGGTGTTCGGCATGGAGGAGGAGGCCTCCGCGATTCGGGTGATGACGTTCGATCCCTATCGGGCGAGGGAGATCGGCTGGCGCCTACAGGCGGAACTGGGGCCCGGGGCGCGAGTGGACACCTGGATGGAGCAAAACCGCCAGCTTTTCAGCGCTTTGCGCGTGGAGAAAAACATGATGTTCTTTCTCCTGATATTCATCACGATTGTGGCCGCTTTCGGCATCACCAACACCCTAATCACGGTGGCGGTGCAAAAGACAAAGGAAATCGGGCTGCTGAAGGCGATTGGGTTCGGATCGGGCCGCATCATGCGCATTTTCTTCTGGCTGGGGTGGATCGAGGGGATGATCGGAACCGCCGCGGGCATAGGGGCGGGTTGGCTGGCGCTGCGTTATCGGAACGACCTCATGCAATGGCTTTCAGCGACGTTTCATTGGGAGCTTTTTCCAAAGGAATTGTATCGTTTGAGCGAAATTCCCTCCCGGACCTCGCCGGTCGACGTGGCGGTGGTGGCGGTGTGCGTTATCACGATTTGCACCTTGGCCGGACTGGTGCCGGCGTATCGCGCTTCGCGGCTCGACCCGGTGGAGGCGCTGCGTCATGAATGAAACCAGCGGGGCGCGAGAGTCTTTTCTTGAGGCGAAGGGCCTGAGGAAGATCTATCGAATGAAAGCCGGCCTGCTGGAGGTGCTGCGCGGGGTCTCGTTCTCCGTGGCCCGGGGCGAGACGGTGGCCATCACGGGGCCCAGCGGCGCGGGGAAGAGCACCCTGTTGCATGCGCTTGGGGGGTTGGATCAACCCACGGGGGGCACGGTGCGGCTGCTGGGCCGGGAGTTGTACTCGTTGCCGCCCAAAGAGCGCGCCGCGATTCGGGCGCGGCTGGTGGGGTTCGTCTTCCAGTCTTATCATTTGTTGCCCGAGCTGGACGTTCTGGAGAATGTGATGTTGCCGGCCATGGCGGCGGATTGGCGGGGGCGGACGCAGGCCGCTTGCCGGCGAAGAGCCGAAGAGTTGCTGGCGGCGGTGGGATTGGCCGGGCGGCTGCGTCACACGCCGGTGGAACTCTCAGGCGGAGAGCAGCAGCGGGTGGCGCTGGCGCGCGCGCTCATCAATGAACCGGAACTTCTGCTTGCGGACGAGCCGACGGGCAACCTCGATTCGAAAACCGGGGAACAGGTGCTGGGTTGTCTTTTCGATCTGAGCCGGACCTGCGGCCGCACGCTGCTGCTCGTCACGCACAACGAGGAGGTGGCGCGCCGATGCGGACGGATCTGCCGGCTTCGCGACGGACAGATCGAATCGGACGCGCAGGTGAATTAGCGCGCCGCGGCCGGTCCAAACAGGAGGCGCATCAGACCGTCGCCGCGCATTGCGCCAAGCGCGCCGCGTGGGCAGTCCGTTTCGCTGAATCGTGTCACTTCGTCCGGCGTTTGGCCGGCCATTCGCACCGAGACGGGCACCGGCACGC
>CALHGX010000009.1 GCA_938031185.1 uncultured bacterium
CAATGAGCATCTCTACGGCATGATCCTTGAACTCCTTGTCATACGGTTGATGACTCTTCCCCGTCTGATTCATCTTACCCTCCTGTCTGTGTCAGTATAACCGCTTCGCTACACTGGCCCAATAAAAGGGGTAAGATTCAATCTTGGCGTCCAGCAACTCGTTGGCCATGGTCAGTTCGCCGATCTTGGCCTTCAGACGCAGATTCTCTTCGTCCCGCTCATCCGGTTCCCGGCTCTTCAACGCGGCCTCACCCGCCGCCTCGAACGTCTCTCGCCACGCACTCAGCGTGGCGGCCGTCACCCCCAGCTCCCGCGAGACCAGGTCCAACGCCTCACCGCGTATCAAACGCTCCACCGCCGCATGTTTGCGCCGCGCCGGTTTCCCCCTCGGGGGGAACCGCTTCCCTTCTGCATTTCACTGCTCATCTGGACACCCTCCTTCTCCCCTGCTTTCTACCCCAATTCCGTGTCCAGGAAAACTCTAGCGCGGGGGAGTGTCACGAACATCATGAGCTCTATTGACGTACACTCACAGTTGACAGTTGGATTTACTGTCAACCACCTTCACCCTTGGAACGGCAGTACGTTCACCACGACGGCGATCGGATTGCCGCCGTTCCCGAACTCGGTCTTTCAAGCTACCGAAGACTACGGCTATGGCGTGGGGGCTTCCTTGGAATGGCGGTTGAACGCGACGCTGTATCCATTTACCGGCTTGACGCGACTCTGGGCGGCTACAGTCAATACCACGTTGGGGCCCGACGGCTTGAAATATGACACCTTGGGGCCGTTGGACCTTCCGGTTATTCCCGAACCAAGCACCTTAGCGCTGGCTGGTGTTGTTGGCTTGCTGGCAATCGGCGCGCGGCGCTTCTTGATTCGGCGCGCTGGATGAGGAGACGTTAGCCCCGTCGCCCTCTTTCCAAGGCCACAACCGACGTATGCGGCGTGGTTTTCACCTTGGCGTGTTTCCTTGTGCAAGCGATGGTTCTTTCCCCTCTACCGGCGCTCGGATGCGTATGAGCTCCCCCAGCATTCCCTACCGGTGGCTTTCAGCCAAACAGGCAGAAGCTTTCTTAAAGGCGCCGGCTCAAGCTTGGCGGACGCCAGCTTGGCTAGCGGAACCCAGGCAAACTCGATCCAATGTTCCCTGGATGCCGGCGCCCGTTCCGGCGAAAGGCCCCGCCCTGACATGCGAAACACGAGATTGATTTCGCAGTGCTTTTCGCCTCGCTGGACAAACGTGTGTTCCGCTGCCCCAAGAAATCCCTTTACCTTCAAACGCAGGCCCATCTCCTCCAACACTTCACGCTGCAAAGCCTCTACCGCCCTTTCGCCAAACTCCAAGTGCCCGCCGGGCAGGTAGGTGTTTGAGTCTCCCTTGGTTCGACACACCACCACGTTCCCGCGCAAAACAATGACGCCGCGCACCAAGACCTCGATCTCACGTTTGGCCATTCTGGTTCTCTCCTTTCGCCCACCAATCCAAAACCTCGCCGGCGAGTAAGAGCGATCCGGCGATGCACACGCCCCCCTCATTGGCCCGGGCCCACTCGCGAACGGCCCCAAACGCCTCGGTCAGGCTCTCACTTGAAACCGCTTGCGCCCCTGCCGCTTTCGCGATCTCCTCAAGCCGCGACGGCTTGAGGGCTCGTTCCGTCTTCATCGGCACGCACCACACCCTTTGCACCCGTGCCCAGCTTATCGCCCGAAGGAAACCGGCGGCGTCCTTGTCGTCGCACATTCCCCAGATCAGCCCCACCGGTTTTCGCCCCAGCAATTCGCCCAGCGCCCTGGCCAGAACGCGGGCACCATCGGGATTGTGCGCGCCATCCACTATCACCGGCGGATCCTTCTCCAAGACCTGCAGGCGACCCGCCCATCGTGCGCTTGTCAAGCCGCTTCGGAGCGCATCAATAGGCCATGCCACACCGCATTCGGCCGCGACTTTCAGCGCGGCCACGGCCGTGGCGCAGTTTTCCAGCTGATGTCGTCCAAGCAACGACAAGTTGACCGTGCCAAGATCTTCATCCACCGTGGCGATCATAACCCGCTGGCCGTCGAGATTCTGGGCCACACGCCGCACTGTGACCGCCTCATCAGCCCGAATGAGGCGCGACTGTTGCTCTTGCGCCACCCGCGAGATGACGTCGAGGGCCTCCGGTATCATTGGCCCGCAAACGACCGGCCGTCCCTTTTTGATAATACCCGCCTTCTCCCCTGCAATGGCCGTAATCGTGTTACCGAGATAAGCCTGATGCTCCAGTCCGATGTTCGTAATGACGCTCGCCAGCGGCAACAACACATTCGTGGCATCCAAGCGCCCCCCCATACCCGTCTCGATCACCGCCAACCGCACGCCTTGGCGCCGAAAATGCTCAAAGGCCAGCGCCGTGGTGAATTCAAAGAAGGTCGGCTCCCGCACCTTGGCCGCCACCGCCTGCCCTACCGGCTCGATGCACTCAAAAAGGTCCGCCAGCTCCGCATCCTCGATTTGCTGACCATCCACCCGAATGCGCTCGTTGAACCGAATCAGGTGTGGGGAGATATACAGCCCGACGCGATACCCGGCAGCCCGCAGCACCGCTTCCACCATGGCGCAAACCGACCCCTTGCCGTTGGTGCCCGCCACATGAATTGCCGCAAAGGATTGTTCAGGATGGCCCAGCCGTTTCAACATGGCCTCCATCACGTCCAGGCCGGGCTTGATGCCGAACGTCCTCAAGCGGTACAGGCGTTCAAGCGCTGCTTCAAGGTTCCGCACAGCCACCTCCCTCCAGTTCCATGATAATCGCCTTTGGCATCCGAACAATCAGAAACGAGTGCGTGCCGTTGTCATCTGTTCTTGCGGCCGTGTTGACGCCAGTGAGCCTGCTTGAAATTAACCGGCGTGCTGCACAGCCTGACACCAAAAGAGGAGGGCGGCAAGAATGGGCCAGATGAGTTCAAGAGAACGCGCGCCGGCAGCCATCAACCGGCAACCTATTGATCGAATTCCGACGGACATATGGGCCACGCCAGAGGTTTGGGCCAAGCTTCGGGCGCGATTCGGAGAGGTCGCCGATGTGGAACGTGCGCTGCATATTGACGGCTTTGCCGGCGCGGGCCCGGAGTATGTCGGCCCCTCACTGCCGCCCGTCGGCGAAGAGGAGACCGTGGATTTCTGGGGGATCCGCACCAGGCGCGTGCCGCATGAAGGCAGCGCTTACTATGAACAGTCCTTCTTTCCCCTGGCCGCGGCGGAGACCATGGACGATCTGGCACGCTATGCTTGGCCTCAAGCCGACTGGTTCGACTATTCCAAGATCCGCGCCGCAACGGCAGAACTGCGAAAAAACTAGGCCATCAAGTGCGGCTACATGGCGCCCTTCTACTACCACAATCTATTGCGGGGCCTGGAACAGTCCCTGGTGGATCCGTTCGTCGCACCCGAATTCACGCATGAACTCCTACGCCGTATCAGCGATTTCTTCTACCACTTTCATCGGCGAATTTTTGAGGCCTGCGAAGGGCGCATTGACGTGGCCGAAGTGACCGACGATCTGGGGAGTCAGACAGGACCGCTGATCAGTATGGACACGTACAAGGAATTCTACGCGCCCCATCACCAACGATTGATCAATCTGTGCCACGAGTTTGGTATCAAGGTCTCTTCCACCATGACGACGGCAGTTGCCGCCTGTTCCTGCCGCTGCTCGTGGAAATGGGCATTGACATCCTCAACCCCGTACAGTGGACGTGCCCAGGCATGGACATGGCGGAACTGAAAAGGGAGTTCGGCCACCGCATCTGTTTCCATGGCGCGATTGAGAATCAGCGCATTCTGCCCTTCGGGACGCCTGAAGAAGTGCGGGCGGAGGTCCGTCATTGCATTGACGCCCTCGCCGCCGACGGCACTGGCTACATCCTGGCCCCGTGCCACAATTTGCAGGTGAACACGCCCATTGAAAACATCATCGTCATGTACGACGAGGCGTGGCGCTACGGGAAGATGGCCTGACAACCCCCTTACCCTACCCGCCGGATCGGATCGCCGTCTGCCATTCCCACTGTTTGTCGGCTTTCTCCTTGAACCGCCGGTACGGCACATATAGAGTGACCGTGGTCGTGCTAGGCGGGGAGCTAGCGGTGCCCTGATCCCGTTTTGGCGGGAGACCTGCAAACCGCTCAGCAGGGCGGAATCCCCCGGCGCGTCTCCGCGTCGAAGATGCGGTCCCGGCCAGCGGCTATGAAGACCGGGCCCCGTGCGACGCGCGATGGCGGAACCCCGTCAGGACCGGAAGGTAGCAGCGGTACGCCGGTTCGCGCGGGCGCCGCGGGTCCACCTGGTCGGAGTCGCAAACCGGATGGCCGGATCAATGGCGTCGGCGGCAACCCGGGGTGCACGACCTTGTAAGCCATGGGGAACCAGCCATGTCGTACGAAGTACTTGCGCGCAAATGGCGCCCGCAGCAATTTGCGGACGTAGTCGGCCAGGATCACGTCACGGGAACGCTGCGCAACGCCATCGCCACGGGCCGCATTGCGCATGCCTATCTTTTCGTGGGCCCGCGCGGCGTGGGAAAAACTACACTCGCCCGCATTTTCGCCAAAGCCCTGAATTGCGAAAAAGGCCCGACCGACAAACCGTGCGACCAGTGCGACGTCTGCCGTGAGATCATGAGCGGCAACAGCATGGACGTGCTCGAGATTGACGGCGCATCCAACAACAGCGTGGACCAGATTCGGGACCTTCGAGAAAACGTCAAATATGTCGCGACCAGGGGGCGCTACCGCATCTACATTATTGACGAAGTGCATATGCTTTCGACCTCGGCTTTCAATGCACTGCTGAAGACGCTGGAAGAGCCGCCAGCCCACGTGAAATTTCTGTTCGCCACCACCGAGCCGCAGAAAATACCGGCCACCATCATCTCGCGTTGTCAGCGCTTTGACTTGCGCCGCATACCCACCACGCTGCTGGTGGATCGTCTGGCCCTGATCGCCAAAGCCGAGGGAGTTGAGGCGGACGCCGATGCGCTGCTGGCCATTGCCCGCGGCGCGGAGGGCGGCATGCGCGACGCGCAATCGGCCCTTGACCAGCTCATCGCCTTCCGCGGCAAACGCCTTACGGAGGAGGACGTGCTTTCGGTCTTCGGCCTTGTCTCGCGGCGGCAGTTGGAACGGTTGGCTGACGCCGTCCTTGCCGGCGACGTGCCGACGCTGTTCCGTCTGGTCGCGGATTTGGACGCAGGCGGAAAGGACATGGCGCGGCTGCTGACGGAGATCCTCGACCATTTCCGGCATTTGCTGGTCATGGTCAGCGCGCCAAACGAGGGCGCGAATGCCGATATCGTGGAGTCGCAACACGAGGCGCTTCGCCGCCAGGCCGAGCAAACGGACACAGAACGCGTGCTTCGTATTTGCGATCTGCTTCTTGCGGCCGAGGATCGGATCCGTTATGCCCTGTCGAAGCGAACTTTGGTAGAAACCACTCTCCTGCAGTGCAGTCGGGCCGCGCGCACCGTATCCCTCGACGCATTGGTGCAGCGCCTGGAGGCGTTGGCGGCATCTCGTCTTTCCGGTGAGCCGGCGCAACCGGTCGGCGGAGCAAGCGCGAGACCGTCCCCCAGCCCATTGGCCGCCCCCGCCCGCGCGTCCGTCGTCCGGGAGTCCCTGTCGGCATCGTCGCCGCGGGCGCCGGAGGGGGACGAGTTGGCGTTGCTGACGCGATCCTGGAGAGATTTCGTGGAGCGCGTCGCCCATGCCGCTCCGCTGGCGCGCGGCGCGCTGGTGGATGCGCGCCCGCTGGAAGTCGGGTCTGATCGGGTGGTTATCGGCTTCGATCCGGAATTCGCTTCTGAAGCCGAACGAATGCGTGTGCCGCGTAATCACACAGCCGCGCAGCAGGTGCTCTCGCAAATACTGAAGCGCCCCGTGACACTCGAGTGCCGGCTCCTGGCAGCCGGGGAGGAGGCCCCGCGAGCGGACCAGCCCGCTGGAGACACGGGCCCCGCCGCCAGGCCGAACGCCAGGCGTAACTGGATGGAGGATCCGGCTGTACGCAAGGCGATGGAAACCTTCAACGGCACCATATTGGATATTCGCGAATGATCAATGCTTGCGCCGCCATGGGGCGGCATGAATGGAAAGGACAGCCGACATGACCAATCTGCGGCATCTCATGAAACAGGCTGCAAACATGCAGCAGAACATGGTGCGCGTGCAGGAGCAGCTTGCGCAACAGACCGTCGAGTTCTCCAGCGGCGGCGGCATGGTGACGGCCACGGCTTCCGGAGACGGATCCCTGCGCGCCATCCGCATTGACCCCCGTGTCATTGATCCCGCCGAGAAGGAAATGCTCGAGGATATGGTGCTGGCGGCCGTGGACGGCGCCCTGAAAAAGAGCCGTGAACTCATGGCGCGCGAAATGGCGGCAGTGACCGGTGGCCTGAACCTGCCGGGCATGCTGGGATAGCTCATGAGCGTCTCCGACCACCTGGACCGTCTTTCTGCCTGCCTGTGCCGGCTATCCGGCATCGGACGCCGCTCGGCGGAGCGATTGGCATATCAACTGGCCACGGACACGGGCGGGCTGGCCAGGGATCTGGGCGAAGCGCTCGAGGATATCCAACGCAACCTGCGCTTCTGTGAGCGCTGCGGGAACCTTCGGGCCGTCGAGGAAGGAGGCTGCCGCTATTGCACGGCGCCCGGACGGGATGCCTCCCTCCTTTGTATCGTCGAGCAGCCCGGAGACACCGCGCTCATCGAGAAATCGGGCGCATTCCGCGGCCGCTACCATGTGCTGTCCGGGAAACTTTCTCCGATGCATGGGGCCGGCCCCGAGTCCCTGCGGATGGACGTCCTGTTCCGCCGCCTCGACGAGGAGCCGATACAGGAGGTGATTCTCGCGCTGCCTACGGACATGGAGGGCGATGCCACTGCGGCCTATATCAAGGAGCGGTTGAAGGGACGTTCGGTTCGCGTGACCCGTCTGGCGTTCGGCCTGCCGGCCGGCAGCGGCGTCATGTATTCCGATGCGCTCACCATCGCCCGCGCCATTCAGGGGCGCCAAAACGCTTGACGGCACGAGACGGGCGCACCATAAACACATTCGATCTTATGGCCGATACGGAAGAGACGTTTGCGACGCGCCTGGCCGCGGTCCAAGCACGGATGCAGCGTGCCTGTGCGCGCGCCGGACGCGATGTCGGCGAGGTTCTTCTGCTGGCGGTGTCGAAAAACATGTCCCCCGAGCGCGTACGCGAAGCGGCCGACGCGGGATTGACTTCTTTCGGCGAAAGCCGTGTGCAGGAGGCGCGGCAGAAGATTCCTCTCTGCCCCGCCCGCCTTTCGTGGCATTTTGTAGGCCACCTGCAAACGAACAAGGCCCGGGACGCCGTGGAGTTGTTCGAGATGATTCACTCCGTGGACTCGGAACGGGTTCTCGACGCGCTGGAGCGGGCCTGCGAAGCCGCAGGACGTTCCATCCGCGCCTGCCTGGAGGTGAATGTGTCCGGCGAATCCTCCAAATACGGCGTGTCACCCGAACAGCTCCCTGCGTTGCTTTCGGCTGCCGACCGTTTCTTTCGGGTAACGGTGGTCGGATTGATGACCATCCCGCCTCTTCGTCCTGATCCGGAAGAGGCCCGCCCCTTTTTCCGGCGTCTGCGTGAACTTCGCGATCGAGCGGCGGCTGAAACCGGTCGCCCGCTGCCGGAACTGTCTATGGGGATGTCCGGCGATTTCGAGGTGGCCATTGAAGAGGGCACCACCTGTATTCGAGTCGGCACGGCTTTATTTGGCGCAAGAAAGGTGGCTGCCCATGGGTAAGCCTCCACGCGTGGGCGCCCCGCCGCCGGGCGGCCCCCATAGAAGCGGCAAGGGCGGTTGTTTGGCCGTCCTTTTGATCTCGTTGATCCTCCTGCTGGCCGTGGGATGGTTGGCCGCCCGCACGGATGGGTTCCGGGGCTTGCTGGAAAGCCGTCTCGGGCAGCGGCTCGGGGTTGATATTCGCCTCGGCGCCGCACGGTTGGTGTGGCCCTATGATCTCCTGCTGGAAAACATTTCCACTGCCAATGGCGGCCCCGGGATGTGGCGGATCAAGCGCTTGCGGGCGGGCCTTCGATGGGACGGTTCGCCCCGTGTGCTCGTGGAGGGAGCGGAAGCGTCCTTTCGGCGCGTTGGTGACAGTTGGTCCCCTGCCCCGCTCGCTGGTCTTGGCGGCCTGCAGGACCTTTCTGAAGTCCATGCACTGTTCGCCGACGAACTGCGTCGCTGGCATCTCGATGTGAAAGACAGTGCCATCTGGTGGGCGCCCGAGGATGGTGCGCCTCTTTCGTTGGTGGAAGGGCTGACGTTCCGCACCACCCGAATACGTGCCCTCTCGCGTCCCATGCGGTACTATGAGCTGGCCGTCAGGGCGCTGCAGCGCGGCGATGGGCGCCGCTGCCGCCAATTCCACCGCGAATGGATCGCGGTGGAGGGACACCCCTATGTTGAGATCGAACATGGAGGTGAATGGGATCGCCCCCGGCCGGGCGTCGGTCCCGGGGGGCCCCAGCTTTGACCAAGCACACGGAATCCAGCCCTTGGACAGGGTCTTCCAAGGCCGTGGTCGTCATCCCGGCCCGATGGGCTTCCACCCGCCTCCCCGGCAAAAGCCTGGTCCCACTCTGCGGCAAGCCGCTGATCGCCTGGGTGATCGAACGCGCACGCCAGGCGCGCGGCATAGCGGACACCATTGTGGCCACCGATGACGATCGAATCCGCCATGCGGCGAGCGCGGCCGGCGCGCGAGTCGTGATGACTCGTCCCGATCATCCATCCGGAACCGACCGGGTAGCGGAAGCATCCTCCGATACAGATGCGGATGTCGTGATCAATGTGCAAGGAGATGAGCCGCTGATCAATCCAAGGCTGATCGAACGACTGGCCGCCGTCTGGGAGACGGAGCCTGATTGGGATATGGCCACCGCCGCCGCGCCAATTCAGACGGAGGAGGAACTCTTGAATCCGTCCGTCGTCAAGGTGGTTTTCGACGGGGTCGGTCGGGCGCTCTATTTTTCACGAGCGCCAATCCCTTATGTGCGGGACCGGAGGCCCGATGAGCTTCGCCACTGGCGGCACATCGGCATATACGCCTATCGTCGGCCATTCCTGCAGCGGCTGGTGGCCGCGCCACCAGTCCTTCTCGAAAAGGCGGAACAACTGGAACAGTTGCGCGCCCTGCATTGGGGCGGTCGAATCAAGGTGCTCCAGGAGCAGGCAGCCGCCGGTGTCGCCGTTGACACGCCCGAGGATGTGGCCCGGGCCGAAGAGGCGCTCCGGCGTGCCGGTTTGGCTCCATCGTGAGGAGGATCCCATGCGCACCGTAACGGTCGGAGACGTTCGCATAGGCGCCAAGCAGCCGTTGGTTCTCATTGCCGGCCCTTGCGTGATCGAGAGCCGGGACATCTGTATCGAGATTGCCGGCCGCCTCGCGCGCTGGGCCCGCCGCCATCAGGTCCCTTTGATCTTCAAGGCCTCATACGACAAAGCCAACCGCTCCTCGCTGAAATCGTTTCGCGGCCCCGGTCTGCAGGAGGGGTTGCGCATCCTCGCCGAGGTCAAGCGGCGTTGGGCCGTGCCGGTGCTCACGGATGTCCATGGCGTCGAGGAAGCGGCGGCGGCGGCCGAAGTGGCCGACATGCTCCAACTGCCCGCGTTCTTGTGCCGCCAAACCGACCTCGTGCTGGCCCTGGGCCGCACCGGCCGGCCGATCAACATCAAGAAGGGGCAATTCCTCGCGCCCTGGGACATGCGGCATGTGATCGAGAAAGTCGAAAGCACCGGCAACCGCCAGATTGTGCTCACGGAACGGGGCGCCTCCTTCGGATACAACAATCTGGTGGCGGACATGCGCAGTCTCCTGGTCTTGCGCGAATTCGGCTACCCCGTCGTCTTCGACGCCACGCACAGCGTGCAACGGCCGGGCGGCGCCGGCGCCCATAGCGGCGGCGATGCCCGTTGGGCCCCTGCCCTCGCCCGAGCCGCTGTCGCCACTGGCTGCGACGGTGTATTTCTCGAAACGCACATCCGACCCGAGCAGGCTCTTTCGGACCGCGAAAACACTGTGCCCTTGTCATCCTTGCGAACCTTATGGCACACTTTGCGACGCATTGATGAAGTGGTTCGTTAATCAATTCAAGGGCGTGCTCAAGACGGTGGGCGCACTGGCGGTTCTGGTCGCCTTGGAATCCGGTGCTCAGAAGCCTCCGCTTGCTCCTCACCGCATTGAAGGGTTCCGACTTCCCGAATACGACGAAAACGGGCGGCTAAAATCACAAGTGCTTGGAGAAGTCGCCGAAATGCGCGCCGACGGACGTATTGACATCACCGACCTGCGAATCGAGATATTCCGGTCGGGACAGAAAGAGGGCACGATTCGAGCGGATCGGTGCGTGTTCGATCCCGACAAGCGCAGCGCGCAATCGGATACGGCCGTTTCGATCGAAACCGAACGGCTGCTGATCACGGGCATGGGGCTGCAATGGGAAGCAGAAGGACAAATCCTGCGCATTCTCAATCAGGCGCGGGTGGAACTGAAGCAAGGCCGGGTCTGGCCCCGGAAGGAGTAAGGGAAATGCACTTCGCGCGTAGGCGCCTGTGGGGCGTGATCGCCGGCGCATGTTTGATTTTCGCGGCGGCGCCGCGGTGCGGACAGGCAGCGGCAGCCGAGACGAACAAGACGGTCATCACCGCCAAGACACTGGATTTCGACTACCAGAAGAGGACGGCCGTTTTTCAGGGCGACGTGGTGGTGGTGGACCCGGCTGTCCGAATAACCGCGGATACCATGACCGTGGTGTTTGACGAGAACAACGCGCCGGAAACCATCACGGCCATCGGGCGGGTGCGCATTGAGCAGCCCGACCGCATCGCCACATGCAGCCGCGCGGCCTACAGCGTCCGCTCCGGACTCATGGTGCTGACGGGCAAACCGATGGTGCGGCGAGGCTCGGATGTGTTGACCGGAACCCGAATCATCTTCAGCCGTGACGACAACCGCGTGTCCTGTGAAGGAGCCACCCTGCGCATCCTGCCGAGCGGGGGGGGATTGACTGACGTGTTCGGCCAGTGAGGCGCAACGTGGATCGACTTGTTCAAACGGAAGAACTGGTCAAGGTGTATCATGGCCGGCCGGTTGTCAACGGCGTCACCGTCTCTGTCGCGGCCGGCGAAATCGTCGGTCTGCTCGGGCCGAATGGCGCGGGAAAGACCACCACGTTCTACATGATTGTCGGGCTCATCCGTCCCACCAAGGGCCGGATCATGTTTCGCGGCGCGGACGTGTCCCGCATGCCGATGTACCGGCGGGCGCGCATGGGCATGGGCTATCTCTCCCAGGAACCGTCGGTTTTTCGCAAGCTGACGGTGGCGGAGAATATCATGGCCATCCTGGAAATTCGCCCGCTCACGGCCCGTCAGCGACGGGAACGCCTGCAGGAACTCCTGAGCGAGCTGGGGATCGCTCATTTGGCGAATCAGAAGGCCTTCACGTTGAGCGGCGGCGAACGCCGGCGCTTGGAAATCGCTCGCGCCTTGGTAACCGAGCCCGCCATGATCCTGCTTGATGAGCCGTTTAGCGGGGTGGATCCGCTGGCCGTTTGCGACGTGCAGGAAATCATTCGCGGGTTGAAAGCCCGAGGCCTCGGCATTCTCATCACCGATCATAGCGTGCGCGAGACGTTGTCCATTGTGGATCGCGCCTATCTTATCTGCGAGGGGCGCGTTTTGCGCGAAGGCACCAGCGAGTTTCTGATCAACGACCCAGTCAGTCGGGAATTGTATTTGGGGCCGCGATTCAGTATGTAACCGGCATAGGGCAGCGTGAAACAAACGAGAGTGGAGGACGGTTATGGCCATCGAGATTACGGGGCGGCATGTGTCGGTCACGGAAGCGATCCGGGAATACGCCGCACGACGTTTGGATAAACTGACGCGGGAATTCCCTCGATTGGACAATGTCCACATGATCCTGGACTTGCAGAAATACCTGCACATCGCTGAGCTTGTCGTCCATGCGCCCCGGCATATCCGTCTTGAAGCCCGCGAGGAATCGGACGATATGTACGTCTCGATCGACCGCGTAGCGGACAAGATCGAGAAACAACTTCGGCGCATTGTGGACAGGATTCATGATCGAAAAAACCACGGGGCCGCTTCCCGCGAGGAAGCGCCCCCGGCGGAGACGATCGAAGCATGACGCGAACGCAGCAAAACACCGTGACCGTGCAGGGCTTTCTCGATGCCGGTCGCGATCGGTTGGCATTGGAAGTCGTCGGCGGCCGGGCCGGCCTGAGGCATCGGGTCGCCGAAGCCGCGATGAACCGGCTCGGGCTGGCGTTGACCGGCTTTCTGGAATACTTCCCCCGCCATCGCATTCAAATTCTCGGACACGCGGAGATGGCCTATCTTCTCCATCTTCCGAAGGGAGAACGCGCCGCCCGTCTCCGAAAGGTTTTTGAGAGCCGCATCCCGTGTTTGATCGTGACGCGCCACTACAAGGCGCTTCCCGAGATGATTGCCTATGGGGAGCAGTATCGAACGCCCGTGTTGCGCACGCCATTGATCACCAAGAACTTCATCAACGCCGCCACCATTGTGATGGAAAACCTCATGGCGCCACGGATGACCGTGCAGGGCACCATGATCGAAATCATGGGCCTCGGCGTTCTCCTCGAGGGCAAGGCGGGCATCGGAAAGAGCGAGACGGCGTTGGCGCTGGTCAAGAAAGGCCACAGCTTGGTCGCGGACGATGTGACCCGATTGCGGCTGGATAGTTCAGGGGCGGTCATCGGAGCGCCGATCGGCGTCACCCGGTTTCACATGGAAATCCGCGGGCTGGGCATCATTCATGTGCCGAGCCTGTTCGGCGTGGCCGCCATCCGCGGGGAACAGAAGTTGGACCTGATCGTCACGCTGTGTACGCCGGAGGCGACGGCCGAGGATGACCGCAGCGGCGGCGAGCCGGCACTCCGCGAGGTTCTCGGTGTGAAGGTGGCGCATTTGCGTATCCCGGTGGTTCCGGGCCGTGATTTGGCCAACTTGGTTGAAGTCGCCGCGCTGGATCTGATGCTCAAACGCTTGGGCCATGACGCCGCCAAGGAGTTGGACCAAAAACTGATCTCCGTCCTGACCGGAGGCGAGGCACCCCTTGACTAGCCGACTGAAGAAGGCAAAAGGCAACCAAACGATGGTGCGGCAGTTTCGACTGCTGAACCAGCTCGGACTCCATGCGCGGCCCGCCGCGCTTTTTGTCAAGACGGCTTCGCGGTTCGAGTCCGATGTGACGGTGGAGAAGGACGGCAATTCCGTTTCCGGCAAGAGCATCATGGGGTTGATGACGCTGGAGGCCGGACATGGAAGCGCCCTGACGGTCACGGCGGAAGGCCCCGACGCGGAACAGGTTCTCAGCGAACTGGAAGAGCTCATCAACCAGAAATTCTTCGAGGAATGAACGCCCCTGGTCATCGGCGCGTCCGGTCGCGTGAGATCGTGGCGCAGGGTATTGGCGTGTCGCCCGGCGTGGCGGTTGGACCGGCCATGGTGATCGCCCCCGAAGAGGAAGCCGTAATCGAGCGCCGTTTGGCGGCCAAGGATGTTCCGGCGGAGATTGCACGATTCGAAGCGGCTCTGATTGAGACCCGTCGCCAGCTCAATCGGATCCAGGAGAATGTGGAGCAGGCCGTGGGCCGTCATGACGCTAACATCTTTGACGTGCACAAGATGGTGCTCGACGATACCGCGTTCCTGGAGCAGGCCCTTCGGCTCATTGAAGGACAACACGTGAATGCCGAGGCGGCGGTTCACGCGGCGTCCGAACGCTACGCCGCGGCGCTGGCGGCCGTTGAAGATGAGTACCTGCGCGAACGCGTGGCCGACGTCAAGGACGTATCCCGGCGGGTGGTGCGGAACCTGGCCGGCGGGCACGGGGGCCTCATGGGCGAATGGCGGCAGAAATGCATCATTGTGGCGCGCGATCTGGCGCCGTCGGAAACGGCGTCTCTTCGCAAGGACATGGTGCTGGGTTTTGCCACGGATCAAGGCAGCAAGACCTCGCATACCGCCATCATGGCGCGCGCATTGGGCATTCCCGCCGTCGTGGGCCTCGGTGATATCACGGCGCGCGTCCGTCCCGGAGAACGGCTCCTGATGGATGGCACCAAGGGTGTTGTGGTGATTCGACCCACGCAACGCCGCCTCCGCCAATCCGGAAAAGCCCAGCAGGCGCGGCGAGATATTCAGGCAGGTCTTCTGGATCCCTTGCGTGACCTGCCGGCCCAGACGACGGACGGGCACCGCATCGCGCTGTTCGCCAATGTGGAACTGGTCAAGGAGATTCCCGACATCAAACAGCACGGCGCCGAAGGCATCGGCCTCTTTCGCACGGAGTATCTGTATATTTCCCAACCCCACCTCCCGACGGAAGACGAGCAGTTTGAAGCTTACCGGCGAGCGGCTAGCGAAATGGCGCCGGCGCCGGTGGTGATTCGAACCCTTGATCTCGGCGGGGACAAATTTTCTTCTTCGGTGCCGGTCCCGCCGGAAATCAACCCCTTCCTGGGGTTTAGGGCAATCCGCTTCTGCCTTGCTCAGCCGGAAATTTTCAAGTGCCAGTTGCGAGCCATCCTGCGCGCCAGCGCGTATGGCCGGGTGCATATCATGTATCCCATGATCAGCAACGTGGAGGAGGTCAAGCGAGCCAATGCGCTGCTCGAGGAGTGCCGCGCAGATCTTCGCGAGCGCCAAATCCCCTTTGACGAGGCTCTGCCGATTGGCGCCATGATCGAGATTCCTTCGGCGGCGCTGACCGCCGATTTGATGGCGCCTCATGTGGCCTTCTTCAGTCTCGGAACGAATGACCTCGTCCAGTACACTCTCGCCGTGGATCGGGTCAATGATCGTGTGGCGCACCTCTATGAGCCGACGCATCCTGCCGTGCTGAAACTCATTCGCAATACCATCGTCGAGGGGCATCGCCGCGGCATTCATGTGGCGGTATGCGGCCAAATGGCGGCCGATCCTCTCATGGCGCCTCTGCTGGTCGGTCTCGGCGTGGACGAATTGAGCATGGGCTCGTCGTGGATTCCGGCCGTCAAGGATGTGATTCGGCATATTTCGATGAAGGAGGCGCAAGACCTGGCGGAGTCGGCTCTGAAGGCGGTCTCCGCCCAGGATGTCATGCGGATGTGCCGGGGGCTGACGGCCCGAAAGGCCCCTGAAATCATGGAGTTGGTTGGCTGATATCACGTAAGTTTGAAGACCAGACGCCGCGGATGAGCCGACGGCGTGAGGAGCAGAGGGAGAACAACATGTCGGATCGGTATCTTTTCACGTCAGAATCGGTTTCGGAAGGACACCCGGACAAGGTCGCGGACGGCATTTCGGACGTGGTGCTGGACGCCTGCCTGGCCGAAGATCCCGCCAGCCGCGTAGCGTGCGAAACCATGGTGAGCACGGGGCTCGTCGTCATTACGGGGGAGATCACCTCCAAAGCCGCTGTCAACTACTCGGACCTCGCCCGGCAGAAGATCCGCCGCATAGGATACACGGATCCGGCGCTCGGCTTTTCGGCCGACAGCTGCGCTGTCTTGGTGGCCCTCAATCGCCAATCGCCCGACATTTCCCAGGGCGTGACGGCCGGTCAGGGCTTGTTCAAGGAGCAAGGGGCCGGCGATCAGGGAATGATGTTCGGTTATGCGTGCGACGAAACGCGCGAATTGATGCCGATGCCCATCATGTTCGCTCACCGGCTGTCTCGAGCGCTGGCCAAAGCTCGTCGGACCGGCCGGCTGCCGTTTCTTCGTCCTGACGGCAAGTCCCAGGTCACGGTGCTATACGAAGACCACAAGCCCGTTCATGTGGACACTGTCGTGGTATCCGCCCAGCATGCGCCGGAAGCGCCCTACCGCCAGATTCGTGACGGTATCATCGAAGAGATTATCCTGAAGGAAATCCCCCGCCGACTCCTTTCAAAGAAGACCCGTTATCTGATCAATCCTACCGGACGATTTGTCATTGGCGGCCCTCACGGAGATTCCGGCCTGACCGGGCGCAAGATCATCGTGGACACCTACGGAGGCATGGGGCGCCACGGCGGCGGCGCCTTCTCGGGCAAGGACCCCTCGAAAGTGGATCGTAGCGCCGCCTATATGGCGCGCTATATCGCCAAGAACGTGGTCGCGGCCAAGATCGCCACGCGATGCGAGGTTCAACTGGCCTATGCCATCGGATACCCCGATCCGGTGTCTGTGCATGTCAACACCTTCGGCACGGGGCGGGTTTCGGATCGCAAGATCGAACAGGCGGTGCAACGAATATTTGGGTTGAAACCCGCTGAAATCATCAAGACACTCAACCTGTTGCGCCCGGTCTACGAACCCACCTCGGCCTACGGACATTTCGGGCGGAACGATCATCTCGACGCGTTCACGTGGGAGCGAGTGGATCGGGTGGAGATTCTTCGCGACGCCCTGAAATAGACGCGCGGCGCAGGAGTATACGGTCATGACGACACAGAAACACCAGGAGAGCAACCTCAAGGGAAACGTTCCCGTGCTGGACATCCAGGGCATCATGAAGACCCTGCCCCATCGGTATCCCATGCTCATGGTGGATCGCATCGTGGAGTGCGACGACCGCGAACGCATCGTGGGGCTGAAAAACGTCGCGGCCAACGAGCCGTTTTTCGAGGGGCATTTTCCGGGGTTCCCCGTCATGCCGGGCGTCCTTCAGCTCGAAGCCATGGCCCAGACCGCGGGGATACTGCTCAACCGCATCGGCGGCTACGATTCGTCTATTCCGTATTTCATGGCCATTGACAAGGCCCGCTTCCGGAGGGTGGTTACGCCGGGGGACCAGATGCGCATCGAAATCCGGTTTTTGAACATTCGCGCGAAGGTCGCCCGTTTCGAAGGCCGCGTTTACGTCAACGGGGAACTGGCTTCCGAAGCGGAGATGATGGCCATGATCACCGATCGAAAGGCCCAACCGTGACGAACATTCATCCCACGGCAATTATCGAACCGGGGGCGCAGCTCGGCGTGGAGGTGGAGATTGGCGCCTACAGCGTCATCCGCCAGGGTGTTCGCATCGGGGACCGCACACGAATCATGCCGCATGTCCACCTTGACGGCGAAACCACCATTGGATGCGATTGTGTGATTTTCCCCTTCGCGAGCATCGGCACGCAAACACAGGACCTCAAGTACAAAGGCGGCCGGACGTTCGTCGAGATCGGCGATCGAACCACCCTTCGCGAGTATGTGACGGTCAACGCCGGAACGGAAGAGGGCGAAGTGACTCGCGTGGGCGCCGGTTGCTTGTTGATGGCCTATGTTCATGTGGCCCATAAGTGTCAGGTCGGAAACGGGGTCATCATCTCGAACGGCACTCAAATGGCGGGCCATGTGCAAGTTGAAGATCAGGCGGTTATTTCCGGCTTAGTGGCCATACATCAATTCACGCGCATTGGCCGGCTGGCGATGGTCGGTGGAATGTCCCGGGTTACCCAGGATGTGCCCCCGTTCATGTTGGCCGAGGGCACGCCCCTGACCATCCACGGAATCAACCGGGTCGGTTTGGAGCGCAGGGGTGTGCCGCCGGAAACCCAGGCCGACCTGAAGAAGGCCTTTCGTCTGTTGTATCGGGAAGGGTTGTCCACCCGGCAGGCGTTGGACCGCATTCGAGCGGAGCTGCCGGCCAAAGCTGAAGTGGAACACCTGATCCGATTCATTGAAACATCCGAGCGCGGCATCGTCAAATAGGCCGCTTGGTTCGAAGGAGTGCCGCCGAATGAATGGAGCCCGCGCAACCCTTTATGGGCGTTGGTTGCTGACGGCGGTCTGCCTCGTCTTGGCATGCGTTGCGGCCGCGCAAGAGCCGGCGCGAGCGGCCCTGGTGGACCTGACGTTTGACCAGGTGGACGTGCGCACCTTTGTCAAGGTCGTGGCCGAGGTTAGCGGCCGCCGTTTCGCGGTGGACGACCAGGTCAAGGGCGCTGTGACCGTGGTCGCGCCGAAAATTCCGGCCACGAATGTGTACCCCCTCGCAATGGCTATTCTCGAAACGGTCGGCTGCGCCGTCGTCGAGGAAGCCGGATTTACGCGCGTGACCGTTTGGCCGGCGCGCGCCACGCCGGGCGCTCCCGTGTATCAGTCCGGCGCCGCCCTGCCCGCCGCCGGGCTGGTGACGCGCGTGATCTTGCTGCGCCATGTTCCGGCGGCGGACATTCGCAAAATGCTTGAGCCGCTCGTGGGACGCGAAAAGGGCGCGGCGCTGGCCGCCGTCGAAACCACCAATCACCTCATTGTGACGGATACGGCGGAGAATATTCGCCGACTGGAACAGGTGCTCGAAGCCGTGGATCGTCCCGGCCTTGGCGTCACCGCCGATGTCGTGTTCCTGAAATCAGCCGATGCCATTGAACTCGCGCAACAGTTCGGCGCCGTTGCTGGTCGGGCGGATCCGGCCCGCCCCGGGCGGGAACCTTACCTGCAACGGCCCGCCCGCGACAGAGAGCGGGAACTCTCGATCGTGGGACTGCCCCACGCCAACGCCGTTGTTCTCATCGGCGCGCCGTCCGAGGTGGAAGAAATGAAGCGCCTGCTGGATGTGGTGGACGTGGACCCCCTATCAGGCCGCGGCCACTTGCACGCGCTCTTCCTCCAGCATATCGCCGCCGAAGAGGCAGCCAAGAGCTTGAACGCGCTGCTTGAGAAGAGCGCGGCGCAGGATCCCCAAAAGGGCGACCGACGCCGCATCGCCATTGAGGCCATTAGCGGCAACAACGCGCTACTGGTGGCCGCATCGCCGCCCGACTTTGAACGCGTGCGAACCTTGATTGCCGACTTGGACCGAATGCCGCAACAGGTCCTCATCGAGGTGGTCATTGCCGAAATCAGCCTGACCGATGAATCCGACATCGGAGTCGAAATGGCCGCCGTCCAGTCTCCGTCCAAGGTGGGCGACACCGTGGTGCAGGGCGGCAGCCGCCTCGGCGACAGCGCCGAGGGGTTGCTCAACGCGGTTCAAAGCGGCATCTTCCCACGCGGGATCAGCATCGGCGTGGCGCGGGCCACCGGCGTGGACGCCGAAGGTCGTCTCACGGTGGGCTATCCGGCGGTGCTCAACATCAACGCCATGCGAAAGAAGGGCCACGTAAAAATCCTTTCCAGCATACCATTGCTGGCCCAGAACAACCACGAGGCATCCGTCAGCGTGGTCAACAACATCCCCATTCTCAAGTCCACGATTCAAGGGGGGACCGGTGCGGAACGGGACATTATCCAGAACATCGAGCGCTTGGATGTCGGCATCAAACTCAAGCTCACGCCCCATGTCAGCCCCAGCAACGAAGTGCGCATGCTCCTCAATCCCAGCATCGAGGCGCTGATCGATCCCGGCCCAAGCGGCACTCAATTCGCGCCCACCATTGCACGGCGCGAAGTCAGCACGACGGTCACCGTGCCCAACGGCCGAACCATTGTCATCAGCGGCCTCATCCGCGAGGATCAAACCTCGGTGATTCGGCGCATACCAATTCTCGGTTCGATCCCTCTGGCGGGCTGGCTCTTCCGACACAGCATCCGGCAGCGTGAGCGCACCAATTTGATTGTGCTCGTCACGCCGCATGTCCTGACCGGAGAGGAATCGGTGGAGAATCTGGCGGGCGAATGGGGCGCCCGAATGGGCCTTTCTTCGTCCAATCTGTTGCAGGCCGTATCTGCGGGAACAACGAATGCCCCGTGAGACGGGCCGCGCCGAAGGTGAAGACGCACATGCCGCAGCCGCCCACGACCAGCGAGTCGGCTCCCGATGCCGCCGACGGTGATGTGATCGCCTGGCGTGAACGCGCTGCCGCCTTGGGGCTGGCTTTCGTGGAAACCGTCCCCGATGCCATGCTGGATGCGGAATTGACGCGCGGTGTGCCGGTGGAATGGGCGCGCGCCCATTTGGTGCTGCCCGTACGCTGGAAGGATGGCACGGCCCTGCTGACTGCCCGCCCTGAAGCCGTGGATCGGCAGGAGGAAGCGGCGTTGGTGCTTGGGACGGATCTGGAGCCGATAGTCGCTCCGCCGGCCGTGGTGCGCGAGGCCATTGAGCGCTGTTATTTCAGCCGCGAGGATTCACCAGAGCGGTTTCTGCGGGGATTGCAGGGAGCAACGAGCGGGCAATCGGTCGCTCCGGTGCGCCGAGCGGCCGACGATTTGTTGGAAGCTGCGGAAGAGGCGCCCGTGGCTCAACTGGTGAATCTCATCCTCCTCGAGGCCGTACGGCAACGGGCGTCGGACATACACTTCGAGCCCATGGAGTCGCGCTTGCGGGTCCGCTACCGAGTGGACGGCGTCCTTTACGATCAAGCGGCGCCGCCCAAGAACATGGAACAGGCCGTGGTTTCCAGAATCAAAGTGATGGCACATCTTGACATCGCCGAGAAACGACTGCCGCAGGACGGCATGGCCCGTGTGCGCGTCGGCGAGCGAGAAATTGACGTGCGGGTCTCGACGGTGCCGGTCGCCGACGGCGAGCGTGTCGTGCTCCGCCTCTTGCACCAGGATGCCTCCTTGTTGCCGCTGACGGACCTGGGCATGCCCCCGCCGATCTTCGAGCGATTCGACGCCCTGCTGCGCGAAGCTTGGGGCTTGATTGTGGTCTGCGGTCCCACCGGCAGCGGAAAGACCACCACTTTGTACGCCGCGCTCCGCCGGCTCGATACGGCCCGGCGCAACATTTTGACCATCGAAGAACCCATCGAGTACCGTCTCCCGCATATTGGCCAAATGCAGGTGAAGCCAAAGATTGGGCTCACGTTCGCGCGAGCCTTGCGGCATGTCCTGCGCCAGGATCCCGACGTGATCCTCGTCGGTGAAACAAGAGACCAGGAGACGGCGGAAATCGCCGTGCGCGCGTCACTCACTGGGCATCTGGTATTCACAACGCTGCATACGGGGGATGCCGCCGGAGCGGTGGTTCGCCTGGCTGACATGGGCGTCGAGTCTTTCTTGCTTGCAGACGCGCTGCGGGGCGCGCTGGCGCAGCGGCTGGCACGCCGGCTTTGCCCGCGATGTCGCATCCGGCGCCCGGCAGATGAACGCGATCTGTCGGCCTTGGGCGAGGTTGGACGATCGTTGCGCGGTCAGCCGCTTTGGGCAGCCGGCGCCGGCTGCCCTTCCTGCCTGGCGGGATATCGGGGCCGGTTGGGTCTGTTTGAATTGCTGGTGACGGACGATGCCGTCAGAGCCCTGGTTCGTGCGGGCGCGCGAGACCCTGAACCCCTGCGCCGCCATCTGGCCGCAGGCGCTCTGAACACGCTGGCAAAGGACGGCTTGGCCAAACTCGAGGCTGGAGAGACAAGTCTCGACGAACTGCTTTATGCGATCGGCCGGGCCGAGAACACCTCCGGCACCTGACCGACCCCCTTCGCGCCATGCGCACCTACAGCTATAAGGCCTTTGACGCGGAGGGACGCCCGCGCCGGGGCTTGATTGAAGCGGCCGACACCAAAGCGGCGCGGGAGCGACTGGCCTCCCAGGGGCTATACCCGGAATGGTTGGGTCTCGCGTCCAGTTCCTTGCCGCGACGGCCGGATGCATTCACGCGACGGGGCGTGCCCATCGCGCATCGGGCCGTTCTTTACAAGGATCTTTCGGTTCTGATCGGCTCCGGTCTCCCTTTGATCCAGGCGTTGGACATTTTGCTCCAGTCTCCGGAACTCGCTGCTGCCAGATCCCTGTTGGCCGGCGCCAAAGACGGCATCCGCGAGGGGCGATCGTTGGCGGACTCGCTGGCCGCAGCAGGCGGTAGCCTCACGGACTTTGAACACGCCATGATCGAAGTCGGAGAGAAGACCGGCAGTTTGGATGCGGCGCTGGACGGTCTGTCATTGTTTTTGGAGGCCGAGTCGCGGCTGCGGCAACGAGCCGCTGCCGCGTTGGTCTACCCAAGCATCGTGCTGGTGGCGGCGGCCATTCTGGCGGTCATCATGCTTGGGTTTGCGCTCCCGGCCGCAGGAAGACTGCTCGAGGAGCAAACGGGGGCGCCCCCGCCCGCTCTGCTGCGGGCCATGATTGGATTGGGCCGCCTGTTGATGTGGGGCGGCCCGTTCTTGCTCGTTGGCGCCATGGGCGCCGGGGCATGGGCACGGCGCCGATGGCGCCGTGCCCTCCCTTTTCGCGAACGCCTGGAGCGCTTGCTCTTTCGCATCCCGATGGTCGGACGAGGGAGAACTCTGCTGGTTAACCTGCGTTTTTCGCGCACACTGGCGTTGTTACTTCGGTCCGGCATGACACTGGTCGAAGCCATTCCGCTGGCCGGCCGGGCCACGGGAAGCGCATGGCTGGCCAGGCTGTTGCTCGATGAAACCGAGAATATCCGGCAAGGCGGCAACCTCGCCGAAGCGTTGCGGCGAATTCCTCCTCTGTCCGAATCCTTGCCGGCATGGGCGCTCGCCGGGGAAGCATCGGGCGCCCTGGAGCATTTGATGAACACCGCCGCGGCCCACTACCAATATCAGTGGGAGCGCCATACGACCCGGGCGTTGTCCCTTCTGGAGCCCCTGCTGATTGCGGTCATCGGGCTCTTTGTGTTGCTGGTCACACTGTCGGTCCTGCTGCCGATCCTCGCCCTGAATCAGGCGGTGGATGGATAGCCCCGGTTATCGGTGAACCAGTGGCCTTGCCGTCCGCTTCCGGTTGCGGAAAAGAACGTGCTCCCGGTATCCCGCATCGAGGGCCGTTTGCACAGCCGCATCGAAAGCCCACCCCACTTCCTCGGGCCGATGGGAGTCGGAACCGAAACAAATGGGCACGCCGCGCTCGCAAGCCAATTGAAGTATCAACGCTGAAGGGTAGGCCTCGCCCACCGCGCGGCGCAATCCCGACGTGTTGATTTCTATTGCCATGTCCGCCGCAGCAATCCGGTCGAGCACAGGCTGCACCCATTCGCGCATGTGGTCGTCGTCCAACCGATGCCCGAATTTCTTGGGGAGATCGAGGTGCGCCACCACGTCGTAAAGCCGCGTGTCGGCCATGCGGCCGAGCAGGCTGAAATACTCCTTCCATACCCCCCGCACATCGGCCCGCTCCCACGCCGCCATTTGAGAAGGGTTGTCGAAGCCCCAACCCCCAATGTAGTGAACAGCGCCAAGAACCAAATCGAACGGTTGGTTGCGCAGCCATGATCGCACATAACCTTCGCAGCCGTCATAAAAGTCCGCTTCGATTCCCAGCAACACAGACGGCGAACCGTCCCGCTGCAGCGGCCGCACCAGTTGCAGATACTCCGCATATTGGCCTGGCTCCATGCGATGCTGGGGATCGTACCCAGACGGATCCGGCATGTGGTCGGTAAAGCATATTTCGCGCATGCCGCGCCGACCGGCCATCGCGCGATAGTCCGCCACATGGCCCTCCGCATGCTTGCAGAGCGGCGTGTGAACATGATAGTCGGGCGGCACGGACGCGCATGTCCCGTTGTCCAGAACAAATCCTTCTTCTCCGTTGGCCGGCAGCATGGACACCTCTTTTCTTGCATCCATGGTAGGCGTTCGCATGAAAGTCGTCAACGACGCCCAGCTCCCGCCCGACGTAAATGGCGAGGAGCGTTTGATCTTGCATGGGATCGGCGCCAACAGTACCGTCGCCCTGGATTTATGCCAGAGTCATCCATTTGTTGTGGGCGTGGTCACGTCGAGCCCCTCCATTTGCGTCCGGGGGGCGCTGCCCTTGTCTGCGTCATGCTGCTGTGCCTGACGACGCCGTTCCCGTCGAGTGGCGATGAGGCCCACCTGTATACGACGGACCAGTGCGTGCGGCGTGCTCTTGAATACGCCGTGCCTCTCGCCAATGCGCATCGCGATCTTGAGGCGGCCAATGCGCGGATTGTTGGCGCCCGTTCCGAGGCGTTCCCCCAACTTGCCCTCAAGGCCGATTATACCCGCTTCGATGAAGTGGCTTCGTTTGACTTCGGCGACGGCCGTCAGGTTTCATTCGGTCAACTGAACAATTACTCGGCGGGCCTGGAGGTGACCCAGTTGCTTTACTCCGGAGGGCGTATCGGAGCGGGCATCCGCGCCGCGGGCCTGTATCGGCGTTATGCGGCCTTGTCCGTTGAGCGCGCCGCGAGGGAAACGCGGCGGGATGTTGTCGTGGCGTGTGCGGATCTTCTGCTGGCCCGCAAAGCCGTCGAGGTGTTTGCTCGATCCGTCGAG
This sequence comes from uncultured bacterium, assembly GCA_938031185.1. Classification (GTDB taxonomy): domain Bacteria; phylum Verrucomicrobiota; class Kiritimatiellia; order CAIKKV01; family CALHGX01; genus CALHGX01. Next base: position 24,233 of record CALHGX010000009.1, read on the forward strand.
CATCTTGAGCAGTTTGCGACCCGAGAGCAGGCTCGTTTCGAAGCGCAAACGGCTTCGGAGTTCGACCTGTTGAGCGCGCGCGTCCGAGCGGCCAACGAGAAGCCGAAATGGATCGAAGCGCGAAATCGGCTTGAATTAGCCCGTGAACGCCTGCGCACGCTGGCGCATCTGCCGCCCGGCCCTTTCGACCTCGCAGAGGACCTCTCCTACGCGCCGGCCGATTGGAGTCTGGACGAATTGCTGACGCATGCAGTGACGCGACGCCCTGAACTGATTCAGATGGACCTGCTGGCCGGATTGCGGGAGCAGGAGCTCCAATCTGTGCGCAGTGAGCAGCAGCCGACGGCGAACGCATTTTTTTCCTACACGGGCGCCAACAGCAGCCAGAACAACCCCGCCCAATCCGAATGGGACTGGCGATGGACCGCAGGAGCCACTGTCCGATGGACTTTCTTCGATGGCGGACAGCGCGCCAGCCGCATCACCGAAAAGAGGTTGGAAGCGGCGAAAGCTCGGGCCTTGGCTGAGGATTTTCGGCGCGCCGTGACGATGGAAATTCGGCAGGCGTACCTCGACATGGTGCACGCCCGTGAATCCGTCGCGGGTGGAGAAGAAATAGTAGTCTTGGCTCAGCGTTCCTTGTCCATTGCGGAAACCCGGCACCAGCAGGGATTGGCGACGGCCTTGGAGTACGCGGAAGCCAATCTGGCCCTTCGCACAGCCCAACTGGCCTTGCAAACCGCCGTAAGAGACCATCTGGCGGCTGTCGAGCGCTTGCGGTGTGCGGCGGCCCTCGGCGATCCCCCTTTGGAGCATATGGAGGCAGACTGACATGGCCACGAAAATATGGCGCGTGCTGCGGCGATTGTTATGCCGATCGAAGTCCGAAGTTGAGCCCTGCGGTCCCAGCCCCGCGCTGATCGGCCTGCTGGTTTTGCTGGTGGCCGCCACCACGTATCTGGCCCTTCGACCGCGCCACGACCGAAAGGCCCCCAGCCTGCCACCCACTCCGCTGCCCGTTGCGATCATCACCGTGGCGCCAACGAGTCTGCCCGAGATCGTGATTCTTTCCGGCCGGATCGAGGCGGATCAAACGGTGACAGTTGCGGCCGAACACGCCGGCCGCATCACGCATCTGGGCGCCGCCAAGGGGGACGATGTTGGCGAGGGCCAGATACTGCTGCGGGTGGACAGTGCCACTCAAGAGGCGGCGCTGGAAAAAGCCGCCGCCACTTTGCGCCAGGCGCAGAACGATCTCGAACGGACGGTCGAGATGCTTAAAAACGGCGCGGTGTCCGTTCGCGATCACGAAAACGCGCAAACACTGGCGGCGCTCGCCAAAGCCGACTTCCTGGAGAAAAAAGCCGACCTGGATCGTTGCCAGGTTGCGAGCCCAATCAGGGCGGTCGTCGAACAGCGTTTTGTGGAAACGGGCGAGTACGTGCTGCCCGGCGCGCCCGTCTACCGGCTTGTGGCGCTGGAGCGCATCAAGGCCGCGGTGGAACTCGCCGAAGCAGACGCGCTGTCCGTACGGCGAGGCGACGTTGCTGGTTTCACGGTGGACACGCTGCCTGACATGGTGTTCAGTGGGACCGTCAGATACGTGGCGACCGCGGCCGATCCTGGCAGCAATACGTTTCGCGCGGAGATCGAAGCGGACAATCCCGGGCGAATCCTTCGGCCGGGCCTTCTTGTGCGGGTCCCCATTTGTCGGCGCATGATGACGGACGTGTTGGCTGTGCCGCTGGAGGCCTTGGTGCCGTCTAAGGGAGAGTACATCGCCTACGTGGCCGAAGAGGGACGCGCCGTCCGCCGGCTCGTGAAGATCCGCGCGCTTGTGGGGCGCCTGGCTGTGATTCAGAGCGGCTTGGCGCCCGGGGAACGCCTGGTCGTCGAGGGGCAGCGCCTGTTGGCCGACGGCAGTCCCTTGCTCGAAGTAGCGGCGACGGCCACATCTCGCACGGCCGTTCCATAGCTTGGAAAAACGGCATGATTCTGACCACCTACTCCGTCAAGTTGCGCGTCACTGTGTTCGTGCTGATCACGGTTTTGGCCGTTGTCGGCCCGCTAATCTACCTTACGATTCCGCGCGAAGGCGCGCCGGATATCACGATCCCCTATGTGTTCATCACGGCAGTCTACGAGGGCGTTGCCCCTGAAGAAATCGAGAACCTCATCACCGTGCCCCTTGAGCGGGAGCTAGCCAACCTGGAAAACGTCAAAGAGCTTTCTTCTACTTCCGCCGAAGGGGTGTCGCTTGTTGCCATCGAATTCAACCCGAAGGAAAACATTGACAACGCCGTCCAGAAGGTCAAGGACAAGATAGACTTGGCCCGCCCCAATCTGCCGCGGGACTTAGACCAACCAACGGTTCGCGGTCTTAATTTCAGCACGGACATCCCGGTTTTGACTTTCGCCGTCTCTGGCGATCCGGATATCCAAAGGCTCAAGAGACTGGCGGAGGACTTGAAAGACGCGGCGGAAACCGTGCCCGGCGTGTTGCAGGTCAAGATCTATGGCGCCCCAGAACGGGAAATACGCGTGGAAGTAGACCTCCAACGGCTGGCCGCATACTCCATTGCCCTCCCCGAGCTGATGGCCGCGATTCAGGCCGAGAATGCGACCATATCCGCGGGGAACATTGAAATCGCGGGTGACAAGTTTCAAGTGCGCGTGCCGGGCGAGTTCACCCGCACGCCCGACCTCGATCACATCGTGGTCAAGATGCATGACGGGAAACCTGTCCGTCTTTCCGATCTGGCCCGCATCACCGATACATACAAGGAGCTTGCGTCCATCTCTCGCATCAACGGCGAGCCTTGCGTGACATTGGCCTTGCACAAACGAGCCGGCGAGAATGCGGATCGCCTGATCCGGCGTGTCAAACAAGTGTTGAGCAACTATCCTCTGCCGTCCGGCCTCCGTCTAACGTTTGTCGAGGACCAATCCGACATGATCCGCATGATGATTCGAGACTTGGAAAACAACATCGCCAGCGGCTTCATCCTGGTGGTCGCCGTCATCCTGGTTTTCATGGGCTTGCGCAACAGCACCATTGTGGCTCTGGCCATTCCGCTGTCGCTGATGGTCGGGTTCGTCATTCTCGCCCTGCGCGGCTCCACCCTTAACATGATTGTCCTTTTCAGCCTGGTGCTTTCCGTCGGTATGCTCGTGGATAACGCCATCGTTATTGTCGAAAACATCTATCGGCATCATCTGGACGGGGCCTCCCGCACGGACGCCGCCATCCGCGGCGCCGGGGAGGTGGCCTGGCCGGTGCTCACCTCCACGCTGACCACCGTGGCGGCGTTCATTCCCCTGATGTATTGGCCGGGCATCATGGGGCAGTTCATGAGCTTCCTTCCCCAAACCGTCATCGTGGTGCTCTTGGCCTCTCTGTTCGTGGCTTTGGTCATCAATCCGGCCATTTGCTCCGTATTCATCAGCCGGAACGCAGCCAAACGCGGCACCGGCCGCTACTGGGAACAAACATTGGGTGGGTACGAGAAACTCCTTCGCGGAGCCTTGCGTAATCGTGGCCTGTGGCTTGTCATTGGTATCATGATGATGATTCTTACGGTGGTCACTTTTCAGCGGTACAATCGCGGAATAGAGCTCTTTCCCAACACGCAGCCAAGGCAGTGCATCGTGCAGGTGCGCTATCCGGAAGGAACTGATATCCAAACAACCGACGCCACCCTGGCAGCCATTGAGAAGGGTTTGGGGCGCCACGGAGACGTGCGGTTCTACCTCACCAACGTCGGCTCCTCAGGCGATTGGGCCCTCAGCGCGGCCGGAGGCACACATTTGGGTTCCATATGGGTGGAATTCGTGCCGTTTGCCGAGCGCCAAAGCAATACCTTGGAATTGGTCGAGACCATTCGAAAAGACATTGGCGCCTTCCCGGGCGCCCAGATCAAGGTGGAACGGGAACGAATGGGGCCTCCGACCGGCGCCCCGGTCAGCATCGAAGTGGCCGGCGATGACTTTTCCGTTCTCTCCGAGTTGGCCGACGAAATTATTTGGGCGCTCCGCGATGTGCCCGGTCTGGTTGATCTGCAAAAGGATCTCGAAGAAGCGCGTCCGGAAATCCAATTCCGAGTCGATCGCGAGAGGGCCGCACGCCTGGGATTGAACACATCCACCATCGGCCGCTTCCTTCGAGCCGCGATCAACGGCGAAACCGTCAGCAAGTTCCGCGGGGGAGAAACGGAGTACGACATAACCGTCCGGCTCTTGCCGGAGCAGCGCCAAAGCGTTGATCTCCTAAAGGAGGCGTCGCTTCGTAATTCCGCGGGCCATCTGGTGCCGTTGCCGGCTTTGGGATCGTTCGTGTATGAGGGTGGCCGCGGTCAGATCATCCGCAAAGACCAGAAAAGGGTTGTCACTATCACCGGTTTTGATCAAGGTCGCGGCGTAGACGAGATTCTGGCCGACGTGCGAAAACGCCTGGCCCGGCTCCATCTTCCGGCCGGGTGTTCGGTGAGCTTCACTGGGGACACCGAAGCCATGAACGAGGCTCGCGAGTTTCTTTCCAATGCGTTCCTTGTGGCATTGGCGCTCATCGCCCTGATCCTGGTGATGGAGTTCAATTCCGTCATCCAGCCATTTCTAATCCTTCTTTCCGTCATTCTTTCGATGATCGGAGTGATGTGGGGACTTCTCCTCTGCGGCATGCGCTTCGGTGTGATTATGACCGGGATTGGCATTGTCAGTCTGGCCGGCGTCGTCGTCAATAACGGCATTGTCCTGATCGCCTGCATCAACCAGTTGCGCGCGGAAGGATTGCCGCTGAATGAGGCCATCATTGCGGGTGGGCGGCGACGTCTGCGTCCCGTGCTGCTGACGGCCGTGAGCACGATCCTGGGGCTTGTGCCCATGGCGGTCGGCTGGAGTCTGGAGGTCCACGCCTGGCCCCCGCGTATCGTGGCGGCCACCGAAACCAGCGCTTGGTGGGCTCCGATGGCGGTCGCTGTAATTTTCGGCCTTGCGGTCGCCACCATGCTGACGTTGGTTCAGGTCCCCATCATGTACAGCCTGGCGCAAGCCCTTTCCATACGCTTCCGTCGTTGGTTCTCCGCCACCATGTCCGAACGTCCGCAAGATGAGCCGGTTTCCGATTGATCCGCTTCGGGCAGTTTGCTATCAGCGCAACAACGGGCGAGTGGCGAAATTGGCAGACGCGCAAGACTTAGGATCTTGTGCCGCAAGGCTTGGGGGTTCGAGTCCCCCCTCGCCCACTCGGCGCTTCACGGAACACGCGTGACCGACCATGCCGATCTATGAGTATAGGGCGCGCGAACCCGAATCGTCGGGATGCGAGCACTGCCGCGCCGGTTTCGAGATATTTCAAAGTCTTTCGGCGCCACGCGTGGAGAGATGTCCTCAATGCGGTGCGCCGGTGGTCCGTGTTCCGTCCGTACTCTCGATCGGCGCTTCCAAAAGCGGTTTGGACGATCGCGCTAAAGCGGCGGGCTTTCACAAACTCAAGCGGCTGGGACGCGGCGAATACGAGCGGCAGTACTGAAGCTTGCGCGACCGCTCGCGTCGACTCGTGCCGAAACCGGTTGCGGAGTGTCTTCCATGCGAGCGTGGCGCGCCAGAATGCCTCTGGGGCGGCCCCATATCCGGGTCAATCCGTCCCGTAATACTTCTCCACCCACTCCCGAATTGTGTCCTGTTCGACTCTTACGATTCGCATTTCTCGGGCGGCGCTTTCAGGAGAATCCGAAGCGTGGGCGGCATTGACCATGATGTCGCGGCCGAACTCGCGCCGCACGGAACCCGGTTCGGCGCGGGAGGGATCCGTTGGGCCTAATAGATAGCGGATCTTCTCCACGGCGCTCATACCTCGATAGACTAGCGCCAAACAGCTCTCAGAACTTAAACGGGCCTTGTCCGCCTCCGCGCACTCCGAAGGCAAATACCCCGTCATGAATTTCACGATCTGCTCAAACTGACGCTCCCCGCAGAGCGGCCCCAACTTCTCGCCAATCGAGGCTTTTAGCTCCTCCGACACCTCGAACCCAAACGCTCGTTCCAACGCCTCGCCGGCCGTCCTGGCTGCCACGTCTTTCATCCGTTCCCGCAGCGCGACACGTACGGGGGCGTAGAACTCCTCGGCTTCGGCCACTGTCATCATGACTTTTCGGATGCCGACGATACGCAAACCGGACCGCGAAAGCAGGTCAATGATGTGTCCAGGCCGGACACTGGGGAAACGAAAACTGTCCGGCTTGATCAGCACCAAGGTGGTCTGTACCCCTTCGGCGGATCCCACGTCGGCTGCATGATCTATCAGTCCTCCGTCGCTGTCGGTATACTTGGTCCACAGGCGCAGCACGGTGGCCGCCCGTTCCACGGACGAAGGCACAAGAATGGCCGGCTCGAAATATGCCACGCGACCGTTATCATCCAACACGAAATCCCCATACGTGTCGCGGATGGTTTCGCCGCCAACCCAACCTGCTCGGATGTGCCCCGTCGCTTCGCGCACTTTCTGGATGGCGTTCTCCCCTTCGAACAACAGGAGCATGACCCGGCGAGGCTTGTCCGTCTGCGGATCCGGCGCATACGCGCGCCGCACATAGTCGGACAGCAGTTTCGCGATTTCCGGGTCCTGGCGGTCGCAAGAAAGGATGGAATCGGCATACTCCATCGCCAGTTGGCGGCTCGGACCGAACATCCTGGCGGCTACCAGATCCAGCCCCGTACGACTGATGAGGCGCCCAATCACACCCCCGGTGCGCGACTTGGCTATCGTGTACGGATTGATCAACGCAAATGCTAGCTCTGCTGACACATGACCTCCGGTGATGGCGCGAAAGCTATCGAAGGTTATAAGCTCATGGCAAGCGCAAACAAGGCGCCCCGCCGTCAGTTTTCCATTGCGTTCTTCGGACTAAAAATGGCATTTCTCCAGGCATGCCGAACGACCATGAAATCAGCAAAACCGCCTTGCCTCTTGCCGCGGTCATATTCGACCTGGATGGAGTCCTGGTGGACACCGCAACCCAGCACGGCCAGGCCTGGGCCGAGCTTGCTCGCAGCATTGGCGTGGAGCCGCCTCCGGATTTGACCGACCGTGTGCGCGGGCTTTCCCGGCTGGCCTCCTTGCGAATTGCTCTTGGAGCGGAGGCCGACAAGTACTCCGAACAAGAATTGTCTGCATTGGCCGAGAAAAAAAACGCGCGTTACCGCCAAGCGTTGACCCGCTTGACACCGGCTGATCTCCTGCCCGGCGTACTCGCGCTGTTGACCGATCTTCAATGCGCCGGTCTTCGCCTGGCGCTGGGGTCGGCCAGCCGCAATGCTCGCGATGTGCTGAACCGCTTGGGTATTTCCGGGTTCTTCGAGGCTATTTGCGACGGCTACTCGCACACACACGCCAAACCCCATCCGGACGTGTTCCTCACGGCCGCCGGAATGCTCCGACTTGCGCCATCACAATGTGTAGTGATCGAAGATGCTGAAGCAGGTGTCGAAGCGGCCCTTGTAGGCGGATTCACCGTGGTTGGGATTAGCGGAACGGGTGGACTGCGCCGCGCACACCTGGTCGCACCCGATCTAATAGACCTGAATGCGGAGCGGCTCCGCGCCCTTCATGCGAGGCGACAGACTTGATTCCTCGCAGACGAGGGCACAAGTGGGTTTCAGCCGTCCACCGGCCACACTCGACCGGTGTCTCGTCCGACGACTTCGAACGCGCTGCCACGCCGGCGTATGTCGGCCACGCCCTTGAATCCCGTCTCGATCGGCAGCGCCAGAATGGCGTACTCTTTGATCTGTGCAGATCTTGCAGGCAGCCACGCAATGGTCTCGAGCCCCTGGAATTTCGAGAGGGCGGCCGCCGCGCGCAGGCCCAGCGGGAATGGAGAATTGGCGAACTCCATTCCCCGCGTCAGGGTGCGCCCGTTCCAAGGGGCGCTCCGCCGACCGTAGTTCTCTTCCCAGTTGCCCAGCCACGGGAAGTCGGCGCGTTTCCAACTGTACGCCACCAGCAACCCCCGTCGCGGATTGGCCGCAGCGAACCAGGCGTCGTCCCGTTTGGTGTTCATCAGATGCGTCGAAAAATCACTCGAGCGGCGGTACTCGCGTCCGATCATTCGCATATCAACGGGGCCCTTCGTTCCGTTACCGATTGGCCATTGGTACGGTGCATTCTCCTTCAGACGCTGCGGCCTCCCAAAGGCGGCCGGGAAGCTGTGGCCCTTGGTGGCGCAGGCGTCGAAAAGCGTTACGCCTTTTTCAAGGAAGGGGGGGCCAAAGGTCACATGCTCGCACATGGTATAAGGCACATCCCGCCGCGCATGATTGCGAATGGTTTCCCGGATTCGGATCACGCTTCCGTTGCGCCTCATGGCCATCTCGCGCTGCAAGGTCATTTCCGCAATCGGCAGCAAGCACTCGCAGACGAACTGCAGACAGTCGCGCCCCACAACCCGCTTCAGAACGCGCCACCGTGCCACCGGCGCTTCTCCGTGGATGCTCATACCGGCCCGTGCTTCTTCCGGAGAGGGAGGGCCAAAGGCCCCGAAACAGATGTTGTGCCCCGCAATGCTGGCGAGGAGACGGCAGTCGTAGCGCTTGGCGTGCCTGGACGGCACGTATTCCCATGGCTCCATCGTGGGCCAAGGCGGAATCCAGTAGGGACTCACGTTGGGGGCCTCGCGATGAACCAACGCGGCGAGATGGCCGCCACCCTGCATCCATGTCAGCCGTAGGGCCTCATTGTCGAGAATCCATACCCGCCGCCCTTTCCGCTCCTCCGGTGCAATTCTCATATCCTGTCTCCCCTGCTTTGCTGATGGCCCCACTTCGCTTGATCCGGCCTACAGGGAGAGACTGAAGCCGGCAATCAGCGTGACGTCGTTTCGCTCCAGACCTGGCGCCGGCGTGCTGTCGTGCTTTTCCTGCAGCACTACGCGAAGGTTCATGCGGGAATTCATCGCCGCCTCGGCCCCCACTTCCGCCGTGACAAGGTAATCGGCCCCGTCATCCGCCTTCACCAGATACTCGGCGGACTGCCACAGCTTGGCCGTCGGCCCCACCGACTGTTCGAATCGGTTGGCCACGCGCCAGGTGATGTATTCATCGGTTTCGCTGGCGACTTTCTCCCACACCTGCGCCGGGCCGGTTTCCAGCGAGAGCGCCGTCTCCTTGGTTTTGACGAGATAAAGCCCGAGGCCGGGGCCCAGCGTCAGGCGATAGTCCACCAGCGCCACATCATCATGCAGCGCTGTTCCATCCAAAACGGCGAACGCGCGCGACGTCAGCTTTTTTCTGGCATTGGCCAGCGCGCGGGCGTTCTGAACCGTCCGTTCGCGCTCGTCATTCACCACGCTCTCGCCGTAATTGCCCTCGAGTCCGGCCCGATACGACCCCAGATCGGCTCGCTCGCCCTTGGCCAGCAAGGAGGCATTGGCCTGCAAGGTCTCGCTGTTGCCGTCCGTCATGGTCACGCCCATGGCCAGCGAAGACTCGAACTGTCGTTCCTGCTCCTGGGCGCATACTGCCGCCGCCACAACAAGACATAGCGTCATCGCACACCGTCGCACGGTCATGGTATTCTCCTCCCGCTGCTTCCCTTGGTGTATTTCCCCGCCTTTTGCGCCACAGATCACTCCACCCGGACCAACCTGTTTCCCGCCTCGACACCCGCGCCGTACTCGGCAATTTGCTCCAACTCCGGCACACATCGGAAGAACGTTTCCGCGACCCGCGGATCAAACTGCCGGCCGACAAGGGACTGGATTTCGCGCACCGCCTCCTCGCGAGATCGCGCGGCGGCATAAGGCCGGTCGCTGCGAATGGCCTCATATACGTCAATGATCGCAAACACACGGGCCCCCTCGCAAATATCATGGCCGGACAGTCCGCGGGGATAGCCGCTGCCGTCGTACCATTCGTGATGGGCCAGCACAATCTCCGCCACGCCTTCAAGATGCGGGCTGCTCCGCAGAATGCGGTGGCCGATTTCGGGATGCGTGCGCATGATGGCCCATTCCTGCTCGTCGAGCGGTCCGGGTTTCAGCAGAATCGCATCCGGAATGCCGATCTTGCCGATGTCGTGAAGCAATGCCCCCCGCCCGATCTCGTCAATGACTCGCTCCGAAAGACCAAGATTCGCCGCCAGCAGCCGCGAGAGACGAGACGCTTTCTCACAATGGCGCCCTGTTCCGTGTTCGCGCGCGTCAATCAACGCCGCCATCGCGCCCAGTGTGAAGTCATACGCCTGTTTGGTCTGTTCGAGCGCGTTCGACAACGCCAGGCTCTTGGTGCGGACCATCTCTTCGAGATGGCGTTGATAACGTCGATTCTCTAGCAGGAGCCGCCGGTATTGCAACGCCCGGTCGACTACCGCCGTCAATTGGGCCGGCACGAACGGCTTGGCCAGAAAATCATATGCGCCATGCCGGACGCTGGCCACCGCCGTGTCCGTGCTGGCCCGTCCGGTAATTACTATGCGCACGATGCTCTCGTCCACGCCGCGCAGATAATCCAGCAATTCATACCCCGAATACCCAGGCATGGCCAGGTCCGTCAGAACGATGTCAAACTGGCCGGGCGCCTGTCGGAGCCGGTCGAGCGCTGCGGACACCGAATGCTCGACCGCCACTTCGTATTGCTCCTTCTGAAGGATGGCTTTGACCAGGTTAGCCACCACGGCTTCGTCGTCCACCACCAGCACATGCCCCCGCACACGAGGAAACTCACCGTCCGCTTGGAGCGGTTTTGCGGCGGGCGCCGATTCCCTTTCGCCGGCGCCCTCCGTTTCCGTCCACATGCACAGCCGGTCGCGGCCGTCTCGTTTGGCCGCATAGACCGCCTGATCGGCCTGCCGGAGCACGTCCCCGGAAGTTTGATTCGCCTGCAGCCGGTCGCTATTGGCTGCGCCAATGGAAATGGTAAGCCGAATGGCATGCGTTTCCCGGCAGAATACTTGTTGACGGACTTCTTTCAAAAGACGTTCTGCAAAAGCGCGCGTTTGTTCCCGGCTCGAAATCGGCAGCACCACCACGATTTCGTCGCCTCCGTACCGGCCCATGATGTCCGAGGCCCGTGCCACCCGATGCAGCAGCCGTCCGAATTCCTGCAGAATCTGATCGCCTGCCTGGTGTCCATACGCGTCGTTCAGGGTCTTGAAATGGTCAATATCAATCACCACGACGCCCAATTCGTGGTCGTGACGCCGAGTTAGTTGCCACGCACGACGAAATTCCTCTTCAAGCCCGCGTCGGTTGTAGAGGCCGGTCAGGGGGTCGCGAACGGCCATCTGCCGCAGCCGGCTTAGCGCCAGAAACACGGTCGAGAGATGGCTCCCGGCATGATAAAGAAACGGAAGGTCCTTCTGCGTGAAGGCGTTGGCTGACGCGGCGGCCAGCACCAACACCCCGCGCACCTTGTGAGCAATGATGATCGGCAACACAAACGCCCTGCCTAGGGCCTGTTGTGCCGCTTCGGAGGGTGGCGGCCCCACTATCTGCACTCGCAAGTCTTCCGGGGCCATGGTCTCGCCGGTCAGCGCCTCATAGTGCCCTATGACGGCCACCCGCATCTGCTGCAGGAACGACGCCGCCACCGGGTCATTGACGGCCAGCACCAGCTCCCGCCCATCTTCTTCCACAATCAGTATGCCGATGCCGAGACAAGGCAATACCCTGGACAAGCCCGCCGCCAGCGCGCGCATGGCCTCCGTCACATTCTGGGTCACCACCGCGGTTTCGCTGAACTCCCGCAGCAGGCCCATCTGGTATGTGATCAGGTCCAGCGTTTGGCCGGCAGGCACCTCCACCAGCCGGCGCTTGTTCTGCGCCGCCTCGGCAACGTAACGCCTCAACGCAGCCATCTCGAAAGGCTTTTGGATCACTCGCAGGAACCCGGTGTCCTGGATGTACTCAATCGCCTCTTCGTCCGCGTAGCCGGTCATGATCACCACGCCCAGCCAGGGCCAGATGGCTCGCACTTCCTTGATGAAAGCCGCTCCTCCCATTTCGGGCATTCGCAAATCCACGATCACGACGTCATAGTCGTGCTCTAGCATCAGGCGGAGCCCCTCGCGGCCGTTGGTGGCGGCCTCGGTCTCGCAGCCACATCGGCTCAAGAGAGTAGTTACGGTGCGCCGGATCCCCTCATCATCGTCGAGCACCAACACCCGCACACCGGCCAGATTTTCAAAATCGGCCGCGGCCCGCTCCGCCGGCGCCTTGTTCCTACCGGCGCCTGCGTTGGCCCCACTGCTTCCGGCGTCCCCTTCAGGGGACTCGCTGATATGCCCATCCATTTTACATTCCCGCTAGGCGATCCGCTTTAGCGGCCAGCACAAAATCGCTCTCCGTCAGGCCGTTGATCTTATGCGTCCATATCCGCACGCTCACCCGGCCCCATGAGAGGGTGATCTCTGGGTGATGCTGTTCCGCTTCGGCGATCTCGCCCAGCGCGTTGGTGTAGGCAAGCGCTTCACGAAAATTCCTGAAGCGATAGGTTTTGCGAAGGCGACGCTCCTCTTCGATCTCCCAGCCGCCCCCGAGTCGGCCCAGCCACTCCTGAAGCGCGACGCCCGTGATCGGCGGAACACCGCCTTGGCAAGGCACGCACTTTTTGTCAGCGAGGGAACAAGCCTCCATTGATCTCTCCATACCACGATCTCTTCATTTCGCTCTTTCCCCTCCCCAGGCAGTTGCGGCATAATAGCGCAAGAGACGCTACGTTCCAAGCGTTTCCACTCGGCGAGGCGAAACGCGCGTGGGCGGGAACGTGCCCGACACCAAAGCGAGAAAGGATGCACGCATGAACAGCACGGCCAACTCGGTTATGTTGCACGGGAAAAGACTCAACCTGTTGGGGGCTCCCGTCCAGGTCGGAGCGCCCGCTCCTGATTTCACGGTCCTTGACGGGAGTTTTCAGCCAGTGCGGCTCTCTGACCTTCGCGCGCAGGTCGTCCTCCTTAACGTCGTGCCGAGTCTGGATACCCCTGTGTGCGCAATGCAGACCAGTCGCTTCGATCACCTGGCCGAAACCATGCCGACCGATGCCGTTTGGTGGACCATCAGCATGGACCTGCCATTTGCGCAACAACGTTTCTGCCAAGCCCAAAAAACCCAGCGAGTGCGGCTGCTGTCCGACGCGGCGCACAGAGATTTCGGCCCACGATACGGCCTGCTTATAGACGGCATGGGGCTGCTTGCCCGCTGCGTCATGGTGATTGGCCGCGACGGCACATTGACCTACAAGGAACTGGTGCCCGAGCTTTCGATGGAGCCGAACTACGATGCCGCCGCGGCTGCGCTGCGCAAGGCCCTTGCCGGCGCCTGAAACCGGAGGCCATGCAACGGGGTGCGGGGCCAATCGACGCGCACCCTGCCCCAACGTGGTCAGGGCTGCTTGCGAAACTTGATGGAACAGCCCACCGAGCTGGTTTTATTCACAGCTATCTCGCCCCCTTCTAGCAAGGCGGTCACCGCATCCCGAAGATAGGACTTTGTGACTTCCTCCGGCCGTTGAGCATTGTCGTCAATCGCGCCATGGTAAACAAGCTTCATCTCCGCATTGAAGAGAAACGCTTCGGGGGTTCGCCCTGCGCCGAAGGCGCGGGCCACGTCGGACGTTTCATCCACTACATACGGAAAGCGATAGCCTGATTGCTTGGCCTGGTTCTGCATGTTCTCCCAACTGTCTTCGGGATAGGCTGCCGCGTCGTTCGCGTTGATCAGGATCACGCCCACCCCTTTTTCCATCGTCTCATTGCCTAGGGCGGTCATGCGGGTTTCGTAGGCCTTCACGAAGGGACAGTGCTTGCACCAGAAGACCACCAACAGGCCCTTCGGCCCCGCCGCTTCCTTGATGGAAAGCATCTTGCCGTCCACGTTCTTCATTTTCACGTCGCTCATCGGCGGAGCGTCCCCGATGCCGATGCCCGCCGTAACCTTCAATGCACCCGCCAACAATGCCGTCGCCGCCATCGCACTCAACCGTCTGTTCATCGCAACATCCCTCCTTGTTCTCTGATCAACGCCTCCACCGTCTCCGCATACGTCTCGTACGCATGCGCGCCTTCCCACCACTTCGCCAAGCCGCGCCCCGGAACGAAAAAGAACGACGCGGGCAAGGCGCCGCTCCACTCGCTGGAAACCGACTTGATGAAAACATCATTCAGCCGCAGCGCCAGATAGGATGGCTCCTGCAACCCCTGCCGCGCCAGGTACTCGGCGGCCTCCGCGAGGTCCTCTTCCGCATCGGCGGACACCAAGATCAGCCGAAAAAATGGCGTCGGATAGGTCTTGACCAGGCGCACAAGCGCCGGAAACTCCTCCCGGCAAGGTCGGCACCATGTGGCCCAGAAGTGCAGGAGCACCACGTGATTCGTCGCTTCGCGGACGGCGCTTCGGAGCTGTTGAGCCGTGATCGTGCGCACCATCGGCAGATCGGACGCATGTCCCACCCCGATACGCCCGATTAACAGCGCCCCAGCGCAGAAAATCGTTCCCGTGGCGTGAGAAAGGCGCATGTTTTCAATATAGCCTGCCACGGAGACCTAAACAATCATTTTCACGCGTCGCGGGAACCGCGCGATCAAGCGCGACCCCAAAGCGGCACCGGGTATACACCCCGGGCCGCAAGCGCAGAAACATACTCCGCCATGCCCGCCCGATCGGCCTGGTATGTCACGCCGCACCATTTTTCCGTCGATGGCAGCACCTCGACGGTGACGAGCTGCCGGGCCACGAGCTTTGCCACGACCGAAGGCAAATACCACTCGGCGCCCGCATCGGCCCCCCGTTCTGCAAGAAACAACCGGAACTCGTCTTCAAGAAACGCGAACAAGGCTGGCGTGAAGGCCCACATGTTCATGGATACTGGCGTATCATCCGGCAATACTCGCCAATGTCCGTCCGCGGCCCTGGCGCGAATGTCCTTTCCCGAACGAGCGATCTCCGTCATTTCCTCCACGGACTTGAGGCGGCCATTGGCGTCTTGCTCGCATATGCCGCGGGCCACAGCGCCATGTTCCGAAAGCGTCTCGCCCAAGCGGAACGCGACCATGGCAAACCCATGGTCCAAAGCCGACTGTTTCGCGTCAAAAAACGCCCCCATTACCTCGAAGGAGCCACGACCGTAGAAGTCATCAGCGTTCACCACTCCAAAAGGCTCTCGCACCATCTTGCGGCAAGCAAAGAGGGCGTGTGCCGTGCCCCACGGTTTGACGCGACGGACCGAAACGGCGCAATCCGCCGGAAGATCGTCCATGCGCTGCGCCACAAAGGCCACGGGAACATGTCTCTCTATGCGACGGCCGATCACCGCCCGGAACGCCTCCTCCGTTTCCGGGCGGATGACGAACACCACGCGGCTGAATCCGCTGCGAAGAGCGTCAAAGATCGAATACTCCAGCACCAGCGAGCCGTCGGGGCCGACCGGGTCAAGCTGCTTGAAACCACCGTAGCGGCTTCCCACGCCCGCAGCCAGCACCACCAGCGCGCGCTCCGCTTTCAACGAAAAGCCTCCCATTCGGGTTCATGCTCGAACAGCCAGCGATAGTAGTCGGCGCCGTCCAAGCCGGCTGCGGCCGCTTCGTCCACAATCACCACGCACCGGGGATGCAGTTGCAGGGCCGACGCGGATACCATGGCCGTGATGGGCCCTTCCACGGCCTGCGCCACGATGGCCGCTTTGCGCTCGCCCGTCGCCAGGAGGATGCAGCGCTTCGCTTCCAGAATCGTCCCCACGCCCATTGTGATGGCTCGGCAGGGCACCTGCTGAAAGTCGCCCCCGAAGGCGTCGGCATTGGCTTGGCGGGTGGATGAGGTCAGGGCTTTTTCTCTTGTTCTTGATCGCAACGCGGACAACGGCTCGTTGAACCCGATGTGCCCGTCGGGCCCGATGCCTAGCAGTTGCAGGTCCACTCCTCCGCTCTGTCGGATCAGGGCTTCATACCGAGCACATTCCGCCGGCAAATCGGCCGCCAATCCGTTGGGCAAATGCGCGTTTTCGGGTCGCAAATCCACGCGGGAAAAAAAATGCCGGCGCATGTAATAGGCGAAGGAGCCTGAATGTTCCGGGGGTAACCCGATGTACTCATCCAGATTAAAGGTGCGGCACTCACGGAAGGAAAGCCCTTCGGTCTGATGCAGGCGCACCAAGTGATTGTACACCCGCTCCATGGTTCGCCCCGTCGCCAAACCGAGCACCGCGTTCGGACGCAGTCGGACCTCCTGTGCGATCAGGCGGGCCGTCAAGGCCGCGGCCTGATCGGCGTCGGGGCGAATGATAACTTCCATAATCCGACTCCTCTGCGTATGTCACATCGTCAACACTCGCTCGGCATGTTCCCGAGCGGAAAGCGCCAAGCCTTGGCCTTTAATCGCCTTGTATTGGCCTCTCCGCCACAGCCCCCGGCGATAGAGCGTCCCGAAAACGAACCCCACGGCTGCGTGCCCCTGCCCCTGCACCAGCTCGCTGCCGCGTCGGACATTATCGGCCATCCACGCCGGCAGGCTTAAGTGATAGGGATTCCGCTCCACCTCGCCCCGGTGGCATGACAGCGCCGCCAGCAACAACGCCACCTCCGCGGCGCTAGACTCCACCAGCAGATTGGGCCGTTCCATCGGCGCCCAATACTCGGTTTCAACCGTCACGCATGCGAATGACCGAGGCATGGTCTTGAGGGCGTCGCGCACCAGGGCGTGAGTGCCTTCGTGGGTGCTGTTCCAGTCGCGCGGGTGAGGCAGAATAATCACCCGCGGCTCATGGGCGGCCATGACGCCGCGAATCGTTTCCACCGAGGCGCGCCATTGCTTCGGTTGCTCGCGGCGGGCATGCAGGTTTATGCCGGACAGCCCGGCCGGCGCGGTTCGCACCGTTTCGAAACCGAGATGCCGACAGGCCGCCCGCAGCTCCCGCCAACGCGCCACCCGCCGCCCTACCCGACTGCCCAACGTCACGGCCACATTGATCACGCGCGCCGCGCCTTCCCATCTCAAGCGCAAAGCCAGGGCGCCGGTGATGCATTCATCATCGGGATGCGGAGAGAAGATCAGCGCCACCGGCGCATCGCGCCGCAAGGGCGGCGGTGTTCCATCTGGCCCAAAACCGCCCAAGGGCAGTTGCCTTCCTTTGCGGAAGAGCGCGACCCATTGCTTCACCCATCGGCCGTAGGGGTTGCTCATGCTCCCCCCGGCTTTCTGATCACCGGCAAGCTAGCGGCCGCAACCGCCTGCCCCACTCTCCGGCTCTTTTCGTCCGGCATGTGCAAGGCAATTCGTTCGGCCACTTCCGGGAATTCCGCGCGCAGCACCTTCTGCGCCTCGGCGAGCAGGATTTCCCCCCCACAGCCCGTGGTGACGCGCCCCAGCAGCAGTACATGATCCATCTCGTAGAAGGCCGCATACCACGGGATGGTGTAGCCGAGATGGACCCCGATGGTTCGGAAGATGTCTTCGGCGCCCTGGTGTCCCGCCGCACACATCTCTTGCACTTTCTTCAAGCGCTCCGGAAGGGGCACTTCGTCCCTAAACGAAAACCCCGCGCGCGCCGCCAACCGGGCGACTGCTTGCTGGGAGAAATACTGCGCGCCAACACCCCGGTCTGCGGACCACTCATCGGCCGGCGCATCTGGCTGCAAATCCACCGGCGCAAAGGCCAGTTCGTTCAGCCAATC
Source organism: uncultured bacterium (assembly GCA_938031185.1). GTDB lineage: Bacteria > Verrucomicrobiota > Kiritimatiellia > CAIKKV01 > CALHGX01 > CALHGX01. The sequence continues at coordinate 41,889 of CALHGX010000009.1, forward strand.
GGTCAGAAGCCCATCGCGTCTCACAAAACCGGCGGCTTCGCTCGACCCCATCGCCACGCCCAGAACGCCCGTCATGCCCAGGCTCATCGCGCCCGCCAGCGCAGTCACTTCGCCGTCATTGATTACTACCAAGGGCACATGCCATTCGCGCGCTAAGCGGTGAAACATGCCGCGAACATGGCTATCGAAGGCGGCCGGCGGCACACCGCGGAATAGCGAGGCCACCCGAGGCTCATTATCCACGTAAATTCCTGCCGAACTGCCGCCAATCGCGTCCACGCAGGGTAGATGAGCCGCCGCGCGCCGCAATCCCGCGTTCAAATGATCGTAGTGATAAGCCGGATCGGACTGCTCCTTCGGCGTCCACGGAAACTCCGCAGAAAACACGACCTCCCCTTCTCGAACCGCGGCCACCTTGAAATCACTGGCGCCAAGGTCGAACCCAAGCCGGCAGCCGTCCAAATGACCGCCCATCGGAAAGCTTCCGTCGCCGAGTCCTTCATCAAGAGTCTGTTCCTCAACCGTTTCGAAGACCCGCCCATAGGCCTGGCTCATCAACCGAACGTCAAATGCGCGGGCGTCCCCTTCTCGCCATGCGCTTGCGGCCACAGCCCTCAACGTGGTGTCGCCCGCCAGCCGCAGGCGGAAGCCTCCACGAGACCACAGCAGGAACTTGACAATACGCTCCGCCAAACCTTCAGCCGTGCCCACCCCCTTCCCGGAAGAGCTCTCGTAAAACACGAGATCAAACCGACTGGTTCGCGCGTTTGGGCGTTCCAGCAGCACTTGCAGCGATCTGGAGGGAGTATCTTTGTTTGCGCAGGGGTTCGGAAGCAACCCAAGAGCCGGCGGTAGAAAATATGGATCCAGCGGCGGTGAACACCTCCGGCGATCCAGGACTATATGGCCCAGATCCAGTGAAAGACTCGTTGTCATGCAACCCATTTCTCGCGTGGAGCCAGCTCGGGGATTCGAACCCCGGACCTAGTGATTACAAATCACTTGCTCTGCCAACTGAGCTAAGCTGGCCTCTGATCGGTCAAAACCGTAAAACCTTATGCCAAATGGCCCATACCGTCAACGAGCTGAGCGTCTTTTTAACCCGCACCTCCGATAGTAGGCGCCGATTCGTCCTGCCAATGCCCTGCGAACTCCAGGGCTTTACATCCCCCCCTCATTCACCCTACTGTGCCGCTGTGATCAGAAGGTCGGGTTGCGTCGTTTTCGCCGTCCTGATTTGGTGCATTTGCGCTGCGCCGGATTATTCGCGTTCTTCTGAAGTCCCAGCGCAGGCCCGCGTCGAAGCCGCTTTCGATGCCGACGTGGAGCGACTTGTGCTGCAAAGCATCCGTGAGGCGCAGACCAGCCTTCGTGTCGCCATGTATGCCCTGAGCCGCCCCGCCCTGGTTCAGGCGCTGGCGGACGCCGCCGCGCGCGGCGTCCGCGTGCAAGTCAAGTATGACGCGGCGCAGGCGGATTTTCCGGCGATGAAAGACGCGTTGCGAATGTTAAAGAGGCGGCGCGTAACCCTCACGCCTATCCGCATGACAGCCGCCTATGCCGCCATGCACCACAAGTTCCTAGTGGTGGATCAACGAGTCGTTCTCACCGGCTCCGCCAACTGGACCACCGCCGCCGTCACCGTCAACCATGAGAACATGCTTCGCATCGAGTCCCCGCTGCTGGCCGGCGTGTACGCGCGCCAGTTCGATGCCATTCGCGGGCGCTAGCCCTCTGGCGTCACGCCGGCTCGTCCGCGCAGACCGGCTGAAAAAATGCTTCTCTTTCATCAGGCCTGGAAGATAGGATGCCGCTCCACTGTCAAGCCGGGGATCAACAAAAAATGAGCGAGCATCAACGATTCCATCTCCATTCGCTGGAGGAATTGCGCGCCGAATTGCGCCGCCTCCATCTGACGCTGCCCATCTCGGAACGGATTTCGATCCTGGGCGATCCCGTGCCGCTGGGCACCCTCTCGGCCCCTAACCGATTTGCGGTGCAACCGATGGAGGGATTCGACGCGACAGCCGATGGCGGTCCAGGCGAACTGACGTTTCGTCGTTATCGGCGCTATGCCGAGGGTGGATCGGGCCTGCTCTGGTTTGAAGCCACCGCCGTGGCCCCTGACGCCCGCTCGAATCCCCAGCAATTGTATCTGCATGAGGGCAACGTTTCCGCGTTTCGGCGTTTGACGGATCAAACGAGAATGGCCGCAAGAGCCGCCTTCGGCCGCGAGCCGGTTTTGGTGATTCAACTCACCCATTCCGGGCGATACAGTAAGCCTGACGGCGTCCCCCGGCCCATTATCGCTCATCACAGCCCCATCCTCGACCCGCGGCACGGTTTGCCGCCGGACTATCCCTTGATCTCCGACGACGAACTCGACCGGCTGCAGGACGTCTACGTCAGAGCGGCCCGTTTGGCCGCCCAGGCCGGATTCGACGGGGTGGACGTGAAAAGTTGTCATCGCTACCTCGTTTCCGAATTGCTGGCATCATTCACCCGTGCGGGACGATATGGGGGGGCCTTCGAGAACCGGTCCCGTTTCTTGATCGAAACGCTGGGCCGCATTCGCAACGAAGTGCCGTCTGTTTTCGTCACCACTCGGATGAACGCCTTCGATGCCATTCCGCACCCGTTCGGCTTTGGGGTCACGCCGGGCGATCCACAGCGGCCGGATCTTGACGAACCCACAAGGTTGGCTCGTTTGGTTTGCGAGATCGGCGCTCCCCTTTTGAATGTCTCGATCGGAAACCCCTATTTTAATCCTCATTATGGGCGGCCTTTCGACTTTCCCATCAAGGGCATGACCGTGCCGGCCGAGCACCCATTGGAAGCCATCGCTCGTTTTGCATCTATTACGCGCACCTTGCAGCAGGCGGTATCTCCAATCCCCGTCGTGGCCGGGGGATACGCCTGGCTACGCCATTTGATGCCCTATGTTGCCGCGGGGCTCGTCGAAGAGGGATGGGCGGCCCTCATTGGACAGGGACGAGGCGCCTTTGCCTATCCCGACTCCGTGCGGGATATCCTGACAAAGGGGCGCATGGATCCGGACCGCTGTTGCGTGACCTGTTCCGCCTGCACCCAAATCATGCGCGATGGAGGCATGACCGGCTGCGTCGTGCGAGACAGCGCAATTTACGGGCCACAGTACCGTGAAGCGCGCCGTCACGCCATGGATCGCCTGACCGAAGAGGCGCGCCGTTGCCGGGACTGCGAGAATCCAACCTGTGCCAAAGCCTGCCCCGCCCATGTGGATGTGCCGGGATTCGTGCGAGCCTTCGGCGACGGCCGTTACCGGGACGCCTACGACCTACTGCGCCGCACCAATGCCCTGCCGGAAATGTGCGCCTTCGTCTGCCCGTCGGAAGTCCAGTGCGAGGGGGGGTGTGTGGAGCACATCTTTTGCGAACACCCCATCCCCATCCGCGACATCCAGTTGGAGGTGTGCCGCATTGCGCGGCGGGAGGGATGGACGGGCATCCGGCTCCCCGCCGAAAGCCGGCCGGGCCGCATCGCCGTGGTGGGCGCCGGCCCTGCAGGCCTGGCTTGCGCCATCCGCCTCCTTGAACTCGGCCACAAGGTCGAGATTTTCGAACACTGCTCGCGCCTGGGCGGCACACCGGATGCCATGATCCCAACGGAACGCATGGGGGACGCGGAAACGGAGATCCACGCCATCCTGGCGCCAGCCCTCAAAAACGGACGGCTGGCCATTCACACGCCGGCGGGACTCGGTTCGGATCTGCCCCTGAAGGACTTGCGGTCCCGGTTCGATGCGATCTTTCTCGCGATGGGGCTTCAGGGCAGCGCTTCGCTCGGCAAGGCGGATGGCGTCGTGGACGCTCTGATTTTCCTGCGCGAGGCAAAAGCCGGCCGGCAAAAGACAGTGCCTGATCGTGTCGCCGTCATCGGCGGGGGAAACACCGCCATGGACGCGGCCGTCGTGGCCCGCCGACTGGGAGCGGCGGATGTCTTTCTCATCTACCGCCGCTCCTTCACCGAAATGCCCGCCTGGCCCTCCGAACGCGATCGTGCGCTTCATGCTGGCGTCCACATGCTCATTCTTACGCAACCCCTCGGCTACGACGTGGACGCGGCGGGACGCCTTCTCGGCGTGCGCATCGTGCGCACCGATCTCGGCCCGCCGGATGAACAAGGGCGCCGCCGTCCCGTCCCACGGCCGGATTCGGAGACGGTGCTGCCCGTCGGATTGGCCATTGAGGCCATTGGTCAAACCCTTTCACCCGAAACCCGCGCGGCGCTGGAAGGCCTCGCGCTTACGGAGGACGGTCTGGTGAAAGTCAAAGCGGGTTCGCAGGAAACGAGTCTCGACGGCGTCTATGCCGGCGGCGACATGGTCAACGGCGGCTCCACCGCCGTTCAGGGCATTCATGAAGGCATGCGGGCGGCGGAGGAAATAGCCGCCCGCCTTGCACAGGCCGCTGCGATTTCGAGAAAGGGGGGATCCACATGATTCGCAGCCCGGAACAAATGGCGACTGAACAGCGCGTAGGCATGCGTGGTGGCGCGGGCACGGTCACCGTGCGGCATCTGTTCCAGAGTCATGAGTTTCAGGCACCCGTCCGACTATGTGCCGTTCTGACCCTTCCCCCGGGCGCAACCATCGGGTTGCACCAACACGCCTCGGAGGACGAGGTGTATTTGGTGACGCGAGGAACCGGCATTCTCGAGGACGGTGCGTCCGCCAAACCAGTAAAGGCCGGCGACGCGATTCTGACGGGACGAGGCGACTCCCATGCGGTGCGCAACAGCGGTCCCTCCGACTTGGAACTACTGGCGGTGATCGTCCAGTATCCGCCCGCCACCACGTAGCATGCTTTAACATGGCCGTCTTGCCGCAGCTGATCGAGTGGCCCAGCCGCGTGCTTTTCCGCCGTGGCTGCCTTTTCGATTTACCGGCGGAGAGCGCACCATTTGGCCGTCGCGGCATGATCATCCACGGGGCGGCGCTTGAACACGAAAACCGGCTGGTGCGCATCCGAGAGCTTTTCGTCTCGCCTGCGGAAGTCCTGGCAGCGCGCCATCGGGGTGGAGAACCAACCCTTGGCGATCTGCGCGCCATGTTGGCGGCCGCGCGTTCCCACCGCCCACAGTGGATTGCCGGCGTTGGCGGCGGCAGTGTCATTGATCTGGCCAAGGCTGTGGCCGGTCTGTATGGATCGCCCTCGGATCCGGCTGCACACCACAACGGCCAGGCCGTTCCTTCGGAGCCACTGCCCTTCCTGGCCGTCCCCACGACGGCTGGAAGCGGCGCAGAGGCCACATTTAACGCTGTTCTCACAAACGAAGCGACGGGGGAGAAGAAATCCATTCGGGATGAACGGTTCCGGGCCCGAACTGTTCTGCTTGACCCAGCCTTGCTCGCGTTCTGCCCCAAGCTCGTAATCGCGCATTCGGGCCTTGATGCCTTCACCCAGGCAGTCGAATCCTACTTGAGTCGCCATGCCACCAAGCTGAGTGAACAACTGGCGCTCCTGGCCTGTCAGAACGTGTCGGATTCCCTGGAACCATGCGTTCGCGACCCGCAAGGCCCAGCGGCGGAAACCTTGCTCGCGGGCAGCTATTTGGCCGGCCTAGCCCTTTCCCTTTCGCGCTTGGGTGTGGTGCATGGCCTCGCGCATCCGCTGGGCACCCGCTTCAATCTGCCGCATGGACTGGTCTGTGCCATTTGTCTGCCAGCCGCGCTGGAATTGAACCTCCCCGCCTGCGAGGAGAAGTATCGCATGCTGAGCGTGGCTCTTGGAGCGGACGTGGTGGCGCGAGCACGAGAACTGCTCCAGTCCCTCGGCGTGGCCAACCCACTGGTGGGCCACCTGCCGCCCGACATGGACGCCATTGTTGCCGAGACGCTCGCCTCCGGTTCAACAGTCGCCAATCCGCGCCCCATATCCCGGGCCGATGTCGAGTGGCTTGTTCGGCAAGTGACAGCGCCAAGCGATCCGCCCACCCCACCGCCAATCGCCGCTTGACCGAGACCGGCCGCCCGCCTATAAGGCCCCTATGGCGGAGAACGTATCGTGATCCACTCTCGCGCATTCATTTGCATCGGCGTTCTGGCTGCGGCGCCTTGGCTCATGGGCGACATTGACCCGTCTGGCGGCCGGGCCGCGGAGTCGGTTTCGAACGATCTGACGGCCAAAGTCTCACCGGACATGGCGGTCATGTCCGCCGCACATAATGGTTTCGCGTTGGACCTCTACGAGCGAATACGTTCGGGCAAAGGTAATCTGGTGTGCTCCCCCATTAGCATCGCGGCCGCCCTGCATATGACCATGGCGGGAGCCCGGGGAGAGACTGAGCGGCAAATGGCTCGTGTGCTGCACGTCACCTGGGACAAACCGGAGGCAGCACCGATGTTCCCCCGGTGGTTGAGTCTGCACCGCATTCGCCCCGGTTTCGGTGTTGAAATGCATGTCGCGAACTCCATTTGGACCCCGGTTGGATTTCCGTTGGTCCCTGATTTTTCCGCCACGCTTCGGGACGCCTACCTTGCCGAGGCATTTGAGGTGAATTTCGCGGAAGATCCCGAAGGAACGCGCCGCCGGATCAACGAGTGGACTGCGGCGCAAACTCACAACCGCGTTCCGGAGATTCTGGCCCCCGGGTTGCTCTCGGTCCGCGAGCGCCTGGTGCTGGTCAATGCCGTGTATTTCAAGGGATTGTGGAAGACCCCTTTCAACCCTGCTCAAACCACCAACCAGCCATTCCGCGTGGCTCCGGGCGAGACGGTGGAAGCGCCCGCCATGCGGCAAACCGGCACGTTTGGCTACTACGAAGATGATCGGGTGCAGATTCTTGAGGCCATGTTTTCGGATGAAAATCACGTAATGACCTTTCTCCTGCCCAAAGAGGGAGGCGATCTGTCTGGCATTGAAAGCAGCCTCCAACCGGACACCCTGTCGCTCTGGATCAACCGTCTCGAATCCCGAGAGGTTGTCGTCCAACTCCCCCGTTTTCGCGTGACTTCGCGCCTCGACTTGGTCCCCCCCCTGCAGGCGTTGGGCATGACAGTGCCTTTTTCCGAAGCGGCGGATTTTTCCGGCATGACAAAAGCCGCTTCGCTTTTCATCGGAGCGATCGTCCATCAGGCATTCGTGGAGATGGATGAGCAAGGCGCTGAAGCGGCGGCCGCGACGGCCGTCATGATGCGGATGACCGCCATGGCGCCGCCTCCGCCGATTTTCCGCGCAGATCGTCCGTTTGTCTTTCTCATCAGGAATCGGCGCACAAACGCCATTCTGTTTGCGGGCCGCGTTTGGAACCCGCTCGGGTGACGGCAGCCATCGGATGGGCTAAGAGAATCAAACATGAACAGGACCGTTAAGATAGCGGTGTGGGCGGCGGCCGGATGGTTGACCCTGCTCGCGAATGTCGGCGCCGCGCAAACCCCGGTCGTGTATGTCATACCCATTCAGGACGTAATCGGGCGAACGCTGGTGTATGTGATGCGCCGAGGCCTGCGAGAAGCCGAACAACAGAACGCGCGCGCCATTGTGTTCGACATGAACACCCCGGGCGGTCAAGTGGATGCCACATCGGAAATTCTTGACCTGCTGCGGCATGTTCGCGTGCCCACCTACACCTATTGCAACCCGGAAGCCATATCCGCCGGCGCCATCCTGGCCTTGTCCACGGATCACATCTACATGGCGCCCGGCGGACGCATTGGCGACGCGATGCCGATCCTGCTTTCTCCCTTCGGCACACTCGAGAAAATGCCCGACAGCGTCGAGGAAAAGACGCTTTCCTACGTGGCCTCCCTCATCCGGTCCGCTGCTCAGCTCAAGGGCCATGACCCACGGCTGGCCGAAGCGATGGTGCGGCGCGAAATCGAATACAAACTTGGCGACGAAGTCATTTCACCCGCCGGACAGCTCCTTACATTGACCAGTCATGACGCCGAACGGCCACGGCCGGACGGACGTCCGCTGCTTTCCGAAGGCACGGTGGAGAACCTGGAGGCACTTCTGGAACGCATTGGCCTGAAGAATGCCGATGTGGTGGAAATAGAAGTGACGTGGGCGGAACGTCTCGCTTACTGGATCGAATCCCTGTCGGTTCTCTTGCTCGCAGGGGGGGTGCTGGGGCTATACATCGAATTCAAAACCCCGGGATTCGGGTTCCCGGGCATCGCCGGAATTTTGCTTCTGGCAATATGGTTCTGGGGCCACCATGTGGCCGGTCTCGCGGGACAGGAAGAGCTTTTCCTGTTCGCCGCGGGCCTAATTTTGCTGGCGGTGGAGGTTTTCGTTCTGCCCGGTTTCGGCTTCGTCGGGGCCGCCGGCATCGCGCTAATGCTGGCCTCCTTGCTGATGGGCATGTCGGGCCGGTTGCCGGGTGGTCCTTGGTACCCCACCCTGGCCGAGCTTGGGATTTCGGCGCGGAACTTGGCCGCCGCATTGGTGCTGGCCTTCCTGGGCGCCCTGGCCGCCGGTCGTTGGCTGCCGCGCACCGCTTGGTTCAGTCATCTCGTTCTTGGCACGTCCGCCGATCGCGGACGGGGATTTGTCGCATCGAGCGCAAGCGAGGATTTGGTGGGCCTGACGGGAACCGCGATCAGCGCGCTGCATCCCTCCGGAACCGCGATTTTCGATGGCCGCCGGATGGATGTGGTGACCCGGGGCGAATTCGTGCCGGCGGGTACGCCCATCCGCATCGTCTCGACCGAAGGGAACCGGCTGATGGTGGAACCGATCGCTTGAACCAGTTTGGAGGATAGCTTCTTGTGACGCCGGTTAACGCAGTTCTTGTCCTCTTCGCGGCCGCCATCGTACTAATGGCGGCCGAGGTCTTCCTGCCCGGCGGGGTGTTGGGCGTGCTCGGCGTCGTAAGCATGACGGGCGCCGTGGCGCTCGGATTTTCCATCGGTCCCCTGGCCGGACTCTACGTGCTCCTGGCCTCTGTGATCTGTTCTTCTGTCATCCTGTTCGTTTGGGTTCGCTACTTTCCACGCTCCCGGCTGGGCCGGGACATGACGCTCGATCGCAGCGGGCAAGACTTCAAAACGGTGGAATCCGACGCCTCCTTGGTGGGCCAGGAAGGCGTCGCCTTGTCCGAGCTTCGTCCCAGCGGTTTTGCATCCATCGGCGGCACACGGCGAGACGTCGTCAGCGACGGCATGTTGATTGAAAAAGGCGCCCGGGTGCGTGTGTCACAGGTGGAGGGACACCGCATTGTGGTGCGGCGCGTCGAATGAGGAGACGCCCGCTTGCTCCGAACGCCTCATAAGAATTGTTAAGGGCTGCTCATGCGCTCCCCGGTTATGAAGGTGCTGAAATTCTTGATGATGTCGCTCATCGCTTGCGCGGGCTCCCACGCCGTATCAGCCGAAGTCTTGTTTTCCAAAGTCCCCTACCGGTTGGCGCCGGACGAAACCATCCAGAACCTTCTCCTGGTTCATGCGCCCGAGATCATTCTGGATGGGCTAGCGGCGGACGATGTCTTTCTTCTGGCCCTGCCGGCGAATTCCGCCGCTGGCGCCATGACCAACGACAATCTTCGCCTCAACGGGACATTTTCAAATGATGTATGGGCTGTGGGCGTCAATGTCCGCGTAACAGGCACGATTAACGATCACGCCCGAATCGCCGCTTTGCGTCTGTTGGACATCAATGGTGCGGTCCACAATGGCCTTCTCGCCGCGGGGGAAACTGTTCGCATTGGAACAGAAGCACGCATCGGCCGGCAGGCCTTCGTTGTCGGCACCGATGTCATATTGGAGGGGCTGGTCCAAGGCCCCGCGAGCATCCGGGCCCATCGCGTTACCGTGGCGGGTACAATCGAGGGCGACACCATCATCCGCGCTCAAGATGTGGTCCTGCTGCCTGGCGCCCGCATCGAGGGCAACCTCGTTTATACCATGGCGCGCGAATTGGTGCCGCCACCGGGAGCGCACGTCGCGGGCGCGCTGCGCCGCCATACTGAACCGACGTCTCCCGCGACGCCCCGCATGGACTGGGCCATGACCACACAAAGCTTCCTGCTGGCCGGCGCTCTGGCTACAGGCATGCTGCTGTTCTGGCTTTCGCCGACGCTGGCCTCTCAGTCCGTTCAGGTTATCCGACTTGGCCCATGGCGGGCCGCGCTTGTCGGTTTTGCGGCCTTCTGCCTCATTCCCGTGACCGCCCTGCTGCTATTCATCACCTTGGTGGGCATTCCTCTGGCCCTTGTCGGGGGTCTCCTTTTCGTCGTACTGATGTATTTCGGACGAATTCTGACCGCCGCCGCCATGGGCGCGCTGATTTTTCGCGCTGGTGGCACTTCTTGTGCAAGTCGTTTCTTTGCGGGCCTGACTGTCGGACTTCTGTGCCTTTTCCTGTTGGCCAACCTGCCGTCGCCATTTGGGCTTGTGATATGGTTCGCTTCTACTTGGGTCGGCATGGGGGGGATTCTCCTGGCCGCGCTTGACCGGCGCTGTTCGGGTGTGATAAACGCAAGACAGGCACCGCGTTCGCCACCGCCCTTGCCGCCGGATCAGCGGCCTGCGGCGTAGGAGCCGATCGAGAAAGGGAGGTTCGTCATGGCTGGGTTCTTCGGCGTATTGGTCATTCTGCTGGCGCTCGTAGTCGCCATTTTTGTTGGCGTGTTTTTCTATTTTCTCAACGTATGGGTGCGCGCACTCATGTCGGGCGCGCGGGTTTCCATCGCTTCGCTGATCGGGATGAAGCTGCGGCGCGTCCCTCCGGCGATGATCGTGGATGCCCGTATACAGGTGATAAAAGCCGGGTTGGACCTTTCGACCGACCTGCTCGAAGCGCACTATCTCGCGGGCGGCGATGTGGAGAATGTGGTCAAGGCGCTCATCGCTGCCGACAAGGCGAATATCCGATTGAACTTCCAGAAGGCGGCCGCAATGAATCTCGCAGGCCGTGACGTGGAGGATGCGGTTCGGACCAGCGTAATTCCAAAGGTCATTGATTGTCCGGATTCCGGGAAGTCGGGTACGGCCATGCTCGACGCCGTTGCCAAGGACGGTATCCGGTTGTTGGTCAAGGCGCGCGTCACGGTGCGAACCAACCTCGAACGACTCGTGGGCGGCGCCGGCGAAGACACCATCATCGCCCGCGTTGGCCAGGGCATCGTCAGTGCCATCGGGTCCTCCGCTTCCTACAAGGACGTGCTGGAGAATCCTGACCACATCAGCCGACGTGTGCTAGAAAGCGGTTTGGACTCGCAGACGGCCTATGAAATCGTGTCGATTGATATTGCGGATATCAGCGTTGCCGGGACAGCGGGTAATGACGTGGCCAACGTGGGTGCCATGCTCGAGACTGAGCGCGCCGAAGCGGACAAGAAGCTGCGCCAGGCGGAAGCTGAAGGCCGCCGGGCCACCGCCGTGGCCCGCGAGCAGGAAATGCGGGCCCTTGTGCAGGAAATGCACGCGCGCGTCGTCGAGGCGCAGGCCGAGGTGCCCAAGGCCATAGCCCAGGCGCTGCGCGAAGGCAAGCTCGGCGTCATGGATTACTATCGCCTCCAGAACATTCAGGCTGACACGGAGATGCGAAAATCCGTCGCCGGTGAGCCCGACGCAAAACAGTCGCAGTCATGAAGCGCTGATCGGGTTTGCAATGCACACTTTGTGGCCAATAGCCCCGGTGCTTGCGCAGGCTGATTTCAATGTTTGGATCGGCCTCATTGCGGCGGTCGTCTGGGTGCTTGTACAGCTTGCCAATCGTGGAGCCGGCCGGCGGCCAGCTCCACCTCCCCAACCGACCGAAGCTCCGCAGTCGCCTGAGGATGAATTGCGGCGTTTTTTTGAGAAACTCGCCGGCGAAACCGCGTCGCCCCCTGTTCCACCTGCCGTGCCTCAAGCGGCGCCCGCCCCGCCACCAGCGCCTCGCCAATCGCCTCCGGTTTCAAGGGAGACAAGACCAGCCGAAAACCAGCCCCGTTCGGCTGCCATCCGTTTAAGTCAGGACCAAAGGATTGCAGCCACCGTTCAAACCGACGCATTGCTTAAACGTCCCACAAAGCGACGGAACGATCTGCTGGCAACGCCCCAGTCCGTCAAACGGGCCGTTATTACTGCGGAACTGCTGGCGCCGCCTCTCGCGCTTCGGTAATGCGGGCCACATTGGCAGCATTCGGTTTCCGACGCGATGAATGCAGCCGCCTTGGCCTGCCCATCGCTTGGCGCTTCACCGCTCGGGACTTCAGAAACCGCCCCGCTGGCGTGAAACCTGTTGCAAGATTACAATGCGACGTGGCAGTATTTTGCAGGCAGTCATAAAGCGCACTATCGCGGCACGACAGAGGCGCATCAATCGTTAGTGGAGGGCAGTCTTGCCTATTGCGATTCTTGCACACAGGGGGCTCTGGCAAAGGAAGAAGGCTAAAAATTCGCCGGCGGCTCTCCGCGAAGCCTTGAGGCTCGGGTTCGGAATCGAAACCGATATCCGGGACCAAGGGGGGCAATTGGTCATTTCCCATGATCCTCCCGCTGCCGCAGCGCCCCTTTTCAGGCCATTTTTGGAGGAATGGCTTCGCCACCCCGCCCTACGTCCGATCCTTGCCCTCAACATAAAAGCTGATGGACTGGGAATGCTTCTGCGCAGAGAAATGCAACAAGCTCGGGGAGAAGACTATTTCGTTTTCGATATGTCGCCGCCGGAAATGCTCGTTTTTCTTCAGCAGGGATTCCCCGTGTACACCCGCCAGAGCGAATACGAACCAAAGCCGCTTCATTACGACCGATGCCAAGGGGTATGGATGGACTCGTTCGACCAGGAATGGATCACCCCCAAACACATAGCGGCCCATGTGAAGCGGGGCAAGAAAGTGGCGCTTGTCTCGCCCGAGATCCATGGCCGCGATCCCCTTCCCCTCTGGAAACGGCTGAAGACCCTGAGCGAACCGATCATTAGCAGCGTCGCTTTGTGCACCGACCGTCCCAAAGCCGCCAGAACATTTTTCCATGCCTAGGATACGCGCCATCATCTTCGATATGGACGGCGTTCTGATCGACGCCCGAGAGTGGCATTACAAGGCGCTTAATCGCGCCTTGGGGCTTTTTGGTTTCTCGATTGACCGATTCGATCACCTCGTCACCTATGACGGCCTGCCGACACGTAAAAAGCTCGAAATGCTCTCTTTGGATTCCGGCCTCCCACGCAAGCTCCACGGCCTCATCAATGATCTCAAACAGAAGTACACGCTGGAAATCGTCTATGGCGAATGCCGTCCGGTCTTTCGTCACCAGTACGCCTTAGCACGCTTGCGCGAAGAAGGCCGCCGGCTGGTGGTAGCCTCCAATTCGGTTCGCGCCACCGTGGATATGATGATGGAACGAGCGGCGCTCGCGCCCTACCTTGAGTTTACGTTGAGCAATCAGGATGTGCAGAGGGCCAAACCAGACCCGGATATTTACCTGACGGCGCTGAAACGGTTGGCCCTCCCAGCTCCAGAATGCCTCGTCGTGGAAGATAATCCCCACGGTATCGCCGCAGCACAGGCGGCGGGGATACCGCTTTTGGCCATCCCGTCCCCCGACTACCTGAGCTATGAACGGATCGCCGCTCGAATTGTCGAGCTGGAGCAGGTTGTATGAAAATCGTTGTCCCAATGGCCGGGCCGGAAAAAGCCTTTCAGGAGGCTGGTTACCTTTTCTGCAAGAGCCTGATCGAAATACGAGGCGTGCCGATGATCGAGTGGGTTGTCGGAAGCCTGAAGGAATTGGCAACCGAGGCTCAGTTTGTGTTCGTCATCCTAAAGGAGCATGTCGTTCGACACCACCTGGACCACGTCCTGCACCTGCTGTGCCCCGGCTGCGCCGTGGTGATCGCCCAGGCGCCCACCGCCGGTGCGGCCTGCACCGCGCTGCTTGCCATGGAACACATGGCGGCCGACGAAGAACTGGTGATCACCAACGGCGATCAAATTATCCGAGCCCCGTTGCCCGCTATCGTCGGGCAATTCCGCCAACGCCAGCTCGACGCCGGCACCATCGTGTTCGACTCCGTCCATCCGCGCTGGTCGTTTGTTCGCGTGGACGAGAATGATCTTGTTCTGGAAGCCGCCGAGAAGCAGCCCATCAGCCGCCTCGCTACAACGGGATTCTACTATTTCCGCCGCGCAGAAGAATATGTGGCGGGCGCACAAGCCATGCTGCTCAAGGATGCCCACGTCAACGGCGCCTTCTATGTTTGCCCTGTTTTCAATGAACTGCTCCTTCGCCAAAAGCGTATCGGCATTCATCGGATACCGACTGATGCCTACATCTCCCTTGCCACGCCGCAAGGCCTGGCGCTGTTTGAACAACGCCTTGCCACGGAACAAGCCTCATGAAAACGGCCAAGCTGTCCGACATGATCCGTGGCTGGTTTGTAGGCAATTTCGAGCCAACGGCCTATCGGACGACGAATGCGGAAGTAGCCGTCAAACGATACGCGGCCGGCACACGCGAGGAGGCGCATGTTCACCGCATCGCCACCGAGTTGACGGTCGTCGTCGAAGGCGCTATCGAAATGAACGGCGTTCGTTACACGGCGGGGGATATTGTCACGCTCGAGCCTGGAGAGCCTTCTGATTTTTACGCCGTCACCGACACGGTGAACGTGGTCGTTAAAATTCCTGCGGTGCCAGGCGACAAGTACCCAATACAGGAGTGGCCCAAATGCTGAACATTGTCGTCCCACTGGCCGGGCGCGGCAGCCGCTTCGTTCAAGCGGGCTATCGCGAACCCAAGCCGCTCATCCCGATTCACGGCAAACCGATGATCGAGTTGGTCGTGAACAACGTTCGTCCTCGTCGTCCCCACCGTTTCATTTTTCTTGCACTGGAAGACCATCTGTCACAGTGGGAGCTTGCCGCCACACTCCACCGCATCGCCCCAAACTCGATCATAATTCCAGTCGCGGGCGTCACCGAGGGGGCCGCCTGCACGGTCCTGCTGGCTCGCGATTACATTGACAGCGATGCGCCGCTCATGACTGTCAACAGCGATCAATGGGTGGATGCCGATATCAATGCCTATCTGGCGGTCGCTGACGAACCCGGGGTGGACGGGTTAATCATGACTATGTGGTCAAATCACCCGAAGTGGTCTTACGTTGGTTTTGACGCCGCCGGCCGTGTCACTTGTACGGCCGAAAAGGAGGTCATTTCCAATCAAGCGACGGTGGGCATCTATAACTTCAGGAGTGGACGGGATTTCGTCTGGGCGGCAGAGAAAATGATTCGCAAGAATATCCGCGTCAACAACGAATTCTATGTTTGCCCGGTGTACAACCAACTGCTCCAACGAGGCGGCTGCATTAAGGTGTATGATGTAGGGCGAGAGGGAGACGGGATGTACGGCATGGGCATCCCGCAAGACCTCGAGGCGTTTCGAGCACACCCCGTCTCGCGAAAAGCGGCCGGATTGGCTTGAGTTTTTCCGGCGGGCATCACCGGCTGGCATTAAGTCGCCAGATATTCAGGCGGCACCGGTTGTCCGGCCACCTGAGCTTGGAGAAGATCCAGCAATCGCTCGGGAGCGTATAGCGCCCGGACGGGTCCGCGCACGGCATCCGCCGCCATTTGGTAGGCGGAGTAAGCCTCCAAAGCCTTTTCATAAGCGGATTTGATGGCCTCTTCTCCGGCGTATGGCGCCACTTCAAACACGCAATCTCGAAGCAGCGGGAACTCACGCCCGGGCCGCCGACCGATCATCGGCACGCCCACCGCGGCGAATTCGAGAAACTTCGCGATGGAGGCTCGATGCAACCCGCCCGTCGCAACGGCATACCGAGCGGTTGTGGCGGCGCGCAGCGTCTCCATCCCATACACCGGCGTTCGCCTGTGATCGAAGACGCGAAAGGGGTTCCCCTCATGGCGCAGCAAGGTGGTCACCAGACGCCGGCGATCTTCGTACAAATTGATAAAAGAAGCGTGTGTCGGGAAAAAGGGATTTCTAATCCAAGCATACAAATAGGTTGTCCCCAAGTTGGCGAAATCGTGAAGCTTTATGGGGGGCGGTTCAATCGTTTCGGGAAGGTCCACACAAAAAGGAAGGTAGAGCAACGACCTTTTTGAGGGACGCCATCTTCTCCGCTGTCGCCACATGAGGGCCCCGCGAAAAGGAAGCAGCGGCAGGCACGCCAAACGCAGCGTCGTGTTCAGTAAAGCCCACTTCGTGGCCGTCTCGACGGGGCTCACGATCGGCACAGGCCCCTCCAGCACAACGCACCCTCCCCTCTGAATGGCTTCTATGGCGTGGTAGTGTCGGAATATCAGGTAATCGGCATTCGGCACCAACGGGGCAGACCACCAGTCGCAGAAACCCATGGAGAAATTACCTCGCGCCGCCAGTCGTCGGTAGAACCACCCTGGCAGAACGCCCGGAAAATCCAGCATGACATGCTTTCCGGTGGCGGCAACCTTCCGCCACAGCTCTTCCGCATAAGCACTTCCTGCGCAAATGAGGGTTTCAACTCCGCGCCGTGTTAGCGCCGCGTGTAGTGCCCGCATCGGGGGAATGCTTTGCTTGGGATCGGGTGTAACCCACAGCCAATCGTGGATGTCAGAGCGATTCATCTCAGGCTATCGCCCCCCCAAAGCACCTCTTCCACCATCGTCCAAGCCGGTTGAAGCGCCGTTTCCGTTGTGAACTGTTGCCCCAAGCCATAAGCCTTCTCGCGATAGATTTTCCATCGCCTTTCATCCTCCAGAATGCTGGCCAAGGCTTCTTCCAGGGCCTGCGGTGTATACGTAATTGCATGCCCCGCCCCCGTCTGCTCGATCAGTGTGGCTACGTCTGGCCCGCGAGTAACTACGCAGGGCACGCCCAAACACAAATAAAGTTTCGGTTTCCCCGGATCAGCATAAATGATGTTGTTGTCTTCGTCCGGAGTCCAAGGCGCCACGCCCACCGCAAACCGGGACACAATGTTTAGCATCTCTTCCTCGTCGCGGATGAACCCGTGGAACACGCATCGGTCAGCATGCCCTGACGCCTGTGCCATCCGCTTGATCTCATCCGCGTAAGGCCCCTGCCCCACGATGCGAATCTTGATGGCCGGAAACCGTTCCACCAGCCGAGGAAGTATTTCCATGAGCAATTGGACGCCTTGGTTCTCGCTCAACGTGCCCACAAAGCCAACGGTCCAGCGTTCCACCTCATTTACGGGCGGAAAGCGCAGCAGGCTCGCTCGATAAGATAGCGGTGCCTCGACAAAGCGATAACGATCGGGCGGCACCCCCCCGTATTTCCGCCGCCCCTCCGCAATCCGGTTCGTAATGTGCCAGACCAGGTCCGCATGGCGAACGCAATACCGATCCGCCCAATGAAAGGCCCTGACCATGAACCAATTCCAGCCCAACCGGCGCGGCGGAATGTAGTAGTCAATACTATAGTACACCAGTCGTCGGACGCGACCGAGTTTTTTAAGCCACACCCCCACCACACTCGAGAAACAGGATACCCCTATGAACAGATCAAAGCGCTCCCCCAGCCGGTACGTGCAGCGAATGATTTGCCGCGCATAGTTCGCGAAGACCAAAGACAACTTCAACGGCGCCAGCAGTGAACGCCGGTTGCGAACCCAGAGCCCCCGGCATTTCCATTCCCTAACCTTCTGGCCTCGCACATATTCCGTACACCGAGCCGGTGCCCCCTGCTGGAACGCCCCGCCCAATCCAATCACCCCAAGTCGCGCCACCCGCGGCCGCAAATAATCCTCTATGGTCTCCGTGCGGCTGGTCAATACCTGCCCCGACAAAAGAACTGACCGCCCCACTCGTTGGACCGAGGGGATACGGTAGGCATCACTGAATGAATTTGAAGCACCTCCCGACTCAGCGGTCAACTGCTGCAGAGTCCCAGTAGGCGACTTCATGGGTAACAAGATGAATTCACTTCTATGACGCAGTTGCTGCTCTTTTGGCGAGCACCAGCATCAAATCAGATGAAAGCGATGGAAAAGGGCGCGTCAAAGCGTTGATGCCCCTGAATAGCCACCGATATCGTTGGCCATATCCCACTTCCGTGTTGATCCAAAGCCCACAGTTCGGACTGTTTCCAAACCATGACGAGCCACAAACTGTCTCAAGGCTCGACAGGTAAAAATGCGAATATGTCCGGCCCCCAGCCAAAAAGGGAACGGATGGCCATAACCGTCCCGCGTACTGACTTCGGTGAATAGCGGCTGAAAGCCTAACAATAAAAGGATCCGATTGTACCAAGATGCCAGATTCGGGGTCGTTAGCACGAGAGGCTTGAGCGAATCGCCAGCGCTGGGTTTTACCACTCGTCTAACTTCTTCTATAAATGCGTCCGTATCGAAGACATGTTCCAGGACTTCCCCACAAAAAACCCCATCGAACGTGTTATCCTCAAAAGGCAACGGCGCATTCCCAACATCAAGGGCCAAAGCGCGAATGCCTCGCCTTGTTGCAATATCAACCGCTTCTTTGCCTATGTCCACAACGGTTGCCTCGAGCCCTGGTATGATGCTTTGGCAATGGGCCGCAAAATCGCCAGTCCCTCCCCCCACATCCAAAAGGCACCGGATCCCTGCCGCGCGAAAACATTCAGCAGCCACAGTGTATTTACCGCGAATTGGCGTCTCGTGCGCGAAGGCCCGCTCATAGAATGCGGCCCTGGCATCTTGCCTTCCTTCGGCAGCGCATACTGGATTTTTCATAATACGTTGCCCAGCCCAACCGCGTGATAGTCAACGCGAGTCGCCTCCCGCGGATTCAAACAACGCCAGCAGTCGAGCACGCATGGGCGCTTCATCTGCTCCTGCAACTGCCGGGCCGTTAAACGTGCGAACTCAGGCCATGGGGTCGCAATAATGCATAGTTCCGCGCCCTGCAAACATTCAAGGGCTGAGTCGGCATAAGCCACCCGCCTACCCAGCAGCTTCCGCGCGTTATCCAGCGCCATTGGATCATACACGGCCACACTGAATGTCTTGCAACGGCTCAAGCCATGAGCGATTTCCAATGCCTGGGATTCCGTCAAAACAGAAGTATGCGGCTTATATGGCAGCCCCAGAATGGCAACCCGTCCCCCTTTTGGGAGGAGATGCTTCACCGTCTCCAGCACCCGCCGCACCTGCCGCCGATTGGTCTCGTGCACGGCCTCCGGGATCGGAACGCTCACGCCCTTGCGCTTTGCGAACGCCCGGAACGCCACATTGTCCCTCGGGAAACAAGGGCCCCCGAACCCCAACCCGGGCGCGAGATAGCGCCTTCCGATGCGACGATCCAGCCCGATCGCGTCTGTAATCACCCGTGCATCTGCTCCCGGCACCTTCTCTGCCACCTCAGCCAGCATGTTGGCGTAGCTGATCTTCATGGTGCAGAAACAGTTCAAGGCGATCTTGGCGATTTCGGCCTCCACACACTTCATGCGCGCCACCTGCGGGCTATTCTCACACAACCGCCCATAAAGTCGCTCCATCACACGCCCCGCCTTGGGATCAGATTCGCCCACCAAGACGAAATCAGGATTGAGGAAATCGCGCACCACACTTCCCAAGGCGATAAACTCCGGATTATAGACCAAACCGAAATCCCGCCCGCACTTCTTGCCAGACGCCCGCTCCAACAGAGGGCGAACAACTTCGTCAGTTGTACCGGGCATCACCGTGCATGTGATGGCCACGACGTGGTACCCGCGCTTTTCGCGCAGTGCCAATCCGACCTGCTCGGCGGCAGGAAGCAACTGGGCGTTAGAAAACGAGCCGTCAGGCCCGCTGGGTGTCGCCACCACGATGCAGGTCAGATTCGTGCCCCTTACGGCATCAGCAACCGTTTCCGTCGCACGGATACGGTCGCCGTGCTTAGCAAGCAGCGCTTGAACATCCGTTTCATCCACTGGCGAAATCCCTTGCTGTACCTTTCGCACCGTGTCCGGATTGACATCCATGCCGTTCACGGAGAAACCGCGTTTCGCAAACGCAACGGCCATCGAAAGCCCCAGCTTGCCCAGTCCAATAATCGAAACCCGCCCCCTATTCACGCTGCTCCTTTCTCCGCCTTTGGCGCCGCCTCGCGGCCCAAAAAACTTTGCCACAGCGGACCACCGCCGGCTTTGATCACCGCCGCCAACACCTGAACTTTCCCGCTTCCCCGCTTCATGTGGCGCCAGACGGCCCGATCGGCGACCGTTCGCGACTGCTGCACCTTGCGCCGCAGCGCCATGGTCTCTCGCCACCGGCAAAGGTTCCACCAGACCGCGCGCGGACCGGACCGAACCAGGGCCCACTTCCCTAGGGCAAGATAAAAGAACGTCTCCGCCGCGAGCAAGGCCATATCCAACGGCATGATCCAACAGAGATTCCACCAGCTATAGTTCTTGAGCAACGTCCGCAACGTATTCCGCTCGGAAAGGAACCGCCGCCGGGCCCGCTTGAACGCCGGCGTGTCCAGCGTCGCGGAGACGCGGTGATAAAGCACCGCCGCCGGCTCCACAACCACGCGATATCCGAGCAAACGGGCGCGCCAGCAAAGGTCAATGTCATCCGTCAAGGTGAAGTAGGCCGTATCATACCCCCCCAACTGCTCGAACAACTGCCGCCGAATCAACAAGGCGCCGCCAAATACGAAAAACACTTCGCCATGTTCGTCCAGTTGCCCGCGATCCGGCTGATGGATCCCCCGCGCGTCAGGAAAACCAAACGGGTCCGTTGTGGCCCCCACGCTGTCCAGCACCATCAGCCGTTCGCCGGCGGCGGTGATGCGGCGCATCTTCAGGGAGCAGATCCCGATGCTCGCGTCGGCAAGCATGCGGCGCATCATTAGCGCCAGGGCATTCGGCTCAATCCACATGTCGTTGCTGAGGAAGAAGAGGTACTCGCCTCGCGCCGCCCAGGCCCCAATGTTGCTTCCTTCCGCCGTCCCGTCATTGCGCGAATTCCGGATGACCCGCACCGCCGGATACTGCTGCTCAAGAAATTCGGCGCTTCCGTCCGTTGACGCGTTGTCCACGACAATCCACTCGAGACTCGGATAATCCAGGCCGACAACGGAGGGCATAAACTCCTGCAGCAGGGGACGTCCGTTCCAGTTGGGAATGACGATGCTGACCAAAGGCAGGCGCACGCTCTCGCCTCCTCCCGGGCAAACGTCCTGACGTGGCTGCGATATCATACGTAACGCTCCGCGATCGCCTTCAGATCGAGGGCGTACCGCTTCCAGGTGCGGTCTCGCGCCACCCGCCAACAGGACTCGCTCATACGGCGGGCAAGCGCCGCATCGCGAAAAAATCGGTTCGCACAATCCACCAGCGCCCCGCGGTCCCCCGGCGGCGGATGAAAACCGCTGACCCCGTCTTCAAACAGTTCGGCCACGCCGGACCCGGCCGGTATGACGCCGGGGCACCCGCATCCGGCCGCCTCGAGCGTTTGCATGCCAAAGGCCTCATGAATGGGATGCACATGCAGCATCGCGCGCGAACACAAGGCGGTGATGGCCTTTTCATCCAATGGCCCCAGCACTTCCACGCGGTTCCTCAGCCCCCGCCTGTCCAATTCGGTCAGGAACGACATCTGCATAGATGCCGGATGCCAGAACCCCCCGATTGTCAGTTGGATGCGCCGGTCTTCTAATTCTGTCAGCAAGTTCACGAATACCCGGGGGTCATTGCCGATATCCCATCGATCCCACGCCACAATGCGTCTCTCACGTTGAGAGAAGTCCGGAAGACGATCCACCGAGAAACAAGCCGGATAGAGCACTTCCAGCGGCTTGGTCGTTAGCCGCCGCAGATGGGCATGATGGAAATGTCCGCTGGTGATCACCGCCTCGCAACGGGCCAGCGCATATCGGTCCAGCCAGGCGGCGGCCGCATATAGAAAGGGATACTTCCATCCAAACCTCTCTTTGTAAATCTTCCTCGCCATGAAAGTTGAGGGATCCCACACGAGCGTCAAAAAGGGAATCCCTCGACGTCTTTTGAGGTTCCGGGCCGCAAAGGTGCTGTATTGGCAGCACGCGATGAGCACATCGAACTCACGCTCGCCTATCGCCCGATGCGCAAAGAGGCCGCTCATGACGTGATGCATCGAAAAGAAGGACATGCCCGGGAAACGACAATTCAAACGCCTCGCCCAAACAGGAAAGCAGGGAAAGAGATATCGAATGGGCGCTTTGTCGAGATGCTGGTCGTAATATTCCTGATGGGCTTTGTCGTGTCCTCTGTCAATGACCACAAGCCCTTCCGCCTCCACGCCCATGGCGCGAAGATGCCGTAGCGGCCACCCCATCAACTTCGGAGCGCTGCCCGGCGCAAGCTCGTCAATCAATATGGCCAGTTTCAACGGCATCCCTCTTGGACATTCCTTGTCGCTTCATGGGTCTCGGCGCCGATCCGCCTTTCTGCTCCCGAGTTCGCATCCGGCTTGCTGACGAGATAGGGGCCGATGGCCATGTAGCGCAATCCCGATTGCTCGAAGGTGTCCATCGCCTGCTCGACGGTTCCAACCAAGGGGTAGCCATGCAAATTCAGAGAGGTGTTTAGGACCCCACCCATTCCGGTCAGGGCCTCATACAGTTTGAGAATCCGACGAATCCCGGGATCTGCGTCGCCTCCAACGATTTGAGGTCTGAGCGTATGGTCTTTCGGGTGAATCGCGGCGCGAAGGTGCTTGCGCGCCATGGGTGTAGAATCGAATGTCAAGATCATGTACTCCGTTGAGGAACCAACCTTATCGGCGTACCGGTCCCACCCTGCGATGTACCTTGGCGCCCATTCCTCCAAAATGGTCGGAGCAAAGGGCATCCAGAAATCTCGCATTTTGATCGCATCATTCACCTCGTAAAACGTCGCAAAGTCGCTCGCGTTCCCCAGCACCGCGCGATGGCATAGGGATCGAGCGCCCCATTCTCCAGCGCCGCGAAAGAGCGCCACGATCCGAAATTCCGCCAATAGGCGGGCGATCTCCATGTCAATATCATCCGGACGCCGAACCACCCACTTGCGCCCCAACGCAAGAATCTTTTCCGAGAGAGCGTCTTCCTCGTACTCCACGCCGCTATACATGGATCGTATGGGCGTCAGCCTTTCCCCGTGCTCGCGACTGACGGCCGCCGCCGCGCCAATCACCAGGCTTTCATCCCCGCACGACGGCATGATGTGCAAGCGTTCAATTTCCGGCATGGTCATGATTCGCTGATTGAGCTTCACGTTCATGAACACCCCGCCGGAAAGACATACTCGGCGCAGCCCTGTTCTGCGCACAGCTGCCCGGATCCATTCCGTGACCACCTCTTCTGTCACGCGTTGCAGGGCCGCAGCCAAATTGTCAAACCGCTCTCCCACCAGCCACCGTCGGTAATATAGATGCGCGTCATTGGTGTTGAACGGCGACTCAAAACAAAGCGTCTCTTGATTGACTCGGATCAGCGGTTTCAATCGC
Organism: uncultured bacterium; assembly: GCA_938031185.1. GTDB lineage: Bacteria > Verrucomicrobiota > Kiritimatiellia > CAIKKV01 > CALHGX01 > CALHGX01. The sequence goes on from CALHGX010000009.1 coordinate 65,258, forward strand.
TCATACGCCCGCCGGTAGTACTTTTCTTCGGACACATAGGCCGCCAAGCCCATCACCTTGTACTCGTGCTCATTAGCTTTCATCCCCAGAAACTCGGTCATCCGCAAATAGAGCAGTCCGGGCGACGCATCGAAGGGTGAAGAAGCCAACAAATCCAATTTGCCATTCGTTGGGTTGAATCGGTAGATCTTGGAGCAAGCCTTGTCACCATCGCCGTCCAGCGTCATCAACAGAAGCGGCTCCGATTCGCCGTCGAGGCCATGAAAAAACACGGGCGTCAATGCATGGCAAAGATGGTGATCCACAAACCGAACAATCCGCCGCTCTAGTCCGTATTGGCTCTCAAGGAGAGACAGCATGGCTTCGCGCGCTCGCGGGGTCACGACGCGCTCCAGCAGCGTGTTGCGGAGTCCCGTGAAGAGCCATTTCCATCCCGTGCGATATTCCAACCAGTTGTAAAGCCGGCGCATGCGGCTTTGCGAAGCGCCCTCGACTGCCATGGACACCCCTGCCGCCGGTTTTCCGGCCCAATGAAGGAACATCAGTCTGCCGGGAAAAACCACCGCATCGGGAGGAGCGCCCGTCAGTTCCCGCAGGACCTCCCGCAGGGCTTTGTCAGGGAATCCTCCTTGGTTTTTGACGTTCGTGAATTTTTCTTCGTGCAAGATTCGCCGGCAGACCCCATCCACAAAAAGGCCCACCGTGGCATTGTGCCCCGGATAAATTCCAATGATTCTCATCTTCGGCTTATTGGCGCCACGCCTCGCGCGATTTCATCGCATCCAAAAGCCCCAGCTTCCATTTGAGCACGCCCGTACCATACACAACGAGCGTAATCCACATCGCAGGCAGATGATAGAGCCATGCCGCATCCCGCTTCCGTCGAAAGCCGCGCGCCATCTGCAGCACCAGCGGTAACACCGTCAGGGTGTACAGCACAAATAGCGCCGCGCCCTTTCGCCGGGCACGATGCCACGGGAAGACGCGCTCTTTCTGCTGCGCGAAATGGAGAAAATCCCGAACCCTTCGATCCTGTTTTCGAGCAAAAGACTGCAGCCGGTCGCAATAGAGATGCACGATGCCTACGGGCACCTTCGCCAGCACGCTTCCATTCTTCAGAAGCTGAAAGGCCACATCAATGTCCATGTAGTAAGGCCGCCACCGCACTCCCGCAAGGGCCCGACGCCTGACGATAAAGCCGTTGGCGCCAAAGGTAGGGGGCGGTTCGTCTTTCAGCCGCACGGCCGTGTATCCCGCCCGCGTCTCTTCGAAAACCCGCACCTCTGTCCAGCGTCCCGTAACAAAACTGTATCGGTCGTAATTGCCGACAAACAGGCAAAGCGGATCGCTCATGCCAAGCAACGCGAAATAGCGCGTCAAGGCCGGATCGCTCGCCCGCCATTCGTAACGCAATGGTTCGGCCGCCACAACGTCCTTGTCGGCAAAAGGCGCTGTCATCTTGACGAGCCAGTCAGGGCCCACGAGCACGTTGTCGCTGTCAATCAACGCAATCAGTTCGCCTGATGTCGCCTCAATTCCCGCTGCTTTCCCCGCCTCGCCCGTCCGCAGGCGATTCTCCACAATCCGGTCCACGCCAAATCGGTTGGCGACCGCCAACGTATCGTCCGTTGATCCGCCATCCGCAATCACAATCTCATAGTCTTCACGCGAAATCTGCTGCGCCACAATGCTCGCCAGGCACGCAGGAAGCGTCCGAGCCGAGTTCAATGTGGGGATGACTATTGAGAGCTTCATGCGCTCCTGCCGGCGGTTCCACTATTTCGCGCGACGCCTCATCAGGTTGTGTGACGCCCAGCCTCGTAAATCTCACCCAGAATACGAGGCACATCGTAGGTCAGACGCCATTCCGGGTAGTGCGACTTGAACTTCTCCACGCTACTGATCCACCAGATGTGGTCGCCGATGCGGTTGTCCTCGACGTAACGCACGTTCATCTTCTTGCCCACAATCTGTTCGCACAGACCGATCGCTTCCTTCATCGAACAGTTGCTGAAGCGGCTGCCGCCAATGTTGTACACCTCCCCTGGGCGGGGCGCCTGATGGAACGCGTCAAAGGCGCGCACCAGATCATGGCTGTGAATGTTGTCCCGCACCTGCTTCCCTTTGTACCCATAAATCACATACTCACGCCCCGATATCGCGCATTTCATGAGATACGAAAGGAAACCATGCAGTCGGGTGCCGGAATGCCCCGGACCGGTGAGGCAACCGCCGCGAAAAATACCGACCTTCATTCCGAAATACCGCCCGTACTCCTGCGCAAGCACATCTGCCGCCACTTTGGAAGCGCCGAAAAGACTGTGCTTGCTCTGGTCTATGGACATGGTTTCGTCAATCCCATGGCGGGCATATGGATGGCTCGGATCCAGTTCCCAACGCGTCTCCTGCTCGACCAGCGGCAGCCGATTGGGCGTGTCGCCATAAACCTTGTTCGTGGACGTGAAGATGAACGTCGCCTCCGGTGCATGCCGCCGGGTCGCTTCCAACATCATCAGCGTTCCGTTCGCGTTGACGGTGAAATCCGCCTCGGGATCGGAGGCCGCCCAGTCGTGCGACGGTTGCGCGGCCGTGTGCACCACCAGTTTCACGTCCGATCCATACCTCAAAAATACGTCCTCAACAGCCTTCCGCTCGCGGATATCCACATCAAAGTGGTCGTAGGCCTCGAAGTCCGCTTCCAGCCGTTCTCGCTGCCAACGGGTGGAGGCTTCCGCGCCAAAAAACCACGCGCGCAAGTCATTATCAATACCCGCCACACGCCAACCTTGCGCCAAATAGAAACGCGCCGTCTCCGCGCCGACCAATCCCGCGGAACCCGTCACAATGGCCACCTGCATCGCTTGCCCCCCCCACCGCTTCGCCTTGTTGAGTTCCCCTCCGCCCGACGACTTTCGCCCCACCATCCTAAACCAAAATTCCTCGCAAGCGCTCCTCATGATCGCGGATCCACGAAACACTGTCCTCGACGATCCGAACCATGTCCCTGCACGGCCGCCAATTATATGCCTTTTGCGCCCTCGAAGCATCCGTAATATACAGCGGCACATCGCCCGGGCGAATCGTCTCTTCCGCCGCCACCGGCACCGTTTTCCCGGTGGCCGCCCGGCACAGGACCGTCAGTTCGCGAAGGGAAAAACTGACGCCACGCCCGCCGCCGACGTTGTATAGGGCGCCTCCCTCCGGCAATCCGCCGTCCAGTTGACGCACCAGCAAATCCGCCAAGTCCTCAACATGGACCGCATCGCGGACTTGGCGACCGCCATACCCGATGTATGCCAGAGCTTTGCCGTACCAATGTCGCGCCGCCCAAAGCGCCACGACCCCCTGATCCGCCTTGCCCATTTGCCAGGGGCCGGCAATCACTCCGCAGCGGTTGATGATGGCGCGCAAACCGAATTGCGTCGCGTATTCCGCGACCATGATTTCGCCTGAAAACTTCGTCGCGCCATACAGCGTCCGCGCCCCCTCCAATGGAAAGGACTCCGAGATTCCGCGTTCCGTAATGCCGGGCTGGCTTTGCACCGGCGCGATTTCGAACCGATCCGCGATTTCGCGCAAAGCGATCCGGCGCAACGCCTCTAACGGATACACCCGGCTCGTGGAAAGGAAAACAAACCCCGCGCCCCATTTCCGAGCGGCCTCCAGAGCGTGAAGAGTGCCGACCAGATTGGTGCCGACCACGTACGGCACATCGTCCCCGCCAAATCGGCCCGCCATCACGGAGGGTTCGGCGGCCGCATCAATCACCAGGTCACACCGCGGCAAATTGAACGAAATCGCGTCGCGCACGTCGGCCTTGCATAACGGAATGCCGGCGCGTTCCAATCGCTCGGCGTTGAATTCCGCTCCGCGACGGTGCAGGTTGTCGAGCACAACGACTTCGGCGGGCGCAAAATGGGATCGGAGCCGAATCGCCAGTGACGACCCGACGAATCCGGCTCCACCCGTGATCAGAATGCGACGCATGCCAAGGCGTCATCCGAGCCGGCGACGCAGCCCTTCCAATTCGGCGCGCAGCGCCTGCGGCAGGCGGCTCCCGAACAGCGCGTAGTAATCCTCTATGTCCGCCGCCTCCCGCTTCCAGCCTTCCGTATCCACCGCCAGCAGTTGCTCCAAATCCGCCGCGTTCATCTTCAGGCCCGACAGGTCCAGCGCATCCGGCGTCGGCAGATTCCCGATCGGGGTCTGACGGAACTTGCCCGCGCCATCCACGCGCTCGCATATCCACTTCAGCACCCGGGCGTTCTCGCCGTATCCCGGCCAGAGCCATTTTCCGTCCGGTCCCTTGCGGAACCAGTTCACGAAAAACACCTTCGGGAGCTTCGCTCGATCGGTTCGTCCCGCCATGGACAGCCAGTGCGTCAGGTAGTCGCCCATGTGATAGCCGCAGAACGGCAGCATCGCGAACGGGTCGCGTCGCAGCACGCCGGCCTTGCCCAGCGCGGCCGTCGTGGTTTCCGAACCCGCCGCCGAGCCCATGAACACCCCGTGCTCCCAGTTGAAAGCCTCATTCACCAGCGGAATCACGGAAGGCCGCCGCCCGCCAAACAAGAAGGCCGATATCGGCACGCCCGCCGGATTCTCCCAATCCGGATCAATCACCGGGCACTGCGCTGCCGGTGTCGTGAACCGCGCGTTCGGGTGCGCTGCCTTGCGCCCGCAATCGGGCGTCCACTCCTTTCCTTCCCAGTCAATCTGCCGCAGCGGCGGCGGCACGCCCATGTCCTCCCACCACACGTCGCCATCAGGCGTAAGCCCCACGTTCGTGAAGATCGTGTTCCGCTCAATGGTCTTCAACGCATTGGGGTTCGACTCGTTGGAGGTGCCGGGCGCCACGCCGAAGAACCCGGTCTCGGGGTTCATCGCATACAGCCGTCCATCCTCCCCAAGCCGAATCCAGGCGATGTCGTCGCCGATGCATCGGACCTTCCAGCCCGGCAGGGACGGCTGCATCATCGCCAGATTGGTCTTGCCGCAGGCGCTCGGAAACGCCGCGCACACGTAGTACGTCTTGCCCGCCGGCGAGGTCAGCGCCAGAATGACCATGTGCTCCGCCATCCAGCCCTCCGCCCGCGCGATCACCGAGGCAATTCGCAGCGACAGGCACTTCTTGCCGAGCAACGCGTTGCCGCCGTAGCCCGAGCCATAAGACCAGATCATCCGCTCTTCGGGAAAATGGACGATATACTTCTTGGCCGGATCCGGCTCGCAGGGCCAAGGCGCATCTTTTTGGCCCGGCGCCAGCGGCGCGCCAACCGAATGCAGGCACGGCACGAAATCGCGATCTCCCAAGGCATCCAGCGCCCCCTGCCCCATCCGGGTCATGATGCGCATGTTGACCACGACATACGGCGAGTCGGTGATTTCCACGCCGATCTTCGCGATGGGCGATGAATATGGCCCCATTGAAAACGGAATCACATACATCGTCCGCCCGCGCATGCAACCGTCATAAGACGCCATCAGTATGCGCTTGATCTCGTCGGGGTCCGTCCAGTTGTTCGTGGGCCCTGCATCGTCTTTGCTGCGTGAACAGATGTACGTTCGGTCCTCGACGCGCGCCACGTCGCTGGCATGGGAACGAGCCAGAAAACATTTGGGCCGCTTCGCTGGATTCAAGGGAGTGAAAGTGCCCCCATCCACCATGAGCTGGCAGAGACGATCGTACTCCTCTTGCGATCCGTCACACCAATGCACCCGTTCTGGTTTGCATAGGCGCGTCATCTCTTCGACCCATTTGATCAATCGCCGATTCGTTGTAGGCGCCGTCACCATGTTCCCTTCCTCCCTTCTTGAGCGGCCAGATCGTTTGTCGGCCTGCCGCCAACTGAGCGGCGCAAGCTACCGAGGAATCCGGCTTCATGGCAAGCACAAAAACAACAACCAACACTTTGGCGACCGCGGCGCGTGCACAGCGGCAGTCACAGGCTCTGTCGCCGGCAGATCCGCGCTCTGCGCTGAAATGGCGGCACAGTGCCTCCGAGTCACGGGCCGGGCACCCAGGGCGCGATCACACGGTAAAAGCGCCAGACGTCAAGCGCATTGGTGTCCTGCTGGCGCAGCGGCGGCGAAGTCACCGCCGGCCCCCACGTGATCCACTGCAGATTGGAAGCGGTCAGCCCGTTCGTGGTGAACTGCGTCTCGTACGTCGTTGCAGTGTCGCCCGTCCATTCCAGGCGCAGCACCCCCTGCGTGACGCACACGATGTTTGTGATGACGATGTCCGTGGCCGGCCGGGATTGCCATACCGTGAACGCATGATCCTCCACTTCGCCGTTGGGTGCCGGCCCTGTCACACTCAGGCCCGCCACACTCGCAAAACGAAAACGACCAAAGGTCAACCCGAGTTGCGCGTTTGCCGGCAATGTGTTTGTCAAGTAGTTCAGGCCGGCATTCAGTGTCACATCCGCCGCTATCTGTTCGCCCGCATCCGCCCAATCCCCATCCTGATTGAAGTCCATCCATGCGTTCAACACGCCTGTGGTAGACGCCGTCACCAGTAACACAACATTCGAACCTCTCACCAGCAAGCCGCTCGTTGTCAGCCCGTCCTCGTCAGGTATGCCGGCGATATCATCGCCCATGGCGGTCGGGTCAGGCTGTCCATCGGCTTCGGAATCAGGAGGACTTCCTCCCATCCAGTACGCCGACGGAACTCTGTGCCTCGCACCGTTGGATCCCAGCAACATCGGATACCTTGGATCGGGCGCATCGCCGAAATCCCAGGCCGATTCTTCGCCCGGGATGCCTGTCACCGCAAAAGCCAGATCCATTGATTGCCCCTTAAGCGGATGAGCGCCACCATACCGAAGTTCACGCCAAATGGTTCCATCAAGCCAGCAGGCATCGTCGTTCCAGTGATTTGGAGAACTCTTCCAGCCCATAACCGACTGGTCCGGCACGGATTTCTCATACGTGACCCCCAACCAATAGATCGTACCCTTCTTCTGAACGAACGTATCCTCTTCCGGCACAATGAAATCGAACTGATAGACCTGCGAATCCCCGGGATACTCCCAATAGTCTTGCCCGGGATTATGCCACCACTCATATGTGCTGGCGGCTATTCTTGCCGCCTGATATGTCCCAGGCGCACAGGTCCGTATCCAAAGCAGATCGCCGGGATGACTGTATGGGTTCTGTTGATCCGTCGGCACGTCTGCATACAGGCGTAAAGTGAATACAAGGCTCGTAAGCCCCCCATCCGGCGTGCCATCGTGAAAGAACGAGGTCCAGAGGTGCAGATCGGTGATCGGACCGGTTTCGGTGCACTGGAAGTCATCCGCGAGCTGAACGTGGATATTGGCGACATCCACGCCGTTCTCCGTCAAATCCGGCGGCTGCAGCCACTTAACCGGCGCCATGGGGATTCTGTGATCCTCCACTTCTCCGTTTGGAGCCCACCCCGTGGGGCCCAGGTTCTGTTGCATGCTCAACCGAACTCGCGCCATGGTGGAGGTCTGCGCCGTCAACTGGCTCGGCGTGAAGTAGTACGTGTTCCGCCCCGACACCGCGCCATTGTCCCACACCACGCGTTCCGCGGGATCTTGCCACACACCGTCGCCGTTCAGATCTATCCAAACGCTCACATAAGCGTTGGTGCCCGGGGGGCACCTGCGCATCCACCACGACCGGAGCCTGCACGCCTGGAAACAGCGCCACGGGGAACAATACACCGTCCTCGTCGTCTGTGCCGGCCAGATCGTCCCCTAAGGCCTGCGCATCTGGTTGACCATCAGGCTCCGCATCCGTCAGTGCGCCCAGGGAAAATCCCGTAAGAATGACATGCCTCGCCCCGTTCTGCGCAAGGAGGGTCGGATAGGTGGGATCCGGCGCATCCCCGAAATCGAGCACTTCGGTCTCGACAACATTATGAAACACCGAGACGTCGCTTCCTCGCAACGGTTCCTGCTCAGGGTACGGCACGCCCGTGTCCAGCCCGGGATCGTCCATCCACGTGCTAATCTTGAGCGATGTCGTACGATTGAGCAGCACATCGGCGCCGGTCGTGAAAGATTGGACGATCACTGCGTATCGTGGATCCATCGGCTGGAGACCGGGGCCCGGAACAGAGAAATCCAGTTTTCGACTCTTTGCCTGCCCGGCTGGAATGTCGCCGAAATCCCATGCCGGAACAAAAAAGCCTCCCTGCGGTATCTGTTGCGGATCAGCCGGACTCCAGCAGTACCATGCCGCCTGATCCTCGTTGACGGCCACAATGTAGGGCGAAGCATCCCGGTAAGGATGGACAATAGGCTGCGGGACATTGGCTGCATCCGTTACGGCAAATTCGACTGTCATCCTCACCGCCTTCATTTCGCCCGCGTAAGAAGGCGCCGCAGGCAATGCTTCACCATGACTGTTTGTTCCCACCAGCCATCCGCCCGTTACAACGGTATCGTTGCTGATGGTCGCCTCAATGGAGAAGCCCAATATCGGCGAGCCGGGACCAGCAAGATAAGTCACCCCGCTCACATAACCGAAAATCGCACCATGTCCGGCCGTGCCCCCCGACGTGTTGTCGTAGAACTCGTGCGTTCGAAATTCATTCACCCCTTGTGCGTTGTAAAACCATTGCCCGTTCGTGGCGGCAATGTCCATTGAAGGACCGGTCAATGTCATAATCCCTTCAACCGGTGGTTTTGTCACCGGAAGCGAAGGCCCGCCCCATACCACACAGCACAAGAGAACGCCCGATCCAATTACACCAACTATTGCTTTCATATTCATGTGTCACCCGCCTTTCTCAATGACGTGGCAAACCGCGCAGCCCCGGAGAAAATCTGGCGCACTTGTGCTCCTGACGGCATAAACGCCCCCCCTGCTCCGCTTATACACTGAACCGGGCATTACGCAACGCTATTTTCGTCCAGAACAGTAACGCCACCGCGAGGTGGACGGAGGTTCGGTTTGTGACGTGGCGTGGCGCCGCCTTGACGGCTGTCCCATCGAAATACGGCGGACATTCCTCAGGAGGACGGAATTCAGATGACCCGCTTCCTCTTCGGGAAACCAGACCGAGAGAACGTGCCCTGCCGCCTGAGCGATAGCAATTCGCTCCTCAACCCGTGCCCAGCAGTTTGATGCAACCCGGCGCGGGAAACGCGACAACACGAACCGTTATCGCGCTACGCACGGTTGATCCTTTGTCTGGAGCGCGCTAGTATGGTCGCCAAAAAGGATATCGCATGTCCGAGCGTAGCAACATCAAGAGCGCCTATGAACTCGCCATGGAACGCCTGGCCCGGCAGGGCGACGTTCTTTCTTCGCTGACGGAAGAACAGAAGTCCGCCTTGGCCGAGGTCGCTCGCCAAACCAAGGCTCGCATCGCGGAAAAGGAGATTCTCTACCGGCAACGGTTGGCGGAGGCCGAGGTCGCAGGCGATGCGGAGAAGGCCGCGCGCATCGCCGACGAGTTGCGAATGGAAATCGCAAAGATGCGTGAGCGGGAAGAAGCGGAGAAAAAGCGAATTCGTGATGGTTAGTTCGGTTCCTCGGGATCCATGACTCCAGACGCTGAGACGGAAAGACTCATGCAAGACGCCTTGCTCTTGCCTTCCGATGCGGCAAGTTCCAAGCGCGCCATTCCTGGGCGCAGGATCAGGACTTTTGCGACCCTTGCGCTGCTCTTGTCGGCTGTGGGTTGCAGTCGTCCCGTTGCAAGCCAGGACGAGCAGGAGCTTCGCCATCCCAAAATTCGCGCTGCCCTCGCTTTGGAAAAATCAGGAGATGAGGCCGGCGCAATTCGTCTGTACGAAGAAGCCTTGGCCGGCGCCCCAACGTTGGCCCGGGCCCACCTGAACCTGGCCTTCCTGCTGGAAAAACCAGAACGCGACCCCCTGATGGCTGTGTTCCATTACAAGCAATATCTGGCCTTGCGCCCTCACACCGAGAAAAAGGCGATCATTGAAGACCGAATACGCGCCGCCCGACTGGCTGCCGCGGCGGCGATGCTGCCGTCCGATCATCTCTCTAAGCGATTGGAGGCGGTGATGGAAGAGAACCGCCTGCTCAAGGCCGCCAACAGCAATCTAATGGCGCAGATCGAGGGCACCCGGAGCGAGGCAATCGGAGAGCCGCGCACGGCGCCTTCAGTGTCCGCCGATGGCCTCTCCTCGATGGTCCTGCCCGCCCCGCCGCTTGCCCCCATTCAAAGAATTCACACCGTTCGCACGGGTGATACGCTCTCCGGCATCGCCGCCCAGCACTATGGCGACAGCCGCCGTTGGCGGGATATCGTGGCGGCGAACTCCGGCACCTTACGCAATCCGAGCGACATCAAAGTCGGACAAACCTTGATCATCCCATAGCGCCTCCCTTGCGCCAACCGATTCCCTCTTCTCGCAACGAACAGGCCACAAGGGGATTGATATTGCCGCTGATGGCAATGCTCCCAAAAAAGTGCTTGAACCTCCCGCGTTGAAGCCTTTAGCATCCCACTATGAACAAGAAAAACATCGCCTCCGCCGTCGCGCTTGCCGTCGTCGCCTCCTGCGCCGTGGCACAAACCGGAACCGAAACTGCGTTCCAAGCCTACGCTTATCACGCCGGTGCCGCGCCACGCCCCGAATATCTTTTCCAGGGACGCCCCCATGCGTTGAGTATCGGAGCTCAGATGGAAAATCAACGTCGTGGCGTTTCCGCGAAGGGCCAGATAGTCCCAACGGATTGGAAGGTGCGAAGCCTGCTCGGCTCCGTCGGCTTAAACGTGCTGCCGTGGGTGACCATCCACGGCGCGGCAGGCGAATGCGATTTGGATTTCGGTCTTGACGACAACCGGGATTCGGATTTCATGTGGGCCGCCGGCGCGCAAGCGCGTATCGTTGAGTACCTCATTCTCGATCCCCCGCTGGCCAACGACCTTTGCTGGCTTGGCATCGAGGCGGCCGCGCAGTATCGCAACGGCACTTCCGAAGCCGTAGGGTCGGAAATAGATTGGCATGAATGGCGCGCCGCCCTGACCGTGCACTTGGGCGCCCGTCCGGAGCGCTTCGGCTTCGTGAACCGCGTATCCGTCTATGCCGGTCCGGCTTATTCCGGCATCTCTGGCGAGCGGCGTTACTCGTTCACCAAGACCAAATTCTCAGAAGAACAGGCTTATGGGCTTTTAGGCGGGTTGCATGTCAATCCGGCGGACAATTTCAGCTTCCGAATCGAGCTACAGCGCTTCGATCGGACCACTCTGGGGGCCAGCCTGGGCTTCCATTTCTAGCCCACAACGTACGCCGCATATCTTCGCGAACGGCAGTCCACGGCCATTCCAGACGGAACTGCGCTCCCTTGCCGCCTGCACGCATGGAGGCGCGAACCGGAATTGAACCGGTGTACGAGGTTTTGCAGACCTCTGCCTAACCACTCGGCCATCGCGCCGCAATCCGACGGAAATGCGATCCGCCCCGCCATCCGTGGAGCCGCCGTATCAGGTTGCAGCCAGTTTCTTCGCCGCCGCCTTTTTGCGCTTGAGCCATCGCTCGCGGCGCTTCCGCTTCAACCGTGGTCTCAACTGTTGTCCCATGGCGCGCATCGTTATCAAAGCCGATCACGCCCTGTCAACGTCTTTGCGCCTATTCCCTGATCGCACGATCTCTTGGCGATTTTGACGTGTTATGACAAACCGGGCCCAGTTCGCCAGCTCGAACGGCCCTTTGTGTTGTTCTGGTCGTCGGTATAACTCACCACTTTGAATCGGAAACGGCGCCATGCCGGCATCTGGTAGCGTCGGGCCAAGTGCAGGACCGGCTGGACCGAATCACGTCGGGCACATCCAGCGTCAACAGCAGTACAACAGGAAAACATGCAACACGCACTGATCGTCTGTGGCGGATCGGAAGGATATGAGCCGGTGCTATGCTCAACTGGACAGCGCGCCGGAATAGGCGCGCTGTCCGATTCGCGTGATTGACCTCGCTTATCGCAGCCCCGAATCGGGGGGCGCCATGCGGGTGCGCTATCGCTATACGAAACGCCAGCCCGTCAAGCGCTCAAGGCGTCCAATACGTCCGTTGGCGTTGAAGCCGCCAGAATCCGCTCTCGCCGTTCGGGATCGTTGAGCGCCTGACTCACCTCTGACAGAAACTGAATGTGCGGGCCGGTTCTGTTTACTGGCGCCACCGTCATAACAAAAATGTGCGACGGTTTGCCGTCCATCGAGTCGAAATCCACGCCGTCTTTCTTGATCGCCAGGGCTGTGACCAGTTTGTCAACCGTCTCGGTCTTGCCGTGCGGAATGGCAATGCCGTGCTGCATGCCGGTGGACATCTTTTGCTCGCGCTCCCAAACCGCCGCAAACGCCGCATCGCGGTCCTTCAACTTGCCGGCCGCGGCCAGAAAATCAATCATCTCGCCGATAATGGCTTCCTTCGTCGTCCCTTTCAAATCCAGCAAAATGCTGTCTTCCGATAACAATCGCTTCACGCCGCATCCCCTTTTGAACGGGCAAAAACATACCATACTGTCGCCTGCATTCCAGCAATATCTTGCCTTGTGTTTCGTGTTCATCCCGCTTCGGGCCCGAGCTCCTGGAAGATAAATCCCTCAGGCCCGCCTTGCGCATTCTCTCGCCCACCTGCGTCATCGAGGCGTCGAATTGTCTCCCAAGGCGCCCGCGTCGTGGATCGCATGCGCATATGGACGCGGTCCTAAACCAAGGGGGGGTGCGCGATGGCTGACAACAGCGGTTCGAAGTGGAAAAGACGGGAGTATAGCGATCATTCGCGTCGGGCTTGGAGCCGCCGCTAATTGGGGCGCCAGGCGCGAACCTGGTCCATTAGAACGCGCACAATTTCTGATTCCGGCACGGTAGCCACGGGCCGTCCGCGCACATAGATGGCGGCCCGCCCTTTTCCTCCTGCCACGGCAATATCCGCTTCGCGAGCCTCGCCAGGACCGTTGACCATGCAGCCCATCACCGCGACCAGCGGGCGCGGCGCATCCGGACACTCTCGCTGATGCGCTTCCAACGCGGCCTCGATCTCACGCGCCAGCGACATCACGTCAATCTGGATGCGCCCGCACGTGGGACAGGAAATCACGCTCGCTCCCGGCGCTCGCAGGCCGAGGCTCCGCAGAATCTCCAGGCCGACCCGGGTTTCCGTCACCGGTGAATCGGTCAGCGAAACTCGCAATGTATCGCCGATGCCTTCGGAGAGCAGGACCCCAAGCGCCACCGCAGACCGAATCGTTCCGGCGAAAGAAGTCCCGGCTTCCGTCACGCCCAGATGCAGCGGATGATCCGTTTCTCGCGACAGCCGGCGATAGGCTTCCACGGTCCGCGCAACATCCGAAGCCTTCACGGAAATTTTAATGGCGTGGAAGCCGACGTCTTCCAGCAGGCGCACATGCCGCAAGGCGCTGGCCACCAGCGCTTCGGCCGTGGCGCCCCCGTGCCGCGCCAAGAGGTCCTCCTCCAGTGATCCCGCGTTGACCCCCACCCGGATGGGCACACGCCGTTCCCCCGCAGCCCGCGCCAGTTCCTGCACGCGATCCGCGCCGCCGATGTTGCCAGGATTGATGCGCAGCCCGTCCACGCCGGCCTCCAACGCCGCTAACGCCAGCCGGTGATCGAAGTGAATGTCCGCCACCAATGGCGCACGTGTTTCCCGGCGTATGGTCCTCAACGCCTCGGCCGCCGCGCGGTCCGGCACAGCCAGACGGATAATCTCGCATCCTGCCGTCTCGAGCTCATGAATCTGCGCCACGGTCGCCGCCACATCGCGGGTATCTGTCTTCGTCATGGACTGCACGCTCACCGGCGCCCCGCCTCCGATTTCCACCGAGCCTAGGCGAATCCGTCGGGTCGCCCTTCTCGGCGCGGGAAACATGCCGTGGCCCGCCGCCTTCACCTCGAAACCTCCGGCGGCGCGGCAAGCGCGTTCGTCTGGGTTGCGCGGGACTCCGACATCATGGCTGACCATTGCCGGCCGATGCGACTCCACCGGATAACGTCCTTGTAGGAAAGCAGCAGCATCGCGCCGATCAGCAGGGCCGCGAACGCGCGTACCAGCGCGTTCACCACGCGCGCGGGCGGCGGACGCCTCGCCACCGCTTCCCAAAGCGCGAACAACACATGCCCCCCGTCCAGCACGGGGATCGGCAGCAGATTGAGGATGGCCAGATTCACATTGAGGAACCGAGAGAAGCCCAGCGCCATGAGCACCCCAGCCTGCACGTAGAGCCAAAAGGTGGCCAGAATGCTGATCGGCCCGCCCATCCCCTGCGCCGCCTTGCGCGCTTCTTTGCGGGAGGTCAAAGCCCGAAGCATGCGAACAATGCCCGAGGCGTCATGCCGAATCTGCGCCCAGGGCGTCATGACCATGGCATCGAACACAATCCCTATCCGCACCTGCCCGGCCACCGGATCCATGCGCGGAACAACCGTCGCCTGCACCAATTCCCCGCCCCGTTGCACAAGGATCTGCGTTTCAACCCCCTCGCGCTGGCCGATGAGCTCGATCAATTGGCCGCGTCCTACCACCGTAATGCCATCCACTGCCTTGATCAGATCCCCGCTCTTCAACCCTGCTCGATCGGCTGCCGAGCCTGGCTCCACAATGCCGATCCGGCATGGCATCCCTTCTTGCACCCCTTCCACCGCGTGAAAATCAAACTCGTTTCGGACCGTCGGCACACGCACTTCGCTCAAAACAGATTCCGCGCTCGAAATCCGGAGTGTGACCTCGTCGGACAATGCCGCCAGTTGAAGGAACTCCTGCCAGGAGCGGACGCGTTCCCCGTTGACGGCCAGAATCGTGTCTCCCGGCCGCAAACCCCGCGCGTATGCCACGCTGTTCGTGTCCACCCAGCCGACCACCGAACTGGCCTCGGACACCATCGTGGGACGCCCCGAGAGATACACGATCCACGCCAGTACAACGGCAAAGAGCAGGTTGCCCAGCGCTCCGGAAATCGAGACCAGAATCTTTTTCCATGGCGCAACCGGCGGTAACGTGCGCGGCGCGTTCGAACCGTCCCCCGCCTGGCCCTGCACCCCGGCCATGGCATCCGGATCCAGTTGCGGCAGGATGACGTACCCCCCCAGCGGTATGGACCCGAGCCGGTATTCGACCTCGCGGTACCGTTTTTTCCACAGAGCCGGGCCGAAGCCGATGGAGAACGCGTCCACCACCAGGCCGCACCACCGCGCCGCAATGAAATGGCCGATCTCGTGAACCGCAACGGCCATCCCGAACAACAGCGCCACCACCAGCGCCTGTCCCAGCCAAGACATCATTCTTTACCCGCCTTCTTCACCGATGCCGCCGCCCGCCCGGCGCCGACGAGGCGGTTGGCCTCCTCTCGCGCCCAGCGATCGGCGGCCCATATTTCGTCCAAGGTCAATCGGCCGGTTGCGCAATGCCGCTGCATGACCGCCGCGACCGTTTTCCAGATGCCCGAAAACGCCATGCGGCCTTCAAGGAACCCCTGAACCGCGGCCTCATTGGCCGCATTCAGCACCGCCGGCATCGTTCCTCCGTCCGCGGCCGCTTGCCGCGCCAGCCGCAAGGCAGGAAAACGCTCCTCCTCCGGCGCGCGGAAGTGCAGTCGTCCCAGTTCCTCAAGCTTCAAACGCGGCAAGCCGCCATCCACCCGCTCCGGCCATGTGAGCGCATATTGAATCGCAAAGCGCATGTCCGGCGGACTCAACTGGGCCAGCACCCCGCCATCCGTAAACTCCACCATGGAATGCACGACGCTTTCCGGGTGAATCAGCACGTGGATGCGGTCAAGCGGCAGGCCAAACAGCCACTGCGCCTCCATGATTTCCAACCCCTTGTTCATGAGTGTCGCGGAATCCACGCTGACCTTTCGCCCCATCCGCCAACGCGGATGCTTCAAGGCCTCGGAGACCGTCACCCGGTCCAAATCCACTTCGGGTCGCCCGGCGAAGGGACCTCCCGACGCCGTCAGCAAGATGCGGGCGACGGTCGAAGTCGGGCGACCGTCCAAGCACTGGAAAATGGCGCTGTGTTCGCTGTCCACCGGGATCAGCCGCGCCCCTGTTCTGGCGCACACAGCCATCACCAGACTGCCCGCCGCGACCAGCACTTCCTTCGTGGCCAGCGCCACCGTGCGCCCGCGCTCCAGAGCGGCCAGAACCGGCGGCAGGCCCGCGATGCCCACCACCGCGCACAGCACCACATCCGCTTCCGTCTCTGCGGCCAGTTCCACCAGCCCCCCGGGCCCCGCCAGCACCTTCACGCCGGCCGGTGCTTTTTCGCGGCACTCCGCCGCGGCCGCGCAATCGGACACTGCCACCGTCCGGACACCGAAGCGCACCGCCTGCTCCAGCACCCGCTCCACGTTGCGCTGCACCGCCAGCCCCACGACGGTCAAGCGATCTTCCAGCCTCTCCGCCACCCGCAGCGCATTCTCGCCGATCGAGCCGGCGCTGCCCAAAATCACCACTCGCTTCTTCATGTATCCGCCTGCGTCTCAACCCCGCCTGCGCCGCACTTCATATCGGCCGCAGCAGCCAGTGCGCGTAATAGTACAACAATGGGGCTGTGAAGATCAGGCTGTCCAGCACATCCAGGATGCCGCCCAGCCCCGCAATGATCCGTCCGGAATCCTTCACGCCTCCGGCGCGCTTCAGCAGCGATTCCACCAGGTCGCCCAGCATCCCGACGCCGGCCAGCAACACCCCCAGCACGATGGCATCTCCGAGATGAAACACTAGCCGGCCCAGCAATGCCCCGCCGCCCCCGGCCGCCGGACCGAACGCCCAGAAACCAAGACTGGTTCCGATCCCCGCCGCAAAAGCGCCCACCGCGCCCTCCACGGTTTTCCCGGGCGACAACCGCGGAATCAGCTTCCGCCGGCCCCACAACGAGCCCACCGCGTAGGCGCCGATGTCCGACGCCTTCACCACCGCAACCAGATAGAGAATCAGCGCCCGGCCGGTCAAGCCCAACGGTTGTCCCCAAGACACAGGGTCCCACTCAAACGCCAGCCGCGCCATCATGCGCAGCAAATACGGCACATACAGAATGCCAAATAACGTGCAGGCGATCGTCGGCAGCGGTTGATCGTTGTTGCGCTGGGAAAACTGCCGCACGCAGATCACGAGCACCAACCCGAACAACACGAAACCCTCGCACTCCGGCGTGCCCGGACTGGATGCCGTCATCCATGGAGGACGGGTGAAGTCGACAAAGGTCGCCGCGATGAGCAAAATGCCGGCGGCCACGCCGAATCGCCGGAAAGACGGAATGCCGGCGCGGTCGAGCAGCGAATAGAACTCAAGAATTGCCGCCGTGGACAACAACGCCAGCAGGCCGGCCGCCGCCATGGACGGCAGCACGTATAGCGCCAGCAAGCAAAGCGCCGCCATGAACACCCCGCCGGCGAGGCGGCGCATCAGTGCTTGGCGGCGTTCGTTATGATCGGGGTTCCACATCGCCAAAACGCCGCCGACGGCGGGCATACTCCTCCAGCGCCCGCATCCAATGTTCTTCGCGGAAGTCAGGCCATAGCACGTCGGTAAAATACATCTCCGCGTAGGAAGCCTGCCATAACAGAAAATTGCTGAGCCGCAGCTCCCCGCTGGTGCGAATCACCAGGTCCGGATCGGGAATATCGGGCGCATACAGCCGCGCCGCCACAGCCGCTTCGTCCACCTCCTCCGGACGCAGCGTTCCCCCGTCCACCTCCTCCGCGATTCGGCGCGCCGCATGCGCTATCTCCGTCCGTCCGCCGTAGCTCAAGGCCAGCACGAGATTCCCTTCGCGGTAGTGTTCCGTCACCTTCATCACCCGGCTAAGTTCACGGCGTACGGAACGCGGCAAATCCGTCAGCCGCCCGATGCTGCGCAACCGAACCCGGTTCTCGTGCAGCTCATGTTCCTGGGATTTGAGGAACCTCTTGAGGAGATTCATCAGCGCCTCCACTTCCGCCTTCGGCCGCACCCAGTTCTCCACGCTGAAGGCATACAGGGTGAGGTATTTGACCCCACTGCGGCGGCAGGCCTTCAAGACCGCTCGAACGCTCTCGGCGCCCTGCTCGTGCCCCTTGATCCGGGGCAAACCGCGCTGCTGCGCCCAGCGGCCGTTACCGTCCATGATAATCGCCACATGAACCGGAACACGTGCCCCTTCGGCTGCCGTCGTGCTTGTGGATGCTCCAATCGCCGCGTCCATGTCAACTCGTGAGCCGGAAGGTGTTTTCGCGGCCTGGCCCAACAGACAGTATTTCCGCCGGCAGCCCGGTCAGATCCTCGACCGCCTTTACGTAACTCCGCGCGGCTGCGGGCAGGTCCTGGAAACGTGTGACGTTCACGGTCGGCTGCCGCCAGCCCTCGAACTCCACATAAACCGGTTTGCATCGCCCCAGCCGCCGACTGCAGGCCGGCACGGTTTCCATGCGCCGACCGTCGCACTCGTAGGCCACGCAAATACGAATGGGATGGATATCGTCCAAGACGTCAAGCTTTGTCAACGCCCAGGCGTCAATCCCGTTGATGGCGGCCGAGTAACGCGCCACCACCGCATCGAACCAGCCGCAACGGCGCGGGCGACCGGTGGTCGCGCCAAACTCGCGGCCCTTGGCCCGAAGCGCTTCGCCTACCTCATCTTTCAATTCCGTTGGAAACGGCCCTTCCCCCACCCTCGTCGTGTAGGCCTTGATTACGCCGATCACCCGGTCAATTGCCCGAGGCGGCACTCCCGCCCCCGTGCATACCCCCCCCGCCGTCGAGTTGGATGACGTGACGAAAGGATAGGTGCCGTAGTCAATATCGAGCATTGTCCCCTGCGCCCCTTCGAAAAGAATGGTCCGCCGGCATCGCACGGCCTCATGAAGCGCCGCCACGGTGTCCGTGATGTAGGGGCGGAGGAAATCAACTATCTCTCGCATCGCCGTCTCCAGGGCGGCAGCATCCACCAGCGGTGCGTCCAGTTCCCTTAGCGCCCGATTTTTTTCCTCCACACGGCGACGCAGGGTTTCCGGCCAGTCGTCTTCCAGCAACTCGCCCATACGCCAGCCCGTCCGCGCGGCCTTGTCCGCATAGGCCGGTCCAATGCCCCGCTGGGTCGTGCCGATACGGCGATCCGCGGCCGCGCGATGCTCCAGGCCGGCATCCAGCGCCTTGTGGTACGGCAACACCACGTGGGCCCGGTCGCTGACGAGAAGGCGCCCTCTCACAGCAACGCCCCGCTGTTCCAGATCGCGGATTTCCTTCACCAGCTCGAACGGCTCCACGACGACGCCGTTGCCGATGACGCACGTCTTGCCCTCATGCAAGATGCCCGAAGGAATCAGGTGCAAAACGTACCGCTCGCCACCCACCTCGATGGTATGCCCGGCGTTGGTGCCCCCCTGGTAGCGGACCACGATGTCCGCCTCTGCGCTGAAAACATCCACCACCTTGCCCTTGCCTTCGTCGCCCCACTGGGCGCCCAGCAACAATGTATTGGCCATGCCCCCTCCAAATGCCGCGCGTGACGAGCTCGTTGCGCGCCCCGCGCACAGCAAGGCACCGGTGTATCACGTTCAACCGTCAACCGGCAAGCCGCATCGCGGTCGGAAAGCGTTTCGGGCGATTCGTCCCCGGCGAGCAGAGGGCCTCGCGGCGGCTCTGCCGCACGCTTCCGCCTTCGTCCAGAGGCTTCGGCGGGACAAGCGGCCTTCCAGACTTCGGAAAATCCTCAACAAATCGGGGCGTTTGTCGCGTCACGTCCCGCATCGTCCGGCTTCTTCCCGATCCTCCCGGCGGACGTGTCCGCCGTCGCGTCGTCGGGGGAAGTCTTCCGGCTTGTCCCGCCGGAGCAGGCGCAGCGCGAAGGCGGATCGCTCGGATCGAGAACCGACTTGTTCCGCCGAAGCTGGCTAACGAAGGCGAATCCCGTGTTGCATGTCCGCTTCCCGGCCCCGTGGTCGGTCATCGCGGAAAATCGGAAAAATCAAAACTGGCGGAGAGGGTGGGATTCGAACCCACGGTAGCCTTTTGGACTACACAGCATTTCCAGTGCTGCACCTTCGACCGCTCGGTCACCTCTCCGTAACTGACAGACGCCAAGGCGTTGCAGCAAAAAGCGCGACATCTCTACACGATTTCACACCTCAACGCCAGCAGAACCGTCGGCCAGTGCTCACCCAGGCCGACCGTGCAATGCTGTATCACGTTCACACCAGATGCGGAATCTGTGTCCGTTTGGTTGACAAATCCCCCCCGGTCGCATCATACTTCGACGCGTCGTCTCTTGAGGAATGTGACCGCATGAATCCGATTATCAATCATCTCATTCAACTCCAGGAACTGCACCTTATCCGCGTCGAACAGGCCGCCCAGCGTGGCGGTCACATGCTCGAGGAGCTTAACGCCTCCATTCAAACGCTGACGGAGCAACTGCCACCCGACATCCGCGCCACCGTCGCCAAAATGCAAAAAAGAGATCCCGTCATGATCGTTCCGGTGTGCCATGCGGTCTGCACGGGGTGCGGCATGCGCATCCCCACGAGCCTCGTGCAAGCCGTCCGCATTGCAGAGCAGATCAATATCTGCCCGACCTGCACCCGCATGCTGTTCTACCCCGAAGGCGCGCCCCGCCAGATCGCCAAGGCCCCGAGCCGAACCGAGCCGCGGCGTGTCGGCATCACGCGATTCTCCTCCCCCAGCCTCATGCTGCCCCGCCTGGCCGCAACAGACCGCGACGGCGTCATACGCGAACTAGCCTTCCTGATGAAAACCCAGGGCTTCGTGGATGACGAACAAAAACTCGTCGAGGGCGCATTGCGACGCGAAGCGATCGTTTCAACCGCCGTCGAACACGGCCTCGCGTTCCCTCACGTTCGCGGCGTCGAGGGCGGCGGCCTCACGCTCGCCCTCGGCATTAGCCCAAAAGGGGTTCGTTTCGATCCGTCCGACAAGACCCTTACGCGAATTGTCTTCTTTGTCGCGATCCCTACAGCCGCCAGCGGGTTCTACCTCAAACTTCTAGCGGGTCTCGCAGAAACCTTCTCCGATCCGGAAACGCGCAAGGCGCTTATGGCGGAAGACACGCCCGAGGGGCTTTGGAAAACGCTGGTCAAGCTCACGAAAAGAACCGTGTCCTGACCCGGCGTCCGGTCAGGTGCGCACCGCGAGTTCGAAACGCCGCAGGTTCTCGTCCGTCCCAAAAAGCACCAGCGTGTCCCCCGCTTCAAGCAGATCGTCGCCGCTTGGCGAAACAATATCCCGGGCATGCCCTTCCTCGCCAGACGCGGCCTTGTGGATGGCCAGAACGGTCAGCCCATAGGTGTTTCGAATACGGCTTCCTGCCAGCGTCTGGCCGACGAGCGAATTGGGAACGCCCATTTCCACCACTCCGGAACCCGGGGTGACCTCCACATAGTCGAGCACGCTGCGCGCCGCCAGCGCCCACGCCAGACCAATGGCCCGGTCTTTTTCGGGGTACACCACCTCATCCACTCCCACCCGCTCGAGCACTTTGCCGTGAACATCCGTCGCTGCCTTGGCAATCACCCTCGGCACCCGCAAGTCCTTCAGCGCCATGGCCGCCAGAATGCTGGCCTCGAGATTCGAACCCATCGCTACAACGGCCGTATCGCAACTGGCGAACCCCGCCTCCGCGAGCGCTTCGCCGTCCGCGGCGTCGCCCTGCACGGCTTTGCCGACAATCCCGCTCATACGCTCCACCACGTCGGCGTCTCGGTCCATGAACAACACGTCCAGCCCCTTCTCCGCGAGGCATTGCGCCACGGTGGACCCGAAACGACCTCCGCCTATGATGCCGATGCGCCGCATAATATTCCTCTTCCGTTTGTTTGGTTGCGCCTCATCCGACCACCACATCCCCTTCGGGATACCGCGTGACCTGCCGCACGCCACGCCGCGCGATCAACAGCGCCATGGTCAACGGGCCAAGCCGCCCCACGAACATCACGACCATGATAATCACCCGCCCGGCAGGAGAAAGCTGCGGCGTCACGCCGGCCGAAAGCCCGACCGTGCCAAAAGCCGACACCACCTCGAAAAGCAGTTCATCGGCGGCGCGGAAGGAACGCGCCGCCAGCGCCGGCGCCTCGGTGATCGTCAGGGCGTAAAACCCCACGAACACCACCACAATCCCCACCAGCACGATGGTGAGCGCCTCCCGCACCACCGCTTCCTTCACCCGCCGCCCGTGAATCTCAACGTCATGCCGGCCGCGAAGGAAACTGCGCATCACCATGAACAGCACCACGACGGTGGTGGTCTTCACGCCGCCACCGGTGGAGCAGGGAGAGCCGCCGATGAACATCAGCGTCATCGTCATGAAGAAGGTGGCGGGCTGCAGGGCCGTGATATCCACGACATTGAAGCCGGCGGTTCTGGGAGTGATGCCCTGAAAGAGACTAAAGAACAAACGCCGCGGCGTGGAAAGGCCGGCCAGCACCCCATCCCATTCGAGGAGCGCGAAAGCCACGGCGCCAACGGCGACGAGCAGACCGCTGGCGCGCAACACGATCTGAGTGTGCAGCCCAATCCGGCCGCGCTGCACGCGGTTTCGCAACCAGAACCGTAACGCGCTCAAATCGTACAGGACGAGAAATCCAAGCCCGCCGAGCACCACCAGCGCAGCCAGCGTGAGCAAGATGGCGCTGTCGTTCCGCACGGCCATGAGGTTTTCCGGGTACAACGAAAAACCGGCGTTGCAAAATGCGCTCACGGCATGAAAGAGCCCGTGATAGAAGGCTCGCTCCGGCGCCAAGCCGCCCATCATCAACCGCAGCCCCACCACCAGCGCCCCCGCCAATTCCAGGGCCAGCGTAAACCACACCACGCGCCGCAACAGCGAAGGCAAACCGCGAACCTTCGCGTAGCCCAGGGAATCCATCAGCACAAACTCGCTGTCTATGCCGAGCCGCCGCCCGACAAGTACCAGCAGGAACGTGCTAAACGTCATGATGCCCAAACCACCGAGTTGAATCAGCGCCAGCAAAATCCCCTGACCAAACAGGGAAAAGTGCATGCCGACATCCACAACCGTCAATCCCGTCACACAGGTGGCGCTGACGGACGTGAACAAAGCTGTCAAGGGAGATGTCCACGTGCCCGTTCGGCTCGCGACCGGCAGGCTCAATAGCGCCGCCCCCACGAGAATGACCGCGGCGAATCCCCGGACCAATATCCACTCAGGACGCTGGGCAAATCGGTGTGCGCTCATCGTGGTTACGCGCCACTCTGGCCGGCGCTATCGAAGCCGCTTCACGAACACGGCCAGCCGCGCCATGGCTTCCTTGATTTCCTCAAGGTCCGTCGCATAGGAACAGCGCAAGAACCCTTCCCCGCAGGCCCCAAACGCCGTCCCCGGCACGCAGGCCACGTTGTACTCGTCGAGAAGACGCAGCGCAAAGTCGCGGGACGTCAATCCCAGGTCGCCGACGCGTGGAAAGACGTAGAACGCGCCCCGAGGTTTATGACAAGGCAGCCCGATCTCGTTGAGCGCGCTACAAATGTAGTTGCGGCGTTGCTCGTAGGCGCGCCGCATTTCCACCGTGTCGCGATCGTCCCGCAAAGCTTCCGCCGCCGCTTCCTGGCTGAGGGTCGGCGCGCACAACATGGTGTACTGGTGGATCTTCATCATGGCTTCGCTGAGCTCCGCCGGCGCACAGGCATAGCCAATTCGAAACCCGGTCATCGCCCAGCCCTTGGAGAGGCCATGCAGAAAAATCGTACGCTCCCTCATGCCCGGGAAGGCGGCAATGCTCAAGGCCTCCCCCTCGTAAGTCAGCTCGGAATAGATTTCGTCTGTGATCACCGTCAGGTCATGCCGGCAGGCGAATCGGGCCAGTCCCTCAAGCTCTTCCCGCCCCAGGGTCGCGCCCGTCGGATTGGTTGGGAAATTGAGCAACAGCGCCTTGGTCCTCTTGGTCACCAGCGGTTCCAGCATATCCGCCGTCAGCCGGAAACCGTTTTCCGCCCGCGTCACCGCCGGAACCGGCACGCCGTGCGCGAACAGAATCGTCGGCCGATAGGACACATAGCACGGTTCATGGTATAGCACTTCGTCGCCCGGCGATACCACGGCTCGCACCGCCAGGTCGAGCGCCTCGCTCACGCCGACCGTCACCAGTATTTCCGTTTCCGGGTCGTACCGGACTCCGAAGACTCGATCAACATAGTCCCGAATACCCTGCCGAAGTTTGAGCAGACCGCGGTTCGAGGTGTAGGCAGTTGCGCCCCGATCCAAGGCGTAGATGGCTGCTTCCCGAATCCGCCACGGCGTGGGGAAATCCGGTTCCCCAATGCCCAAGCTGATCACGTCCTTGCGTGTGCTGACAATGTCGAAAAAGTCCCGAATGCCCGACCGTGGGATGTCGCGCAGGTAATCCGCCACCCGCGAGGCTCCGGTACGTTTTTCAGGAGACTTTGAGCCGTTCATCCGTTCTCTGCGCCTCCATAAGCACACCGTGCACCTTGTACGTCTTGAGCATGAAATGCGTCGCAGTTGAGAGAATGCCCTGTATCGTGGCCAGTTTCTCGCTCACAAACAACGCCACATCGCGCAAATTGTCTCCCGAGACGAAGGCCAGCAGATCGTATGTTCCCGACATCAGGTAGAGCGCCTCGACTTCCCGAAACTTGCTGATGCGCTCCGCGATCCGGTCGAATCCGCCTTCCCGTTCCGGCGTGATCTTGATTTCGATAACCGCGCTCACCCGCTGCAACCCCAGCCGGTCCTCGTTGACAATGGCCTGGTATCCGCGAATGATCCCCTGCCGCTCATATTCTTCAATTTGCTTCTTGATGTCCTGCTCGCTGCGGTTTAGCAAGCGGGCCAGATTGTCAGGGGACTCCAGCGCATTCTCTTTCAGCAGTTTCAGCAGCTCGTCCATGATTCTCTCCCTTCGGGCTAGCCGCGCAGCAAACAGGGCCGACGCGACCATCTCCGAACCCATTGCCTTCCGGCCGCGAACGGGCTACCCTAGTCCCTCGCCGAATGCGCGGCGGAAACGACGGCACGCGGCGAACGGTACCACCTGGCGCCGGCAAATGCAACTGCCGGACGTCCGCGGACGCGTGACCGGCGGTTTCAGCCGAAACGGTTCTTTGGGAACCGTGAAAGACCGTCGAGGTTCGATCATGTTGAAGAACGTGCGGATTGTGCTCGTTGGGCCGATATACGGGGGCAACGTCGGCTCCGCCTGCCGCGCCATGGCCAACATGGGGCTCTCGGATCTGGCGTTGGTGGCGCCCGAGCCGCTGGACATGGAAGAGGCCCGCCGTATGGCTTGCGCCGCGCAGGACGTGCTCAACGGACGCCGAGAATTCGCGACGCTTCAGGAAGCCGTCGCGGATTGCGGCGTCGTGGCAGGCACAACGGCCCGCACGGGATTGTACCGTGCCCATGCGCAGTCCCCCCATGCACTGGCACCGCACCTGCTCGGAGCCGCTCAAAAAGGCCCTGTTGCAGTGGTTTTCGGACGTGAAACATGGGGTCTGACCAATGAAGAGCTGGCCATCTGCACCCATTTAATCCAGATCCCATCCTCGCCTGATTACCCGTCCCTAAATCTGGCCGCCGCTGTGCTGCTCTGCAGCTACGAGCTTTTTGTCGCATCGGGGGTGTACGAGCCACCCGAAGAACTGTCGCCGGAGGCCTGCTCTGCCATGCGCGAGCGCATGTTCGCCATGTGGGAGCGCCTGCTGCTCGACATAGGTTTCATGGAACAGGAAAAGGCCCTTCACATGATGCTCGGAATCCGGCGCATCTTCTCGCGTGGCGCCCGCACGGAGGACGACGTCAACATCCTCATGGGCATCGCGCGCCAGATGGACTGGAAAGCCGCGCAAGGCGCCGGTCGCGTTCGTTGACTTTCCCTCGCTCTTTCCCTAAGGTTCAAGCCGATACTAGATGAGCGCGCCTTCATCCATGACCATGCGCGGTATTCTGCGGCGGACGGGAATGCTTTCCGAGGCGCAGGTGTCCGCGGTGCTCCAGAAGGCGCAAGCCGATGCCGTCTCGGTCACCCAGGCGGTCGTCGAACAGGGATTCGCCCGAGAGGACATGTTCCTCGAGGCGTTAGCCAAGACCTTGCAGGCGCCTTTCGTCCGCCTCGGAGACATGGCGGTTGATCCGACCATTCTGGCCAAGCTCCCTGCGAAAGCCGTTTTCCAGTACCATGTGATCCCCCTCGCCCTGGAGCAGGGCGTGTTGACCGTTGCCACCAACAACCCCTTCGACCCCGGTCTCCTTGACGCCCTCCGGCTGGCCTCGGGATGTCGCATTCGGCTGGCACTGGCCCCCACCGCGGACATTGCCACCGCCGTCAAGAAATTCTACGGTGTCGGCGCCGACACTGTAGAACGTTTGATGCAGGATGACCGCATTGAAGTCGCACCGGAACAGACGCTGCTCAAGGCGGATTTGAGCGAACTTGATCAGGAGGCCTCGATCGTCCGGTTCGTCAACCAAATCATCTGGGAGGCTTATCAGGAGCGCGCAACCGACATCCACATGGAACCGATGGAGCGCCAGCTGCGCATCCGCTACCGTGTGGACGGCGTCCTGCACCAGACGCCCTTACCCGCCCAGTTGTCGCGCTTCCAAGCCGCCATCATCTCACGCATCAAGGTCATGGCCAACATGGACATCGCCGAAAAACGCCTCCCCCAGGATGGCCGGATCGGCATGCGCATTCAGGGGGAGGACATTGATATCCGGGTCTCCACCATGCCCACGGTGTACGGGGAGAGCGTCAGTCTGCGTCTGCTCATGCGCGGCAAGGAATTCATCGGCATTCACGATCTAGGCATGAACGAACGCGACGTGCGCGCCATTCGCCGGCTCATCGAGCGTCCCAACGGCATCATCTTGGTCACCGGTCCCACAGGATCCGGAAAATCCACTTCGCTTTACGCCTATCTGCACGAGATCAACCGCATTGACCAGCGGATCATCACGGTGGAGGATCCTATCGAGTACGAAATGGCCGGCATCAACCAAATCAGCGTCAAACCCGACATTGGCCTGACGTTTGCCACGGCGCTGCGTCACATCTTGCGGCAAGACCCGGATGTCATCATGGTGGGAGAGATCCGCGATTTTGAGACCGCCGAGATCGCCATCCGCGCGTCGCTCACCGGCCATCTGGTTTTCAGCACCCTGCACACCAACGATGCCGCCGGTGCCATCACCCGCCTCCTGGACATGGGCGTGGAGCCGTTCCTTGTAGCCTCATCCCTCGAGGCCGTTGTGGCGCAACGCCTCGTGCGGCGTCTGTGCGCCCAGTGCCGTCAGCCCCACACGCCCGACACGGCGCTGTTGGCTGCCTCAGGCTTCCCGGTAAATCGGCTCAAGGAAGGGACTCTTTTCGAACACAAGGGCTGCGAGGCCTGCCGTATGACGGGATTCAAGGGGCGGACCGGCATCTACGAGATTCTGCTCATCAACGATGCCATCGAGGCGCTTATCGTCGCGCGCGCCTCCTCCAACGCCATCAAGCAGGAGGCCATCCGGCACGGCCTTCAGACACTGCGCGAGGATGGCTGGGCGAAATGCCTGGCCGGCATCACCACGATTGAGGAAGTGCTCCGCGTGACCGAGGAAGTGGATTGATCCGATGCCGCTCTTCCAGTACACGGCCAAGGCGGCCGGCGGGCAAACCGTGACCGGAACCGTGGAGGCGCCGGATCGCCGGACCGCCCAGATACAGATTGAGCGTATGGGCCACATCCCGGTGGCGCTATCCGAAACCGCCTCGAGCGCCTCCTCCGCTCCCAAAGCCCGGCGCTTCGTTTTCCCGCGTCCCGCAGGACGCGCCGATGCCATGACGCCCCGGGAAACCCTCGTCTTTTCGACCGAACTGAGCGATCTGCTGGCTTCGGGTATGACCCTCGGTCACGCGCTAGCCTCCCTCTCCAGACGAGGTGGCCGGCGCGGAGCTGAAGCGGTCATCAAGAGCCTCCGCGAGGATATCATTCAGGGGCGCAGTCTTTCCGAAGCCTTGAGCCGGCACCCCTCAACTTTCCCGCCCCTCTATGTCAGCATGGTGCGCGTGGGCGAAGCCAGCGGAAAGTTGTCGGAGGTCATGGCCCGACTCGTGTCTCATTACGAGCGTATCCAGGAACTCAAGGAAAAGGTGCTGATGGCCCTTGTGTATCCGGCGATCGTGTTGGCGCTCGGTCTGGCCACGCTGGTTTTTTCGATGGTTTTCGTCATTCCGAAATTCTCGGTGATCTTTGAGGAACTGGGAAGCACCCTCCCCTTGCCGACGCGGTTTCTCATCGCCAGCAGCAACTGGCTGGTCCGCTACGGCTGGGTCTTGGCCGCCGCCATCGGGGGCGGAGTGTTCGTGCTGCGGCGCGCCGTGCGAACCCCGGCGGGCCGTTTGCGCTGGGATGCGCTGCAGCTTCGCGTGCCCTTCCTGCGCGGCATCGTGGCGGCC
This sequence comes from uncultured bacterium, assembly GCA_938031185.1. Lineage (GTDB taxonomy): Bacteria > Verrucomicrobiota > Kiritimatiellia > CAIKKV01 > CALHGX01 > CALHGX01. Next base: position 93,644 of record CALHGX010000009.1, read on the forward strand.
GGCACTTTCGCCAATTTCTCCCGCACCCTGAATACGCTGCTCGCCAATGGGGTGCCCGTGCTGCAGGCGCTGGCCATTGTGGAGGAAACCGTCGGCAACGCGGTGATTTCCTCCGAAATCCGCAACGCCCGCGAACGCATTACGGACGGCACTACGATTTCTGCTCCGCTGGCCGCCGGCGGCGTGTTCCCCACCCTCATGACCGATATGCTGGCCATCGGCGAGCAAACCGGCGACATGACCACGGCGCTAGACCACATCGCGCACCGCTACGAAAACGAGCTGAACCGCAACGTGAAGATATTCACCACGGCGCTGGAACCCGCGCTGATTGTAGTGGTCGCTGTGCTGGTGGGCTTCGTGGCGCTGAGCATCCTCATGGCGGTGTTCAACCTGACCAGCGGATTGGATGTCTGAACGCAGTCCGACCTCAAGACGGCGCGGCGTCCAGCCGATCCAGCGCCTCGCGGATGAGTTTCAAATCCTCTTCGCCCAACTCCACGTCGCCGGCCTTGGCGTTCTCCTCCGCCTGCCGGGCCGTGCGAGCCCCGGCCAGCACATGAGTGCATCCGGGCTGAGCCGCCGTCCAGGCTAGGGCCAACTGCGCCGAAGTCAGGCCATGCTTCTCGGCCACCGGTCGGATCGCCGCCAGCAGTTCCGCCGCGCGCCGTCGCTGTTCCGGCCCGAATAGCGGATCGGCCCGCCGCATGTCGCCTTCAGAAAACGCGCGGCTTTCCGTCACCGCGCCGGTCAGGAGACCCCGAGCCAATGGCGAATACGCCAGGAACGCAATGTGCCGGTCACGGCAATAGGGAAGATTGTCCTTCTCGTGCCGCCGATCCAGCATGGAGAAAGGTTCCTGATCCGCGTCCAATTGGCCCGCTGCCACGTATTCGTCCATTTGCCGCGTGGTGGCATTGCAACAGCCGATGGCGCGTATCTTTCCCTCCTGTTTCAACGCCATCAGCGTCATCATGACATCGCCGATGGGCGTGGTGGGGTCCTGCCAGTGGGTCTGGAGCAAATCAAGGTAGTCGGTCTTCAGCCGCTTGAGCGTCTGTTCGACGTCCCGCCGAATGGCCTCCGGCGCAAGGCAGCGATACACTCGAAGGGGCCCTTTTTCCGACGGTCCCTGTTCATCGGAGGCAAAAAAGAGTTCTCCCCGCTCCTCATTCCAAATGAGGCCGCACTTGGACGCCAGCAGCGCCTTGTGCCGGCGGTCGCGCAGCGCCTTGCCCAGCACATTCTCCGCTTCCCCGAAGCCATAGACCGGCGCGGTATCAATCAGATTGATGCCCTGCTCCAGCGCTGCGTGCACCGCGCGGATGGAATCCCGTTCCTCGGCGCCGCCCCACATCCAGCCGCCGATCGCCCATGTGCCCAGTCCAATCACCGAAGCCTGTATGCCGCTGGAACCAAGGGGTCTTTGCTTCATCCCCGCCTTCCTTGCAATGGGCACAGCGTAAGGCACAAAAGCGAGAATGACAAGTCGGGTTTGCGTTTCGCGGTCGCAAGAGGCCGGGTGCCTTGCGTCACTCGGCCGTCCCTTCGCAGCCGCTCCAGCAATATGTGCACACCTTCTCCGGCGGCAGACCGATGGCCTCGAGCAAATCCTCCAGCCGCTGGTATCGCAGCGTGGTCAGGCCGAGCTTCTTCCGAATGACCTCGACCATGGCGGCTGCGCATCGCGAGTCCGGATTTGCGTACTCCTCCAGCCGGCGATCGTCCCGTCCTTCAAGGGCCTTGATGGCCTTGCGGCCGGCCAGCTCCAGTTCGGAGCGCGATCGGGAGAAATTGAGGAACTTGCAGCCGAACAGCAATGGAGGGCAGGCCGCGCGCACATGCACTTCCTTTGCCCCGGCTTCCATCAATCGCGCCACCGTGTCCTGCAGTTGCGTGCCGCGCACAATGGAGTCCTCGCAAAACATGATGCGCCGCCCCTCGATGATTTCGCGGATCGGAATCAGCTTCATGCGCGCCACCAGATCGCGCACCCGCTGATCCTGCGGCATGAAACTACGCGGCCATGTGGGGGTGTACTTCACGAATGGCCGCTGGTAGGGAATGCTGGCCTCGCCGGCATACCCCAGTCCATACCCCGTTCCGGAATCCGGGATGCCCGCCACGAGATCCGCCTTCACCTCGTCGCGCCGTGCGAGCGCCGCCCCGCAGCGATACCGCACCTGCTCGACGTTCAGCCCCTCATAGCAGGAGGCCGGATAACCGTAATACACCCAAAGAAAAGCGCAGATTTGCATCCGCGAACCGGCCGGCCGAAGCGTTTCCGCCCCATCCACGGTCAGCCGGACAATTTCGCCCGGACCGAGATACCGCTCCACGCGATAATCGAGGTTCGGGAATGCGCAGCTTTCCATGGCCGCCGCCCACGCGTCCTTTTTCCGGCCCAGCACCACCGGCGTCCGGCCCAGCCGGTCCCGCGCCACATAGAGCCCCTTGCTGGTCAACAACAACAGAGAGCAGGATCCCTCGATGGCTTCCTGCGCCTGCGCAATGCCATCCTCGAACGTTTCTTCACCGTTGATCAGCGTGGCGACCAGCTCCGTCGGGTTCACGCCCTTGAGGCTAGCCTCGGAAAAGTGGGTCACCCGGCGCCGGAACGCCTGACGGCGCAGCGCCTCAAGATTCCGCACAACGCCCACGGTGACGATCGCATAGGAGCCCAGATGCGACGAAATCAGCAGCGGTTGATCCTCGTTGTCGCTGATGACGCCGATGCCCATCCGCCCGCGCATGCGCTGGATGTCGGTTTCGAACTTGGATCGGAACTGCGCGTTGGTGATGTCGTGAATGAACCGGGTGAAGCCCGTTCGCTTCCGCACCGCCAGCCCGCCTCGCTGCGTCCCCAGATGCGAGTGATAGTCCGTGCCGTAGAACAGGTCGCTGACACAGTCATGCCGCGAGACGACGCCAAAAAACCCGCCCATGAGCGCCCCTTTCCTCGAAATACGCCAGCCGCGGCTCTTGAGCCGTCAGGCCGCCACCTTTATCCGATGTCCGCATGGTAGGCTTGCAACGACTTCACGTTGCCCCGTCCGCCACGGGCAGCTGCAATCCCCTTGACCGAGGCCACCGCCGCCGCCAGCGTTGTTACGTAAGGCACCTTGTGCCGGATGGCCGCTTTGCGGATGTATGAATCGTCCACCTGGCTCTTCTTGCCCGCCGGCGTGTTGATCACCAACTGGATGCGGCGATTCATGATCTCGTCCACAATGTTCGGCCGCCCCTCATGCATCTTGTTGATTGGCTCGGCCTTGAGGCCGTGAGCGTCCAAGAATGCCCGTGTTCCCTGAGTGGCCCGAATCGTGAATCCCATCGCCAGAAATTCTCTCGCAATTTGGAGTACCTCCGGGGTCTTCTCCGCGACGCTCAACAGCACGGTTCCTTCCGCCGGCAACAGCGATTGCGCCGCCTCCTGTGCACGGTGGAAGGCCAGACCGAACGAGTCGGCCAGCCCGAGCACCTCGCCCGTGGATCGCATCTCCGGCCCCAGCACGGGATCCACCTCCGGGAACATGGAGAACGGAAAGACGGCCTCCTTGACACCAAAGTGACGGATCTCGCGTTCGCGCAGCTTGAGATCCGCCAGTTTCCGTCCCATCATCAGCTCGGTGGCCAGCCGGGCCATGGACAGGTTGCATACCTTGGAGACGATCGGCACGGTCCGCGAGGCGCGCGGATTGGCTTCCAGCACATACACCTTATCGCGCTCGATCGCGTACTGCACATTCATCAGCCCCACCACCTGCAACTCCCGCGCGATCCGCCGGGTGTAGTCGCGAATCGTGGCCAGATGTTTCGCCGGAATGCTGACCGGGGGAATAACACAGGCTGAATCGCCGGAATGGATGCCCGCCAGTTCGATGTGTTCCATCACGGCCGGCACAAAGGCATCCTCACCATCCGCCAGCGCGTCCGCCTCGGCCTCCAGCGCATTTTGCAGGAACCGATCAATCAGGATCGGGCGATCGGGGGTCACATTGACGGCCGCCGCCACATAATGCCGCAACGCATCTTCGTCATGGACCACTTCCATGCCCCGTCCGCCCAGCACGAAGGACGGTCGGACCATCAACGGATAGCCGATACGTTGCGCCACCTCCAGCGCCTCCTGCAGCGTGGCCGCCATGCCGGATTCGGGCATGGGGATGCCCATGCGATCCATGGTCTTGCGAAACAGGTCGCGGTCTTCCGCAAGAGCAATCGCCTGCACCGTAGTGCCCAGAATCCGCACACCAGCTTCTTCCAGCTCCTGGGCAATGTTCAGCGGGGTCTGTCCGCCAAACTGCACGATCACGCCCAGCGGGCGTTCTTTCTCGTATATGCTAAGCACGTCCTCCACGGTCAACGGCTCGAAGTAGAGCTTGTCCGAAGTGTCGTAATCCGTGGACACAGTTTCCGGGTTGCAGTTGACCATGATGGTCTCAAAACCCAGATCGCGCAGCGCGAACGCGGCATGCACGCAGCAGTAGTCGAATTCGATGCCCTGCCCGATACGGTTCGGGCCGCCGCCCAGAATCATCACCTTGCGTCGATCGCTGACCGGCGTGGCGTCCGGGCCGTTGTAGGTCGAATAGTAGTAGGCCGCGTTCGGCACCCCGCTGACCGGCACGGCCTGCCAGCACTCGACAAGGCCGATCCGGATGCGTTGCTCTCTGACGCGGCGCTCGGACACCCCCAGCAGTTGCGCCAGATACCGATCGGCAAACCCGTCGCGCTTGGCCCGGGCCAGCAGCTCATCGGGCAGCGTTCGCCCCTTGCACCGGAGCACCTCCTCTTCGAGTTCAACCAGCTCCTTCATCTGCTGGATGAACCAGGGTTTTATGTGCGTCAGACGATACAGCGTCTCAACGTCCGCCCCCTTGCGCAGCGCCTCGTACATGAGAAATTGTCGCTCGCTGGTCGGCTCTTTCAATCGTTCCAGCAGCGTCGGCAGCGATAGACGGTTGAAGTCCTTGGCAAATCCCAGTCCATACCGTCCGATCTCCAGCGACCGAATCGCTTTCTGGAAGGCCTCCTTGTACGTCTTGCCGATGCTCATCACTTCGCCCACGGCCCGCATCTGGGTGCCCAGGCGGTCTTCTATGCCGCGGAATTTCTCGAACGCCCAACGGGCGAATTTGATAACCACATAGTCCCCCGAGGGCGTATAACGGTCCAGCGTGCCGTCCCGCCAGTACGGAATCTCCTGCAGCGTCATGCCCGCCGCCAGCAACGTCGAAACCCGCGCGATCGGAAACCCGGTGGCCTTGGAGGCCAGGGCGGACGAACGCGAGGTGCGGGGGTTGATTTCTATGATCACAACGCGGCCGCTAGCCGGATCGTGCGCGAACTGCACGTTGGTTCCGCCGATGACTTCGATGGCATCCACAATGTCATAGGCCCACTTCTGCAGCCGTGCCTGAAGTTCTGGGGAAATTGTAAGCATCGGCGCCGAACAAAACGAATCGCCGGTATGCACCCCCATGGCGTCTATGTTCTCGATGAAACAAACGGTGATTTTTTTCCCTGTATGATCCCGAACGACCTCCAGCTCCAGCTCCTCCCAACCCAGCACGGATTCCTCCACGAGCACCTGTCCCACCAGGCTGGCCGCCAGCCCTCTCGCCGCCACCGTGCGCAGCTCCTCCACGTTGTACACCAGGCCGCCGCCGGTTCCCCCGAGGGTGTAGGCAGGACGAATAACCACCGGATACCCAAGCTCGCCAGCCACCCGCTCGGCTTCTTCGACCGAATAGGCCGGCGCGCTGCGCGGCATCTCAATGCCCAGCCGCTTCATCGTCTCCTTGAAAGCGATCCGGTCTTCCCCGCGCTCGATCGCGTCGACCTGCACGCCGATCACCCGCACCCCGTATCGTTCCAGCACACCCGCCTTGGCCAGTTCCGAGGCCAGATTCAAGCCCGATTGTCCGCCGAGATTCGGCAACAGCGCGTCCGGCCGCTCCTTCTCGATGATCTGGGTCAACCGCCCGACGTTCAACGGCTCGATGTAGGTCACATCCGCCATTCCCGGATCGGTCATGATCGTCGCGGGATTGGAATTGACCAGAATGATCCGGTACCCCATCGCCCGAAGCGCCTTGCAGGCTTGCGTCCCCGAATAGTCAAACTCGCACGCCTGCCCTATGACAATGGGCCCTGACCCAATAATCATCACCGATCGAATGTCCTGTCGCGCCGGCATATTTCTCACGCCCTCCCGGAGACCGCCCCGCTCCCGTTTCCCGTTCGGCGGCCGTTCCCCATAATCCCAGGCTCGTTGTTTGCTCCGTCTTTGTCGAAATCGCTGACCGGTTGTTTATAATGATTTTCCTGCCACCCTGTAAATCACAGACAAGCCCCTCACGAACAATACGGCCCTTTATTGCCGTAACTATTCCTTATAGGCTTGAGGAAAAGAAGGCACCGTGTCGGCTTTTTAGCGGCCATATTGCCGTGCTTTTTTCTCGACCGTCTACGGCAGCGTCCGACGGTCCAAAGCGACGGGAATAAAGCCCCGCACGGAGTTGACGAGCAAGAGCCGGTCGGCAGCGTCAAGAGCGTTGACCTCTATCACAGCTTCCCGAACCCAGCCTTTCGCCAGCAATCGGCCGCGAAATACACCGGGCAGCAGTCCGCATGAAAGCGCCGGCGTGTGCCAGATGCCGTCGCGCCGCCACAAGAGGTTCGCCACCGTGGATTCGGTGACCTCCCCCCGTTCATTCCATAGCAGGACGTCGTCATGATCCGGCCATGCCGCGCGCGCCTTCTCGTATGCCGCGCGAAACGTGGTCTTGTGAAAAAGAACTCGGTCGAACGACTGGATCGGCTCGCGCGTCAGCGCTACTCGCCATATCCGCCGTTCCCGTCGCGCCAGCGGAACGCTTTCGATGTGGCACCGCCCCTCACGATCCACCGTCATGCGTACCCGCAACGCCTCCTTTGGAAAACGTTCTGCCGCCTGCTCCAGCGCCCGCCGAACCCGGCCCATGGACACAGGAAATCCGAAATAATCAGCCGAATCCTTAAGCCGGTTCAGATGCGCTTCTAACAGGAAGTACCCCCGCGCTGGCGTCCAGCGCATGGTCTCCAGCAGGTCGAAACGGGGCCGCGCCGGGGCCAGCACCAGCGCCTTGGTCCGGCACTCGTCCCATTCCGCGTCCGGCCGTGAATCCCACGTAATCCCCGCGCCGGTGCCGTATTCCGCAAGACCGCGCATTCGATCCAGATGCACCGTGCGGATGCACACGTTGAACACCCCCTGCCGTCCCGGCGCCATGTATCCCGCACAGCCGGTGTATATGCCCCGCGCCTCAGATTCCAGTTCGGCAATGATCTGCATCGTCCGCGGCTTCGGGGCGCCGGTGACCGAGGCACAGGGAAACAACGCCGCAAACAGCGATGGCCAGTCCGCATCCGTACGCGCCGCCACGGTGGATGTCATTTGAAGCACGGTGTCATAGCGCTCCACCTCGCAAAGGCTCTGGACGGTCACACTGCCAGGACGCGCCACTCGCCCGAGATCATTGCGCATCATGTCCACGATCATGATGTTCTCTGCGCGCTCCTTGGCCGAACTGCGGAGCCGCGCCATCGCGGCTTCATCCTCGGCCGTCGTTCGGCCACGCGGGGCGGTCCCTTTCATAGGGCGGCACACCACGCGATCGCCCTCTAGAAGAAAGAAAAGCTCCGGAGAGACGGACGCAATTACATGATCTCCCGCATCCACCCATACCGCCCTCGCGCCTGGCTGGGCCTGACAAAGAGCTACAAACAGGCTGTAAGGGCACACCTCCGGACTGACGTTCGCCCGCAGTCGAAACGAATAATTGACCTGATAGGTGTCACCGGCCGCAATATGGGCCCTGATTCGACGAAGCGACTCGGCAAACGCTTCGGGCGATTCGGACGGGTGCCACTCCAACAGCCTAGCCCCAATTTCCAGCGCGGATGATCCGGCCCTGTTCCCAGGCGGCAGAGAGCGAAGCACACGGGGCTGCCGGTACAACCCGAACCACAGCAGCGGAAGCGAAGGATGCCGTCGTGCCTTGAGCGCTGAATCAAACGCCGGGGCGGCGTCATACGATATGAAGCCGGCCGCATGGCGGCCCTGCTCGACCTCCCGGCTAACTTCCCGCAACGCTACCACAACATCCGAAAGCGTGTTTGCCGTCACCACGCCATCGGGCCTGGAAAAGAGAAGCCAACGCACGACGCCGCCGCGACCGGGACGTGCTATAAGCACTTCGCCTTGCGCCATCTTCCCCTCTTGCTTTCCGAGCTATGGAATGTCAGCCATCGGCCGCTCTCCGTCAAGTTCTGCTGTTGATCCATCCCTGCCCGGCGGTGGAGGTGCGAACTCGCGCTGGAAGTTCCGGATCTTCCTTTCCATAATAGCGCGGAATGAGCAGCAGCAGTCACGAGGTAGGGCCCTCGCACTCCGGCGCCACACTGCTGGATTTTCTCGCGGCCCGGCAAAACCTCTCGCGGAGGAAGGCCAAGGAGCTTCTGGACCGGCATGACGTCTTTGTCAATGGCCGCCGGGTGTGGATGGCGCGCCATCGGCTGCGAATGGGCGATGTGGTCCGTGTCGCCGGGGCCGCGGCCTGCGAACCGCAGCCGCCGGCACTGCAGGTGCTCCATCAAGACGCCCATCTGGTGGTTCTGAACAAACCACCGGGCCTGCTTTCCAATGGACCGAACAGCGCGGAGACGGCGGCGCAAGTCCTGCTCAAAAACCCCGCGCTCCGCGCCGTGCATCGGCTCGACCGCGGCACTAGCGGCTGCCTTCTGATGGCCACAACGGAAAAAGCTGCAAAGCAAATGATCACCCTGTTCCGCGAATGCCGGATCGTCAAGATGTACCACGCCCTGGTCCTCGGCCCTGTCCGCGCCCGAGAGCGAACTGTTTGCGCCGCGCTCGACCACCAGCCGGCGGTGACCCACTACCGGGTGCTCGACGCCAATGCGCTCGCCAGTCATTTGCTATTGCGCATCGAAACCGGGCGCACACACCAGATTCGCCGGCATCTAGTCGGGCTCGGACATCCCGTGTTGGGCGACCGGGATCACGGCACAGGCCGCCGTCTTCCTGAAGCGCTGCAGGATGTCACCCGTCAGATGCTGCACGCCTCGCGCATAGCATTCCCATCGCCGTTCGACGGCCACCGTGTGGACGTTCGAGCGCCTCTGCCGAAGGATTTTTCCGCCTGCCTCCACCGCTTAGGATTACAATAGCCGCTCCAGTGTCCAGCTTGTGCGTGGAGCGCCACTGATCTCCCTAACGGCCCGTAAACCTCCAACCACGCTTCTTCACACCCCCCGCCCTGGCCGGCCTGTCAGGGATCCAGCGAACGCATGCGCAGCATCCAGCCGATTTCCGGCTGCATCCGCCGCATCAGGCCGCCGGTCACAAACGCCTCCGCCGGCCGTCGGTCTGGAATGAAAACGGCGTGGCACCCCGGCACGTATCGCAGCGCCTCCCGCCCCCGTTCGACCCCGAGAACAAACAGGGCCGTTGACATCGCGTCGGCCTCGCCGGCGGAGCGTGCAACCACGGTCACCCCGGCCATGCCTTCCACGGGACGGCCTGTGCGGGGATCGAGAATATGGGCGTAACGGCGACCGCCGATCTCCACAAACCGCTCGTAGTTCCCGGACGTGGCCACCGCCTCTCCGCTCTCCAGTGCCAGCACGCCGAGCAGCTTCTCGCGGTCAAACGGATCGCGAACCCCCACCCGCCAGGGACGCTTCGGTCCGACCCGGCCAAAAACGCGAATATTGCCGCCCAGGTTCACGAGAAAATTCCGGGCTCCGCGTCGCCGCAATTCCTCGCACACTGCATCCACTGCCAGCCCCTTGGCAATGCCGCCCAAGTCAAGAACCATGCCCGGCCGCTCCAAAAAGACTGTGTTGGGCCCCACCACAATGCGCCGGAATCCGACGCGCTCCAGCGTCTCGCGAATCGCCTCTGGCGGTGGTGGCTGATCGGGCGGCACGTCGCTCCTGAATCCCCAGAGCTTCATCAAAGGTCCGACCGTCACATCGAACGCGCCGCCGGAAAGCGAGCCATAGCGAATGGCCGCCGCAACCGCATCCCTTGTGACGGCGCTGACCGGCACAGGGGCGTCGCCGGCAGCGGCGTTGATACGCCCCACCTCGCTTCCGGAACGAAAAACGCTCCAAGCTCTTTCCAGTTCCTTCAGCTTGTTCTGCGCGATGGACGCCCACTCGTCGGCGCGTCCACGATCCGCGCCGGACAGCATGATGGAGCCGTATGTCCCCATGACGGCGAATGAGTTCGATACAGGCGGCTCTTCGCGCCCGCATCCGGCGGCGAAGATCGCGAGAACGCCCACCGCCAGTCGCGCCGCCCACGGTCCTCTTGCGAAACCATTCAACGTTGTTCCTCCTGATGTCCGCAGCGCTCGTCCGAAGCGCACACATGACCCGAGAGTGTGCCGAGCCGATCGGCCGCCGAGTCCACTCCACCTTCACCGGCTCGGGCTGACGCCGCGCGCCACCACCCGGCCATGCGTTTCAAGCCTTCACTGACATCTGGTCGCCCTTGTGCCTGCCACCCATCCGCTTCTCGCTCCAGCCGCTCGATCGTTCCCGCCAGCGCCTGGGACTTTGCTCGCAGGGCCTTTTCCATGAGGTCGGCCTGCACGAACTGCTCCACGCCTGCACTTTCGGCCGCTTCCGGATCTCCCCTCTGCAATTCGAGAAAAACCTCGCAGGCCTCCGCCTCGCGGTTAAAGGCCAGCAGAATGAACGCGGCGTCTCGTAGAAAGTTCTGATAGATCGGCTCCACGGCTTTGCCGCTTTGCTCAATCGCAGCGACATGCCGCCAGACACGGCGCACGTACGGCAATCGGCCGAGATCAGGCGCCCGCAGTACAAGCCGCTTTTCATCGGAGGGGACAATCAGTCCATGCCGAAACAGGTCTGCCGCGGACAGAACCGCGAGCCGATCGCACCACAAATCGCCAAACGCCTTGTCTCGCCCTTGGAGGGCCCAGTAAAGAGCATGAGCTTCCGGCGTTCGCCAGTCGAGCGGTCCCGCCAAACGTTCCACCCATCGCGCCCGATGGGGCTCAATTCCATACTTTTTTCGCCCCGGCCAAACGTTCTCCTCCGCCTCCCTCTCTCTCGAACCCACGTCGCCTACCGTCCAGCCCATCTCCTGCGCCAGCCGCCACCGGAAATAGTCGGCATCGCGGTCCCATACACCCCCGATCTTGTGCAGATACAGCCATGCCAGCTCCCCATGAAGCCGCCCTGAATCCGGATTGTAGCCAATGCCGTCTTCCTGCAAGAGACGTATTCCGTTTCGAACCCATCGCCACCGATCCTCCGGATGCGGGAAGTACACGCTGATGTTGTACGCCATGTTCCAGGCATGAAACGCCCAGACCTCGGGGAAGCGCGGTTCGAGCTTAGTGATCCAGTCGGAAAGCTGGACCGTTTCGAAGTACCGCTGCTCATCCTGCAACGCAATGGCTCGAATCCATAATACATCGGCCAGCAATCCGCGAAAGCCCCCCAGCGCCACTGTCGTGAACATGACGAGGGGAGAGGCATGGCCGAGGGTGCGCCGCTCGCCCGTGGGCAGCAAGAAGCCCCGATTGCGCCTCAACACGCCGTTCATCGTCGACGCACCAAGGAGACAAATCGCTGACGCCATCAGCATGCGCCAGAAAAAACCGCGTCTCATGTCCGCGATAGTGACAAATCTTTCGACCTGCTTCAATCCGGCAATCCGCCACCGTCGCCACAAATCGCGCGCACATAGCGTTCCCGTCCCGTCAGGTCCCGTCTCGTTTCAACACTCTGCCACCCACCCCGTTCCAACAACGCATGAACCGCCGCCCCCTGATCGCACCCGATTTCAAGGTACAGTCGGCCCCGAAAGGCCATGTGCGCGGGCGCTTCGGCCGCCAGCCTGCCAATGACGTTCAGGCCGTCCTCTCCGCCGTCCAGTGCCAGAAGCGGCTCGAACCGCCGCACGGTCTCGGGAAGCCGATCCATCTCCCGCGACGGAACGTATGGCAAATTCGCCACAATCACATCAAAGCGCAACGGAGCCACTGGAAACAAATCCGCCTTCCGAAAGAATATTCTGCCGTCTACGCCCAGCTGTTCCGCGTTCTCCAACGCCAGCGCAAGCGCCTCGTCGCTGATGTCCACTGCCCAGCATGATATCTCTGCCCGTTCCAGCGCCAGCGCAATCGCGATGCAGCCGCTGCCGGTTCCAACATCCAGCACCGCCAAGGGGCCATCTTTCTTTGACAACTCGTCGGAAAGCACCCACTCGACCAATCCCTCGGTCTCGGGCCGAGGAATAAGCGCTCGACGGTCGGTGCGCAAACGCTGTCCCCGAAACGCCCATTCACCCAAGACGTACTGCAGGGGCTCGTGTGCGGCCAGGCGGCGAACATCCTTCCGCAATCGGTCCAATCGATCGGGCGTCAGTTCAGCATTGAAGCGCAAATAGAGATCGAGCCGCGGACACCCCAGCGCCGCGCTCATGACGTGTTCCACGGCCCAACGAGGATGCTCGATGCCGCGCTCCTGCAGATACGTCGTCGCAGCCTGCAACACGTCCACTAGTCGTTTGGGACGTTTCTCTGACGACTGACGGTTCAACGGCCTGCTCCCCTGCGGCCTGCTTCCTTCAACTTTGGGCCATTTCACGCCGTATGCGCTCGGCCAAATCATGTTCGCGCAAGGCGTCCAGGAGCGAGCCCAACTCGCCGTCCATGACGCGATTGAGCGTGTACAGCGTCAGATTGATTCGGTGATCTGTCACGCGGTTCTGAGGGAAATTGTAGGTCCGGATCTTCTCGCTGCGGTCGCCCGATCCGATCATGGAGCGCCGCGCCGAGCCGGTTCGTTCCTCCTCCTCGCGCCGCCGCAGGTCAAGCAACCGGGCCTTGAGCACCGCCATCGCCTTTTCCTTGTTCCGGTGCTGCGATCGCTCGTCCTGGCTCTGCGCCACCAGCCCCGTAGGCTCGTGCGTGATGCGCACCGCCGAGTAGGTGGTGTTGACTCCCTGACCGCCAGGCCCTGAAGAGCAAAAAATATCTATCCGGAGCTCTTCCGGTGGAATGAAGATATCGTCCACCTCCGCCACTTCCGGCAAGGCGACCACGCTGGCGGCCGATGTATGAATCCGGCCCGCAGCCTCGGTGGCCGGCACCCGCTGCACACGGTGAACACCCGATTCGTACCGAAGCACACCATAGGCGCCTTCGCCTTCCACCAAGCAAACAACCTCCTTGTACCCGCCGGTCGCCGAGGGACTGGCGTCTATCATGCCAACGCGCCACCCGCGACCCTCGCAGTACCGCGAGTACATACGGAAGAGATCGGCGGCAAAAAGGGCCGCCTCTTCTCCTCCCGTGCCCGCGCGAATCTCCAGAATCGTGTTCCGCTCCTCTTCGGGATCCGACGGCAGCATCTCCATGAGCAGCTGACGCTCAAGCCGGGGAACAGTCTCCTCCAAACCGCGCAAATCCTCTGTCGCCAACGCCTTGAGATCAGGATCGGTATCCGGCGCGGCGGCCAGCGCCCGACTCTCCTCCAGCGCTCGGCGCTGTTGCTCATATTCCGCTGCCCGATCAAGCAGGCGGCGCAAACGGGCATGCTCCCGCCCCAACTCTCCATAGCGTCGCGGATTGCCCGCAAGGCCAGGATCGCCGATCTGCCGTTCCACCTCGGCGAGGCGATCTTGGAGTCGCTTGAAATATGCCGGGTCCAGCATGGAAACGCAAAAAAGGGCCGACCCACCACAGGAGCCGGCCCTTCCGTACAATCCGTTCTACTTGCGCGCGTAGCGCTTGCGGAACTGCTCGACGCGTCCGCGGCTGTCCACCAGCGTGGAGCGTCCGGTATAAAAAGGATGACAAACCGAACACGCGTTCACATGCATGTTCCGGCCGGTGGAACGAACCTTGACCACCGAGCCGCAGGCGCACGTGATCGTCGTCTCGCCATATGCGGGATGAATGTCTTTTTTCATGTGCCTCTGCCTCTCTCTGTGTCCTGTCTTATACATCATGACGGAAATCCCGTGCAAGCACGCTCTTCGGTCTCTCCAACGCGGGATCAGGAGCGTGGAACATCCCGCCAACTCTATGGCCACGCGGAACGCTTCTGACCGCAGAAATAAGGTCAACCGTTGCAGAGACTATTCCCCTATGAGATCATCGTCTCGGTGAATCAGTGTCGTTCTCAGGAAGTGCTTCGCGAGCTACAGCCGCGAATGGAGTCCCCATCAATGGTCAGCTTGGTCCTCGCGTCCGCCTCCCAAGGACGCGCCAATCTCCTCCGCGCAGCCGGCTATGACTTTGTGCAGCAACCGTCCAACGCCCCAGAACCGTCTCTTCCTCAGGGAGTCTCCGTTCGAAACCACCTTCTGAATCTGGCTCGCATGAAGGCGCTCGCGGTTGCGAGACAACACCCAAGCGCCTTTGTGATCGGTGCCGACACTTCCGTTCATGTCGGCCGCCGCCTTTTCGGCAAACCCGGCACGTTGCGCGCCGCCCGGCAGATGCTGTCATTCCTGGCCGGTCGCAGTCACGAAATCACCACCGCGCTTTGCGTCGTTGGGCCCGGCCGGCCCGGTTGCCGCCGCCGCGTGGCCTGTGCCACGGAAACCGCCCGCGTGACCCTCCGCCGATGCTCCCACGAAGAGATCCGCCGGCATGTCGCAGTCGTGAAGCCAACCGAATGTGCGGGCGCCTATGCGTTGCAGGGGCCAGGCGCCGCCATCGTGCGCCGTGTGGAAGGCGATCCTTCCACGGTGATTGGGTTGCCCTTGGAGTCGCTGGCCCGCCTCTTGAAGCGGCTCGGCTATCGGCCTGCCCAGCGCTTCAGCTCTCGCGAATCTCGGCCGCCAATTCGTCGCGCAAAACCTTTTTGATCGCCTCGTGAAGCCGGTTGACCGCCTCATCGGTCAAGGTCTTCTCCCGCGAACGATATGTCATGGAGTAAGCCATGCTCTTGCGCCCCGGACCAAGACGCTCATGCTCGAACACATCGAACAGCCGAACATCAGCCAATTCCGGCGGCGCCGCGCGCTGGATTACTCGCAGCACCGCTTCATGGGTCACGGTCTGGTTGACCACCATGGCCACGTCACGATCCACGGCCGGATACACGCTCGGGGTCCGCCCCACCGGAATATCGAATACGCGCTGCGAGACCATATCGGTCAACAGCTCCATCACGCTCACGGGATCGGCTAGCCGCCACTCTTCGCGCACCCGCCCCGCCACCAGGCCCAGCCGGCCGCAGGGCTTGTCCCCCAGCCACACGCGGGCGCCAAATCCAGGCTCAAAGAAGAGATCGTCCGCCGGTTCGAGGCGTAAACCGTCCGCTTTGTACGGCCATGCTCCCGGCACGCCAATTCCCAACGCATCGGTCACCGCCGCCAACAGCCCTTTGATCCAAAGAAACATCTCCACGGGACTCGGCGCAGCACGCCGAATTGGGTCGGAGCTGCCAATTGGCCCCATTAAGCCGACGCACAAACGTTCCTCTTCTGTCGGACGGCCCTCCTCGTTAAGAAAGAACGCGCGCCCCATCTCGAATAAGGCCGCCCGATCCGCCTGCCGCGCCCGGTTTCGTCCAAGCGTTTCCACCACCTGCGGAATCAGTGAATCGCGAAGCAGGGCATGGTCTGCCGTCAACGGGTTCGGCAGACGCACCCTCTTTTCCGCCGGCCCCACACTTATCAGGTCCGCCAGTCGATCGGATATGAAGCTGTAGTTGACGATCTCTGTAAGGCCCAATCCGCGAAGCCGTTCGCGGCACACCTGACGGCGGCGAATGACCGTGTCATCCGCGTCGGTCACCAAACGAGCCTGTGGATCGGCGGCTGGAACCGCATCCAAGCCGTGCACGCGGGCCACTTCCTCGATCAGGTCTGCCTCCTGCTCCAAGTCCACTCGAAATGTGGGCGCTTGCACGACACATTGTTCGTTGTCCCGCTCCACAACAGGCAACTGAAGGCGTTCGAAGATGGCCGTCATTTCTTCGTTCGGCAGCTCCACACCCAGCAGTTGTCTTGCCCGCGCAAACCGCATCCGAACCCGCCGTGGAACGGGCGGCTTTCTGAACACATCAATCACACCGCGCGCCAGAATGCCACCGGAGCAGGCGGCCATCAGCGATGCCGCCCGCCGGCTGGCCCACTCGATACCGCCAATATCCACCCCGCGTTCAAAGCGATATGACGATTCGCTTGACAGGCCCATCCGTTTCGCCGTTCGGCGTATGTCCGACGCCGAAAAGCATGCGCTTTCCAACAGCACATTTTGCGTGCTTTCCGTGATGCCGCTGCTCTCGCCGCCCATGATACCCGCCACCGCCACGGGATGCGCGGCATCACTAATCACCAGCATCTCCGGTGCCAGTTTGTGCTCCCTGCCATCCAGCGTCATCAGGCGCTCTGCGGCACGCGCCCGCCGCACCACAATCCGTCGCTCCGCCAGACAATCCAGGTCGAACGCATGCAGAGGCTGCCCGCACTCCAGCATGACGTAGTTGGTGACATCCACAATGTTGTTGATCGGCCGCACGCCAGCCCACGTCAGCCGCTGGCGCATCCAGCGCGGAGCCGGTCCCACCGTGGCCCCTTCCAGCAATCGCGCGGTGTATCGCGGACATCCTTCCGGATCCTCGACGTCCACTCGGGTCTTTTCGCCAATCGGCCCGCCGCGTTCCTCGAGCGGTATTTCCGGCCACCGCAATGAGCCGCCCAGCAGCGCCGCCACCTCCCGCGCCACCCCGATCATCGAGAGACAATCCGGCCGATTCGGGGTGACCTCGATTTCCAACACCGTTTCCTGGGGGCCCGCAATGTCGGCAAACGGCGTGCCCGGCTGTACATCGCGCGGCAGCACCAAAATGCCGTCATGTCGGTCGCCCAAACCGAGCTCGTCCTCGGCACAGAGCATTCCGTCCGACCGCTCTCCGCGAATGACGGCCGACTTGATTTTCATGCCGTTTGCCAGAATGGCGCCCGGCTCGGCCAGCGGCACGCGATCGCCCGGCCCGAAGTTCGTCGCGCCGCAAACCACGCGCCGCTCTTCCCGTCCGTTGTGCACACGACAAACCACTAGCCGGTCCGCCTGCGGGTGGCGTTCCACCGCCAGGACCTCGGCGACCACAACGCCCGTATAGTCGACGCCAACGTGAGCAATCCCCTCGACTTCAAGACCGGAAAAGGTCAGCCGGTCGGCCAGTTCGGCCGCCGAAACCGGCACGTCCACGTATTCCTTCAACCAGCTTAATGGGACTTTCATGCGCCGAACTGCTCCAGAAAGCGGATGTCGTTATCGTAGAGCAAACGAATATCCTCGATGCCGAACTTGATCATGGCAATGCGCTCGACGCCCATACCGAAGGCATAGCCCGTCACGGTTTCCGGATCGTAGCCCACCTGCCTGAGCACCTTGGGATTGACCATCCCTGCGCCCGAAATCTCAATCCAGCCGCTTTGCTTGCAAACGCGACACCCTTTCCCGCCGCAGACATGGCAGGAGAAGTCATACTCCAAACTCGGCTCAGTGAAGGGGAAATAGTGCGGCCGAAACCGCACGCGAACGTCCGGCCCCATCAGATGACGGGCAAAGTATGTGAGGTCGCCCTTCAGTTGCGCCAGCGACACCGCGCGATCCACGTATAGGCCTTCAATTTGATGAAAATTAGCACTATGGGTCGCATCCACCGTGTCGCGCCGATAACAGCGCCCGGGGGCGATGATCCGGATCGGCGGCCGTCGGCTTTCCATGACGCGAATTTGAACTGGCGAGGTTTGCGTCCGAAGCAGCGAGCCGTCTTCGAGCCAAAAAGTGTCCTGAATGTCCCGCGAGGGATGATCCGCTGGCGTATTCAACGCATCGAAGTTGTGATACTCCGTTTCGATGTCCGGACCGTCGGCAACTGTGAACCCCATCCGGAAAAAAATATCCGTTACCTCTTCAATGATGCGGCTGATGGGGTGCCGCCGACCATAGCCACGCCACGCTCCCGGGCGACTCACGTCGAATCCCGTTTGGCCGGCGACTGTTCGGTTTGCCAGCACTTGCTTGCGCTCTTGAATGAGCGCCGTGAGGGCTTCTTTCAGATCGTTGGCGTACCGGCCGGCCTCGGGCCGTTCGGTGGGGGGCAGATCCTTCAGCCCCTGCATGACTTCCGGCAAAAGCCCCCTGCGCCCCAGATAGCGAACCCGCACAGCCTCGAGCGCTTCAATGGTCGCCGCCTGCCGGGCCTCGGCCAACGCCGCCTCTTGAAGCAACTGGATATCCCTGGGTTTCATGGGCCGGCGCCGAGCACGCCGTCACGCTCCCCCGCATCGGCCGGCGCAGCGATCAGGCTAAAGCAGCCTTTGCCTGCTCCACCACGCGTGTAAACCCGTCGGGATCACGCACGGCAATTTCCGCCAACATCTTGCGGTTCAATTTGATGCCGGCTTTACGCAGCCCCTCGGAAAAACGGCTATAGCTGAGATTCCGCATGCGGCATGCGGCCGACACTCTCAAAATCCACAATCCGCGGAATTCCTGCTTTCGCAACTTGCGGTGCTTGTACGCTAGGACCATGGCCCGGTCCACGGCTTCCGTCGCCTGACGGAACAACTTGCTCCGCGATCCGCGAAATCCTTTGGCCAGTTGCAGCCGGCGTTTCCGACGCTTGCGTGAAGCCGGCGCATTGGTTGCTCTGGGCATATCCCCTACCCCTTTCCGTTCTACAATAGGGCCTTCAATCTTTTCTGATCAGCATGGCCGACGGTGGCCCCCCGCCGCAGCCGCCGCTTGCGCTTGGCCGATTTGCAGCTCAAAAGATGCCCCTTGCCCGGGCGCGCAAACACCAGCTTGCCGCCCGCGGTCACTTTGACCCGCTTGCTGAACGACTTCCTTGTTTTCTTTTTCGGCATCGTGCCAACCTCCCGCGATTCCGCGGCCTCCAACGGATCCCGGCGCGAAAAAAGGGGGAACCTTACACCGCCGCCCTTAGTCCGTCCAGCGCTTTCTTACATTGCGCCCGATCGGCCCCCGCCGATTCCTCCGCGGGACTGTGGAAGCCGGATGTCCCTTCAGGCCGTCACCGGCGGCGACGGACTAGCGGGTACGGGTGCCGGCGCCGCCGTGGCGGCGACCGGCTTTGGCGCGGTCGGCGCCTGTGCGGCACTGCTGGCCCCGTGCCCACCGCTGCGACCCGAACGGGGCGTTAGCACCATCACAATGCTGTTGCCAATCAACTTAGGCAACATGTCGGGAGCGCCAACATCGGACGCATCCTTGAGCACCCGGTTCATCACTTCGAACCCGATCTCGCGGTGCGCGTTCTCCCGTCCCCGGAAGTACAGGGACGCTTTCACCTTCAATCCGTCCGCCAAAAACTCCCGAATGTGTCGCACCTTGGTTTGATAGTCATGGTCCCCCACGTTCGCATGGAACTTGATTTCCTTCATCGCGGCAGATTGCTGCTTCTTGCGCGCCTCACGTTCCTTGCGGCTGATCTCGTACTTGTACTTGCCGTAATCCATGATCCGGCAAACCGGCGGATCGGCGTTGGGGGAAATCTCTACCAAATCCAGATTCTGCTGGCGGGCCCTGTTCAACGCCTCGCTGATCGAAATGACCCCCAGCATGTTGCCCGCCGCATCAATGCAACGGACCTGCGGTACGCGAATCTTGTGGTTCACACGGATGAACGTACGAATGCTGATAATGCACCTCCTTGTTGCGGACCCCTGCGGGGCCCTTGGGTCCTTCTATATCCTGCCCGCGACCTCTTCTTGGAGTCGCCGCAAGAAGTCCTCCACCCCCATCGCGCCCAGGTCGCCCTTCGAGCGACATCGAACCGACACGTTGCCTGCCTCGGCTTCCCGCGCTCCCACAATAGCCATGTAGGGTACCTTTTCCAACTGCGCGTCGCGAATCTTGGCGCCCACTTTCTCCGAACGCCGGTCGACATTCACCCGCACATCCGCGGCGCGCAAACGCTCCGCCAGCGCCTCCGCCGGAGCCGCCTGCTTGTCCGTAAGGGGCAGCACCCGCACTTGCTCGGGCGCCAGCCATAACGGGAACGCGCCTGCGTAATGCTCGACGAGCACGCCGAAAAACCGCTCCAAGCTGCCCAGCAACGCCCGATGCACCATGTAAGGGCGGTGCTCGCGCCCGTCCTCTCCCACGAACGTGAGGTCAAATCGCTCCGGCATGTTGAAGTCGAACTGCATGGTGCTCATCTGCCATTCGCGCCCAATGGCATCCCGCACGCGAATGTCGATCTTCGGCCCGTAGAAGGCCCCGCCGCCCGCATCGGTCTTGTAAGGGATGGCCTCAGCCTGCAAGGCGCGTTCCAACGAGGCGGTGGCCTGTTCCCATCGCGCCGTCTCCCCCACCGCTTTGTCCGGACGCGTGGCCAAATACGCGCTGATCTCCGTGAAACCGAAGGCCCGCCACATGGCAAGGGCAAACCGCACGGCCCGCTGCACTTCGGTCTCCATCTGTTCCGGCGTGCAGAAAATATGCGCGTCATCCTGCGTGAAACCACGCACCCGCAGCAGGCCATGCAGCACCCCCGCCTTCTCGTACCGATACACCGTCCCCAGCTCGGCCCATCGCAGCGGCAGGTCGCGGTACGACCTTTTCCGCGACTTGTACACCTGAATGTGGAACGGGCAGTTCATCGGCTTGACGTAGTACGAGACTTCATCAATCGCCATGGGCGCATACATGTTCTCGCGGTAGAAGCCAAGGTGCCCCGATGTCTCCCATAAGCCCGACCGTCCGATGTGCGGGGTGTAGAGCAGTTCATACCCTCCGCGAAAATGCTCGCGGCGCCAGAATTCCTCGACAATGGCCCGGATGCGCGCGCCCTTCGGATGCCAGTGAATGAGGCCGGGGCCCACATCGTCCTGCGTGCTGAACAAATCCAATTCCCGGCCCAGCTTGCGATGGTCGCGCTTTTGGGCCTCTTCGAGCTGACGAAGATGAGCGTCCAGTTCTTCCTGACTCAAGGCCGCGACGCCGTAGAGCCGCTGCAACATCGGATTGGTTTCAACGCCCCGGTAGTAGGATCCTGCCACGCTCACTAGCTTGAACGCCCGCAGATCGCTCGTTCTGGCCACGTGGGGGCCGCGGCACAAATCGGCAAAATCGCCGCAGCGGTAGATTGTAATCGGCTCGCCCGGCCGGATGTCCGCCAGCCGTTCCAATTTGTACCGCTGTCCCCGCTCCCGGAAGAAAGCGTCCGCCTCCTCGCGGCTGACCTCAAGGCGCTCGAAAGGCAGATCCTCGGCCACGATGCGCCGCATCTCCTTCTCGATCGCTTCGAAATCCTCCGGCGCCAACCGGTGGGGCAGGTCAAAGTCGTAATAGAAACCGGTTTCGGTCGCAGGTCCTATATCGAGGAGAACCCGGTCGAAAAGCCGACTGACGGCCGCGGCCATGACGTGCGCCGTGCTATGGCGCAGGATGTCCAAATCCAAACTAGCCTTCCTCCCGGGGATGAATATGCCGTTACCCTACTGGCGATGCTTCGATCCGTCAACGCCAAAATCGGCGCCGACAACTTTTTCCTGTAACCAAGCACAGCAGGATCCAGCACGGAAAAGCCGTTGCGAAAGCCTGGCCTCCCGGCATAGAATGATCGAGTGAGCGACACCCCCCATGAGGGCTTGAACGCGGGAACAGCCCTGATTGTGGGCGCAAGCGGAGCTATCGGTTGCGCCGTGAGCGTGACCCTTCACGCAGCGGGCTTCCGCGTAGCCCTCCTTGGTCGGAATTCCGAACGATTGGCGCACGCCGCGCGGCAGGTGAATCTGTCGGCAACGCCGCCGCTCTGCACCATCTGCGACGTGACAGACCGGCCACGGATTGCCCGGGCCATCCACCCCATCCTGCAGGCCCTTGGAACCTTGGATGTGCTGGTCTTGGCGGCCGGCATCAACGTGACGGATCGAAGCATGCGCTCCCTGGATCCGACTGACTGGGACCGCGTTCTGGCCGTCAATCTGACCGGTTCCTTCAATGTTGTGCAGGCCGTCCTGCCCCACATGCGGGAAAAGGGATCGGGAACAATTATTCAAATCTCCTCCCTGGCGGCCATTCGCCCCAGCGCCATCGCTGGGGCGGCATACTCGGTATCGAAGGCCGGCCAGGGCGTCCTCAGTGCCTGTATCGGCCGAGAAGAACGCGGCCGCTGCATTCGCGCGACCACGCTGTATGTCGGTGAAACGGATACCCCCCTGCTGCAAGGGCGAGCCGACCGCCCAGGGGCCCCGAATGAGGGACGCCGCCAAATGATCCTGAAGCCCGAAGACGTCGCCGCCGCGGTCCGCTACATCGCTACCCAGCCTCCGCGGCTCCGCATCCCGGAAATGGTTCTGATCCCTTCCGTGGACGATTACGCGTAGCAAGCGAGCGCGCCTGTTGCCATGCAAGGAAAGGCCCCATGACCAACGGCGGCGAAATCATCGTCTGCGCGCTGCAGGAACAGGGAGCCGATACGGTTTTCACACTCCCCGGATCGGGCATTCTGTCCATCCTTCAAGAAGCAGCGCGGCGGCTGCGCGTCATTTCCGGACGCCACGAAACGTCGGTTGTGCAAATGGCCGAAGGATGGGCACGAATACGGCGCGCGCCGGGTGTGGCCATTCTTCCCGAAGGCCCCGGCCTCGCCAACGGCATCGGTGGGCTGGCCTCGGCCTTCGCCGAGAGAACGCCGCTGGTCGTCCTGAGCGCGCTCCCCCCCCAAGCGGAACTGGGTCGGGGCGCGCGGCAGGAATTGCCACAAGTGGAGCTCTGTGCTCCCATCTGCAAGTCCTCAATTATGGTGACCCGGCCCAGCCAAATCGCCCAGGCTCTGGCCGATGCTTTTACACAAGCTCGAGTCGGCGTACCGGGTCCCGTCCATCTGGCGCTCCCCCTGGATGTGATCGAAGCACGCGGACCAACATCACCCCAGGCGATGAAGCCCGCATCGCCCGCAGAGCAAGAAAACATCGCTTCCCCAGACGCTATTGCCGAGGTCGTACGCCTGCTCGCCGGCGCCCGGCGGCCAGTGGTCGTCGCAGGCAGCCTGGCCTACTGGCATCGTGCCGACCATCTCCTACGCGCCTTCATCGAACAAACCGGTTTGCCGCTTTTCACTGTGGAACGGGCAAGAGGACTTCTGCCCGATGCGCATCCGCTCTGCTTCGGGGATGCCTACGCCACCGTTAACCACGCGGCGGCCCTGCTCCAGCACGCCGATGTGGTGCTGCTTCTGGGCGAACCGCTCGACTGCCGATTCGCCTACGGCCGCGCCTTTGGCCGGTCTCGCATCCTCCATCTCTGGGCCAAATCACGTCCGTCCGCCATGAGCGGCGAGAACGAAATCCTGCGCGTTGCCGGCCGGTGTGATGCCGCGCTGGAAAGCCTCCTGCTTCAGGCGGCATCATTCGCTTGGCCCCCGCGCACGGACTGGCTTGCCGCTCTGCAAGCCGCGCGCGAGGCTCATCATCAGATGGTCCATCGCTCGCCAACCTTCACGCGAAGCGATGCCGTGGACTACGGCCTGCACCCCGTCGAAATGACCCGGATGGTGGCCGCCGTCCTCCCGGAAAATGCTTTGCTGGCATTTGACGGCGGCAACGTGTCTGGCTGGGCGCGTACCGTCCTCTCCGCTCGACGCCCAGGCGATTGGCAACTCAATACGGTCTTCGGACAGATGGGACCGGGCCTGTCCTACGCGCTTGGCGCCCGCGTGGCGGAGCCCCAAACTCCCGTGTTCCTGATCACCGGCGACGGGGCCTTCGGGATGAGCATCGGCGAAATCGAAACGGCGGTCCGCCACGATCTGCCCGTGGTCGTCATCGTTGGAAATGATGCGGCATGGGGTATTGAGCATCATTTCGAAAGGGTGCTCTACCCGCACACCCCCTCCTCAATCATGACGCTGAACCGGACGCGTTGGGACCTTGTAGCCGAAGCCCTCGGCGCGCATGGCGAGTTCGTTGACCATGTCGAACAATTACCGCCAGCATTGGAACGGGCGGTCTCAAGCGGACGCCCGGCGTGCGTCAACGTGCAGTTGCGATGGGCCCCCAGCCCGCTCGCGCGAATGTTCACCGGCATTCTTCGGCGCGAGCGACGTCAAGTCGCGTCCCCCGGCGCCGCCAGCAATAGGGAGGAGTCTGCCTGATGTCCCCCCCGCCCCGTACGGACGACCGGCCGGACGCCGTGATCATCGGGTTCCACGAGCCTGATCTCGATCGCCTCATGGAAGTGCGCCGACGAATGGCAGATTCCTCCGGCGCATTCCGCCAAATGGCCGGCAGTGTTTTTCGCGTCAAAGGCCACTGGCTCCATCACAGCGAGCTGCTGAATGCCGCGGCAAGCGAAGCCGTCGGCCGCCATCCGAACCTAAGCCCCATGACTCTGCCCTCCCTCGCCGCATGCTATCTCTTCTCGTACCTCGCCCGGCGCGCTTTTCGAGTGGAACTCGTGAACTCCTTCGATCGGGACCGCGAACGCCTGGAAGAAATCCTTCGCCAAAGGCCGCGGGCCGCCGTGGTGACCACGACATTCTACTTGGAGCCGGAGCCGATTCAGGACGTCATCCGGCATCTGAAGGCGCATTCGCCGGACACGCTCGTGATTGTTGGCGGCCCTTTCATTCATGCGCTGTGCTCAAGCGGTCCCGCCGAAGCGCAGGATCGCGTGCTTCAATCCATCGGTGCTGATATCTACATTCACAGTGCACAGGGAGAAGCCACGCTCGCCCGCGTCATCCGTGAACTGGCCGCGGGGGCCCTCCCTTCGGCTGGATCCTCGGCATGGCTTCAGATTCCAAATCTCGTTCTTCCGCCCGCTGCTCGAGGCCGCGACGCCTTTATCCGGACGCCGTTGGCTGTCGAGGACAATGACATGGACAGCGACGTCGTGGATTGGGACGGCATTCCTGCGCGCGTCGTCGCGCCCACCGCCCTTCTTTTTTCCACCCGCAGTTGTCCGTTCCGATGCTCCTTCTGCCGCTATCCAAGCTTGGCGGGATCTGTGCGAATGACCAGCATACCCGTCATCGAACACCAGATGAGCCGGCTTCATGCCAAAGGGGTCCGAACGTTGATCTTCCCCGACGACACTCCCAATGTGCCCCGCAATCGGTTCAAGGACCTGTTGCGCATGATGATACGCCGGGGCTTTGGCTTTTCCTGGTTCTCCAACCTCCGCTGCGCCGAGGCGGATGTCGAGACGTATGATCTGCTGGCCGCCGCCGGTTGCCGCGGCGTTTTTCTTGGAATCGAATCCGCGTCCCAGACTCTATTGGACAACATGAACAAGCATTCCACCGTGGAGGCCTATCGCCGAGGCATTCACGAATTGCGCCGACGCGGCATTCTCTCCTACGCGTCCTTCATCGTGGGCTTCCCGGGCGAAACAGACGACACGGTTCGCGAGACCATTGCTTTCGTAAACGAGGTTCAGCCGGACTACTATCAGGTGCATCTCTACTACCACAGCCGTCTTGCCCCCATTCACGCCCATGCTCGGGAATTCGGCTTGCGCGGCGGCGACTATAGTTGGACACACCGCACTATGGACTGGCGGCGCGCCGCCGACTGGGTGGACGCGTTTCGCGAAGACATTCGCGGGCCCGTGTTGGGTACCAGTTATCTCTCAACCCTGTGGTTTATCGCCTACCTTCACGGCCTCGGCGCCCCCTTGCCGATAGTCCGCAAGTTCATGGCTGCCAGCGCGGACATGATTCGGCGCCAGCGTGCCCTCTGGACCGGCGGTCACCTCTCCGAAGAGATCCCGCCAGCCGTCGTCTCCGCCGCCGGCCAACTGGTTTCTGCCATCACGGAGGCGCAACGATGAAGCTAGCCCTGGTGCATCTGGCTCCGGATAGCACCGAGCCGCCGTTGGGGCTGGCCTCGATGGCGGCCTATCTGCGCAGCTATGCCGACTTCCATGGCGCCGTCATTGTGGATGCCGACCACCCGCTCGACACTCTGCTCAAAACCAAGCCGGACCTCGTTGGCATATCCGCCCTTACCTACCAGTACCCCGCCGCGCGCGCCCTGGCCGCCGAACTGCGAGCCGCAATGCCACGCGTTCCCTTGATCCTCGGCGGCTACCATATCTCCGTCTTCCCCGACCACTTGGCCGCCACAGCATTCGACGTGGGCGTCATCGGAGAAGGGGAGCAGACGCTGTGCGAACTGGTGAAGCTCTTTCAACGGGACGGCTCGCTGGCCCCGGCCGGGCTTCGCCAAATCCACGGTCTTGTTTTTCGCAATGAACAAAGGGCCATGGAGCTGACGCCGCCCCGGCCTCTGATTGAGCCGCTCGATCAGATTCCCATGCCCGCCTGGGATCTGTTCCAGCGCCGAAGCGACTACCTCGCCCCACGCCGAGGCTTGTTCCACCGACTGGGCGTTTATCCGGCCATGCTAACTTCTCGCGGCTGTCCCTATCAATGCGCCTTCTGTTCGCCCACTCGTTTTTGGGGTCATTTTCGCCTCTTCTCCGCCGAACGGGTTGTGGAAGAAATGGAATGGCTTGCCCGAACATGCCAAGCTGATGGACTGTTCATCTGGGACGATCTCTTCACCGTAAATCGCACTCGTCTGCGGCGCATCGCCGATCTGTTCGAAGCGAACGGCCTGCATCGCCGTCTTCGTCTCTGTATTTTCGGGCGCACCAACCTGCTCGACGAGGAAATGGCTGACTTGCTCCAACGTCTGCGCGTCGAAGGCATCTTCTTCGGCCTCGAGTCGGGTTCTCAACGCGTTCTCGACTATCTGAAGAAGGGCACCGTCCGTGTAGAGAACAACTACCGCGCCCTGCGACTTTGCAAGGCGCGCGGCATGCGCACCGTCGGCACCCTGATCATCGGCGCCCCCGTTGAAACAGAGGAGGATTTGGAGGACACGCGTCGGCTCGCCACGTCGCCAGACCTTGACTATGCGATGATCTGCCACCTCACCCCGCTGCCCGGCACGGAGGTCTGGGAAGAGGCTAGGCACGACGGCCTCGTGTCCAACAAGCCAGATTTTGACTTTGCCTCGCTGGACGGATGGCACTTCCGCGAACGATTCGTCATGACGCGCCATGTCTCGCCGGCCGCGCTTCGCGCGTGGTATGAGCGGCTCCGCCGGGAAGCCAACCACCGGACGGATCGCCCGAAACTGGGCTGGCGAGAACTACGCCATCTTTTGAATCGCCGCCTGTGGAACACGGCGGCACGGCAGTTCCTGCAGCGGGCCCGCCGCTAGCTGTTCCTACCACCAGCGACGAACGGAATCGCACGGCTCCTCCGCGCCCGGCGGCGGCACGCGAAAAATCACGCGCGCCGGATTCCCCGCCACCACCGCATAGGGCGGCACATGGTGCCGCACAATGGAGCCGGCGGAAACGGTCGCACCGCGCCCTACATGCACCCCGGGAAAGATCATGCATCGCATGCCGATCCAGACATCGTCGTCAATACGGACTTCCCGCACCTCCTCGTCCGCGGGCGGCGCGCCGCGACGGCGAGCCATCGGGTCGGTGACGTGGCCGCTGGAATCGAACACCACCACTTCGCCGGATAGCATACAGTTGCGCCCGATCGTGATCCGGCGGCCGGCGATGAACACACACCCGTGCCCGATGCCTGTGCCATCCCCGATTTCAATCACCGGACGGACCGCGAACCGGGCCCCAAAGGTAAAAGTGCATTTGCCGTCCACCCACACCCGATCCCCAACAATCAAATCCCCGCGTCCCTGGATCCAGTGGACGAAGACGCCCGTGTGCACATCCCGTCCGCACTGTTTGCAGTAGGCCTTGAAGATGGGCTCGCAAATCAGCGCGCGCTTGAGGAAATGCCAGACAGCCCGCCCCGCAACGAGAAGCGTTCTGAAAGTCCGTCCCACCCAGCGAGGCACGGGAAGGGAGATAAATTCCCGCGCATGATAGAGCCGCCGCGCGCGGCGGGCCAAAGGCCGGTCCGACCGCGCCAGACGCTGAAGCCATCCACGCCTTATCGGCATGCCTTGGGGCGCCGAAGAACAACTGCCATTTGACTCGGAGGCGCCTCGTGTATCGTCCGCCATTCGGACTACCTCTATGACGAAAGCAGATGTTGCCCCCCATCCACAAACAGCGTCTGTCCGGTCACGCCGTCAAGGCGCAATAGCGCCACCACGCCCTCCGCCACGGCGGCGGCCGACAGGGTCCCGGGCAAGGGCATCCGCCCTGCAACCTCTCGAAGGCATTTCGCGCCGCGGCCCGGCGGCGCCAGAACGGGCCCCGGCGCCACGGCGTTCATCGTGAACGCCGGAGCCAGCTCTAAAGCGGCGATCCGCGTGAACTCGGCCAGCCCCTTTTTCGAAAGCAGATAGGGCAGACACCCCGCCTCCACGCCCGCCACACGGCGATCGAGCAAATTGATGATGCGCCCCCCTTCTGCGAGTTCGGTGAACCGCCGGGTCAGATAGACCGGCACGTAGAGATTCACCCGCATTTCTTCTTCCAATCGTCGCGCCGTGGTGGTCCGGAGGCCGTCCTTGTGAAAGACAGCCGCGTTGTTCACAAGCACATCCAGCCGGCCCGCCGCGGCCCAGGCACGCTCCACCAATCGGCGGCAATCCGGTTCGCTGTCCAAACGGCCACAAAGGGGCCATGCTTCCACACCCCGGGATCGAATCGCTCGCGCCAAATTGCCGGCTTCCTTCCGAGATTGCCTGTAGTGAATGACGACGGCACAACGCTCTCGCGCAAGCGCTTCGCATATCGCGCGCCCAATGCGAACCGCGCCTCCTGTCACCAGCGCTACGCGTCCGGCCAGCTCCATATCCGCCCCTCGTTCTTCCTCAGAACCTCGGTCAATCAAGCCGCGCCATTCCAGTAATGAGCCGATGCTCCTCCAACCCCGACTCGGCCGGCGCCACAACCGCCAGACTGGCCTTGCAGCTTCGAAAGACGTCCCCGGCCACCCGCATCACATCCTGGGACGTCACGGCTTCCACCTGCGCGATGATTTCTTCCGGCGGAATGAAGCGGCCGTATGAAAGAATGTTGTCGCCGACCCACAACATCTGATTCGCGGTGCCTTCCAAACTGAGCCGCAACTGGCCTACGGCGTAATCCTTCGCCCGCCGCAGTTCGGCCCCGCTCATCGGCGCCATCTTCATTTTGTTCAATTCGCCGACGATCAGATCCAACGCCCGCATCGTCCGTTTCCGATCCAACCCCGCGGACACGCTCAGAACGCCTGTCTCATCGAACAACTGCGCGCCAGAGTGGATCGAATAAGCCAGCCCGTGGCGCTCGCGGACGGTGTGAAAGAGCCGCGAGCTCATGTTTTCTCCCAGCGCCACGCTCAACACCCGCAATGCGTACCGATCGGGATGACGCCGGCCGAACAAACGAAAGCCCATCGCCACATGCGTCTGTTCGATGGCCTTTCCAATCAACGCCACGGGTTTCTGCTTCACCGCGGCGGTCACCTTCTTCCACGCTGGCGCCGCCCCCGCTGGCCGCGCGCCCAACAGCCGTTCCACTCGCTTCACGCATGCCTCATGATCCACGGCCCCCGCAAAAACCGCCACCGTGCGGGCCGGAACATAGTGCGTGCGAAGATACCGGCGCATGACTCCGCGGCCGACTCTGCCCAGGTTCTCCGGCGTGCCCGTCAAGGGCCGCCCGAGCGCGTGATCCGCCCATAACAATTCGCCAAGCGTTTCCTCCGCCACATGCTGCGGCTGGTCTCGATACATCATGATTTCTTCCAGAATCACGCCTCGTTCCTTAGCTATGTCCTCTTCGGCCAGCTTCGGATCCAAGTACATGTCCGTCAACACGTCCAGCGCCGTCCAGGCATGCTCAGATGCCACGCGAGCGTAGTAGCAGGTGCTTTCCTCCTGCGTGAAGGCATTCAGATACCCCCCCCGCCCCTCAATCTCCCGGGATATCTCCTGCGCCGTGCGACGCCTCGTCCCTTTGAACAGCAGGTGCTCGAGAAAATGGCTGACACCCGACTCCTCGGGAGATTCATGCCGTCCGCCCGCACCCACCCATAGACCGATCGCGACGCTGGACACCTGAGGCATGCGCGCGGTGATCACACAAAGTCCGTTGGACAGGTCCGTGCGCCGCACATCCATCATCATCTCAATCCCCCTCCCCTTCGGCGACCGCTTGCAGAGCGCGCACCGAGGTCAGCCCTTCATACAAAGCCTTGCCGACGATCGCTCCCGCCAAGTTGGGCAGCCTCAATGCCATCAAACGCCGCACATCCTCCACAGAAGAAACGCCACCGGAGGCGATCACAGCGCAGGACAGCCCCCCGGCCACTCGCTGTATGAGTTCCACAGCCGGACCCTGCAACATGCCGTCCCGTCCTGTTTCCGTATAAATCACAGTATGCACCCCTGCCGCGGCCACATCGCGACCGAGCTCCCATGGCGCCACATCAGTCTCCTCACGCCATCCGGCGGTTTGCACACGCCCGCCGCGGGCATCAATGCCCACCACAAGGCGCGCTCCAAAGCGTTCCACCAATGCCCTCAGACCCGCCAAATCCCGCACTGCCCTCGTCCCGAGAATCACCCTGTCAACGCCGGCGGCAAGAAGGCTCGAGATGTCTTCATCCGTACGCAGCCCCCCTCCCGCCTGAATCGGCACCGGCACCCCAGCGGCAATGGTCGCCACCACCTCTCGATGAACCGGCCAGCCCTCGAAAGCGCCATCGAGATCCACCACATGCAGTCGCGTGGCTCCCTCCGCCACCCAGTGGCGCGCCATGCTCAGCGGGTCGTCCGAGTAAACAGTGGCATCTTCCGCCCGCCCCTGCCTCAACCGGACACAGCGGCCGTCTTTCAAATCAATCGCCGGTATGATCTCAAATCTCATGCCATGTTATTCTGGCCGCGCGCCCAGGCGCGAATCTCGTCGGAAAGCCCCTCCACCCGCCGCACGCGACACTTTCGCTCGCCCGCCTCTCCCGGCAGGATCACTTCATCCCCCTGCCGCCGTCCGGTCAGTCGCCGTCCCACTTCACTCTCACAGGAAACAATATGCCGCTCGGGATCCTGATCCCAAACGCCGAGAATCACGTACACTTCTGACTGGCCGTCGGCCCCCTCCACCGTTACGGTCGTTCCCATGCCGGCCGTTTCGGTGTGGTCCCGCTCGAAATCCGTGCCGCGAACCGTTTTGAGCGCCTCCTCCAACTCTTCCTGGCGGCGCATCAGAATCCGCTGCATGTCCTTCGCCGCCTTGTATTCGAAATTTTCGCTCAAATCCCCATAGCTGCGGGCATGCGCGATGTCACGACTGTTCTGCGGAATTTCCTCATTCACCAGCCGCTCCAGTTGGCGCTGTTTTTCCCGATACGTTCGCCATGACGTAAATCGTACCGCCGCCGCATCGTCCGCCCCCGACGCGTCCTCGAGCAAACGGCTCAGTTCCGGGCATAGCGCCACCATTCTACCCGTGAGCGTCTGGGCGTCGAGTGCGAGACGTCCCGCCTTCTGCCGAACCCGCCGCAGCATTTCCTCGCGCTGCAATGGCGTCAGCAACGGCAACACCGCCTGAAGCCAGTCGCGCTGCACGCACAGCTCCGCCAACTGGTTGGCCGCGCGGAGCCGGTCGCCCGAAAAACTGCCTTCCAGACAGTCCAAGACGAGAAAAGGCAAGTCGGCGGGAGTACCCACCCCCTGTTCCGTGATCGCCGCAGGCCGCCGCGCCAGACTGTAAAGCATTTCCACCGTCGGCCGACGCGCCGCCCAGTGCTCCCGAATCACCTTCCAGCAACGCTCGCCCTGCCCGGCGCGTTCCGCAAACTCCATGAGTTCGTTGTAAAGCGTCATGTTCGCCAGTGGCAGCGTGCCGGCCACCGCGGACATGGCCGCCTCAGCATCCGAGCGGAACAATAGTTCCAAGAATCTCCGAAATCGCCGTGGGGCCAGCTCGCGGCCCGCTGCGGCTAGCGTACCCGGGTCGAAAAAACGCCGGAGCCGCTCGCTCCCGGCGGAAACATCGTCCGCCACGCCCCATTGATAGACCTGCAGCAGCCCCCGAGCCGTCCACCCCAGGTCACGCTCGCTTGCCGAGAGCACATATGTCAGCCGCCGTGCGATGGTCGCCCGCTCCGCGTCGCCGAGGGCGTCCGGGGCCACCGCCGCCTCCAGCGTCTCCAGCCGTTCAAGGACCCGCTCCGGCAGCCGTTCCGCCGCCAGGGCCGAAAACCATTCGGCGTCAAACCCCGGTGCCTTTGCGAGCAATTCCACGGCATCGGAGCGCCGGGCCGGAATCCGTACCAGAGGATCGTTTTTCAGCGCCTTCCGCGCTGCATCCCAGAAACGCTTCCACTCGTCCGGCTTGACGATGCCCTCGCACAACAACTCCTGCAACCGGGGCACGGACATTGCGCCAAAACTGCGCAACGCGAGTTTGACGATTTCGTCCGGACGGTCCCTGACCAGCGCGGTTAGGGACTCCGGATCCTTGTGCCAGCGAACGCAAAAGTGATCCTCGCTCACGGGGTGGAGCGACTCCAACGCATACGCGAAGGCCATCTCATGCCCCTTCTTCCGGCTGAAATCCACCGTCACGCGCTCATAGTAGTGGTCCACCTCGCGAACCACTCCAAAACCCCACGTCTTCTCCAGGAAAAACATACCCGGCGCCAGCCTCCGCAAGAACATCAGTCGATGCAGGCATTCCTTCAAGGGACGCCCCGTCTCAAAGCCGGCGTGCCCCAGATGTTTCCGGCCAACGACATCCTTCCGGAAAGCCGCTTGCAACACCGTCTCACAATGGGCTCGAAATGCTCGATCGTCCGCCAAGCGGTCGGCCCGACGCAGGAGCAGGCGCAACAAATCGTCACCCCGGCCTCGCTCCGCCAATGCATCCTCCACCAACGCAGAAAGGCTGTCCGCCTCCTCCGGCTTTCCGGCCTCCGCCAATGCCGCCAAGTCCTCTTCAACCGCCTCAATGGGAAGCGTTCCCTGCTCCATCCGTTCCAACAGGCGCTGTTCAATATCCTGGATTGATGGGGTTTCCATATCCTCCTCGCCGCCAATCTCGCCCACACACCTTCCCTTGCGATCTTTCGACTCGACACAGCAATCTGCCATAAAGGATAATCATCGCAAAACAAAAAGGAGATGGCATGAAAACGAATTTGACCGTGCTCTATTTCTCCGGCACCGGCCACACGGCCAAGATGGCAGAGGCAGTACACAGAGGCGCAGCCGCGGTGCAGGACGTGGCGGCAGCCCTCATTGGACTTCGCAATGAAGACATCGTAGCCGGCCGATGGAAAAACGACGAAACCTTGGCCCGACTCGATGCGTCGGATGCCGTCATTTTCGGCACCCCCACCTACATGGGCGGACCGGCATCACAATTCAAAGCTTTCGCCGACGCCACCAGCGAGCGATGGTTTCAACGGGCCTGGCTCAACAAACTGGCCGCCGGTTTCACGGTCTCGGGCGGACCCAGCGGAGACAAGTTCAACACGCTGGTCTATCTGTTCACTTTTGCCATGCAACATGGCATGGTTTGGGTCGGGCTCGGTGAAACGCCTTTCAATGACCAGGGCATCAACCGCCTCGGCGCCTACGGCGGCGCCATGGGGCAGGCTTTGATGGAGCCGCCGGAGGAAGCGCCCAACGCCGCCGACAAATTGACGGGCGAAATGCTGGGAAAGCGTGTGGCCGAGGTCGCGGTGCGATGGCGCCGCGGGGCGTAATTCCCTAAACCGCAAGACGAGCTAGTCGGCGTCGCCTCATGTTCGCATCCACGCAGGCGCTATTGGTCCTTTTCCTGCTGTGCACCCTCGGGTGGTTCTTGCGAAGGCGCGGCGTTCTAACCCCCGCCGCGCTGCCGGCATTGAGCCTGATCGCGCTGGACGTTGCCCTGCCCGCCCTCGTCTTCGTCACGATGTTGGATCAGTTTCGTGGCGCCGATGCCCGCGGGTGGTATTTCTTTCCCGCGGCATGGGCTGGTTTCATGGTGATATCGTTCGCCTTGAGTTGGGCTTTCGCCCCGCTCGCTCGTCCTCCCGTGCGCAGGGAGTTCCGGTTCTGTCTTTTCTATCACAACGCCATCTTTTTCCCCCTTGCCGTCCTGAGCGAGATGTTCGGCGCAGGGGCAAGGCCGGTCGCGGAACTCTTCCTGATGACGTTTCTCTTTCCAGCATTCTTCTTCAACACATACAGCGCCTTCCTGCGAGCCGAATGGCGTGTGGACTGGCGCCGCACGGCGCACCCCGTGCTGTTCACCACGCTGGCCGCTGTGGCGCTGGCCGTCACGGATTCCCACGCGGCCATTCCCCGCGTTATCCTGAATGCAGCCCGGCAGCTCGGGGCGGTATCCGTGCCGCTCCTCATGTTGCTCGTCGGCGCCCGATTGCGGGAGGATTTCGAGCACCGCGGACCCGTCTACTGGCGCGAGATCGCTCGCTTTGTGCTGCTCAAGAATCTCCTTATCCCTCTGTTCTTCTTCATTCTTCTGCCCCGCCTGCCGCTGTGGCCCTCACTGCGTTTTCTTCTCCTCCTTCAGGCGGCCATGCCGCCGGTGACCGCCGCGCCGATTGTGATCGAACGCGAGGGCGGCCAGGCCTCGTTTGCAGGTCAGTTGCTTGTGAGCAGCTACGTGGTCTCCGTGGCGACGATTCCACTTTTCATCTGGGCGCACAGCGCTTTCTGGACGCCATGCGGGTGACCTTCCAACAGCCGGCCGTCCTTTCGGCCCGCCGGCCCGCAGGGTGGCGTCTGGGGCTTTGCTGCGTGTTTGTCTCCGCCCCCATTCGCTTTCGCGTAACAACGGCCGCCATGTTGGCCCGATTGCCCCGGCGTCAACGGCTCCAGCGCCTTTCCGACCTTTGCCTCGCAAACGCCCATGCGCTGGCCGAAGCCTTGCAGTTCTGTTCCGTGCACGGCATCGGGGCTTTTCGCATCAACAGCCGAATTCTGCCCCTCAAGACGCATCCCGTCATGGGTTACGAGATCGCCGCTCTGCCGAAAGCCGACGAAATACTCGCTGCATTCAAAGCGTGCGGCCAATGGCGCGCTCGCCACCAACTGCGGTTGCTGTTTCATCCGGATCAGTTCATCGTGCTGGGCGCGCCTGATGAAGTCGTGGCGCAGTCGGCTTTGCGCGAACTGGTTTATCAAGCCGAAGTGGCCTCCTGGGTAGGCGCGGATGTCGTCAATCTCCATGCCGGTGGCCTCTATGGAGATAAAACCGCCACACTGGCCCGATTGGCTCGCCGTATCGAACGGCTTCCCGCATCCGTGCGCCGCTTGCTCACGCTTGAGAATGACGACCGCTGTTATGCGCCCTCAGACCTCTTGCCCCTCTGTCAACAGACCGGCGTCCCCTTGGTCTATGATGTCCATCACCATCGCTGCCGGCCCGACGGCTGTTCGGTTGAGGATGTCACCGAAGCCGCCCTCCGGACGTGGAATCGCGAACCCGTTTTTCATCTGTCAAGTCCACGCGAGGGCTGGCAAGGCCCCAATCCAAGACCGCACGCCGACTACATTGATCCCGACGATATCCCCGCCTGCTGGCGCGGCCGTTCCGTCACGGTGGAAATTGAGGCCAAGGCCAAAGAATTGGCGTTGGAGCGCTTGCGGCACGATCTTGAGGCGCTCGCGCCGGCAGCCGCTCCGAGTCATAAAATCAGCATGCAGTCGCCGAAGCTGTAGAAACGATACCGCTCCCGAATCGCTTCGGCATAGCATCGCCGCACCAATTCATGCCCCGCCATCGCGCTGATCATCATCAGCAGCGTCGAGCGAGGCAGATGAAAATTGGTGAGCATCGCATCCACGGCACGAAAACGAAACGGCGGACGAATAAACAACGCGCTGCGTCCGGTTTCGGCCCGCACCATGCCGTTTTCATCCACAGCGGTCTCCAGAGCCCGGACCACGGTGCTGCCCACGGCCACGATCCGCCCCCCGGCTGCCCGGGTTTCCCGGATCGCACGCGCGGTTGCTTCCGGCACCACGTATCGCTCCGATTCCATGATGTGCTGTTCAATGTCGTCCGCCTTGACAGGCTTGAACGTCCCCGGCCCGACGTGCAAAGTGATAGCCACGCACCCTATGCCACGGCCCTCCAAGCTGCTCAACAACTCGCGGGTAAAATGGAGACCCGCCGTCGGCGCGGCTACCGCGCCCGGCTCCCGAGCGTATACCGTCTGATAGCGTGCCCGATCCTCGGCTTCGACCCGCGCTTGTTTACCCTTGCCCCGGCGAATATAGGGCGGCAGTGGCGTTGACCCCCGCGCTTCCAGGAAATCCAGCACCGATTGATTCAGCGGCCATTCCAGCAGTAGGCGTCCTCCTGAAACCCATTCGGCCACGCGAACACGAAGGCGGCCTTCCGCCAGAATCAGTACGCTTCCCGGCTTGGGGCGGCGCGCTCCGCCATACATCGCCTCCCACAGCCCGGGACGTCGTTCCTCCAGCATAAGTAGCTCGACCCGTCCCCCTGTGGCCTCCTTGCGGCCTTCCAAGCGAGCCGGTATCACCCGAGTGTCATTCACCACCAGCAAATCGGGCGCCCGCAACACTTCAGACAGGTCGGCCACGCGCCCGTGCCGCCACACGCCCGTTGCCCGGTCCACGATCATCATCCGGGCCTGGCTGCGCTCCTGCAGCGGATGCTGGGCAATCAATTCGGGCGGCAGATCATAGTCGAAATCGCTGGTCTTCAATCCGCCTACTCCCCGATAATCTTGACCAGCACCCGCTTGCGCCGCATGCCGTCGAATTCTCCGTAAAAAATTTGCTCCCACGGTCCGAAATCCAGTTGGCCGTGGGTGACCGCCACCACCACCTCCCGCCCCATGACGCTGCGTTTCAAGTGCGCGTCCGCATTATCCTCGCCCTGATTGTGGGCGTACTGCGAATGGGGATGTTCGGGCGCCAGCCGTTCCAGCCACTGTTCGAGGTCGGCGTGCAACCCATCCTCGTCGTCGTTGATGAACACGCTGGCCGTGATGTGC
The DNA here is from genome assembly GCA_938031185.1 of uncultured bacterium. GTDB lineage: Bacteria > Verrucomicrobiota > Kiritimatiellia > CAIKKV01 > CALHGX01 > CALHGX01. The sequence continues at coordinate 130,658 of CALHGX010000009.1, forward strand.
ATGGCGTTGACCAGCGCCAACCCCTCCCGTATGCCGCTCTCGCGGAGACACGCTTCCACCTGCGGCGTAATGTTGAGGAACCCCCGCCTTGTCGGCAACTGAAACCACAGTTCTTTGCGATAGTGTTTCATCCGCTCCTCGACACCGGCCAGCTCTGCTGGTAGACTCCCAACATCATGTCATCCCGCATGGTGCTGCCCTCGCTGGCTATTATAATTGCCCTCGCCACACTGGCAACGCTGGCGATGACGACCATATCATGGCTCTTGCCTGAACTGCTATATCAGCGTCATCGGGGCATGATCGAACCGATCGCCGCCCGTTACGACGTGCCGTCTCGGCTCGTGGGTGCCTTGATCTGGCAGGAAAGCCGCTACCGCGCCGATTCCGTCGGCCATTCGGGAGAAATCGGTCTGATGCAAGTGACGGTCGGCGCCGCCGACGAGTGGGCCCGACATGAGCGGATCCATTCGTCACTTTCGCCGGCTCTGCTGGATCCCGTCACCAACCTGATGGCCGGAACATGGTACCTGTCCCGCGCCCTCCGCTATTGGTCTGGTCATCCGGAGGCGCCGGCTATTGCCCTGGCTGAGTACAATGCCGGCCGCGCCAACGCCCGCCGCTGGGCGGAGGCGGCCGACACCAAGCCCGATGCTTTCGTCCGCGCCATCACGTACCCCGCAACGCGCCAGTATGTCCGCGAGGTGCTGCAGAGATATCGCGCCCCGCTCCAAACGCGCCGGCCGTTTCGCCTCAGACGAACGCTGGCCCCGCCATCTCCATCCGTCCCCGCGAACAGCGCAGCAATCACTCCAACCGCTTTTCTCCGTGCAAACACGCTCAACTGTTGCTAACAATCTTCGGGCCAACCATGAAGACGCATTCTGCCACACCGCCGTTCTTGTCCGTCGTTGCCCCGGTTTTCAACGAGGGTGAGTCCGTTGCGCCGCTGGTGGCCCGCCTGCACGAAACGCTCTCGACCCTCAACCGCCCTTATGAGGTTGTGCTCGTGGATGACGGCAGCACGGACGGCACGTGGGAGCAGATGAAGCGGGCCGCCGAGATGTATCCCGCGATCCGATTGATCAGGCTGCGTCGAAATTTCGGTCAAACCGCCGCCATGAGCGCGGGCTTCCATGAAGCGCGCGGAGAGATTATCGTCACGCTCGACGCCGACCTGCAGAATGATCCGGCGGACATTCCCATCCTGCTGGCGGAAATGGAGCGCGGATACGATGTGGTCAGCGGATGGCGGCAGGATCGGCAGGATCCGTTCTTCTCCCGCCGTCTGCCTTCGATCATCGCTAACGCCTTGATCAGTCGCTTCACGGGCGTCTCGCTGCACGACTACGGCTGTACCCTCAAGGCCTATCGCAGCGAGATCGTGCGCGACATACACCTGTATGGGGAAATGCACCGCTTCATCCCGGCCCTTGCGAGCTGGGTCGGTGGCCGGATCAGCGAAGTGCCCGTGCGGCATGCGCCCCGCCGGTTCGGCGTCTCCAAGTACGGCATGGGGCGCACCATCCGGGTCGTGCTCGACTTGATGACTGTCAAATTTCTGCTGCGTTACAGTACCCGACCTATTCATGTTTTTGGCCGCTGGGGCCTTTTCTGCGGCACGCTGGGGCTGGGTTTGTTGGTCTTTATGACGGCGGCTAACCTCTCCTACCGGATCTGGGGCACACGACTGGCAGCCGAGCTGATCAAACGCCCGTTCTGGGTCATGACGGCCTTCATGCTGGTTTTTTTCGGCATGCAGTTCATTTCCATGGGCCTGCTGGCTGAACTCCAAATTCGCACGTACCATGAGGCCCAGCGAAAGCCCATTTATGTGATTCGCGAAGTCTTTGAGTCCCCCTCGACTGCCATCTGATTTCTCTGGAACATGCTTGGCCTCGGATTCATCCTTCCCCCCGATCAGGCCGGCCGCGTCATGTTGGTCGGCGTTCTATATGCCATCCTGTTGGTCCTCGGCGTATGGGCCGCTTGGCAGCTGGGTTGGCGCCTGCTGAGCAACCCCGCGGCCTGGCACACCGCCGTGGAACGTTTGCGCGCCCGCCCATGGAATGGGCCGCGTGCCGGCGCCGTGCTTCTGATTCTGCTCACTACGCAAGGCCTTTTTCTCCTTGTCGGCCGCAAGCTCGCGCCGGCCGGCGGGCCGGAGGCCGGCGCGCCAGGCCTCCACCTCCTCGTCATGGAAAGCCTCGTGGTGCATCTGGGTGGATTGTTCCTGCTCGGGATGCTGCTGAGGCGCCTTCGCCTTGGATGGTCCGCTGCCTTCGGGATGGAGCGCAACGGCCTCGTGCGGCGGCTGGGCGGCGGCTCGCTCGCCTACCTCGCTTCGCTGCCAATGGTGTTTGCCGCCGCGCTGGTCTACCAAGCCATTCTCCTTGCCCATGGGCATGAACCGGCCCTGCAGGACGTCGCCCGGCTGATGGCTTCCACCCAAAACCTCTGGTTTCGCCTCTACATGTTCTTTCTAGCCGCCTTCCTCGCGCCGCTTTTTGAAGAATGTGTTTTCCGCGGCGTGCTCCTTCCCGCGCTGGCTCGCGGCCTCGGCACGGGACCGGCCGTATTCCTGACATCGGCGCTCTTCGCCGCCCTCCACTTTCACCTGCCCGCCTTCGCGCCCCTCGCCACCGTCGCTGTCGTCTTCTCTCTCGCCTACGTGTATACGGGGTCCCTTTGGGTGCCCGTCGCAATGCACGGCCTTTTCAACGGCGTAAATCTGCTCTTCCTGTTCCTGGTCGGCCCGTTGCCATGAACGAACGATGGAACCGTTCCCATGCTTCACATCCGAACCATAAGATGGGTGCCGCAAAGCAACGAGGGCCTCATCCCCGGACAGATTGAATTCATTGACCAGACCCGCTTGCCGCTTGCGCTGCGCAAGGTGCGCACAGCCGATCCGGACGTGATCTTCAGGGCCATACGCGCCCTTCAAGTGCGCGGGGCGCCCGCCATCGGCGTGGCAGCCGCCATGGGGGTCGCCGCCGCTGCGCAGCGGGTCCGATCGAAGAGCGGTAACGCGGTGGCCGAAGCGGCCTGTCAAGCCGCCCGTCGTCTGGCGACCGCCCGCCCTACGGCCGTCAATCTGTTTCAGGCGCTCGACCGCATGCGGCGCACAGCCCGACGTTATCGGCGCCTGCCACCAGACCAGTTGAAGGAACTTCTCGCCAGTGAAGCCGTGGCTATTTGGCAGGAAGACCGTGATATGTGCCGCAGAATCGGCGAGAGCGGTTTCCCGTTGATTCGCAACGCGCGCCGGGTGCTGACGCACTGCAATGCCGGCGCCTTGGCCACGGCCGGGCTTGGCACCGCCTTGTCGCCGCTTTACGTCGCCCGAGAGCAAGGGTGCCGAATCCATGTTTACGTGGACGAGACGAGGCCCCTGCTCCAAGGCGCCCGTCTGACGGCATGGGAACTGACTCGAGCCGACATTGAGGTTACGGTGATTTGCGACAATATGGCCGCATGGCTCATGCAACGGGGGCAGATTGATGCGGTCCTGGTCGGAGCGGATCGCATCGCCCGTAACGGAGACACCGCCAACAAAATCGGAACCTACGGGCTGGCCGTGTTGGCCCACTTCCATGGAATTCCCTTCTACGTGCTGGCACCAAGCACCACCGTGGATTTTTCGGCAAGGGCGGGACGTGACATCCCCATCGAAGAGCGCGGATCGGAAGAGGTTTCCATGATGGCCGGTCGCCGATTGATCCCCCGTGCGGCCACAGCCATCTCCCCGGCCTTCGACGTGACGCCCGCCCGTCTTATTACGGCCGTTGTCTGCGAACGCGGCGTTCTCAAACCGCCATATACGCGTTCCTTGAGCCGTGCGCTGGAAAAACGGGAGCGACAGCAAAAAAACTGTAGTCCTTCTTTGGCGGGCGGCCCCCTCCCGAGAGACAGGCCCAAAGCGCCCGATCAACGGCCGGGCCACCAGGTCATGCCGTTGCAGGACTGAAGCGAGCGCATCGTTCGCAGCGCTTGCGCGTGTTGTTCAGGTTCGCCGGTAATTGTCAACTGGCGAATGCCCATTCCAAGCAGCGGCGTCAAATCTCGCACCGGGGCCCCTCTCATGAGCAACACCCGCAGGGGCATCCCCTTCAAAGGCCGCACATCCGATACCTGGGTGTTCTCGATGTCCAAATGCCACAGGGGCATTCCTTCCAACACTGATATATCCCGCACGGGTATGTGCGCCAGAGAAAGCTTCTCGATCGCCATCCCTTTCAATACCTTCACACTGTCGAAACTCACCTTCGTTCCCGACAGGTCCAGCGTCTTGAGCGGCATGCCTGCCAGCACCGAAATATCCCGCACCGCCGTGCCGTTGAGGTCAAGATGCTCCAAGGGCATGCCCCGCAACGGCGACAAATCAACCACGGGGGTGCGAGCCAAGTTCAACGACGTCATCGGTTTGCCGGCCAGCACAGACAGATCTTTGAACTGCGTGTCGCTCAAGTCAGCCCGCCGCAGAGGCATTCGGCGCAGCATCTGAAAATCATGCGTCTTGCATCCCGCCAGATACAACCCCTCCAATGGCATATCCCGAAGCACATTCAAATCGCGAAACGCCGTCTGCCGCGCGCTGAACTCGCGCAGTTTCATCCCCGCCAGAAAAGTGAAATCTGTGACTTTCAAGCCGTCCAGTTGAAGTTTGGCCAAGTCCTTCCCGCGCAACACACTCAAATCCCGCAACGCCGTCCGCCCCACATTGAGCTCACGCGCCGAAACAGGGGCCAGCAGGCTGGCATCTCGGACATCGCTGCCTTCCAGCGAAAGCATTTCGAGCTTGAGTCCCTGCAGCGCGTTCCAATCATCTGCCGTGCAACCGTTCAACGAGAAATGCGTCAGCGACGGAAACTGGCGGGCCGCCGCCAGATTGCGAATGGAGCAGTTCGAAAGGTGAAGGTGGCGAAGATCAAGTCCCGCCAAGTGGCTCAGGTCTATGCGGGCCGGATCACGGCCCGGCACGGAAATGTGCAGCCTTTTCAACGTGGCGGCCTTGGCCAGAGGGGTCAGCTTCCCAATGACGGCCGATTGAATGGTCAATGCATGCACACGACCGTCAGGCGTCGCCTCGCCCCATACGTCGCTTGGCGTCAGCCCCGGATTCTCGGCACAAAGCGCTTCTACCAGCCGCTCCGCGACCGTCGCCTCGCCGTCCGCTCCGTCGCCCTGCAGTTGAACGTGCGCGGAGTTTGGCGCAAGAGACGCAATCCGCCCCGCCGCCGCTTCCAAGGCCTGCAACACAAGTTCCGCTTCCTCGGCAAACCGGCTGTGGCTGTATGTCTTCCGATACCGCGCGACCGCCGCCTTGATTTCCCGGGCTGTGGCCGCGTCCATCTCCGCCAGGGATGCCGCTCGAACCCATTCGCGCAAGTCGGCCGACATGGTCTCCACCCGGGCCATTCGCGCAAGCTCCTCCAAAGCGGTCCGGGCTTTTTCGTCTAAATCTTTACTGGATCTTCGTGCCATTTCTTCCTGCAGCGCCCCAGCCAGCATAGTGCCCGCCTGCTCGAACAGCTTCGCAGCCTGATCCGTACGCCCCATGCGGGCCAGTGTCAGTCCAGCCGCCAATGCCGCTTCGGGCGCAGGGGAATCCATAAGCCGCGCCAGTTTGTCTCCTGGCGACAAATCGGCGACATCAAGCCATATTTCGGCGCTGGCATCCGGTATTTGCCCGCACAGTTTTCGTCCCTCCACCCGCCTGATGATCAAGTTCAGCGGCGGCCCCTGCACCCGCTGCACCCTAACCATGCGGTTCGTCAACGCAAGAAACACTTCCATGATCCTGTCATCGGGATGTGATGCGCCTTCGATCAGCTTCAGAACAGCCTTCAGGTCTTCCGCCGTTTCGCCGCTCGCATCCTGCGCCGCACTCAAGGCATTGCGAGCTGCCGCCAGATCGCCATCCAGGGCCATGGCGGCAGCCTTACGCAACGCCGATTCCCATGCGCGGTTTTGACCCTCGCGCTGACTGCTTTCCTCGCTCCGTTCCCGAAGCGCCGCCGCCCGTGTTTTCCGATCAGCCGCGCTGTCGTCCGCGCCCGGGCCCTGATATGTTTCCAGCCGAGTGGCAGCCGCAGCCCACTCACCCCGTTCGGTTAGCCGTTCAACCTCGTCATTGAGCTCTGCCAGCGCGGCCTGCCGTTTCCGGTCCGCCGCCTCCTTGAGCCGATCCGCCGCTTCCAGCAACGCCGGCGGCGCCTGCTCCGCCCGCAGGCGTGTCATCAACGACTCCAGCGCCTCAACCGCCCGGTCATGTTCCTCCGCCGCTCCATCCAGCCGCCGCCGGATTTCATCGATCTGCGCGCGTATGGAAGCGTCGCTTGAAACAAGCGCTTCCGGTTCGGTCCCGGCTGGCTCGGGCGGGGGCTGTCCTTGCGTCGCCGCTGTCGGTAAGCCAGCCGCCCCTTTCATCTCTGAAGAAGCGATCGGCGCCGCCCCATCAGCATGTCTTCCCCAGCGTTCCCACACCTGCCATGCCGCGGCGATTGCCGCCAACAAGGCGACGACCGTCGCCATGATCCGCTTGGCGGTCCGTCCCGGCTGCAGACGGCGCATCAAGGCCGCCCGGCGGCGGCACCGCGCCATGGTGCTGGCCCCTTCCGGAAGGGGCGCCTCTAGTGGCAGATGTCCTGAGCGAACTTGCTGAACGTCCACGATCACGGCATGCCAGTCCGCCGGCCGCGCCGTCCGATCTTTGGCCAGCATCCGCTCAAGCAGGCAGGCCATGCCTAAAGACACCCCCGGCGCCGCCTCCATCACGTCGGGCACCTGCGCCTTCACCTGCCCCTCAAGCGCCTCCGCATCCGAACGATCCTGGAACATCCGCCGGCCGGTCAGCATGTGATACAAGGTCGCGCCCAAGGAATAGATGTCGCTGCGCTGGTCCAAGTCTTGTGCGCCTTCGCACTGCTCCGGCGACATGTAGCTCGGCGTGCCGCAGATTTCCTCGACGCCTTCCTCCATGCCCTTGGTCTCGCCGACCCGCGAAATGCCGAGGTCGGCCACCTTGATGGTGCCGTCTTGATCCACCATGATGTTGTCCGGCTTGATATCGCAGTGAATCAAGCGCGCCGTCCGCCAGGCGTACTCAAGGGCCTGCGCCACGGATTCCGCCACGGCCAATGCGTCCGCTTCTCCAATGCGCCCCTTGCGGCGGATCCATTCCCCCACGCTGTACCCGGCCACGTATTCCATCACAAAAAAGCACGTGCCGTCTTGCTCGCACGCGTCATAGACCTGCACCAGGCATGGGTGCTTGAGTTTGGCGGCCACCCGAGCCTCTTCAAACAGACGCCGCACCTCGTCGGGCCGCCGCGCAAACTCCGGCAGGAGCTGCTTGAGCGCCACGATCCGATCGAGCGAAAGCTGGCGGGCCTTCCACACCACAGCCATGCCGCCCTGCCCGACGCGCTCGAGGATTTCGAATCCTCGCAGCGAAATGTGCGCCTCTCCCACCGTGGGTTCTCCCGGCAAATCAATACCAATCCACCGCGGCGCTCTCGCGCGGCGCCGCATTCCGCAGCAGAAACTTTCCGCTCGTTCAGCGCAGCAAGACGCCGATCGTAATCCCGAGCGCGATGAAAGCCAAGTAAACCAGCGATCCCATGGCGCGGAACTTGAACAGGATCAGATTCACTTCAACCGGCGCCCGGCTAAAAATCAGCACCAGCACCGACAAGGCCATGATCAAGAGGGCATACAACACACGCTTTTGCATACCGGCTCCTATTCCTCATTACCGGCGACAGCCGCGCCCCAGCGCAGCACTGACCGCCCGCAAAATGTCCTCTACGTCCGCCAGGCGCCCCTTGGCTTGATAGCCGCACGCCAAATCACCCGAGCCCACATCAACAATCCTCGCGCCACGGCGACGCAGCACGGCCACATTGTCCCGCGTAGCGGCATGGGCCCACATCCGATCGTTCATGGCAGGGGCGATCACCAGCGGCGCCGTTGTCGCCAGGGCCGTCGTACTCAGCAGATCATCCGCAAACCCATGAGCCAATTTCGCGATCATGTTGGCGGTGCAGGGGGCCACCACCAACACATCGGCCATTTCAGCCCAGGAAACATGGTCCGGCCGCCAGACCGCCCCTTCGGTAAACAAATCGCGCCCCACCGGATGCCGCGACAGCGTCAGAAACGTCTGCTCGCCAACGAAACGCGTCGCGCAGTCGGTCATGATCACATAGACCTCCCATCCGCGCTCGATCATCCGCCGGGTCAGTTCCGCAGCCTTGTACGCGGCAATGGACCCGGTTACGCCCAGCACCACTCGCGGCGGGTGCGACTTCCGCAATGCCCCGCTCTTTTTCATGGTCGGCCTCGTTTCCCAACCGATTGGTTTTCAACGCGGCAATGGGCCGCCTCAACAATCGCCTTCAACTGCATAAAGGCCGTCTCCAGGCGATCATTAATCACAAGGAAAGAATACTCTTTCCACCGCCGCAACTCCCGCCGGGCGTTGCGCAGCCGGCGCGCAATCACCGCCGGACTGTCAGCCTTCCGTGCCGTCAGGCGACTTTTCAAGACGCGTAGCGACGGAGGCGCCACAAAGATATCCACGAACCCCCGACGGAGCAAATCATTTCGCGGTGCGTGCCGTGCGGCACGTCGAATTTGAGCGGCCCCCTGCACGTCTATGTCCATTAAGACATCGCGACCCGCCCGCAGCGCCCGCCATACGGGGGCGCGCAATGTCCCATAGTGATGCCCATGCACGACGGCGTGCTCCAGGAACTCGCCCCGCCGCAACCGTCGCGCGAATTCCTCCGGTGCGAGAAAATGGTAGTCTCGGCCGTTGCGCTCGCCCGGCCGGGGCGGTCGCGTGGTGCAGGATACGGAATATGTCATCGCCGGGCACGCCTTCAAGAGGCGCTCGCACAACGTGGTCTTCCCCCCGCCAGAAGGGGCCGAGACCACCACCAGCAAGGCGCGCCGCACCGGCGGCGGTGCCACATTGTCGCGCCGCCGCCGTGCTCGCTCCACATTGGGTTTATTCGACATTTTGCGCCTGCTCCCTTACACGCTCCACTTCTGCCTTGAATTCGATCACAAGCCGGGTCATCGGCAGGTAATTGGCTTTGGCGCCCACCGTATTGATTTCCCGCATTAGTTCCTGCGAGAGGAAATCGAGCGTTCGACCCACCGGCGCTGTCTGTTCCAGAAGCGCTAACGCCTGCTGGAGATGGCTGTCCAGCCGGGTCAGCTCTTCCGAGATATCCGACCGTTCCGCCAGCAAGAGCAATTCCTTCGCGCCGTTCCTGAAAACCGCAGCGGCCGACTCGCCCAGCGCAAGCACCCTCTTTTTCAGTTGCCGGCGGGCCTCGGCTGCCGCTCGAGGCGACAGCGCCCGCAACCGGCGCACCATCCCAGCCATTGCGGCCAGGCGGGCGCGCAGATCAGCCGCCAGCATCCGCCCCTCTTTCCGCCGCATCCGATCAAGACGCCGCAGGGCCTGATCGAGCGCGTCCTCTAGGCAAGGCCGAAACAATCGCGCATCCCATTCGAATTCCCTGGTCTGCGCCACGCCGGGCAATTGCAGCAACAGGGAAGCGCTCAAATCGTCCTTCAGGCCCAACTGGCGCGCCACCAATCGCAGCCGCCGAACCTGAGCCGCCGCCAAAACCCGATCGAGGCGCAAGTCGCCCGCCGCCGTGTTCCCCTGTTGTCCGGACGTCACCGTGCAACTTACGCACCCACGCGAAAAGTCCTGTTGTACCCTTTCGACTACCAACGACTCCATCAGGGCCAAGCCTCGCGGCAACGACACTCGAACATCCAATTGCTTGCGGTTCACGGAGCTGATTTCCACGTCCGCCCAATACGATCCCCGCCGCGCGGCCCCGTGGCCATATCCCGTCATGCTCTTCACACTCATGGCGCCTCCACTTCGCAAATCCGTCTAAGACGCTTTCGCCTTCGCGGCGGCCGCCTTCGCGTGCTTCAGGTACGCCAGAACGAAACGGTCGAGTTTGCCATCGAGTACCGCTTGCACATTGGAGGTTTCCTCGTCGGTTCGATGATCCTTGACCATTGTATAGGGTTGAAGCACATAGGAGCGAATCTGATTGCCCCAAGCAATCTCGCCTTTTTCGCCGTAAAAACGTTCCATGTCTTTCCGTTGGCGGTCGAGTTCCATTTCATACAGTCGGGCCATCAGCAGCTTCATGGCCTTGGCGCGGTTGTTGTGCTGCGAGCGCTCGGCTTGACACGAAACCACTATGCCCGTCGGCAAATGCGTAATGCGCACCGCGGAATCGGTCTTGTTGACGTGCTGCCCGCCCGCGCCGCTCGACCGATAGGTATCCACCCGCAAGTCGGCTTCATTAATCTCGACGCGAATATCCTCGGTGAGTTCGGCCACCACATCCAGTGACGCGAACGATGTGTGCCGTCGCTTGTTGGCGTCGAACGGGCTGATGCGCACAAGCCGGTGCACCCCCCGCTCGGACTTGAAGAGGCCAAAGGCCATCGGCCCTCGAACCGCCAGAGTGGCGCTCTTGATGCCGGCTTCATCGCCCGGCTGCACATCAAGCATCTCCACATTGAAATGACGGTCTTCGGCGTAGCGCCGAAACATCCGAAGCAGCATCGCCGCCCAATCGCAGGATTCCGTACCGCCGGCGCCGGCATGCAGGGTCAGATAGGCGTCATTCGGGTCGAGCCGCCCATCAAGCAGGGTTTGCATCTCCAGGGCTTCCCGCGCTTCCTCGGCGCGCTGAAGTTCCCGACTCGCGTCTTCCAGGGCCTGCGTCCGATGCCGGCCTTCCGGCTCCGCTTCCGCCAGCTCGATCAGCACGCCGGCCTCTTCCACGGCGCGTTCGATATCGCCGAAGGGCGCTAGCAGCCCCTTGATCTGATTGGCCTGCTCCAGAATGGCCTTCGCCTTGTTCTGGTCGTTCCAGAAGCCCGGCAACGCGATCTGCTGTTCAAGATCATCCAAGACCTGCCGCCGCGAGGCGACGTCAAAGATAACCTCTCATTTCTTGAACCCGTTGGCGTGCCGTCTCCAAACGGGCTTTTACTTCCTCAATCATGTGGAAATGTCCTCCATTGCCATTCTCCGAACCGTTGACGGAGTCTTTCGTCTGGCCTGCGCCAACGCAAGCAAAAACCCCAGCACCGCCGCCCCCGCGCAGGGACGGCCCAGCATCCAGTCCCCCCGCCGCGTGTACGGCGAGAGCCTTTGCCCGTCGGGCGGCGTCGGAATCCACCACACAGCCGCCATCGGCAAAGGAGGACGCCCTGCGCCGTTCACCGTGGCCTCATGGATCCGACCGGCCGGGTCTATCCAGCAACTGATGCCCGTATTAGCGCAGCGCACCAAGGGAACGCGGTTTTCCACCGCCCGGAAGACCGAATGGCTGAGGTGCTGGACCGGCGCCGCTGTTTCGTCAAACCACGCGTCATTCGTTTGATTCACCAATAGGCGAGCGCCCTCCTTCACAAACCGCCTTGCCAGCGAGGCCACGGTGTCCTCAAAACAGATCAGCACCGAAAACGACGTGCGGCTGACACGAAAAACGGTCGGCCGTTTCCCCGGCGTGCAACTCCAGCCGAGAGGGGCCAGCCGGCGAAGCCACTTGATTCTGTTGTCCAGCGGGATGTACTCGCCAAAAGGCACCAAATGCTGTTTGTCGTAACGGCCCAACGGCCCTTCGGGTCCGACCAAAAAAGAGGCATTGAAAGACTCCCATTCCTGCGGGTTGATCGAAACCATGTCCATGGTTCCGATCAGCAACGGCACCCCGTTGGCCGCCAATCGCGAAACCAGTTGCGCTGAAGGGCCCGGCGCGCGAAGACAATCCGGCGTGGCCGTCTCCGGCCACACAATGAGCTCGGGCCGGGGCCGGGCCTCCAATAGTTGCCGCGACAGCTCTTCCAAACGGGTCAAAATGAAATCCGCCTGCGACTCCGTCCACTTCTGCTCCTGCGGTATCGCGGGTTGAACGACACCCACACCCAGCACGGCTCCAGGCTCCGGCAACGATCGCAAACGCATGATGCCGGCCTGAAGGGCGATCGCCACGGCCATCATGGCTACAAAAAGCTCGACATGCGGGCGATAGGGACGCCCCGGCCGCCACGGCCAGTACCGTCGGAGCGTTAGCGCCAACGCTGCATTGCCCAGCGCCACCAGAACTGACACGCCGTAGACCCCCCATGAGTCAGCCGTCTGAATCAGCGCCGGATTGCGGAACTGGGAGACGCCAAGGGCGTTCCATGCAAAGCCCTGAAAAAGATTGGAGCGAATGTATTCGAACCCCACCCATGCCACGGGCCATCCGCAGAGCAGGACCAGCCGCCCCGTCAAGCCTTCTTCAGTCGCCACACGGCGCAACCAGCTTGCCGTGACGGAAAAAAGCCCCGTGTACATGGCGCAATAGGCCGACAGCGCGAACCAGCCGATCGCGACCACGACTGTTGGCGCCGGAGACGTGACCGTCAAGCGAAGCAACCACCGCAGGGTGAGCAGCCAGAAAGACAGCCCCGCCAGCAGGCCGAGCCTCCATGCGCGCCGCGGCGGCGCGGTCCCAACCGCGAGCAGCAAGGGCACCAGCGCCACCCAAGCCAGCCCCGCCTGTTCGGCGGGGGGAAAGGCCGCCGCCATTAGTACGCCTGACAAGACGGCGCCGGCCGCGGCCCATGTCCCCGTGGAACGCCCCCCTCGGATCCAAACGCCTATTGGCCCGGCCATCACGCCCCGCAACACTTCTTGTACTTCTTGCCGCTGCCGCAAGGACACGGTTCATTGCGGCCCACCTTGGGCACGTCCCTTCGCACCGGCGAGGCGGCTGCCGCCAGAGCTTCCTCCATCACCGCATCGGCGTCGGCAACCGGCTTGCGTTCTCCCGAGGCGGCGGCGCCAAAAGCCGTCACTTCCGCATGCACTGCCGTTCGGGGCAACTGGCGCATCATGCGTTGAAAAGCCAGCAGCGAGGTCGAGGCGCGGAAGACCTTCGAGGCCACATCCTCGCGGATGTCCTCCATCAGCGTGGCGAACATCTCAAAGGCCTCGCGCTTGTATTCCACCAGCGGATCGCGCTGCCCATAAGCCCGCAGACCCACGCCTTGCCGCAGAGCGTCCATGCTGCGCAAATAGTCCTGCCAGTACGTATCAATGGCTTGCAGCAAGAGCTGCCGCTCCATCGCGGCTACCGCCGCGGGATCCTCTCGCCGCATGCGGTCCTCATAGGCCTGGCGCACCCGCTGCATCACCAAATCCACTATCGGCTCCGCGTCCTTTACTAGTGGGCCAATCTCTTCGCGCCGCAGCGGAATGGGGAAACACCCCTGCGCCCATGACACAAAGGCGGCCACGGCGTCTTCATGCCCCTTGCCCACCACCGTTTCGGCATGGGCGCGAATCACTTCCTCCAGCACGACGTAGAGTTCTTCGCGCGGGTTTTCCGCCCGCACGATCCGGCCGCGAAAACCGTAGATTACCTCCCGCTGCCGGTTCATGACGTCGTCGTACTGCAGCGTGCGCTTGCGAATGGAAAAATTCTGCTGCTCCACCCGGCGCTGCGCCGTTTCAATCGAGCGGTTGAGCCAGCGGTGCTCCAGCACCTCGCCTTCTTCCAGCCCCAGCCGTTCCATGATGCCCGCGATGCGATCCGAACCGAAAAGCCGCATCAGGTCGTCTTCGAGCGAGACGTAGAACCGCGAGGAGCCCGGATCGCCCTGCCGGGCGCAGCGCCCGCGCAACTGGCGGTCAATGCGTCGCGCCTCGTGGCGCTCCGAACCGATGACGTGCAACCCGCAGGGGCGCTCCAGCAACTGTTCCCGAAGCGTTTTCCCATTCAGCCGATCTTCCAGCCGCAGGCCGGACTCGATCACAGCGCGATCGAGCCAGACAACGCCGGGCCCGAGTTTGATGTCCGTTCCGCGGCCTGCCATGTTGGTGGCGATGGTAACGGCGCCGGCCTGCCCCGCGCGCGCCACAATGTCCGCCTCCTTCTCGTGGTTCTTGGCGTTGAGCACGTTGTGGGGGATGCGGGCGCGCGACAGCATCCTGCTCAGCAGTTCGGAGGTCTCCACGGACACCGTGCCGACCAGCACGGGCTGCCCCCGCGCATGACATTCCGTGATTTCCTCAATGAGTGCCTTGTATTTCTCGCGCTGCGTCTTGAATACCAGGTCGTTCGCGTCCACCCGCCGGACCGGGCGGTTCGTCGGAATCACCACCACATCCAGCTTGTAGATCTGGTGAAACTCGTCCGCCTCGGTTTCCGCCGTGCCGGTCATGCCGGCCAGCTTCTTGTACATGCGGAAGTAGTTCTGAATCGTAATGGTGGCCAGCGTCTGCGTTTCGCGCTCGATCTTGACCCCTTCCTTGGCCTCCACGGCTTGATGCAGCCCGTCGCTCCATCGCCGTCCGGGCAGGATTCGACCCGTGAATTCGTCCACGATAAGGACCTGGTTATTCTGGACCACGTACTCGACGTCGCGCTCATAGAGGCAATAAGCCCGAATGAGCTGATCTACATTATGGATGCGTTCGCTGCGCGTCCGGAACACCTCCTGGATGTGTTCCCGCCGCTGGCGCCGCTCTTCCTCCGGAAAGTCTTGCCCGTCCAGTTCGGCCATGGCGCCCACTAGGTCCGGCAGCACATAAGCCTCCGGATCGTTCGGGCTCATCTCCGCGCACCCCTTCTCCGTCAGGCTCGCCTCATGGCCCTTCTCGTCAATGTTGAAATACAGCTCCTCCCGCAGGGCGCGCGCATGATCCCGGTGCATTTCCGTCAACATCATGTTTTCGGTGCGTTCAAGAATCTTGCGCACCTTCGGGTCTTCGAGCAGGTGCATAAGCTGGCGGTTCTTCGGCATGCCGTGGCGCACCTGGTACAGCTTGAAGCCGGCCTCTTCCTCCTCGCCTTTGCCCAGCAGCTCGCGCGCCTCCGAGATGATCCGGTTGCAAGTCTCCGCCTGCCGGCGCACCAACCGCTCCACGCGCGGCTTCAGTTCCTGGTATTGATGCGTGGACACCGGAGCGGGCCCGGAAATAATCAGCGGGGTGCGCGCCTCGTCAATCAGAATGCTGTCAATCTCGTCAATGATGGCGTAGTGGTGGCCGCGCTGCACCTGCTCTTCCGGGCGGTAGGCCATGCCATTGTCCCGCAGATAGTCGAAGCCGAACTCGCTGTTGGTGCCGTAGGTGATGTCCATGCCGTACTGTTCACGTCGCTCTTCCGGCCCCATCTGATTCTGTATGCACCCTACCGTGAGTCCCAGGAATCGGTACACTTGTCCCATCCACTGCGCATCGCGCCGAGCTAGATAATCATTCACTGTCACGAGATGGACGTTCTGGCCCGTGAGCGCATTGAGGTACAGCGGCATGGTGGCCACCAGGGTCTTGCCCTCGCCCGTCGCCATTTCGGCGATCTTGCCCTCGTGAAGCGCAATGCCGCCCATGAGCTGCACATCGAACGGCACCATGTCCCACACCAGCTCATGGCCGCAAACCACGAACCGCGTTCCGGCCAGCCGCCGACAGGCGTTCTTCACGGCGGCAAACGCCTCGCAGAGCAAATCGTCCAGCGTTTCGCCGTGCGCCAGCCGATCCTTGAATTCCGCGGTCTTGTTGCGCAACGCCTCCTCCGACAGCGTCTGATACTTCGCTTCCAGCTCGTTGATCCGCGCCACAAGCGGACGCATCCGCCGGATGTCGCGCTGGTTCTTCGTGCCGATGATCTTCTGCAACAACCACTGCATGCGTCTTCCCGCCCTTCTAGAGGTTGTCCGCCACTGCCTGCCCGAACTCGCTGCACCGCAGCAGTCGGGCTCCGTCCATCAAGCGCTCAAAATCGTATGTCACGGTCTTGGCGGCGATGGTCTTCTCCATGCCGGCGATGATCCGATCGGCGGCTTCGGTCCACCCCATGTACCGGAACATCATTTCCCCCGAAAGGATAAGCGATCCGGGATTGACCTTGTCCTGCCCCGCGTACTTGGGTGCCGTGCCGTGCGTCGCCTCGAACACGGCCACCCCGGTGTCGTAGTTGATGTTCGCGCCAGGCGCGATGCCGATGCCACCCACGCATGCCGCCAGCGCATCGCTCAAGTAGTCGCCGTTCAGGTTCATGGTCGCCACGACCGAGTACTCCTGCGGCCGGGTGAGAATCTGCTGGAAAAAGGCGTCGGCAATGACATCCTTCACCAACACCTTGCCCGACGGCGCCTTCCAGTCGCAATCCTCCGCCACCGCGGCCACATCGTACAACTCACGGCGCACCAGGTCGTAGCCCCATTGCTTGAACGCCCCTTCGGTGAATTTCATGATGTTGCCCTTGTGCACAAGGGTCACGCTGGGGCGGCCGTTGGCTGCGGCATATCGCACCGCCGCGCGAATCAACCGCTCCGACCCCTCGCGCGAGATGGGTTTTACGCCAATGCCGGACGTTCCGGGAAATCGTATTTTCCGCACCCCCATTTCTTTCTCCAGAAACGCGATGACCCGCCGGGCTTCGTCCGTTTCGGCCGCCCATTCAATCCCGGCATAGATATCCTCGGTGTTCTCCCGAAACACCACCATGTCTGTCAGTTCCGGGCGTTTGACCGGCGAGGGTACACCGGGAAACCATCGCACGGGACGCTGGCAAACATACAGGTCAAGTTCCTGCCGCAGCGCCACGTTGATGGAGCGGATGCCGCCGCCCACAGGCGTCGTCAGCGGCCCCTTGATCGCTACCAGATGATCCCGGATCGCCTCGACGGTTTCCTCGGGCAGCCAGACATCGCGCCCCCACACCGTATTGGCCTTCTCGCCGGCATACACTTCCATCCACACCACCCGCCGCCGCCCACCATAGGCCTTCATCACGGCCGCGTTCCACACCGTCATCGCCGCCCGCGTGATGTCCGGCCCGATCCCGTCGCCTTCGATGTAGGGAATGATCGGGCGATCCGGCACCACCAACCGCCCATCCGTCATGGTGATTCGCTCGCCGTCCAGCGGCGTCTGACTTCGCTTGCCTGTCATGTGTTGTTCGCTCCCTTTTCCCGACCGCCCGCCTTCGTGTAGTTTAACAAACCGCCTGCGAGCACAATGGCCCGTTGCCGTTCGGTCAAATCCATGCGCAAGCCGATCTCGTCGTCCCCGCATCGCAGCGTCACTCGCGCGGCGCCCGACGCCATCGCCGCCCGCAAGCCTGGCACACGGCATGGCTGCCCCTGCTGCAACCGGTTGTAGTCGCTCGCGGTTTCGAATGTCAGCGGCACAATCCCCGCATTGATGAGATTGGCGGCGTGAATCCGCTCGATGCTCTTGGCCACCACGGCCTTGACGCCTAGGAACATAGGACAAAGCGCAGCATGTTCACGGCTCGATCCCTGTCCGTAAGATTCGCCCGCCACAATAATGTTGTGCATGCCCGCATCGCGCGCGGCAGCGGCTCGCCGGGCAAAATCCGGATCCACACGCTCAAAAACGTAGGCGGAATAGGCGGGAATGTTCGAACGATAAATCAGTCGCTTCCCCGCCGGCATGATGTGGTCGGTCGTAATCTTGTCGCCCACTTTGATCGCGATCACGCCGTTCAACTCCTCCGGCAACGGCTCGTTGCGCGGAGGCGCGCCAATGTTCGGTCCCCGTATGACTCGTACGCCCGCCGCATCCGCCGGAGGGTAAACCAGCATCGCGTCGTCCACATCGTACTGCTTCGGCGTCTTCACCCGCGGATGCTTCAAATCGGTTCTGATCAGCGGATCCACGACGCGGCCTTCCACAGCGGCCAGCGCGGCGATTTCCGGGCTCACCAGATAGACCCGTGCCGACTGGGTGCCCGATCGCCCCTCGAAATTCCGATTCGACGTCCGCAGGGACACCGCATCGGTCGCGGGGGCTAGCGAATTGCCGATACAGAAACCGCAGGCGGTCTCGAGCAATCGCGCGCCGGCGGCAAGCCACACCGTAAGGCTGCCGTCTTCCGCCAGCATCTTCATAACCTGCCGCGACCCGGGTGCGATCCCGAGGCTCACGCTCGGAGGCACATGGCGTCCCTCCAGTATCTTGGTCACAGCTTTCAGGTCCTGATACGAGGAATTGGTGCATGACCCGATCAGCACCTGATCCACCTTCATCCCCGCCAGCGAGGCCACCGTCACCACCTGATCCGGCGAATGAGGCGCCGCGGCCAGCGGCTCGATTTCGTCGAGCTCGATCTCCACTTCCCGATCATAAGATGCATCCGCATCCGCGCGCATCTCTCGCCACTGGGCGCCCCGCCCCTGCGCTTCCATGAACTGCCGCGTCACCTCGTCGCTGGGAAAAACCGAGGTCGTTACCCCGCATTCGGCGCCCATGTTCGTAATCGTAGCCCGCTCGGGCACTGTCAAGGTCTTGACGCCCGGCCCGTCGTACTCCAGAACCCATCCCACATTCCCTTTGGTTTTGAACAAACGCAGGACGTGCAAAATGACGTCCTTTGCCGTCGCCCAAGGGCGCAGGCGTCCTTTGAGAACCACCCGACACACCCGCGGCGCGATCAGGTGGAAGGGGCCTCCGCCCATAGCCACGGCCACATCCAAGCCGCCGGCCCCGATCGCCAGCATGCCGATCCCGCCGCCGGTCGGTGTGTGCGAGTCTGAACCGAGCAATGTCTTTCCCGGCACGCCAAATCGCTCCAGATGCACCTGGTGGCATATGCCGTTGCCCGGACGCGAGAAGATAATCCCGTATTTCGCGGCCACGGTTTGCAGGTACAGGTGATCGTCGGCATTCTCGAATCCCGCCTGTATCGTGTTGTGATCCACATAGCTCACCGCCAACTCGTTGCGAACCCGATCCAGCCCCATGGCCTCAAATTGCAGGTACGCCATGGTACCCGTGGCGTCCTGCGTGAGCGTTTGATCAATACGGATTGCCACCTCCTGCCCGGGCTCCAGCGAGCCGGACACGAGATGTTCAGATAGTATCTTTCCCGTGATATGCCTGCCCATGGACTGACTCCCTCACATCGCCAACAAATCGGCGTCGAAGTAAACCACATTTCACCTTATTGGAAAAGGAAATCGCTCTTTCCGCCGCGATATCCCGCCACCCGAAATCTCTCTCCAATGCAGGCTCTTGTTGCTCAACCACGCGTCAACGCGCACAACCGCATCGTGGTCCTGACTGCTTTATTGCCGGTTCTTGACATCCAGGCATACGCCTTCGGCAGTAAAATGGGTGCAGGAGGAAAGAACATGAACCGCTGTTCTCGATCGCCCGAGTTTATCGCCCGCGAACGCGAGGCGCTGGTGGCGGTCCTGGGAATGGCCCGGCGCCGCCTTGGAAGCCGAAAAGGTCGGCCTGTCAGCCATCGGGAGGCGGAGGACTACTTCATCCGCCATTGCGCCGACCGCTATACGCGGGTTTTTCGAGCCTGGTACTGCCGGCAACACTGTCCGGCCCGCGAGGCCTGTCAGGCCGCCAAACAACAGGACGCCCGCGCTGGTTGATGCAGGGCCCTGTGAAAGGGGGGTCTACGGCGGCGCAAGCCGAAAGACCGCCGAGGGGCGCCGGCTGTTAGTCCATACGAAAAGGTATGGCTCATCCAAGTCCGCCTGCCACATGCGCCCCGGCCTTTGCGTCGCCACCCCCTCCACCAGCTCCGCCTCTTCCGGAATACGCCCCCTCCACGGCCGCGCGCAACAGAAAGGCTCTCGCGGACTCAGTCCCTGCCGAAGCCACTCGTATCGCACCCGCGAAACAAGCGGACTGCCAAGTTCGTTCAAGACCCGATCCAGCATTCTGAACCGCTCCTCCAGTCCGGGGCAGTCGGTCAACGCGCCCCGAGAAACCAGCCTCCCACATAACGCCGGCCAGAAACCGTCCAATTCCCTGCTGGCCCGGCTCGTGATCTCCCGCAAAGCCGGAACGTTGTAGAACCTGTCCACCGCCCGCGAGAGCGCCGCAGCCATTCTCATCTCCTCGAAACTCATGGTGGGCGTCTTCAGCACGGCATAAGGCGGATCTGGCTGAGCCACAAGCCCCAACGCCGTCGCCTGCCGCGCCAGTGGCGTTCCAGGCAGCAGCTTGACCACTTCCAGTTGTATTTCCGCCGGGCCGAGCGCCGCGAGGGTTCGCAAGTCCTCATATAACCCCTCCAGCGTGCCCTCCGGCAAACCGGCCATCAGGTCCACATGTAGTTCGACATTTCGTAGTTTCGCCAAAGCCCGCAACCCCTCCAGCGTCCGCATAGGATCACTTCTGCGGCCCACAGCCCGATACACGGCAGGCGAGAGGCTCTGGACGCCCACCTCAAGATGAAGAGCGTCTGGCCTGCTTCTCGCCAGTTGCTCCAAAACCGCCGGCGTGAGCCGCGCAGGATCTATCTCCAGATGAAACCGCATATCGGCGTACTCAGTCTCGAAAAGGCGCAGCCGTTCCACACACCGGCGGGGCGACTCATTGAACGTGCGATCCACAATGCGAACCCCATGAACTCCCAGCCGCCGGATGCCGTCAAGATCCTGCCGAACGCGCGTCAGAGGAAACCAGCGGGTGCCGCCGGAAAGGCTGCTGGTACAGAAAGCGCACCGATTACCGCAACCGCGCGACGTCTCCAACTGCGCGAACGGCTTGCGCCAGCCGGGGCGGTCCGCCGCATAGGGCGAAGGCAGTTGCTCCGGCGGCAACCGCTCGGCCATGCCGCCATCGTGATATCGTTCGTCCAGCAGAAAGCATGCGCCCGCGATGTCCCGCCACGACTCTTCGTTCCGCCCGGCACGAAGGAGCGCCGGCAGCGCCGCTTCGCCCTCGCCCCGAACCACCACGTCCACGCCTTGACCGCGACCAACCAACTCGCGGTTGTCTCCGAGACATTCCAGGCCGCCAATAATCACCCATCCGGTTGGATTCAGAGCTTTCCATGCGCGCAGCACTGTCCGCACCAGTTCGCGATTGAAAAGATAAAGCGATGCCAGCAATACGTCCGGCGCCGCTGCCGTGACGCGCTCAAGAACGGCCACCGGATCCTCGCGCGAGAGCGCCTCGATGGTCACCCAACTTCGTGCCAAGGGCCCTACGGCGGCCTGCAAACACCAATCTGCCAGGTTGGTGTGCGCGTAAGAGGCGTTTATCGCCAAGAAGGCTATCCGCCATCTCTTGCCATCAGTCGCCCTATCAATGCCCAAGGATTCCAACACCTTGACAGACTCCCTCTCCACATTCAGTATGCCACATTAAAAACACCGCCGCCATCAAGCTCGGGCCTGACGTGGCGACAAGACGCGCTGATGTGTCCGCTCGTTCAAGGAGAGACCGTGTGACCGCAATTCAACCCGTGCAGACGTCCCACGCACCCGCCGCCATGGGCCCTTATTCCCAAGCCGTGAAGGTCGGCGGCTTCCTCTTCTGCTCCGGGCAGCTTGGGATTGTTCCCGCCACCGGCCAACTGGCCGAAGGTGTAGAAGCCCAAACCCGTCAGGCTTTGGAAAATCTCTCGCGGGTGCTGAAAGCAGCTGGAACCGATATGTCCCGCGTGGTCAAGACCACAATCTTTTTACTCAATCTGGCAGATTTCCAACTCGTGAATCAGATATACGGCGCCTTCTTCGTGCAGCCCTTCCCGGCCCGCAGCACCGTGCAAGTGTCGGCACTGCCCAAGAATGCGCTGGTGGAGATCGAAGCTATCGCCATTCCATGACGGCATATCATCGCGTGGCCAGAGGCTGAATTACGCCACGGGATTCGAGCCAAGCGCGCCATTCCGCACAAACAGGCGCCGCGGCGTGGTTTTCCGCAAAAACCCGCCGCATGGTCTCGAAATGCCATGCACACAGTGCCAATCCGTCATCCCGGTCATATAACGCCGTCCAAGCCGCCTGATCCTGGAGCCATCGCACTCCGCAAACTGGAACCGACCTCAGGCCTTGGCGCGAAAAACACCATAATGCCCCGCATGCCGAGCAGACGGCCAGAAGCACCTTGTTGCCCATCATGACGCGTTGAAATCCGGGCAGCTTGCCGTCGCAGAATAAAAGCCGTCGCACAGGCGTTCCGCACACGGAACAACCAGTGTTCTCCACACCTGTGCCCTCCCCAGTCATGCCTTCTGATTATGAGAACGTTCGCAGGAAGAACAAGAGCAAACCGGCCGTGACACGCCTTCGACCTGCCCGCTCAAGCGTCTTCGGAACCCCGCACCGCTTCAGAAGCGCAGCCGCAGCACGCCGAACATCTCCAGCCGGTGAAAGTTTTCTGCTTCCGTCGGCGACCATGCGTACAGGTTTCGGCGCCGCTGGTTGTCGAAATCTATGCGAAACAGATTCAAGCCAATGGGGCGTCCACTCAACAGCGCGCCGTCCTTGACCAGACTCTTCAAGGGCACTTCAAACTCCACTTCCCATGTGCCGCCAAAAAGAGATCGACGCACCCGCGGCGATGTTGGCATGTCCCACGCCGTATCTGACCGGTATGCGCCTCCCTGATACCGCAGACGGTTGTCAAAAATCACACCCCTGGAGTTGACCTCAAACTCGTAGTACAGATCATCGTCTAGAGAGGGCTGCAGGTACAACGCCACCACGTCGCCCTGATAAATGGCATCATCCCGAACCTGCCCCGAAGGCATGTCCCGACGATCCCACACACGGAACTTCACGACCAAATTAGTTTCCTGATTCACCGACAGTTCGGCCCAGGTCCGTTGAGGGGGATGTTGCGTGGCCGAATTAGGGATCAACTCGAGGCGCACCGGCGCTTCAGCCAGCCCCAGCTCGATTTCTGGCGGATCACGATCCGCCGGCCCAAGCGGAACCCGCGACAGCGCCGACGTGATCGCCTCGTGAAAAGTCTCGGCAATCACCGCCTGCCCCATCGCGTTCGGATGAACGCCGTCAGGGAACAGATGCGCCTTGTCCTTCAACGCAGCGTTGACATCCACCACGGGCAGGTCAAAGTCAGTGGCAATCTTCCGCATCATAGGTATGAGCTGGTCTTGCAGCACCTCGGGTTGCAGCCCCCAAGGGGCCTGAAACATCGGCGGGGGCAGGCCGATGAATATCCGCGGCGGAAGCCTCAGACGACCGAACTGACGGATAAGATCACGATAGTCATCAGCAAAGGCCGCCCCGTGGGCGATCCAATTCTGCTCCTTCGTATCATTGGTGCCGAGAAGGATGGTCACAAGATGCGGGCGGAAGGCCAAAGCGTTGGTGAAAAGGTCCAGCTTCCAATACGGATGATCTCCGCCCTTGAGCACTCCGGAATTGCTGCGACCGAAGTTCCGCACCTCATAGGACGATCCAAGCGCCTCTTGGAGCCGCGTCGGGTAGGCCGTCGGCTGCCGGCTGTGTTCGGTAATGCTGTCCCCCACACAGGCCACCCGAATCCGCGGTCTGTCGCCGGCAGGTTCCGCCGCCTTTGCAAGGCTGCTCATATACAGGACAAGCCCGACCACTCCGCGCCACACCACCATCGACGCCGGCGTTCGGAGGACACGTCTTTCAAGCCGCCTTCTCACCGCCTTACGCTCCTCCGCGGCCCATCACCCGCTCACGCCACTGCAAGGCCGGCTTTTCAACCAAAATGTACATCATGCATCCGAACAGCACCGTCAACAGGAAATAGTAAGTGTAGCCCCACCAGCCCCTCATCAACGGGTTTGTCGTAATGTACATCACATGGTTGTACAGATAAATGGAGTAGCTGGCGGCGCCGAGGATCGCCAATGGCTCAAACAGCGTGCGCCAGCCTTTGCTCCAGTTCCGATCCAACGCGATCACCATCAAACTCAGCAGGCCTCCGAGAACAATATCATACACTTTGTGGCTCCGGACATGCAGACGCGAGAAGAACGGCGACCATAGCGACAGGCCAACCACCACCGCCAGCCAGGCCATCACCACCCACCACCGTCGGAACCAGCCGCGCAGTGTGTCGCGATACCGGGCCAGCAGCATGCCCCAGATAACCAACGGCACATAGGACAGCACGCTGTAAGTCAGAATCTGTGGATGAGGCACATATCGCCGCCCATACACGTTGACCCACCAGCTCAAAACGGCGGCCGCCAACAGCGTGAGCCACGGACGCTTTCGCGCTGCCAGGAACAGCAACGGCATTACCGCATAGAACTGCACCTGCGGCCCCATGAACCACAACACCCCCGACACGGTATAGAAAGTGGACGGATGCAGATTGTGGACAAACACCATGTGCGTCACGACGTCCACGATACCGGCGCTGGTTCGAATCCCCCCGAGGTTCACCTTGGCCTCAAGGAAACACCATACCGCGATCGCCACATAGTAGGCCGGCAGGATGCGCCACAAACGGCTGGCGAGGTAGCGGCGATAGTCTACCCCTCCCGCGGCGGCCGCCTTAGCCAGCGAGAGCGCCATGCAGTACCCCGACAGCACAAAAAACACTTCCACCCCGACGTACCCAAGCCGAATCAATCGGTTGAACTCAAACCCGTGCCAGCCCCAGGAGGGCAGGCCGATGTACGTGGAGAGATGATACAGGGTCACCACCACGATGGCCCAGGCCCGCGTCAAATCAATGTGTAGCGATCGCATATGCCCTCCTGACGGCGCTGTCGGTTCGGGGATCTCAAGCGACGACCGTGCCAACTGTGGTGCTCCATCCGTATTTGCGCTCTCGGCGCAGAGTCGAGCCGCTTCAGGAAGCGTTTTCGGCCGCTCACAGAGCCTCCCACAAGAACAAGGCGTCTTGACCCGCATACTCCAGAATACACATCGCCAGCCAATTGCATTTCGCCGTATGCGCTCTCGTGGCTTCCCGCTGGTCCTCCATGTTTTGGTCTCGCCAACAACGCCGACAATCTGAAACAATCCAGGAGAGGCAGTCATGCGGCGCATTCCGAATTGGCGGAACGGACGGAACATTACTCCGCAACGCGTGGGATTTGTTTCCACACGTTTTGCGGGCACCGACGGCGTTTCCCTCGAGTCCGCCAAATGGGCGGAAGTGCTGCGCCAGGACTCCCATGATTGCTTCTGGTACGCTGGACGCCATGATCGCGCCGATGCCGAAAGCTTCTGCGTTCCCGAGGCTTTTTTCGGGCATCCCGAAAATGTCTGGATCAACGAACGGATCTGGGGGTGTACGGCCCGGTCGCCGCTGGTGACGAGGCGCATCCTCGAAATGGCCGACTATCTCAAGCACACATTGTACGAGTTCGTTGCCTGGTTCGACCCTACCCTGTTGGTGTTCGAGAATGTCCTTTCCATCCCGATGCACGTCCCCCTGGGCATCGCCGCTACGCATTTTCTTTCCGAAACCCATCTGCCGGCTATTGCTCACCATCACGATTTTTTCTGGGAACGCACCCGTTTTTCTGTCAACGGCGTAAACGATTTCCTCGACATGGCGTTCCCGCCCCGCGACCGCGATTTGCGCCATGTGGTCATCAACCAGACGGCGCAGGAAGATCTCGCCCACCGGCGTGGCGTCGCCTCCCATCTCATTCCAAATGTGCTCGATTTCGATCATCCGCCCGAACCCATGGACGACTATGCACGGGACGCTCGCGCGGCGATCGGCTTGGATCCGCAGGACATAATGATCCTGCAGCCGACGCGCGTGGTCCCTCGCAAGGGCATCGAATGGGCCATCCAACTCGTGCGGATGCTCGGCAATCCCCGCTACAAACTTGTGGTTTCACATGAATCCGGAGACGAAGGCGACCTGTACGCTGAAGCCCTGCTCCATATGGCCCGGCAATCCGGGGTTGACCTCCGTTTCTTTTCGGCTCGCGTGGCTGGCGCTCGAGGGATCGCCCGTGACGGCTCCAAAATCTACAGTCTGGGCGATATCTATCGCCACGCGGCCCTGGTCACCTATCCCAGTCTTTACGAGGGCTTCGGCAATGCCTTTCTCGAAGCTGTCTACTACAAAGTACCGGTGCTGGTGAACCGTTACGCCATCTTCGGGCGGGATATTGAGCCTAAAGGCTTCCGCTGCCCCATCATGGAGGGGTTTCTCACGGAACAGGTCGTGGCGGAAGTGCGTCGTGTGCTGGAAGACGAACCCTATCGCCGCCAGATGGTGGAGCACAATTATTGCGTTGCGGCCCGGCACTACGGTCACGCCGAACTTCGACGATGTCTCCGCTCGCTGCTGCTCGAAATGGAGGGCACCCAGTCCGTATGAATCCATGGCTGCATCGGCTGTCCACCACCAATGTGCCTGCCCGGCTCGCCCGCCTGTATGGCAACCGCGCCAACTCCTGCCTGCGGCGCATGACCATGCTGGTCGGCCGTTATGGTCTGGGCGCAGAACCGCCGCCTGCGCCAGCACAACCCCGATTCAGCGAGCGGGATGCCATCCTGATCGTGTACGGCGACCACGTTCAGGCCCCCCCAGAAAAGCCGCTCGCCGTCCTCGCGCGTTTCCTGGAACAACATGCCGCCCCCTTCAACATCCTGCACCTGCTGCCCTTCTTCCCTTATTCCTCCGACGACGGCTTCTCCGTGATTCACTTCCGAACAGTTCGACCGGACCTCGGAACGTGGTCCGATGTGCAACGGCTGGCCGCCCCCCGCCTCTTAATGGTGGACCTCGTGCTCAATCATTTGTCCTCTCGCAGCAACTGGTTTAATGATTTCCTCGGAGATATTGCTCCGGCACGCGACTATATTCTTACGGTGCCGCCCGAGACCGACTTGCATTCCGTTTTCCGCCCCCGCACCCATCCCCTGTTGACCCCCTTCCGGACGGCCACGGGGGCCATACGCCATGTGTGGACCACGTTCAGCCCGGATCAGGTCGACCTCGACTACCGTAATCCGGATGTTCTTTTCGAGATGCTGGACATCCTGCTTTTCTACGTTTCCATGGGCGCCCGCTGGATACGGCTGGACGCCGTGGCCTACCTTTGGAAAACCATTGGCACAGATTGTCTCCATCGCCCCCAAACGCATGAGATCGTCAAACTGATGCGCGACCTCCTTTCCCTCGTGGCGCCAGACACCCTTCTGATCACCGAAACCAACGTCCCTCACAAGGACAACGTTTCTTACTTTGGAGAGGGGGATGAGGCCCATCTGGTCTATCAGTTCCCGTTGCCGCCCTTGCTTTTGCTGGCCTTTGCCCAAGGTGACGCGTCGCGCTTGAGTCAGTGGGTCGCCGCGCTGCAACCGCCGCCCGCGGGTTGCACCTTTCTCAACTTTACGGCCTCGCATGACGGCATCGGCTTGCAGCCTCTTCGCGGTCTGGCCGGCGACGCCGAACGCACGGCCCTCCTTGATCATGTGCGCGCCGCCGGGGGATGCATCTCGCTCACGCGCGAACCCGATGGGATCGAAACGCCTTATGAGGCCAACATCACATGGTTCGCGGCGCTGCGAAGCCATGGCCACGGCTCCGAAGAGGCCTCTCTCAAGCGGTTCCTTTGCTCACAAGCAATTTGCTTCGCCCTTCAAGGCGTACCGGCCGTGTACTTCGGCGCATGGGTGGCCGCCGACAACGATGCGAACGGCATGAAGACCTCCGGCCACGCTCGAGCCATCAACCGCCATAAGTGGCGAGAAGAGGAACTGGAAACGCTGCTGACCGATCCCGACTCCACTACGAGCGGGGCGCTCCACGGCATCAATCGCCTCCTTCTGGCACGGGCCTCTCACGACGCCTTCCATCCTGAAGCTCAACAAGAGGTGCTCCATTTGGACCGGCGCGTATTCGCCGTCGCCAGAACTTCCAAGGCCGGAGATCGCGTGCTCTGTCTGCACAACGTGACCGGCGAAACCGTGCGAATAGACCTGCCCCAAGGGCAAACGGGAGTTCGCAACCTGATTGCCGACGGCTATGCCCCCTCGCGGGAAGTGCGCCTAAATGCCTACGAGGCCGCGTGGCTCGCGCTTGGAGGCTGACGCCCAAACGCCATATTCTCTTTGAATCGTGCCGCTTCCAATGTCTGCAGGAACCGGGCGGCGCTCTCTGCCAGCGAATACTCCGAGGCCACGAGACGCTGGGCCGCCAATCCCATGGCCCGGCGGCGGAACGGATCATGGATCAGCGCCGCCAAAGCCTCAGCCAACGCCAAACTGTTGCCGGGCTCCGTCAGCAACGCCGTCTCGCCCTCGCGGCAATACTCGGGTATGCCGCCGACCCGCGAAGCCACCAAAGGCAGTCCGGCAGCGGCGCCCTCGAGAATCACGTATCCCGACCCTTCGCTGCGGGAAGGTAGCGCCACCAGGTCCGAGGCTCGAAGCCACGGCCTCACGTCATCCTGGAAACCCGCAAAATCCACATGACGTCTCACGCCCAAATCGGACGCCATCGCCTTGTAGTCCACCCGACTGGCGTCGCCGACCAGCAAAAGCCGCGGGCCTTCTCCGCAACGCTGGAGCACGATGCGCCAGGCTTCCAGCAAAACATCGGTCCCCTTGATGGGGGCTAGGCGCCCCACGTAAACCACTCGACAACGGCTTGAAGGCAAGCCTTGCGCTTCTGGTCCATCCGCGTAGCGTTCCACACGGATGCCATGCCGCAAGACAACCACCTGCTGCTCCCGCAAGTATCCACCCCCCGCTCGAAGCATATCTTGGCGCACGGCTTCAGACGGAACGAGAACGCCGTCGATCAGGTGACGAACGGTGAGCAGGTTGATCCGACTCGGCCGCAAATCCCCCAAGGCGCCTCGCCGTACCCACAAAGAACACCGCCGGCCGGCACGCGCCAGTGCCGCCACTCGAACTTCCTTGTAGTTCTTGGCGCAAACCGCCTGCACGCCATGCCGCCGCATCCACGCCGCAAGCCGAATTGCCGCCACAACTTCGAATCCTGCCACGATCCGAAGCGGCAACGTGGGGAAGCCCATGGCTCGTGCCTGACAAAGGAATCCGCTCTGCCTTCGCCCGCCCATGGCCGCCCAGTGTCCCGCGCGAACCAATTCGGCGCCCATATTGAGCATCCAGCGTTCCACGCCATAGACGCCGACGGCGGCGTTCATGTTCAGGAACAAAACGCGCATCACCCACCCCCCTTGCCGGCGATATTCGCAAGGACAACCAGGTGCGCTTCGACCGCCGTCGTCCACGGCCGTGCCGGTGCTCAACACGGCAAGTCGGATGAAAGGACTTCATCCAACAACGGCAGCGCCGCGTCCTTACGGGAAAGAATCGGTTGCGAGAGCGGCCACACGATGCCGATGCGCGGATCGGACCACCGCACCCCCCGCTCGCTCGCCGGGTCATAGTAGTCGGAGCACTTGTAGGCGACGTCCGCGGCGTCGCTCAACACACAAAACCCGTGAGCAAACCCCGCCGGAATGAAAAGCTGGCAGCGGTTTTCCTCCGACAACACTCGTCCCGTCCATCGTCCGAACGTGGGAGAATCCCGGCGCAGATCCACGGCTACATCGAAAATTTCGCCCCAGATCACTGAGACCAATTTGGCCTGTGCCCGCTGCGCCTGATAGTGCAGCCCGCGCAGCACACCTCGGCGCGAATGCGAATAATTATCCTGCACAAAGCGACAGGTGAGCCCCAGTTGCCGGTACCTTTCCTCGTGAAACGTCTCCATGAACAAGCCACGCTCATCCTCGAAAACATCAGGCCGAAACAACCACACATCCGGCAAGTCCGTCGCTTCTCGCGTAAGGGGCATGGCTATTCAAATCTCCTCGCGGGCCATCCGCTGCAAATAGGCGCCGTACTCGCTCCGGGCCATGGCCGCCCCCATCCGTTCCAACTCCTCTTTGCCGACATACCCCAAACGATAGGCCAGTTCCTCCACACAGGCGATCTTCAGACCCTGCCGCTGCTCAATGGTTTGCACGAAGTTCGCCGCCTGCAACAAGGACTCGTGTGTCCCCGTGTCAAACCACGCTATTCCCCGTCCGATCCGCTCAACCCGCAATGCGCCCCTTCTCAAATAGTCCAGGTTCAAATCCGTGATCTCCAGTTCACCCCGTGCCGAAGGCTTCAACTTGGCGGCCACATCCGCCACTCCGCTGTCGTAAAAGTAGAGGCCCGGCACTGCGTAACGCGACCGGGGTTTTTGCGGCTTCTCTTCGATGCTCACCGCGCGGCCCGACGCATCGAACTGCACCACCCCGTAACGCTCCGGGTCCGTCACCGGATAGCCGAAAATCAAACCGCCTTCTCGCAATCGGCCCGCCTCGCGCAGCAGTTCGCGCAGCCCCTGCCCATAGAAGATGTTGTCCCCCAAAATCAACCCGACGGGTTCCGAGCCAATGAAGTCGCGCCCGATAAGAAAAGCCTGCGCCAACCCCTCCGGTCGCGGCTGCTCGGCATATTGAAACCGCAAACCCCATTGTTCGCCTCCGCCCAGCAACCGCCGAAACAGCGGCAGGTCCTCCGGAGTGGAAATGACCAGGATGTCCCGTATGCCCGCCAGCATGAGCACGGACAACGGATAGTACACCATCGGCTTGTCATAAACCGGCAACAACTGCTTGCTCACCACACGTGTGATCGGATGCAAACGCGTGCCGGCGCCACCCGCCAGAATGATCCCTTTCATCCCCCTCGCCCTTTCTCAACCGTAGTGCTCTTTGATCCACTGCCGGTACGCGCCCGTGCGAACCTGTTCCACCCAGTCGTTCCGCGTCCGATACCACTCCACCGTTTTCCTCAATCCGCTGGCGAACGACTCTCGCGGACGCCACCCGAGTTCCGTTTCGATCCGCGTCGTGTCGATCGCGTAACGCCGGTCATGGCCGGGTCTGTCTTTCACAAACGTGATTAGCGCACGCCGGGGCCCGGATGGCAAAGGGGCGCACACTTCGTCCACCAAATCGCAAATCATCTCGACCACCCGCAGGTTCTCCATCTCGTTGCGGCCGCCAATATTGTATGTCCGGCCCTCCTGCCCCTTGCGCAGCACAAGCCACAGCGCTTCGCAATGATCACGCACATAAAGCCAGTCTCGAACATGCCGCCCATCCCCGTAAACCGGAAGCGATCGTCCCTCCATGGCGTTCAATATCATGAGCGGCACCAACTTCTCGGGGAACTGATACGGCCCATAATTGTTGGAGCAGTTCGAGAGCGTGACCGGCAGACCATATGTGGCGTGATAAGCTCGCACCAAATGGTCAGACGCGGCTTTCGATGCCGAATAGGGACTGTTCGGCCGATATGGCGTGTCTTCCGTAAAAAGTCCCGTCGGCCCCAGCGAGCCGAACACTTCATCCGTGCTCACGTGATGAAAACGGCCAATGCGATCCCGGCGTTCACGAACCAGTTCAAGCAACGTGTACGCGCCCACGATATTCGTCTGAATGAATTGCTGCGGCCGCACAATCGAACGATCCACATGCGACTCCGCGGCCAAATGGCATACGGCATCCACCTGTTGCTCATCCATCAGCGCCCCCATGGCCTCACGGTCGCTGATGTCCGCCTTCACAAACAGGTACCGGTCGCCGTGCCGGATGGCTACGTCAGACAAACTCAACGGGTTGGCCGCATAGGTCAGGCAATCGGCATTGACGATCCGCCCCGCAAAGTCGCTCTCGTCCAGCAGGTATCGAATGAAGTTCACCCCGATAAACCCGCATCCCCCCGTCACTAGAAGCGTCTTCATCGCGGTCTACTTTCAGCAGCGAAATATGGCCTTGTCAACCACGCATTTGACTTGGCAGAAAATGACGCTTTACCTGTCTTGCCGACTTGCGAACCGGCTCTGTATACTGGCCGCGAAATGCCCGTGGCAACATTGGCGCTCCTCGGCGGCCTCATCGGCCTTGCATGGTTTGGGGCCGGCCTCGTCCCCGGCGCGGTGGCGCCCATGGCCGCACTTTGGTGGGCTTGCGCCGGCTGGCTGCACCTGCGACAATCACCACCCACCGAAAAGGCCCCGCCGCCCTTTCCCCGCCCATCGCTCTTCGCTACGCTATGGGTGTTCTACCTTTTCTTTATGCTGTGCCCTCTGCCGTATTTTTTCTCGGCATGGATGGGCCCCCTCCGCCATAGCCAGCATATGGCGGTGCGCGACGCCCTCGCGGATGCCGCCCGCCTGGGCTGGCTGAACGAGAGCCAACCCTGGTTCGCCCTGACAAGGAACCGCGCCGGCACTTTTCGCGTGCTATTGCTGACGCTGGCCGCCTTCGGCGCCGGCACCCTCGTTCGCGGGCTCTCCTCGTCATGGCGTCGGCGTGTGATTCGCGTGCTGCTGCTGTTGGGCGCAGCCGTCGGCATATTGGGGTACTTGGGCCAATGGGTTTTCAAGCAGGGATTCACGCTCTGGTGGTATTTCCCCGTTCCGCCAATCCTGCCCGGCCCGGTGGGCGGATTCATCAACCGCAATCACTTCGGCGGATTTCTCGCCCTCCTGTGCCCGATGGCCATTGGCCTTATGGCGGATGACTGGGCCGCCCGTCGGCGCGGAGCGGTGCTGCTGGATGTGGCGTGCCTGGGGGCCATGGTCTACGCGCTGGCATGGTCGCTTTCCCGCGGCGCTTGGCTGGCATTTGCAGGCGGCGTCCTTGTCGCCCTTTTCCGGCTCGAGCGCCGTCGTGTCGCACCGCTTCTAGCCATCATCAGCGTGCTCGTCTTGCTCGGGCTGACGCTGGTCCGGTTGCCCGCCTTCCCCGTACTGCGTCAGCGTATTGAGACCCTCCGAGCCCCGTTGGATTCCACCAGCGCGGAAAAGCGCCTGAACGCGTGGCGCGAGATCCCTCGCATTTGGCTCGATTATCCCGTCGTCGGCATCGGTCCCAACGCCCTGCGCATGATATATCCTCAATACCGCTGGACCACCTCCGGTCAGTGGCTCGTTCACGCCGAAAACCACTACATCGAATGGGCCGTGGACACGGGGCTGGTTGGTACGATCGTGCTCGCCCTCATGGGGATCAGCCTGGCTCTGACCATCCGCCATGCGGGCGGGCCGCCTCTGGCCAATCGAGGCGTTGTGGCCGGCAGCGCCGGAGCCGTGACGGTGGCCGCCTTGCATGCCGCCGTGGACTTCGCCCTGTTGGTGCCGCTTTATGCCACAGCGCTGGCCATCCTGATCGCGGTACGGCTTCCTCCGCTCAGAGCGACGACCGATCGTCCATGGACCGCGGGACGAACCAGCGCCATCCCCTCCCTGGCGGCTTTGCTGATCGCCGTGACACTCCATTTTCGGCCGGGAGGCGCGGTTCATCAGATGGATGCCCACGAATTCCTCCAGCAGGCCGATCCACCAGCCTTACGGACGGCGCTCGTTTGGGCCCCCACTTCATGGCACGCATGGTACTACCTCGGAAGGGCCGCCTGCGAAGAGGCCGTGCGGCGAAACGATATCCGCCTTTCCGCCTTCGGCGAGGAATGCGTCACGCAAGCCGCCGCGTACGATCCGAACAACTATCGCCTGTGGCATGAACTGGGGATCCTGCGCATGAATATGGGCCTCCGCCGTCAAGCCAGCGAAGCATTCCGCCGGGCCCAAAGCCTTCGCCCATGGATGACGCCCCCCCCGGAATGGAAGGACAACTGACGTGGCCGACGCCAACCACTTGTTGATCGGGGCCCTCGGGCCTTTCCTCCTGGCGCTGTTGCTCTACACGCTGCGAGGCGGCCGGGCGCCGCTCTGGCTGCTTATCGCCGCGCCGCTGTTGATGGCCCTCGGCGCACTATGGGCCGTTGCCCCCGACCTCCCTCGTCTGTTCGGGTATCACGACCTGTACATGCGCTGGGCGTTCGACCCGCGCATGAACATCTTTTTCTGGCACTACAGCATTGATCAAAGGGAAACGGATCCCCCCTGGTATGCCGCCGGGTTGGTGCTCATGGCCGCCGCCCTGCTGGCCGCCGCATGGAATGAGCTTCGCCGGGAGGAACATGGCTGATGGCCCACCCTTCTCTCCATGCGGCTGCCGGCATGGCCATCGGCATGGCCATCGGCGGCGTTCGCTGTTGGCAAACCCGCCGGTGCAAACGTTCTTTGGCCCATCGCATGGGCGCCTGGTTGCTCTGGTCCTGGGCCGGCGCGTTTTTCGCGCTCATCCCCGGCCTGCTTCGGCTTCTCGGATGGCCGCAAAGCTGGGCCGAAGGCTGGTGGATGAATATCTTCGTCGGATACCCGCTGCTGAACCAAACGGTTCGGCACGGCGGCGCCCTGATCGGAGGCGCGCTGTTGGGGCTGTGCCTGACCCTTCAGTATCTGCTGGTCTTGGCCGCGCTGTTTGGGACCCGTCGTCGCCGTCGGGCTCTCACGACAGCAGCCGGATGTATTCGCTGACGGTGCGCGCCAGGGCGCCCCTGCGCGAACGCACCACTTCGTGCGCGC
The DNA here is from genome assembly GCA_938031185.1 of uncultured bacterium. Lineage (GTDB taxonomy): Bacteria > Verrucomicrobiota > Kiritimatiellia > CAIKKV01 > CALHGX01 > CALHGX01. Next base: position 164,874 of record CALHGX010000009.1, read on the forward strand.
GCGCCCCGTATTCCCAACGGCGAACAGGATCCAGCAGCAGCTCGCGAAGGGCCCCTTCGAGTTCAGCCGTTGAGCGAACCTGCACAAGCGCTTTGGCCTCAAGAAAATCGCGCTCCACATCGCGAAAATTGTCGAGATGGGGGCCTACCACGATCGGCTTCCCGAACACGGCCGGCTCGATGATGTTCTGTCCCCCTCGGCAGGTCAGGCTCTTCCCCACAAAGATCACCGTGGCCTTGGCATAGAGATTCCGTAGTTCCCCAGTGGTGTCCAGCAGCAGCGCGTCCGGAGTTTGGGATGGCGGCTCGCCGGACCGCAATGCGCTGCGCCGCACATACGCAATCCCGCTCCCGCGGAACAACGCCTCCACCTCGGCCGCTCGTTCGACGTGCCGGGGCGCCAAGACCAGTCTCAAACCGGGCGCCTCCGGCCGCAAGCGTTTAAACGCTTCCAGCAGCGCCGCCTCTTCGCCGCGCCATGTGGAACCGCCCAGCAGAATGGGATCGGTCGGAGCGAATCCCGCCCTCCTGAAGACGGCTTCCGCATGAGTGGAAGCCTCCGGCGTATAGCTCACGATGTCATACTTGGCATTGCCCGTCACACACACACGCGCCGGCGGCGCGCCGATCGCCAGCAGGCGTTCGCGGTCCGAGTCTCCCTGCACGCAAAACGAATTCATCTCCTCCAGCACCCGTCGAATGAAAAAACGAATGCGGCGGTAGCCGCGAAAAGAGCGATCGGACACCCGCCCGTTCATGAGCCCCACCATGATGCCCCTGCGGCGCGCCTCCCGAATCAGATTCGGCCAGATCTCGCATTCGGTCAGGACAATCGCAGCCGGCTCGATCACCGACAACACCCGACGGACCGACGGCACGAAGTCCACGGGGAAGTAGATCAGCGCATCCTCGGGATGGAGAAAGCCTTCCGCCATCCGGCGCGCGGTGGACGTGGTCACACTGAGCACAAATGTCCGTTCCGGCTGTCGCAGACGCCATTCCTCCATGAAATGTCGGGCAATCAGCGTTTCTCCCACGCTGACGGCGTGCACCCATATTCGGCTGCGGCGCCGTCGCAACCGTTCCAGCGTCTGCCGGTCATACAAACCCACGCGCTGCATGAAATGCTGCCGGTACCCGCCGCGGCGCGCCATACGCCAAAGAAACTTCGGCAGCACCAGCAAATAAGCCGCCGTAAACAGCGCGTTGTATGCCACCCAAATCATGACGCCTTTTTGCCTCTCTTTCTCACGCCCTCGGATGCGCCTCCCGGTAAACTCGTCGCAGCTTCTCCACCGTCACATGAGTGTAAATTTGCGTGGTGGAGAGGCTGGCGTGCCCAAGAAGCTCCTGTACGCTGCGTAAATCCGCTCCGGCATCCAGAAGGTGCGTCGCGAAGGAATGCCTCAACGCATGAGGCGTCATGGCAGAATCCAGGCCCGCCGCCACCAGATAGCGCTTGAGTCCTCGTTCGATGGATCTCGTGGTCAGACGCTGACCGCGCAAGTTGAGGAAAACCGGCCGGTCCATCGCGCGGCGCCCCGCCGTCGGCCACAACGCGTCGCGCATGGCCATGGCGTGCGCCAACGCCGAGCAGGCGGGCCGCCCGAGGGGCGCCAATCGTTCCTTCTTCCCCTTGCCACGCAGCCGCGCGACGCCGCTGAGCAGGTCCACATCCCTGTCCGAAAGTCCTGCCAGCTCAGCCACGCGGGCGCCGGAACTGTATAGCGTCTCAAGTATGGCCCGATCGCGGGCCGCCACATACGCGGCACGCTGTGCGTTCGCAGCGCCTCGTCTTTCCGCCTCGTCCCGGACCAGCTTCTCCGGCGCTTCCATGAGCCGGGCAGCCTCCTCCTTGGTCAACACCCGCGGGAGTTTCCGCCCCCGCTTCGGCGCCTTGATGCCGGCAAATGGGTTGACGGAAACCCGTTCTTCCCTCTCCAGGAAACGGTAGAACGAGCGCAGGCTGGAAAGCTTCCGCCCCGTAGTGGAGGCATCCGCCCCTTCCTGCTGCAACCCGGCCAGAAAACGCCGGGCGGCGTACCGATCCGCATGGCCCCAGGGAAAAGGCGGTAGCGCATCCACACCCCATGTGCGGCGGACAAACTGCGCCAGATCCGTAAGATAGGCCGCCAGCGTATGCCGGGAAACGTTCTTCTCTTCCTTCAAGTGGGCGCAAAACTGCGCCACGTCCGGATCGTCTGCCCCGTTCCAAGGCTTCACCTTCATGGCCGATGCTCCACCTCGTCGTGGCTTGGCTTCCCGTCGCCGTCGTTCCCGGTCTGCCCCTTTTTCGCCCCAACCCCCACCCGGTACTTTCGTGCCATGCGCGCCAATGCCGCGCGTTGACGAGGCGTCAATGAGCCTTTGCGCGCGAATTGCGATTTCAGCGACTCAAAAAACGCTTTGTCGTCCAGCGTCTTTCCGTTCTTTGAGACCGAGGGCTTCCACTCGCTCACGCCCTCCAACGCCTCCAGCAGCGGCCCACTCTCCGCATCCTGGCCCACGCTATCCTCCAGTTCCAGCTCGGGCCGTACTCGCTCAAAATCCGGAATATGTTCGGCATATTTGAGTACGATCCGGTTGAGCGCATGCTCCTGCGCCGGTGATAAAGCCACGTTTCGCTCCGCCCTCTGCCGCAGGGACTCCACAAACGCCCGATCGTCATAGGTCCGCCCACGTCGAGTTTGCGCCGGCTCAAAAGCGATGTCCCGCAACAGTTCCAGTTTTCGCATGGTGGACGGCTTTGGGGGAGGGCTCGGCAGACGAACCGCTTCCGCCTCGAATCCCATCTCGTGCAGCGCCTGCTCCGCCCCCGGAATCTGATCCCGATATTTCCCCACCAGTCTCGCCACCGCCGCCAGTTGGCGTTCCGAGAGGGGCCGCCGTCCCTCCTCGCACTGCTTGCGAACAGACTCGATAAACCGCTTGTCGCTGTAAATCCGCCGCCCGCGACGCTGTTCCGGCCCCCACGCCTTGACGGACTCGAGCAGGCCAAGCAAGCGCTTCATCTTTTCGCCGTCCGCCGGGGTCTCGCGCGCAGCGTCCATCCAGCCTGAGAACTCTCGATAGAACTCCTCCAGCATGGCAGTCCAGTTCACCGTGCCCGTTTCGATGCGGTCGAGCTTTTCCTCCATGCCGGCCGTAAACTTGACGTCGAACAACTTCGCCAAATGGGCTGTCAACAGGTCGTTGACCTGAAGTCCAAGATCCGTCGGTTTGAGGACTTTTTTCTCGCGCGTGACATACTCACGGTCGTAGAGGGTGGACAGAATCTGTGCGTAGGTGCTGGGCCGCCCCACCCCGTCCTCCTCGAGCGCTTTGATCAAAGAAGCTTCATTGTATCGGCTGGGCGGTTGCGTTTCTTTGCGATCTTCCGTCCATTCCACACATTCCAGCCGCTCCCCGCGTTCGAGCGGTGGCAGGCTGTCCACCACGGGTTCATCGCCTGTCTCGCCTTCTTCCGCGCTTCGTTTCTCCATGCCGCTCACCTTCATGTACCCCGAAAAAACCACCTGCGAAGCGGAGGCCCGAAAACGATATGCCGCCCCGCCCGCTTGCGCCGGTACAGCATCCACATCCACCGTTCGCTGCTCGATGCGGGCCGGCGCCATTTGACTGGCCACGAATCGCCGCCAAATCAATGTGTAGAGTTTGAGTTCTTCCGCGGACAGCGCTTTGGCCACCTCTTCAGGCGTGCGCAGGACCTCGGTCGGGCGAATGGCTTCATGCGCCTCCTGCGCTCCGCCGCGGCTTTTGAAGACATTGGGCTTTTCGGGCAGGTACTCCCGTCCCAACCGCTCCTCGATGAAGGCTCGGACGGCATGCACGGCGTCCTGTGAAACCGCAACGGAATCCGTTCGCATGTAGGTGATCAGGCCAACCGGTCCTTCGCCGAAATCTACGCCTTCATACAGCTTTTGCGCGATGCGCATCGTCCGGCTGGGCGTCATTCCCAAGGCTCTCGACGCCGACTGCTGCAGCGTACTGGTAATGAAGGGCGGAAACGGCCGCCGCTGCACCTCCTTCCTTGTGACGTCCGCCACCACCAACGAACACCCCTCCAACTCCCGTCGAATTCGTGCCGCTGTTTCCGCATCCCGCACGTCGGCTTTCTCGCCATCTATTCGCGCCAGCCGCAGCAGGAAGGGATCCAGCGGCGGCGTTTGTTTGCAGGCTTTGGCGCCCAACAACCAGTACGGTTCCGGAACAAAAGCGCGAATGGCCTGTTCCCGCTCGCAAATCAACCGGAGCGCCACCGACTGCACCCGCCCGGCGCTCAAACCCCTACGGATGCGGCGCCAGAGAAGCGGACTGACCCGATAGCCCACGATCCGATCGAGCACACGTCGCGCCTGCTGGGCGTCCACCAGCCGCTGATCTATGCGGCCCGGATGGCCGAATGCTTCCCGCACGGCCCGCGGAGTGATTTCGTTGTAGGTCACACGGTGGAATCGCTCGGCGGGCACCACCTTTTCCAGCAGCTCCTTCAGATGCCACGCTATCGCTTCCCCCTCGCGATCGGGATCAGGCGCCAAATACACTTCAGCGCTGCCCCGCGCCGCTTCAGTCAATTCGCGAATCACGCGGTCGCGTCCCTTGACGATCTCGTATTTCGGCTCGAATCCGTGTTCGATATCCACGCCAAGCGTCCGCACCGGCAGGTCGCGCACATGTCCCATGGACGCCTTCACCACGTAGTCACCGCCCAGAATACGATTGATGGTCTTGGCCTTGGCTGGCGACTCGACGATTACCAGTTTCTTGGTCATGGTGCCTTGCTCTTCCTCTTCACGACTCCGCCTGTGTCGCGCCGCCTTCGGACCGTCCGGCGCGCAGCGCGACACGCCGGCCGGGCAGCATGCGAACCACTCGTTTCATCTCCAAACCAAGCAGCAGAGCGCTCACGGAGGCGGGCGACAGTCCCGTCTGTCGGATCAGGGCATCCACATCCGCCTCCATTTCCCGTTCCAAACAGCCCACTATCTTCGCTTCGTCACCGGATAAAGGCGGGCGGGAGCCCTTCGGCCCGGTTGTGCTTCGCGGCGTTGGAATCAACTGGTCGAACTCCTGCAAAATGTCCTCGACGTCCTCCACCAGACGCGCGCCATCGCGAAGCAGCCGATGCGGCCCCTTTGAGCCGGGTGCATCCACCCGGCCGGGCACGGCAAAAACGGTTCGCCCTTCCTCCGTCGCCACCTGCGCGGTGATCATGGCGCCGCTGGTCAACCCGGCCTCCACCACCACAACCCCCATCGAAAGGCCGGCCACTATGCGATTTCTTACAGGAAAAGTCGTCTTGTCCGGCTGTCGTCCAAATGGGTACTCCGTCAGCACCGCCCCTTGGCGACTGATCGCCTCGGCCAAATCGCGGTTCTCCGGTGGAAAGAGACAGTCCAAACCACCACCCAGCACAGCGAGCGTCCGTCCCCCCGCCTTCAACGCGCCCCGGTGTGCGGCCGTGTCAATGCCGCGAGCCAGGCCGCTAACCACCGTAAATCCGCTTTGCGCCAGTTGAAATGCCAGCCGTTCAGCGGTTTCCATCCCGTAGTGAGTCGTGCGCCGGGACCCGACCACCGCCACGGCGCGGTCATCTCTGCTCTCAATCTTGCCCCAAACGTAAAGTGCCATGGGTGGATCGTGAATTCCCGCTAATCGCCGCGGATACGCCGCGTCCACCGGCGTGAGCAGCGTAGCGCCCGCTCGTTCCGCTCTCTCGCATTCCCCAACGGGATCCGCTTGGCCCCGTAAAGCGGCGATCCGGCGGACCACATCCATCGCCAAGCCGGGCGTGGTTAGGATCTCTTCCTCCAGAGCGTCAAAAATCCGTTCCGGACAACCGAGTCGCTCCGTCAATGCACGAACGGTCGCCGGCCCAACCCCGCGCATGGCGTTGAGCGCAATATAGGCTTCCCTGGTGTTCATGGCTTGCGGAACGAACAAAAAGGAGTGCGGTTGATAACAAAAAGCAACGGCCATGACAAACACAATGCCAAAAGGGCACCCTCGCGCTTGACCTTCGCCCCAGCCTTCCGCAGACTTATGCTCGCATTTCAGTATGAATCCGCGTGTTTCCTTCAAGACGATCGGCTGCCGCCTGAACCAGGCCGAAACCGCCTCGATGGAAGCGGCCTTCCTGGCGGCGGGGTATCGGTTGACGCCTTTCGGTGAGCCCTGCGACGTGTGCGTCATCCACGGCTGTGTCATTACCGCCACGGCCCAGCGTGACACCCTGCGCGCCTTGCGCCAGGCAGGCCGATGCGAGAGCCGGCCGCTGGCCATCCTGGCCGGTTGCCCCGCCGAATGGGCCGGCCGCTCCTCGCTGAAAGCCCCCGCCGACATTCTCGTCCCGCAAGGCGACAAAACCCGTTTGCCGCACATTCTTCACGAACATGATCCCAGCCGGTTTCCCCTACCCCCTGCCTCGGAGCATCTCACACCGCATTTCAACACTGCCCGGGCGCTGATCAAGGTGCAAGATGGGTGCAATTTCCGCTGCGCCTATTGTGTCGTACCCGAAACACGTGGCCCAAACAGGAGTCGCCCCTTCCGCGAGATCATCGAAGAAGCGCGCCGCTTGATGGATGAGGGCTTTATGGAATTGGTCCTCACCGGCGCCAACCTGGGCTCATGGCGGGATGGCCGCCGGACTTTGGTCGCGCTCGTGGAAGCATTGGAGGCCATCGAGGGATCGCAGCGTATCCGTTTGAGCTCCATCGAACCCACAACCGTCGAGCGCGCCATGGCCGACTACATGGCGGTCTCGCGCAAACTCTGCCGGTTCCTTCATCTGCCTTTGCAGAGCGGAGACGACCGGATTCTGGCGGCCATGGGACGCCGCTACACCGTAGCCCAATACCGGGCCGCTGTCGAACATGCAGTCGAAACAATTCCGCGCCTCGGGCTCGGTTGCGATGTCATTGCCGGATTCCCCGGCGAAGATGAAGCCGCTTTTTCCGCCACGGTTCAATTGCTCAAACACCTGCCGTTTGGAAACATTCATGTCTTTCCCTTCAGCCCGCGCCCAGGCACTCGCGCCGCGCAGTTACCGGATGCGGTGCCGGCGGATGTGCTGAAAAACCGCGTGTCTCGGCTGCTGGAGATCAAGGAAGAGCGCCGCGCGACGTTTGCCGCCGGCTTTGTTGGCCATTCCGTGCAGGTGCTCGTCGAACGGAAGGATGCCGCCGGCCGGTATCGTGGATGGACGGGAGAATACGTAGAAGCGCTGCTCGAGTCCTCGACGCCGCCCGGACACGGGGTGATCAAAGCGCTGCCCTATGCCGCGACGGGAGGTGTCCTGCATTGCCGCTTATCTCGCGAAGAATGACATCCGGCCTCCCGCGTAAATATCTTGCATCCGTAACGCTTATGGAGTCAAATTCGCGCTGTTCGCTCCAATAGAAGGATTTGAGGCATGCATTGGTCCAAGACGCTCATACCCACGCTGCGTGACATCCCGCAAGAGGCAGAAATCCCGAGCCACCAGCTCATGCTGCGCGCGGGGCTCATTCGCAAGTTGAGCGGCGGCCTGTACACATTCCTGCCGCTGGGCCTGCGAGCGCTGCGGCGGGTAGAGCGTATTGTCCGGGAAGAAATGGACCGCGCCGGCGCCATCGAAGTGCTGATGCCCGCGCTGCACCCTCGCGAAATCTGGGATCAGTCCGGCCGCTACGAGGTGCTGCGAGACGTCATGTTCCGCATGCGAGATCGCCAGGATCGGGAAATGGTCCTTGGGCCCACCCACGAGGAAATCGTGACCGACCTCGTCGCCCACCAGATCAATTCATACCGCCAATTGCCGAAGACGATCTATCAGATCCAAACCAAGTTCCGTGATGAGATCCGTCCCCGCTTCGGCCTGATGCGGGCCAAGGAATTCATCATGAAAGACGCCTACAGTTTCGACGCCGACTGGGAGGGCGTTGAGCAAAGCTACCAAGCCATGTACAACGCCTACACCCGTATTTTTGAGCGTTGCGGCCTGCGCGTTAAAGTGGTCGAGGCGGACACCGGCGCCATGGGCGGCAGCTCTTCACACGAATTCATGGTGTTGGCTGACAGCGGTGAAGACGGCTTGGTGGAATGCACGGGGTGCGCCTATGCCGCCAATCTGGAGCGAGCCGAGCGCATGCCGCCTGCGAACGAATCCAAGGGAGACCCTGCGCCTCTGTGCGAGGTGAAAACGCCCCACCGCCGAACCGTGGAAGAAGTCGCCGCCTTCCTTCACGTGCGGCCAGAGGAGATGATCAAGACCCTCATCTATCTGTGCGAGGAGCAGCCTGTTGCGGTGCTTGTGCCCGGAAACCGCGAACTAAACGAGCACAAACTCGCGCGGGCCCTCGAAGGCCGCCCCATCCGCATGGCCGACGAGGAAACCGTCGTCAAAACCACCGGCGCGCCCCTCGGCTTCGCTGGTCCCGCCGGCCTGCGCATCCCCGTTTATGCGGACCAGGAACTCAAAACACTGCGGCAGCACGTTGCCGGCGCCAACCGGGCCGATGCGCACGTCATCCACCTGAACTTGGCGCGGGACGCTTCCGTGACGGCTTTCTTCGACCTGGCTACCGCCCGCGAAGGCGACATGTGCCCTCGCTGCGGGGCCTCGATGCGCGAAAAGCGCGGGATTGAGGTCGGGCACGTCTTCAAGCTGGGCACGAAATACAGCGAGCGCTTCCAAGCCCAGTATCTCGATGCCGAAGGCCGCCGCCAAACCATGATTATGGGCTGCTACGGCATCGGCGTCACCCGAACGCTGCAAGCCATCATCGAGCAATCCCACGACGAACAGGGCATCGTCTGGCCTGCGACCGTTGCCCCCTATGCCGCGAGTCTGCTGGTGCTGAACACGGAACACGCCGAGAGCCTGATTGTGGCCGAACAACTGGCCTCGGCGCTGAGTGCTTGCGGGTTGGAAACCCTTCTGGACGACCGCGACGAGCGTCCGGGCGTAAAATTCAAAGACGCAGACCTAATCGGTCTGCCCCTGCGCATTGTGGTCAGCGAGCGCTCCTTGGCTGAAAAGAAAGTCGAAATCAAGCGGCGACAAGAACAGGCCAAGACCCTTATCCCCGTGGCAGAGGCGGTGGATTATGTCCGCCGGATGCTCTCATGATTGTGGTTCTCACGCCCCACCCATCAACCAGCGACGTGCGCTACGTGGAGCGCCGTGTCCGCGAGCTCGGCTACAAGCCGCACACCATCCGCGGTGCCGTGCGAACGATCGTGGCGGCTGTGGGCGACGAAACGAAACGGCAGACGCTCGAAGTGCTCGCCACCCTGCCGATGGTGGAAAAGGTGATCCCCATCCAAAAGCGTTACCGCCTGGTAAGCCGCGAGGTGGAGCCCCAGACCTATCGGGTGCGCGTGGGCTCGGTCGTGATGGGCGGCCCGGCCTTCCATGTCATTGCCGGCCCCTGTTCCGTGGAAAGCGAGCGGCAGATTCTTTCCACGGCCCGCGCGGTCCGTGCGGCCGGCGCCACGCTGCTGCGAGGCGGAGCTTTCAAGCCCCGTACGTCCCCTTATGACTTTCAAGGCCTCGGAGGAGCTGGTCTCCGCATCCTCCGGCGCGTCAAGGAAGAAACCGGGCTGCCCATCGTGTCCGAGGCGGTCAACGAAAAGGACCTCGACAGTCTAATCGAAGTGGCGGATGTCATTCAGATCGGCGCTCGTAACGCCATGAATTACTCGCTACTCGAAGCAGCCGCCCGCACCGGACGTCCGGTCATCCTTAAGCGCGGCATGGCGCAAACCATTGAGGAATGGCTTCTTTCGGCCGAGTATCTGGCCAAGAACGGCAATCACCAAGTGATTCTCTGCGAACGCGGCATCCGCACCTTTGAACGCGCCACGCGCAACACGCTCGATTTGAGCGCGGTGGTGCTCGCCAAACTCGAGAGCAACCTCCCCGTTATCGTGGATCCCAGCCATGCTGCCGGACGGCATGACCTGGTGGCCGCGCTCTCCAACGCGGCCGTCGCCGCGGGGGCCGACGGCCTTATGATCGAGGTCCACGAACATCCCGAACAGGCGGCAAGCGACGGCAGCCAGCAACTGACCCACGAGGCGTTCCGGCGCCTGATGCAAGGGTTACAACCGTTCCTTCGAGCCGCGGGGCGAACAAAGCCCCCTGCACCACGACGAGTTCTCCACCGAGGAAAGACGAGGAGGTGACCATGACGAAGAGGGACTTGGCCGTGCGGATTGCAGAAGAAACCGGTCTGACGCAACATCAGACGCTCGACGTCATTCAGCGGGCGTTGGATCACATCACCGAAGCCTTGGGCCGGGGTCAGAAGATTGAGTTCAGGGAATTCGGCGTCTTTGAGGTTCGCACAAGAAAACCGCGCGTAGGGCGTAACCCCAAACGGCCGGAAGTGGATGTCCCGATCCCGGCTCGTCGCGTCGTGAAGTTCAAGCCCGGCAAGGAAATGAAAGCGCTCGTGTTGCGCGGCGAAGGCTCATGAGTTCCGCCGGTTTGCTCCAACCGCCCCGCGGCATGCGGGACTTCTATCCCGACGACATGCGCCGGCGCGAAGCCATATTCGCCGCATGGCGCGAAGCGGCTGCGCGCTTTGGTTTTGAACCCTACGACGCCTGCGTCGTCGAAACACTTGATCTGCTCAAACGAAAAGGCGGCGAGGAAATCGCCGAGCAACTCTACACCTTTCAGGACAAGAGCGGACGCGATTTGGCGTTGCGGGCAGAAATGACCCCCACCCTTGCGCGCCTGGTGGCCGCGCGACAGAACGAACTGTCATTCCCGCTCAAATGGTACGCCGTCGCCCAGTGTTTCCGCTATGAACGCATGTCGCGCGGGCGCAAGCGCGAGCATTTTCAGTGGAATCTTGATATCGTCGGCGAGTCCTCTGTCGCCGCCGAAGCGGAGGTCTTGGCCGCTGCCCACTGCGCCTTGGGCCTGTTGGGCCTGGGAGATGGGCAGGTCGTCATCCACGTCAACAGCCGGGCCCTGCTTTCCGAGTTGCTTTCCCTGGCGGGAATACCGCCAAACGGACACGCCGCCGTCTTCCTCGCGCTCGACAAACGAGGCAAAGTGGAGGACGCCACCGTCAAGGCGCTCCTGGCGGAGACCGGACTCGATCCGCAGTGCATTGAAGCCGCGCTGCGCATGATGACCATCGGCTCCCTCGACGAGGCGGCCGCTTTTCTCGGCCGCGAATCGCCCGCCCTTCGTGACCTGCGCGAGCTGCTGCGGCTTTTGTCCTGCTACGGCCTTGGCCCGCGCGACATACAGTTCGACATTTCCGTCATTCGGGGGCTGGGATATTACACCGGTATCGTCTTTGAAGCCTTCGACAAGGCCCGGGAATTTCGCGCGGTCTTCGGCGGCGGCCGCTATGAAAACCTGTTGAAGCAAATCGGCGGGCGGTCTCTGCCCGCCGTCGGACTCGGGTTCGGCGACGTCGTGATCGGCGAGCTGCTGGCCCGCCAATCGCCGACTGCGGTTCCGCCGTCAGACCGCGACATGGCTGTGACTTTCATGGACGACAGCCAAAGAGCCCTCGCCATGCGACTCGCCCGCCAACTCCGCCAAGCAGGTTGCCGCGTGGATTTGGCCCTCACCAGCGAACGCCCCAAAGCCTTTTTCTCGCGGGCGGCGCGAAGCGGGTTTCGCCGTGCCGTCATCATTGGGCCGGACGAGGCGCAGCAAGGCTTGGCCCGCGTGAAGAATCTCCTGGACCGCACGGAAGAGACAATCCGGCTTCCTGCCCTGAACGACGGCACATAGCTCCCCTTCGCGAGCCACGCCATGCGTATTCAATCCATTCCCGTCGGCGAATTCCAAGTCAACTGCTACCTGCTGAGCAACGATGAGGGCGATGCGCTGATCATTGATCCGGGAGCGGATGCTGAGACCATTCAAGACGTTTTGGCAGAACATGGCCTCCGGGTGCGAGCATACCTCATCACCCACGGGCATATGGATCACATCAGCGCATTGGCCGATCTGCACGATCACGCGCCGGCGCCGGTAGCCATGCACCCCGACGATCTCGCCTGGGCCTTCTCCCCCGATAATCACATGCGCCCCTTCTATGAGCCGCCTTCTCGTCCCAAAGAGATCGTCCGCATGCTGAACGACGGCCAGGAGTGGACGGACGCCGGGATGAAGTATCGCATCATCGCCACTCCCGGTCATAGTCCCGGCAGCGTCTGCTACTATTTCCCCGAAGAGGCCATCCTCTTCAGCGGCGACACGCTCTTCGCCGGTTCCGTCGGAAGGACGGACTTGCGCGGCGGAAACGAAAGACGCCTGAAGGAATCGTTGGCGCGGTTGACCAATCTGCCGGACGCCACCCGCGTCTATCCGGGGCACGGGCCTGCCACCACCATCGGGCGCGAAAAGCGGTCCAACCCATTTCTATGAGACGCGTGGCGCCTTCTCGCGCCGGCATTCGTAAAGAAGAATCGCCGCCGCCACAGCCGCATTGAGCGAACCGATCCGCCCCTGCTGCGGGATGCGCACCAACTCATCACAGCAGGACAGCACTTTCGGGCGAATGCCAGCGCCTTCATTTCCGATCACCAAGACCAGGCCCGGCCCCATCGCCGCCTGATCGCTGCTCGTGCCGGCTTTTTCGCTGGCCCCCACCACCCGGAACGATCGTTGTTTCAATTCGTTCAACATCCATTCCAGACGCTCGACACGCACCACATCCAACCGGTTCACGGCGCCGGCAGAACTTCGGGCCACCATGCTCGTGACGCCAACTTGGCCGCTGGCTGGCAGAAACACCGCCCGGACACCGAACACCTCGGCCGACCGCAGCATGGCACCGAGGTTGTAAGGGTCCTGGATTCCGTCCAGTGCCAACAGCAAGGCGTCCGCCGTCAGGCTTCTCAGAATCTCGTCAGCCCCGGCATAAGGGTATTCAGCCATTTTGGCGGCAAACCCTTGATGCTCGGATGTCCGGCAACGCGCGCTCAGCTCATCCGGATTCACCACCCGGCCGGGAAAGCCACGGGTCCGGGCGGCGTTCAGCGCCTCCTCGACACAGGCGGGAGGCAAATCGTCCGCCAGCAGCAATTCCAATATCGGCCACCGTCCAGCCTCGAGTGTTTCCGTGACGGCGTGCCGGCCCCAGATCCAGCAACGCTGGTGACTGCCCAGCAGCTTCTTCTTGCCCTTGCCGCGTTGGTAGCGTTCCATCACCGTGCGGGCGGCGGCGGTTCAGCGGGGGCAGCCACCTCCGGATCCACCAGCGGCAGCGTCGCCGGGAAATCCCGTTTCGCCGACCGCGCCACTTCCTCCGTGATATCCACCACCGCCCGCCGGTATAGCACCCCCATCCCGGGTTCCAGCACCACATCCAGCCGCTTGCGGCGGGCCACCTTCTCGATATGCGGCTGAATGCGTTTATGAAAACTCCGCAACACCAGCGCCTGATGCCGCTGCGCTTCTCGCCGCAGCGCCATCGCCTGTTCTTGAAACGCCGTTTGCGCCGCGCGAATGGTTTCCTGCAGGCGCGCCTTCTCCGCCGCTCCGTCTGCCGTCTTGAGCTGCCGGTTCAACTCCGCCAATTTCTCCTCATGCGCCCGCTCCATTTGAGCGCCGCGGGTCGCCAGCTCCTCTCGTTGCTCCCGGGCATCCTCCGCCATGCGCACATCCTGCCCCAGAGCCCGACTCAAGCGCTCCAGGTCCAGGACACCCGTGCGGTGGGGATTCATGAAGAGCATGGTTGCGCCCAACAACCCCACCAGCAAGACCACATACAGCACTTCGTACCACCTGAAGCGACCCTTGTTTTCCGTTTCGCTCATCTCTTGTCTCCCTTTCCTCTGCCCGGACTATTCAGCCCGCTGCACGGTATCATGCGCGGTAACCGGCCGCAACCTTCCTCCCAATCCAATCATTCAAGGACAAATTCCATGCCATCGTTAGGAATCCGCCCGTTTCGCATCCCCACTCGATATCCCTTTCATCGCCTCGCGCGCGGCCTCCTGTTCGGCTTCTCGGCGGCTCTTGCCGGAGCCCCGACCGATCACCATCCCGGCTACCAACACTTCGACGACAAACCGGCGATCATGCGCCGGTCCTGTCACTTCTACGCAGCGGTAGACCGGCGGCTGGCGATGTGCGCGTTGGGCCAGGGACTGCAAGGTCCCTTTCGGATTTTGAGCCCAGGGAAAAGCTTCTGCGGCCTCAAGCAGTGGCGTGAAATGACGATCGAAGACTCGCTCAACGGCCTTCAGCCCGCCATCGAGGTAAACCGCCCCGAGCACGGCCTCCAGCGTGTCAGCGAGCACCGAATCTCGGCTTCGTCCGCCGCTCTGTTCCTCCCCCCGCCCCAATCGGATCTCTGCGCCCAAATCCAACCCCCGGGCAATACGGGCCAGCGCGCGCCCGCTGGTCACCCGACTGCGATGTTCCGTCAAGGCCCCCTCATCCTGATCGGGAAACAGGGCGTAAATGCGCGCGCCGGCCACCAACCCCAGCACGGCATCCCCGAGAAACTCCATCCGCTGATTATCGGCCGCTGCGTGGCGCTTCTCGAACCGGAATGACCGGTGTACGAGGGCCGTCTCGAGCAAGGCGGAGTCCCGGAAAACATAACCGAGACGCCGCTCCAACGGCCGCGCGGATTTTCTTCTACCCAACCGTAAAATCATGTCAATCCGTTCAAGCGCGGGGGTGATATCGGGCATGGACCGCCCGCAACCGGCTCTGGTCCACATGCGTGTACACCTGTGTTGTGGCGATGTCCGCATGCCCCAGCATCTCCTGAATCATCCGCAACGGCGCTCCGTTGGCCAGCAAATGGCTTGCGAAAGAATGCCGTAAGGTGTGCGGGGACACCTTCTGGCGTATGCCCGCCGCCCGTGCATGCTCCCGTATGAGTTTCCACACGCCCTTGCGGCTGAACCCGCGGCCCCGTATGGTCAGAAAGACCCGTCGTTCCGCCCCGCCCTCCGCCAGCGCGGGGCGAACGTCCTGCAAGTACCGCTCCAGATACTGGCGGGCGGTCTCCCCGAAAGGCACCACGCGGGTCTTGTTACCCTTGCCTGTGCAACGCAAGTATCCCGCGTCGAAACGCACGTCTTCCATCTTCAGTTCCGTCAACTCCGATACACGCAGGCCTGTGGCATACAGCAACTCCAGCATCGCCCGATCCCGCAGGCCTAGCGGCTTGAGGTTGTTCGGCGTCGCCAGCAGGTTTTCCACCTCCCGCACCGACAAGGTGCCCGGGAGCATTTTCCAAACCCGGGGCGATTCCATCACCTCCGTGACGTTGCGCGCGAGTAGCCCCTCGGACTGCAAGTAGCGGAAAAACGCCTTGATAGCCACCAACCGGCGCGACAGTGAATTGACACTCAAGCCCCGGGCGCGCTCCGCGTGAAGGAACTCCAGCAGCATCCGGCGCGTGATGTCGCCAATCGCGCGGGCGCCGCACGCCTCGACATAGCGCAACAACGCCATGATGTCGCGGCCATACGCCTCTCTTGTGCGGGAACTGAGACCGCATTCGAGCGTCAGGTGATCCAGGAATTGTTCCGCCAGAGCGATCATCCGGCTGTGTGATTACTCCAGGCACGCCGGGGGCAAGGCAGCTCGCGCCTTGGGATCGGCGGGCGTGTCGTTGGCCGAAAACCCGGCGTCGGCAATGACTCCTTCCAGATTCTTCAACCCCAGCTTCATGCTGTCGTAGGTCACGGTCACCTGGCCAGGCGAAAAAACGACCTTGTGCGCCAGAACCCCGTCGGTTCGATGCAACACATCGAGCACCACCTTCTCACAGGCGGCATTTCGCAGGTCCGGCACGAGAATGCTGACGGTGCGGATGTCCTGCCGGCGACATCCGAACAGACAACTCAACGCCACCACCCAGACGGAAAGCATCTTCCATGATCGAAAGTTCATGGCCGCACTATAGACACCCGGCTCATGCCGGCACAAATCAAAACCGTCTGTCCCCGAACCACCAAAAAGGTCATCCTATCGCGCCGCCGAAGCGATCGGCCACACCTGTGGCCGCAAGCTTTTGCCGGAGGCGAAATGCTCTTCCCGACCGCCCCACCGGCATGTCGTCTGCCGCCTATCCGTCTCGACGCGAATGTCCGCGCCCGGATGCCTTTGCCGCAGCACCGTTGCCAGCAACAAGGCTTTTTCAACTCCGTCGCCCCGGCCGTAATTCCACACTTCATCCGGCTGCGCCAGCCGCCCCTCTTCATCATAAATGGATTCTTCCGGCAGCGAGCGCAGCCACGCAACCAGATCCTCGTCGGACCATTTCTCGCTGCCGCGGATACAAACGGGGCAGCGCTCGATGGCCGCCAGCACGAACGGCTCCCATGGAACGCGATTCAGGTCGCGATAGGCATGGAAAGCCAAATCCGCCACTTCGTTCGTTTCGCGGAGGGACTCCACTCTATCCATCACCGCCGCCCGATCCATGCCCACGGTCAGTTCCAATGGCGAACCGGAGGATCGAAACCGCTTTTCGGCCGCCACCGGAAGTCGCGGCTCCGTATGACAAAATCGCACCAGTCCCTCGATGGCGATTTCGGCGTTCAGACACTCCGAGGCGAATTGCTCTTTCAATCGCCGCACATCCTCGGCCTTCCCGAGATCCGGCTTGCGCTCCCGCACGTAGGCTTCGAGGTCGTTGAAGACGATCCGTCCGGGAAGCGGCGAATCGGAAAACTCCTCCGATTCCATCTCCCCCAGCAAGGCCTCGCGCGTGTGGTCGGTGGCGAGAAACGAGCTGTCCGCCTCATACGCGAAAACCCGGTCCATCCCTACAAAACGATCGGCGCCGCGTCCCCGGCAGCGAAGCTGGAAGCAGCGGTGAAGTTCCCGGCTGTGCCGCAGGAAGTTGCCCAGCAGCTCCTCGTCAAGCGGCGCCCGCAAAAACGCGCGTAGCCGCCCCACGAAGTACTCATACCGCCGGGGATCCATCGTCGCTTCAGGATACAGCGTGTGCACGTAGCCGGACTCGTGGGCCACCACCGTCACCCGTTCATGCTCCAGCGCCCGGCGTGCCTGGGCCGACAGCGCCGTTCCGTTGAACCACATCTTCTTCGTCACCAACCGACGATTGTTGGTCAGGATGCCGTCCCCCACATCAACGAAATTCTGCGAATGCAGGGGCGTGGCCATAAGATAGATGTCCTTCAGGGGAAGACCGCACACCACAAATAGGGCCGCCGCATACAGCACGGCCAGTGAAACGCATTCCCCAGCCCCCCGATCAAAGCCCGGCTTGTAACGGAATGCATCCATCGCCTCGACCGTTTCCGTTTTCCAGTAGGGAATGACGTCCGCCGTGTAACGGTCGAGGCCGAAATGCGTGCGAATGCCGATGTCGAAATAGTAGCGGTCGCCTTCGTAGCCGAACAGGGCATTGGACTGCCGCAACGCCTCGGCATCCACGAAATCGCGAAACCGTGCCAGCTCCTTCTCCTGCGTCGTCAGCCCCCAGGTTTCCAGATCCAGGTTGAAGAGATAGTGATCCATGATGAACTGCTTCAAACGCTGGATGCGCTTGGGCATCCGCATGCGTTCGAGGCCGTCAAACCAAGGATCGTCGCGCCACCGCCAAAGGCGCGGAGACATTATGTTCGCCAGCAGCAGCGCGTACAGCAGATCGGGAAAAACGAACACCTCCATATCCGACAACGTGACGGCGGAGGAGCGCTTTTCCAGCCAGGCGCGGTCCGCAGCGCTTGCACCCATCAGACAACGCTCCCTCAACGCGAGGCATGCGGCTTGGCGGGCTGGGTCGCCGGCTTTGCGGCCGTCTGCGCCTGACTCGCCGCCGCGGCGGCCTTCTTCTGCTCCGCCTGCAATTTGAGCTGATGGTCTCGCGTCCAGGCCAGAGCCGTCTTGCGCAGTTCTTCGGCCTTTGCCGCTTTGCGCTCAGCCTCCACCATGCGTTGTTCCGCCTCCGCGCGAATCAACTCGGCTTCCTGCCGGAGCGTTTCACACAGCTTGCCCCGCTTCACGGCAATCGCGGACGCCGCCACCGCCCAGACCAGCGCGCAAACTAGCAACAGCGAAAGAAACACCACCATCGTGTTCCGGGGGCCACGCAGCGATTCGTTCTCCATCATTTTGCTTTTCTCCTTCCGTTCGCCGAACCTTCGGCGCTTTGCTGCTCAGATGGTTCGACAATGCCGGCGGTAAATCAAGGCAATTTCATGCCCCCTTGTTCGCACCCTTGAGCCGCCTCGCTCACGATGCGGCTTCGTCCTTCTCTCGGTTGGCGCCCCTCGCCATGGAGCACGGACAGCACAACGGCAACACCGCAATGCAACGCGCCAACGTGAAGGTGACACCTCAACAACGCGGAGGCCCGCTTCCTGCCGGACCGACCTCCAAGCTCGACACGGACATTTGCACACCGTTTGGCGGGCGAAACGGTGCCGAGCCGAGCAGAAGCCGCACGTCCCCTTGTGCCACTGGGCCCATTCACGAGACGCGCGAACCTGATTGAAAAAAAGCTGTATTCCGCTAGAGTACCGAAAAGTAGCTTCTCAAATCACGAGGGAGGCGCGAAGATGCAACGCAAGTTGAGAATGGGCATGGTGGGAGGCGGACAAGGAGCTTTCATCGGCGCCGTGCATCGCATGGCCTCGCAAATGGACGGGCGCATTGAACTGGTGTGCGGGGCGTTCAGCCGGTCCCCAGAGAAATCCATCGCCAGCGGGCTGAGCCTCGGCTTGCCGCGCTCGCGCTGCTACGGCACCTACGAGGAGATGATGCGCGAGGAAGCGCGGCGTCCCATGGAAGAACGGATGGATTTCGTGGCGATTGTCACCCCCAATCGTGCGCATTATCCGGCGGCGATGGCAACCCTGCAGGCTGGATTCCATGTCGTGTGCGACAAGCCAATGACGTTCAACCTCGACGAGGCGCGCAAGCTCGTCAAAAAGGTGCAGCAAACCCGCAAACTGTTCTGTCTGACCCACAACTACACGGGATATCCGATGGTCAAGGAGGCGCGGCAGCTCGTGCAGGACGGTGCGTTGGGACGCATCCGCAAGATCGTGGTGGAGTATCCGCAAGGCTGGCTGGCCACCCGGCTCGAAGGAACCGGCCAGAAACAGGCCGTCTGGCGGACGGACCCCAAGCAGGCCGGCGCCACCTGCTGCATCGGCGACATCGGTTCCCACTGTGCAAATCTGGCCGAATACATCACCGGACTGCGTATCGCCGAACTGGCCGCGGAAATGACCACCTTCGTCAAGGGGCGCCCGTTGGAGGATGACGGTAACATCCTGCTCCGGTTTACCAACGGAGCTAAAGGCGTTCTTTGGGCCAGCCAGATCGCCATCGGGCGGGAAAACGACCTGAACATCCGCGTGTTCGGGGAGAAGGGCTCCATCGAGTGGCACCAGCAGGAGCCGAACAGCTTGATTCTCGACTGGCTGGACCGTGCCCGGGAAATTCGGCGCACGTCCACGCCATTCGTGGGCGCCGCCGCTGCGGCTAATACCCGCCTCCCCGCCGGGCACCCCGAAGGCTATCTCGAAGCGTTCGCCAACATCTACAGGAACTTTGCCGCCGCCCTCACGGACTTCCTGCGCGGGAAGAAGGTGCGCGAAGAGGACTACGATTATCCGACCGTACACGACGGACTGCGGGGCATGGCATTCTTGGACGCCGCCGTGCGCAGCGGAAGGGCCAAAGCCAAATGGGTCAAGATGGCGTCGTAAACACTTCACAGTCCACCCCACTGAGAACACCGCTTTTTCTTTGAAAAACAAGGAATGAAAACGCCATGCAAAGGCCGGTGACGCTGTTTACAGGACAATTCGCAGACATCCCTTTGGAGCAGTTGGCCGCCAAGGCGAAAAGCTGGGGCTACGACGGCCTTGAACTGGCCTGCTGGGGCGACCATGTGGATGTGAGCCGCGCCGCCAAAGACAGGAAGTACGCCGCCACGCGGCGGGAGATTCTGGCCGACCACGGTCTGCAGCTTTTCGCCATCAGCCATCATCTGGCCGGACAGTTGGTGTGCGACCCCAATGATGACGAACGATCGGACGCCTTTGCCCCAGCCGCTTGCGCTGGCAGCCCAGAAAAGAAACGCAAATGGGCCGTGCAGACGATGAAGGACGCCGCCCGCGCCGCCCGAAATATCGGCGTTAAGGTCGTCAACGGGTTCACCGGTTCGCCCATCTGGCACATGCTCTACCGCTTTCCGCCCGTCAGCGAGCAGACCATCGAGGTCGGTTTCGAGCGCTTCGCCAAGCTGTGGCATCCGATCTTCGATGTTTTTGACGAATGCGGCGTGCGGTTCGCCCTTGAAGTGCATCCCACGGAAATCGCTTTCGACCTCATCACCGCCCGCCGGGCGCTCAAATCACTGAAAGGCCGCAAGACATTCGGCTTCAACTTTGATCCGAGCCATCTGCATTGGCAAATGGTGGATCCAGTGCGCTTCCTAAAGGCGTTTCCGGATCGCATCTACCACGCGCACATCAAGGATGCCGCCATCACACTGGACGGGGAAAGCGGCATTCTGGCCTCGCACTTGAACTTCGGCACACCGGGGCGCGGCTGGGATTTCCGCAGCCCGGGACGAGGCCAGATCAAATTCGAGGAAATCATCCGCGCGATGAACGCCATCGGCTACGACGGCCCATTGTCTGTCGAGTGGGAGGACGCGATGATGGACCGCGAGCACGGCGCGCGCGAGGCGTGCGAGTTCGTGCGCCGTCTCCAGTTCCCAAAGTCCGATCGTGTGTTCGACGAGGCGTTCGGCTGATGAGCTCGGTCAGTGGACGCCCAACAGTCGGGCGGGATTGGTTTCAAGCATCGCTCGAAGAAGCGCCGGATCGAGGTCCAAGGCTTTGAGCTGCTGCAGCGACAGCGCTTGGTCGGCCCAGGGCGAATCAGAGCCAAAGAGCAAACGATCGGGCGCATGCGCCGCGAGGAGCCGCCGCGCCGCCGGCTCCGCGAGATATTCCAGCGCATAAGATGTCTCGAGGTATACCGGTCGGCCGGCCAGCCGCCGTTCCGCCTCCTCCCAGTCCTCCCACGCGCCCAGATGGGCTGCGACGAAAACAAGCCGCGGGAAGCGATCTAATACGCGGGCTACGCGCGCCGGATCAGCCCTGCGTATGCGCGGAAAGGCGATATCGAAACCGGCGTGACACACCACCGTCAGTCCACAGGACTGCGCCGCGTCGTAGATGGGCTCCACACGCGGCTCGTCCACGTCAAAATCCTGATAGTACGGATGCAGCTTGAGCCCCCGCAGTCCAGCCTCGTGAACGGCCCGAATACGGGCCGGCGCTTCGGGATCGCCGGGATGCACCGAGGCGAACGGAATCAAGCGGTCCGACGCGATGGACTGCGACCATTTCAGGATTGCCGGAAACTGGTCCGGTTTGGTCGCGATGGACAGCACCACCGAGCGCTCGATGCCGGCGGCGTCCATGGAACGCAAAAGGGAGTCGGCCCGCCCGTCCAGCGCCGCTCGCATGCCTGCCTCTTTTTCCAGCATCGGCACTGCTCGCGCCGCCAGCGTGTCCGGAAAAGCATGGGCATGGAAATCAACGATCCGCATGCGTGGCTCCCACGGACGCCGGCCGGCGAATGGATTCGGCCAGCGTCCTGGCGGCTTGAAACACCATCACATTGGCCTCCGCCACTGCCGCGCCCTTGCAGGCGAACCGCCGGCGAATGCCTGCTTCCAGCACCGCCGCAGGCAGGGGCAAGAAGGGGGCCGCCGCGCCCAACACCGCCATATTGGCGGCCTTGGGCAGACCGCCCTTTCGAGCCACCGCCGACGCATCGAACAACACATGTCGCGGCCAGGCACCGATTGCCGATCGCACCGCGTGCAAATCCGGATAGGCCGCCATGTTCTGGACGGGCGTCTCGTTTGCCACAAGCCATCCGTCCGGCTGAAGCCACGGAACGTATCGCAGCGCCTCCATGGGCTCCATGGATAGGATCAAATCTGCCGCGCCCTTGGGAATCAAATCGGACCAGACTGTCTCGCTCGAAAGACGCACATGCGCCTGCACGGCGCCGCCGCGCTGTGCCATGCCATGAACCTCCGATTGTTTCACGCGCAGGCCCGCGGCCAACCCCGCCTCGGCGATGGTGGTGGCAATGGCCAAGATGCCCTGCCCTCCCACCCCGGCAACAATCAGATCGCAACGGGTCATTTCATGCCTCCTTCCCCGTCACATGGATGCAGGGCCTCAGCGCAACCAGAACCGAAACGCCCTTGTGGGCGATTTCCTCGCGTAGAATGGCTACGTTTCTCTCGTGTTCGTGCCGCACCGGTTTCACTACGCGAATGTGCTCCTCCGCCACCCCCAACCCCCGCAAAATTTCCTTAAATCGCCCGGACCCCATGGAAACCTGTCCACCCGTCATGCCGGTGGTCCCATTGTCGAGAATCACCACCGTGATCGGCGTGCCTTCGTAGACGGCATCCAGCAAGCCCGTCATGCCCGAATGAGTGAAAGTGGAATCGCCGATCACCGCCAGCGCGGGCCGGACCCCGGCGTCGGCCGCGCCCTTTGCCATGGTAATCGCCGCGCCCATATCCACGCAACTATCAATCGCATCGAAGGGCGGCAGCGCCCCCAGCGTGTAACAGCCGATGTCCGAAAACACCCGCCCATGGGGATGATCTTTCATGACCTCCGTGATGAATCGGTAGGAGTCTGCATGGGGACAACCCGCACATAGAACCGGCGGACGGGCCGCCACCACCTGCGCCACCGCAGCACCGGATCCAAGCGTCAAGCCGAACGCGGCGGCAACGGTATCTGGCGATAGTTCCCCCGTCCTCGGGAGACGGCCATCCATCCGTCCGGTGATTTCCACCCCCGACGGGAGCATCCCTCGCAGTTGCTCTTCCAGGAAAGGCGCGCCTTCCTCGATCACCAGCCATCGCCGAACACGTCCGGCCAACCGCCGCAGCAGTTCCGCGGGTGCCGGATATTGGCGAATCGCCACCGTCGGATACGGACAACCATGAGGAAAGCATTCGCGAAGGTAGTTGTACGCAAGTCCGCACACCACCACGCCCATCGTGCCGTCGGAGCCGTCCTCGAACGCGTTGTAGGGCGACGTTTCTGAAAGCGCCTGCACACGCGGCTGTTTCGCCAACAGCTGCTCGTAGTTTCGGCGGGCATTGGCCGGCAGAAGCACGAACTGGCGGCGGTCCTCCGGCAAGCGTAACGGATTCTCCTCGCGGGGCGGCACCGCATGAACCCCGGATCGCGAGTGAGCCAGGCGGGTGACCAGCCGCACCACCACCGGCAGCCCAAATTCTTCCGAGCAATCGAAAGCCCGGCGGGTCATGTCATAGGCTTCCTGCTGATTCGACGGTTCCAGCAAGGGCACCATCGCAAATCGAGCATAGAATCGGCTGTCCTGCTCGTTCTGACTGGAGTGCATGGACGGATCGTCCGCCACGGCCACCACCAGCCCGCCGTTGACGCCTGTGACCGCCGAATTGATGAACGCATCGGCCGCCACGTTCAGGCCAACGTGCTTCATCGTCACCAACGCCCGGCATCCCGCGTAGGACATGCCGAGCGCTTCTTCGTAGGCCGTCTTTTCATTCGCGCTCCACTGGCGATGGATATTGCGTTCAACGGCTCGGGGGTGCCGTTGTACGCATTCCAGAATCTCGGTGGAAGGAGTGCCCGGGTAGCCGTAGACGCCGGAAATGCCCGCGTCCATGGCGCCATGGGCCACCGCCTCGTCGCCCAACCATAGTTTGACTGTTTCACTCATGGGATGGCACCAGGCTGCACCCCGGCACGTTCAGGGGTTTTCCACAAAGGGCGACAAGGCCCTCAACCGGTGGATGATGGGCGGCAGTTGCTCCAGCGTGTAGTCCACTTCTTCCTGCGTGTTGTAGCGGCTCAAGCTGAACCGGACAGAGCCGTGAACGGCCGTGAATGGCACGCCCATCGCCCGCAGCACATGCGAGGGTTCCAGCGAGCCTGACGTGCAGGCCGAACCGGAAGACGCCGCCACGCCGACATCGCTCAAGGAATAGAGTATGGACTCGCCCTCGATAAATTCGAAACTGATGTTGAGCGTGTTGGGCAGCCGGTTCTTTCGGTCGCCGTTCACGCGCGTGTCGGGGCATGTCGTCAGGATTCCGGCTTCCAGGCGGTCTCGCAAGGCAGCCACCCGCCGCATGTCTTCTTCCCGGTGCGCCGCCGCCATTTCGCAAGCTTTTCCCAATCCGACGATGTAAGGCACGTTTTCCGTTCCGGCCCGCCGGTTGTCTTCCTGATGCCCGCCCAGCATGAAGGGCTTGAACTTGACACCCTTTCGAATGTAGAGCGCACCGACGCCCTTCGGCGCATGCAGCTTATGTCCGGACAGCGACAGCAAATCCACCGGCGTCTGCCGCACATCCACGGGAATTTTCCCAACCGCCTGCACCGCATCGGTATGGAAAACCCCGCCGGCCGCCCTCACCATCTCGCCGATTTGTTGAATCGGAAAAATCACGCCTGTTTCGTTGTTCGCCCACATCATGCTCACAACCGCCGGACCGCCCCGTAGGGCATCGGCGAGACGGTTAAGGTCCAACTGGCCTGAGCCGTCCACCCCTATTTCCGTCACGCGCGCCCCACGTTCCTTCAGTCGACAGCAGGGACCATGTACAGCCGGGTGCTCCACCCGGGAAGTGATAACAGGCCATTTTTCGCCCTGTGCTTCGAAGACGCCCCGAATGGCCGCGTTGTCGCTCTCCGTGCCGCAACTCGTGAACACGATTTCCGATGGCTCGGCGCCGATCAAGGCCGCCACACGCGCCCGCGCTTCCTCCACATGCCCGCGAACCCGCCCGCCGAACGCATGCATGCTGGAGGGATTGCCCCACCATTCCCTGAAAAAGGGCTGCATGGCCTCAAGCACTTCGGGAGCCGGCTGCGTCGTGGCATTGTTGTCAAAATAAACGTTCCTCACGGGCGTGCCTCCTCCACGATCAGGTCGGGCTCCACAAACTCTCTCAACTTCGCTTCCACCACGTCCTTGAGCGTGAATTGCGCCACCTGACACCCGGCGCACATTCCGCGCAGCGCCACAATCACCCGCCGGCCTTCCACATCCACCAGCTCGATGTCGCCGCCGTCATGCTTGAGCATGGGACGGATATCCCGCTCCAACGTCTCTTGCACCATCCGAATCCGCTCGATGTTGCTCAACTTGCGGCGGGGCGGCGCCTGCTCACGGCGCGCCGCTTCCTCGCGTTCCCTGGCCAGCCGGTCCAAAATGCCCTGAATATCCCCCTTGCAGTTGCCGCACCCGCCGCCGGCCTTGGTGTAGTTCGTTACCTGCTCCACCGTCGTGAGGTGGTTTTCGCGGGCCACCCGCTCGATTTCCTCCTCGGTCACCCCAAAACAGGTGCATATAATCTTGCCCTCAAGAATCTTGCGCGTCTTTCGGCCGGTCCGATAATTCTCGATGGCAGCTTCCAGTGCCTCACGCCCCATCACGGAGCAGTGCATCTTCTGTTCCGGCAATCCTCCCAGGTATTCCGCGATGTCCTGGTTGGTCACCCGCCCCGCTTCGTCCAAGGTCATGCCCTTGATTATTTCCGTCAGGGCCGATGAGGAGGCGATGGCGCTGGCGCATCCGAACGTCTGGAACTTGGCGTCTGCAATGCGTCCCTGGGCGTCCAATTTGAACGTCAGTTTCAGCGCATCCCCGCAGGCCAGGGATCCGACTTCCCCCACCCCATCCGCGTCCGCTATCACCCCCACGTTGCGCGGGTGGCGGAAATGATCCAACACCTTCTCTGTGTAATCCCACATCGCCGATCCCTCCTTGAGACGTCAAATCATACCACTGCCCACATCGCCGCCTCAAGTCCGCTTACGGTAACATCCGGCGCGCCGTCCCAAGCCCAGCGTGGGAGAAAGACTTGTCCGGAAAATGCCTTGAGCAAGACCTGTCTGTTTCGTTATCCTTATGGCGCATGTTGAAGGAGAAATCGAAGTGGCCGCTGCCCGCTCGGGGCCGGCACGGGAGGAAAAACTCATGGATTACGGTCTGACGGAAACCCAGGTGATGATCCGCGATCTTTGCCGCCAGATCGCGGAAGAGAAGATCAAGCCGGTGCGGGCGCACTACGATGAAACCGGCGAATTCCCTCACGAGATCGTCAAAGCGTTCGCCGAAGCGGACCTCTGCGGGGTTTACATTGAGGAGCAATACGGCGGTCTGGGGGGCGGCGTGATGGACCTCTCCGTGGCTGTCGAGGAGTTGTCCAAGGTCTGCAGCGGCATCGCGCTGGCGCTGGCGGCGACCGCACTGGGCACCTTCCCCATCATCCTCTTCGGCAATGAAGAACAGAAGAAGAAGTACCTGCCGCGCATCGCCAAGGGCGAGGCGCTGGCCGCCTTTGCGCTCACGGAAGCCAACGCGGGCAGCGACGCCGGCGGCGTGCAAACTACAGCCGTAAAAGACGGGGATTTCTACGTCCTCAACGGCACGAAGCAGTGGATCACCAATGGCGGCGAAGCCGACATCTACACCGTCATTGCCAAGACCGACAAGACGAAGGGGGCCCGCGGCGCCAGCGCCTTCATCGTGGAAAAGGGCACGCCGGGTTTCGACTTTGGCAAAAAGGAGAACAAAATGGGCATCCGCGCTTCCGCCACGCGGGAGCTCATTTTCCAGGATTGCCGTATTCCGAAGGAAAATTTGCTCGGACGCGAAGGCATGGGATTCATTGTGGCCATGAAAACGCTGGACAACTCCCGCCCCGGCGTCGCAGCCCAGGCGCTCGGCATCGCCGCCGGCGCGCTGGACGAAGCGGTGGAATACAGCCGCCAGCGCCGGCAATTCGGGCAGCCCATCGCTTCGTTCCAAGGGGTCCAGTTCATGCTGGCCGACATGGCCACGCAGGTCGAGGCCGCGCGCGCGCTTGTCTATGCCGCCGCCCGCTACATCGACAGCGGAGCCAAGGATATCAGCAAGATCTCCGCCATGTGCAAGCTCTTCGCGTCCGACACGGCAATGAAAGTCACCACCGACGCCGTACAGGTGCTCGGCGGTTACGGGTATATGAAGGAGTACCCCGTGGAGAAAATGATGCGCGATGCCAAAATCACCCAAATCTACGAGGGTACCAATCAGATTCAGCGGGAAGTCATCGGGCTGGCGCTTGTGAGGGAATCGGCCTCAAAGAAAAAGTAGGCGCGCTGCACCAGCCCCCACGACATCCTCATCCATGCCGGCCGAGAACAACATCCTGCGCTCCATCCGCATGCTGGTGACGGATGTGGACGGCACCCTGCTGGGACGACGGCCCGAGTTCCGGCTCTACAAGGCGTTTCGCGAGCGAATGGACCGGATTCGGAGCAGCTACCGCACCATCTGGGTCGTCTGCACCGGACGCAGTTTCAGGAGTTTTAGCGAGGTGTTCGTAGCCATGCGCAGTTTCGGCATCGTGCCGGATTACGTGATCACCCGCCACGCCTACATCTTTCAGCTCAAGGGGCGGCGCTATTTCCCCCATTTGTTCTGGAACGTCCGAATCCTGCTGCGCCAGTTTCAACAACGACTGAAAATCCGGCGGGCCATCCCCCGTCTCCATCGGCTCGCCTTGACCTACGCCCCACGCCCTTTCGTGCGCACCACCTACCGCTCCGCGAACCGGCTGTGTCTCCGCTACGACGAGGAAGAACTGGCCGAAATGGCCGCGGAAGCTTTGACGCTGGCCGCTGAACCGTATGAGTACCTGCAGGTGTTTCACCATGTCAACGAAGTGGACATGCGAGTGGTGCCGTTCACCAAGGGGTTGGCCGTGACCGAACTCACGCGCCACATCGGCGTGAATTCCTCCGATGTGCTCGTGATCGGCGATGGCCATAACGACATCAGCATGATGGAAATCCTGCCGCACTGCCGAACGGCCTGTCCGGCCAACGCGCAGCCCGAAGTCATAGAAAGCGTCCACCGCCTCGGCGGGCATATTGCCAGCGCCACCAGTCTGGCCGGTGTCGTGGAAATCCTGGACGCCTACGAAAAAGGGGCCGTCCATAGTGAATTGCCCGAGGGCTGGGTGTCGCCGTCGGAACGGGACAACCCCATTCCTCCCCGAACCACTCGCGACCCCAAACGCAGTCCGCTGGCCGGCGCGATACTTTTCTTGGCGATCCTTTACACCACTCTAATTGTCCTTGCTAGTTTCGACCTCGTGCCGGGGGCAGCCGCCATTCGTAAGCCGTATGTGTGGCTGCTTGACCGCGTCATCTCTATCTTGGAGGCCCTCCGCCGGCATTGAGATGAAGACGGTTTCCGAGAAGAAGCCTCCTGCCATGACGATCGGAATGATCGGCGCCGGAAAGATGGCCGAAGCGATCGCGGAAGCGCTACGGCGCCAAGCCGGCGTCGCCCCTCACAATCTGCTCTTTAGCGACGTGTCCGCCGAGCGGCTCCAGCGTATGCAGGAACGGTTCGGGGCGCAGGTGCGCCCGGATAATCGGTCCGTAGCCCGTGAAGCCGATGTGCTTTTCCTGGCCATAAAGCCCCAACAATTGGACGCTGTCCTTGAGGAGATCGCACCCTCCTGCGAAGGCCGCCTAGTCATCTCCATCGCGGCCGGAAAGCGACTCGCCGGGATGCAATCGCGCTTGCCGGCAGCCCGCGTGATTCGTGTGATGCCCAACATCTGCTGCCTGGCAGGCGAGGCGATGAGCGTGATGACCTGCGGCCCGTCGGTGACAGACGAGGACCGCGCCCGAACGCGTGCGCTGCTGGAGGCGTGCGGCCGGGTGCTGGAACTGCCGGAAAACCAATTCGACGGGGTCACCGCCCTCAGCGGTTCCGGCCCCGCCTTTTTCGCGTACGTCCTCGAACAGATGGCGGAAGCCGCGACCGAAGAAGGCCTGGCGCCAGAAGACGCGCTGACACTGGCCGCTCAAACGATGCGCGGCACGGCGGAGTTGCTGCTGCGGAGCCTGTTCACCCCTTTGTCGCTGCGCGAGGCGGTGACGTCCGCCAAGGGCACGACCGCTGCCGGCCGTGCCGTGTTGGAGACGCCGCCGGTGGCCGCCGCGCTGCGGGCCGCGATTCGCGCCGCGGCCCGTCGCAGCCGCGAACTGAGCGGCGCGTAAGGAGATTCCCATGACGGGCCGTCCTTCTGTCTCCGTGGCCGAGCAACTCGCGCGCCGGCAACGCGAAATATCGGTGTCCGAGTTTTTTCTGAAAAACCGCCACCTGCTGGGCTTCGACAACCCGCGCCGGGCGCTCCTGACCACGGTCAAGGAAGCCGTGGACAATTCGCTGGACGCCTGCGAGGAGGCCGGCGTGCCGCCTGAAATCAGCGTGGATATCACCCAGCTTGCCGAACGACGGTTCCGAATTGAAGTGACGGACAACGGTCCCGGCGTGGTGCGGGCGCAAATCCCAAAGATTTTCGCCAAGCTTCTTTATGGGTCGAAGTTTCACCGGCTGCGCATGTCCCGCGGCCAACAGGGCATCGGCATCAGCGCCGCGGGTATGTATGGCCAACTGACCACCGGCAACCCCACCCGCATCCTCTCGCGAGTCGCCCACGCTCGCCAGGCGCATCATATCGAGGTGCATGTGGACACGCGGCGCAATGCGCCCGCCATCCTCAAGGATGTCGAAAGCGAATGGCGGCCCTCCTTCCCCTCCCTCCAATCGCCCGGAGAACTCGTTCTTTACCCGCACGGCACCTCCGTCGCCATCGAGATGGAGGCCGCCTACCAGCGCGGACGCCTTTCGGTGGATGAATATCTTCGGCAGTGCCTCATTGCCAATCCCCATCTTCAACTGCATTATCGCATCACACTGGCCGGTAAAGGGGACGAAGCAAACGGGGAGGCCGCCCCGCCCGTCACCGGCGAATGGATCAGCGTGGCCCGGCGAAGCGACGTTCTACCGCCCCTGCCTCGGGAGATTAAGCCGCATCCGCACGGGGTGGAGCTGGGCTTGCTGATGCAGATGCTGCGGGACACAGAGGCGCGTACGCTGCGCGCCGCGCTGGCGCAGGATTTTTCCCGGGTGAGCCCCGCCACGGCCCTGGCCATTTGCGAGCGCGCGGGGCTCGACCCCAAAGCTTCTCCGGCCCGCATCGCTAATCGGGAAGTGGAGGCGCTTTTCCGCGCCCTTGGAGAGACCAAACTCATGAGGCCGCCAACGGACTGCCTGTCGCCCATCGGCGAATCATTGCTGATGCAGGGACTCCAGCAGGAAGTGAAGGCCGACTTCTGCACCGCCGTCACACGGGATCCCACAGTGTATCGCGGTAACCCTTTCCAGGTAGAGGCGGGCCTCGCTTGGGCCAGGCCGGGCGAGGACGAAACAGCCGCCACGGAGGAGCCCGTGCGCGTGCTGCGGTTCGCCAATCGCGTCCCGTTGCTCTACATGGCGGGAGGCTGCGCCATCACCCGGGCCATCGCCGGAATCAACTGGAAAACGTATGGACTGGCGCAGCCGCGCGGCGCATTGCCGATCGGGCCGGCAGTGATCCTGGTGCATATCGCCAGCGTCTGGGTCCCGTTCACCAGCGAGAGCAAGGAGGCCATCGCGCACTACCCCGAGATGCTCCGCGAAATCACCTTCGCCGTGCAGGAATGCGGCCGCCGCCTCGCCGCACATCTCAGCCGGCGCCGGCGACAGGCCGAAGTCGAACGCAAGCGCACCTATATCGAAACCTACATCCCTCACCTCGCGCTCGGGCTCCGGCAGATTCTCAACCTCACCGAACGGGAGGAGCAGCGAGCCGCGGCTGGCCTGCGCAAGCTGCTCGAAAGAACGCACTTGAACACCTAGGAGTCACCCCATGCCCGTAAAGAAAACGCCGCGCCGCGTCAAAGCCGCCGCCCCCGTCTCGTCCCGCAGCGCCGTGGCCGACCGCATTGTTGAAGTCGGCCGCGCCGTATTCGAGGACATCACCCGGCGCGGCCGCAAACCGGCCCTGAAGTTCCCCATCCGGTCGCTCGCGAACGTGAAGTATGATCCCCGACAGGGTCATTTCGAGATGCTCGGTCGCATGGCAACGCGGACGCTGACCTACAGCACCGTCAAGACCTTCGCCCAGTCCATGCGCCTTCTGGCCACCACCAAAACGGACCTCCTGGACAAGAACGACATCGCCGGCAAACGCGAGATCTATTACAACAGCAAAAGCTGGGGCCCTTGCCGCTTCGAGGAGCAGCCGGAAAGCGACACGTTGCTCGATGACATGGAAGCTATGCTCGGCGTCAACCGCGAGCAAATCGGCTATATCCCCGAGGAACGCGGCGGTGACGTCGCAGGGCCGCTGACGGTCCTGGACCGCAACGCCGCCACGGGCGAAACCATCCGCATTCAGTGCGATCGGCTGGGCACCGGCGCTTGGAGCATCCCGTCGCAAGTGGAGCACCTCCAGTTCGAGTCGCGGGCCAAGTTCATCCTGGTCATCGAAACCGCCTCCCTTTTCCAGCGCTTGGTTCACCACCGCTATTACGAAACCGCCCGCTGTGTTCTCATCTCCATGAGCGGGGTGCCGACGAGAGCCTGCCGGCGCTTCGTGCGGCGACTGGCAGACAATCAACGGCTGCCGGTGCTGGTTTTCACCGATGGCGACCCCTACGGCTACTGCAATATCTACCGGACACTGAAAGTCGGGTCAGGACAAGCAGCCCATATCAACCGCTTCTTCTGCGTGCCGCAGGCACGATATCTCGGCGTCACGCCGCAGGATATCGCCGATTACCATCTCGAGGACGCCACCCATCCGCTTGAGCAGGCGGACATCAAGCGCGCAAAGGATGCGCTGCGCAACGACCCCTTCATTCGGCACCACAAACCGTGGCAGGACGCGCTGAACCAGATGCTGAAAATGGGTGTGCGTGTTGAACAGCAGGCATTCGCCAAGCACGGGCTAAATTTCGTCCTGGAACATTACCTGCCGGACAAACTGAAGCGGAAGCAGTTTCTGCCCTAAACGAGTGCGGTACCCAGCCTTCTGGTTGGCCGAACAGATCACGGCCACACAGAGGGCGCCTGCCTATAGAAGGCGGTTTCGGCCACTGTCAAACCGATCACCAGCAGCAGGCTCAATACGGCTGCAATGGCCAAGGCAACAAAAATCGTTTCCGCCGATCGCTGTCTGCCGGGCGTCTCCACCGTCGCCGTGACGGCTTTTTCGGCAGCGGCGGGCGCCTCCACCGGAGGAACCGCGACGGCGGGCATGTCTGCGAGACGTTTCAGCTTGATGGTTTTCATCTGGGCGTCTCCAACAATTTCCAGTTCAGTATGAGGGTTTGGGTTATCCCGAACAAGTGCGAAGTCGCTAGCCGCCCCCCCTCGACGGCCACGGCTTCTCCGCCTCCGCCTGCCGCATCAGACGGAGGAATTCCCCGGTCGAAGGCCCTCCAAAAAGGAGGGCCACCGCGCCCAACATCAAGGCGCACAGCGAGAGCAGATTCCGCGAAAACATCACACCCACCGCGCCCAGCAAGGCCGCGCTTTCAAAGCACCCCATGCGCATCAGGCAAAAAGCCGGATATCGCTCCGCGACACGTCGCGCAGTCCCTCCTCGATTCCCGCGAAAGAACCGACCGCGCAGTAAAACGCCGGCCGTCAGGCACACCAGGGCCAGTCCCGCTGCCAAAACCGGAACACCTTCCCACACCAGAACGAAACGCGTCTGCCTGTGCGCAAAGGCCAGCGGAACGCCGCCGATAATAGCCACGCCGACCAGCATCGCGGCCTGCACAAAACGCAGCGCCATCAAACGATGCCGCACGGCTTCGGCCCATGCGTCCGTCTCTCTTGCCCCGTCCGCGTTCAACGCTGGTACTCCCGCGGATCTTGCGGCGCAATATGCAGATTCGGCTGCCAGCGAGGCTCTTGCCCATAGAAGGCCATCGGATTCTCGAACACCAGCCGGCTGATGACGGCCCCGGCATGTCCGTCCGCCCGCATTCGTTCAGCCACCTTGACCAGACTGAGTGGGTCAGACACGCCCCAGTCCGCGGAACCGTTAACGATCATGCGCTCGACCCCATGAGTCCGAATCATGGCCGAAACCCGGGCCGGGTCGAGCTTGGAAATCGGATAGACCGTCATTCCGCAGAAGCACCCCGTATCGAGGGTCAGCCGCACAGTTTCTTCCGTGTTATGATCAACCAGAATCCGCTCGGGAGGAAGGCCGCTTTCTTTTACCTGCGCCGCCACCCGCTGCGCGCCGCGCAATTTGTCCTGATGCGGAAGATGGATAACGACCAGCATGTTTCGGCGGCGCGCCAGAGCCAACTGCTCCAGAAACGCCCGCTCCTCATTCGCCGTGATGCGGTTGTAGCCGATCTCGCCCAAGGCCACACAGCGATCATGATCCAAATACGGCGGAAGCCCCGCGATCACCTCGCCCGCCAGAGCAGCGTCGTCGGCCTCCTTTGGGTTGAGACCGATGGCGCAAAAGTGGTCGATTCCGAAACGCCGGGCCCGAACCGTTTCGAACTCGAGCATCAAATTGAACCCGTCGAAGAAAGACCCGGCATACCGCCGGTTTACGCCGGGCCAGAAACAAGGCTCCACGCAGGCCCGAATACCGTGGCGCCACATGGCCTGGTAATCGTCCGTCGTGCGCGTCAGCATGTGAATATGGGGTTCAATGATGATCATTGGCGTGCGCGTTCGAGCGCCCCCTTCACCGGCCAAGGTCCCGAAGATATCGTTCCGCCTCCAGCGCGGCCATGCAGCCGCTTCCGGCGGCCGTCACCGCTTGCCGGAAGGACGGGTCCTGCACGTCGCCGGCGGCGAATACGCCCGCCGCGCTGGTGCGCGTGCCGTCCGTGCGAATGTAGCCGCGCTCGCCCATCTCCAGTTGTCCGCAAAACGGCTTGCTGTTCGGCTCGTGGCCGATGGCCACGAACAGCGCATGGAAGGGCCGCTCGAATCGCTCGCCCGTGCGCACATTCCGAAGCCGCAGTCCGGTGACCTCCTGCCGGGCCACATCCAGCACTTCTTCCACCACGGTATCCCACAGCACCTGTATCTTCGGGTGGGTCAACACTCTTTCGGCCATGACCCGCGACGCGCGGAACTCCGCTCGCCGGTGAATCACCGTCACGCTGGAAGCGAAGCGGGTCAGAAAAAGCGCCTCCTCCATCGCCGTATCGCCCCCGCCTACAACGGCGACCGGCACTCCGCGGAAGAACGATCCGTCACACGTCGCGCAGCCGGAAACGCCACGTCCAAGCAACCGCTGTTCGGATTCCAGCCCAAGATAACGGGCCGAGGCGCCGGTGGCCACGATGATCGTCCGGCTCTCCACCATCCGGCCATCGTCGAGCGTCAACCGCAACGGACGTTCGCGGAATTCCGCGGCCGCCACGCTCGCCGAAGCAAATTCCGCTCCAAAGCGCGCCGCCTGTTCCCGCATGGCTTGCATCAAGTCCGGACCGTCAATTCCCGCGGGAAAACCCGGAAAGTTCTCAACGGCCGTGGTCGTGATCAGTTGCCCGCCGGGCTGTGCGCCGTCCAGCACCAGCGGCGACAGTCCCGCGCGCGCCGTGTAGATCGCCGCCGTCAGCCCTGCCGGCCCCGAACCGCAAATCACAACATCCCGCATCCCTGCCCCTCGCCATCACGTATAGCGCAACACTTCGTCCACTGTGGTGTAGCCGTCTAGAATGTTGCGAATGCCGTCCTGCCGAAGCGTGCGCATGCCCAGTTCCATCGCCTTGTTGCGGATCACCAGGGTCGGCTGCCGCTGGTTGATCAGTTCGCGCAGCGGATCGCTCATCGCGAGATACTCGTACACCCCTTTGCGGCCCCGGTAGCCGGTGTTGTTGCACGAACCGCAACCGGTGCCGTAGGCAAAATCCCGGCCCTGCACATCCGCTTCGGTAATGCCCAACCGCTCGAGAATGTCCCGGTCCGGTTTGTACGGCGTCTTGCAATTGAGGCAGATGCGCCGCACCAGCCGCTGGCCGATCACCGCTTCCAGCGTCGAAGAAATGAGATACGGCTCGACGTCCATGTCTATCAGCCGAGTAACGGCCCCGGCCGCGTCGTTCGTGTGCAGGGTGCTGAACACCAGATGGCCCGTCAGCGAGGCGTGAATGGCAATGTGCGCCGTGGTCAGGTCGCGAATCTCACCGATCATGATGACGTCCGGATCCTGACGCAGAAAGGCGCGCAACACGCGCTCAAAGGTGTTCCCGATGGCCTCGTTGATCGGCACCTGTACGATGCCGTCTATTTCGTACTCCACCGGGTCCTCGGCAGTGAGCAGCTTGCCCTCGATCGTGTTCAGGCGCCGCAGCGCCGAATAGAGCGTTGTGGTCTTGCCCGAGCCGGTCGGACCCGTCACAACGATAATGCCGTTGGGCTTGTCAATGTCAGAGGTGAATTGCTGAAACACGTCGTCGGGCATGCCGAGATTCTCCAGGTCGAGGGACACCACACCCCGGTCCAGCACCCGGAGCACCACGCTCTCGCCGAACTGCGTCGGCAGCGTGGAGACACGGAAATCTATGGCGCGCCCTGCGATGGTGAGTTGGATTCGTCCGTCCTGCGGCAGGCGGCGCTCGGCAATGTTGAGATTGGCCATGACCTTCAGGCGGGAGATGACCGGCAGGGCCAGCCGTTTGGGCGGGGGCGCCATCTCGTAGAGCGCGCCGTCCACACGGTAGCGAATCTTGAACTCGTTCTCGAACGGCTCGAAATGAATGTCGGATGCCCGGTCCTGTACGGCTTGGTACAGCACCAGATGGACGAAACGGATGACCGGGGCTGAACTGGCCGCTTCCTCAATGCCCTTTTCATTGTCCGGCGTGACAACTTCCAACAGTTTCTCGCTGGATTCGATCTCCTGCTCCAGCGTGGAGAGCATCTGGTTGACCGAATCGCTGTCGTCGCCATAGAACTGCGTGACCATGGTGCGAATATCGTCTTGCCGCGCCAGAACCAGGGACACATCGCGCGAGAGCACGAACTGAATCTCGTCCAGTATCGCCGGGCTGATGAGGTCGCTGACCGCCAGCGTCAACGAGTTCGGCCCCTTCTCCACAGGCACGACCATGTACATTCGAGCCACACTGGCCGGCACGGCATGCACCACGTCGGGCGGAATGTCCGTCGCCGGCAAGTTGATGACCCGCGTTCCCAACGAGCCGGCGATGAGCTTGAGGAGCACGTCCTCGGTGAGAATCTCGAGATTGATCAGCACATCCCGCAGGGGTTTACCGGAACGCCGCTGTTCCTCGATCACCTCATCCAATTGGTCCGGGCCGAGCATCCCGTGCTCCAGCAGCAACTCCACGAGCGGATCCTGTGCGGCGACGTGCGGCATGATCATCCCTACTTTCGCTTCGGGCGGGCTTCCTCCAGCTTCTGCACAATCAATTCGGCGTCCTGCGCCTTGGTGATCAAATCCTCGTAACCGATCTTCCCCTCCTGATACAGGCCCATGAGATAGGCGTCCAGCGTCACCATGCCCCACTTCGCGCCGGTTTGAATCTCCGAAGTGATGCGGTAGGTCTTGCTTTCCCGGATCAACGCCTGGATCGCCGGCGTGGAAATCATGATTTCGAAAGCCGCCACGCGGCCGGGCTTGTCCGCCCGCACGAGGAGCAACTGGGAAATGACCGCCACGATGCCCGAGGCCAACTGGGTACGAATCTGCGACTGTTGCTCCATTGGAAAGGCGTCCACAATCCGATCCACCGTGCGCGCCGCGCCGGTGGTGTGCAGTGTGGCGAACACCAGGTGGCCGGTTTCCGCCGCCGTGATGGCCGCGGCCATCGTTTCCAAATCGCGCATCTCGCCCACCAGAATCACATCCGGATCCTGCCGCAGCCCCCGCTTGATCGCCTCGGCAAACGACGGCACATCCACGCCGATTTCCCGCTGCGTCACCACGGAACGCCGGTGCGGGTGATAATACTCGATCGGATCTTCGACGGTGATGATGTGGCAATCCCGCTCCTGGTTGATCACATTAAGCATGGAGGCCAAGGTTGTCGTCTTGCCGGACCCGGTCGGCCCCGTCACCAGGATCAACCCACGCGGGCGAAACAGCAGTTCCTTG
The DNA here is from genome assembly GCA_938031185.1 of uncultured bacterium. Taxonomy (GTDB): domain Bacteria; phylum Verrucomicrobiota; class Kiritimatiellia; order CAIKKV01; family CALHGX01; genus CALHGX01. The sequence continues at coordinate 201,883 of CALHGX010000009.1, forward strand.
ATCTGAACCGGCAGACCGATCTCCTCGAGGGACATCAACTTCGACGGGATTTGCCGCAGCACGAGTCCCACGTTGCCCTTGGCCTTCAACACACTCACCCGAAATCGCGCCTGCTCGCCAAAACCGAAGCCGAAGTCCGTGCCGCCGCCCTCGCGCAGGCGGCGCTGGTGCTCCTCGGAAGTGACGGCCTTCATCAGCCGTTCGGTGTCCTCCGGTGTTAGGGGCGGCGCATCCAGCGCCTGCATTGCGCCGTGAATCCGCAGCACCGGCGGCACGCCCACCGTGAGGTGTAGGTCCGAGGCGCCCTCGTCCACGACGAGCTGCAGCAGATCGCTCATTTCGATGTGGTCGCTCATTACTCGATGTCCCCCATCGTCACCCGCAGCACTTCGTCCAGCGTCGTCAACCCGGCGAGAACCTTGCGCAACCCATCCTCCCGCAACGTGCGCATGCCCCGCTCGCGGGCCCGCTGCCGCAGGTCCGAGGCCGAATACTTCTCAAAAATCATGCGCTGGATTTCGTCGGTCACCTGGAATATCTCGAAAATCCCCATCCGGCCCGAATACCCCGTCAGCGCGCACTGATTGCAGCCATGTCCGCGGTAGATTTCAACGCCCCGCATCTGATCGGCGGCCACGCCCAACAGTTTCAACTCCGTCGCCGTGGGCCGGTGGCGCTCCCGGCAATGGGGACACACACAGCGCACCAATCGCTGGGCCATCACAGCCCGCAGCGACGACGCCACTAGAAAAGGCTTGATGCCGATGTCCAGCAACCGCGTGATGGCGCTGGGCGCATCGTTGGTGTGCAGGGTGCTGAACACTAAATGCCCCGTGAGCGAAGCCTCCGTGGCGATGCGGGCCGTCTCGTTGTCCCGAATTTCACCGATCATCACGACGTTCGGCGCCTGGCGAAGAATCGAGCGCAGAGCCGCTCCGAACGTAAGCCCAATGTCCTCCCTCACCTGCACCTGGTTGACGCCCGAAAGCTGGTACTCGACCGGATCTTCCACCGTGATGATCTTGCGATCCGGCCGGTTGATGTGGTTCAGGCAGGCATACAGCGTCGTCGTCTTTCCGGAACCCGTGGGCCCCGTCACGAGGAGAATGCCGTCCGCCAGCGCAATCAGCCGCGTGAAGGTCTCCTGATCGTCTGGCAGGAAACCGAGTTTCGGCAGCCCGAGCATCAGATTCTGCTTGTCCAGAATACGCATCACGACGGCCTCCCCGTGGCTCGACGGCACCGTCGAAACGCGTAAATCGAGTTCACGGCCCTTGATGTTCACCTGGATGCGTCCGTCCTGGGGCAGCCGCTTCTCGGCGATCTTCATGTTCGCCATGATCTTCACCCGGCTGATGATCGCCGCCTGCAGCCGTTTCGGCGGGCTGTCCACCTCATGCAGCACGCCGTCGATCCGATACCGCACCCGAAAGCGCTTTTCCAGCGGCTCCAGATGGATGTCGGACGCCCGATTCCGGTACGCTTCATAGATGATCAGACTGACCAGCTTGATGATGGGCACATCCGATTCGGCAATGTCCGTGGATTCCGTCAGGCCTGGACGCCCGGACGCCACCATATCTACGGTGCCTTCGGCCAGGTGGTCTATCATCGTCTCGATCGAAGATTCCGAGGCGTAATAGCGGTCCATCGCCACCTGGATTTCATCTGGCGCGGCCACAACGCCTTCGATGTTGCACTTCAGCAGATACCGCAAGCTGTCGAGCGTGTCCACGTCCAGCGGATCGCCGATGGCCACCGTGAGCGTGTTGTCGTGCTTGGACACCGGCACCACGCGGTAGCGCCGGGCCACATCGGGAGGAATCGCCGTCACGACGTCCGGTGGAATGGCTTGGTCGGCAAGACTGATCATGTCCATGCCAAATCGGCCGGCCAGCACGCGGAGAATCTCTTTGGTTGAAATCGTCTTGGCGGCCACCAACGCATCCACCACCGACATGCCGTCGGATGTGATCAAATGGCGGGCCTCTTCAACCTGGCCGGGGGTGACAAGCTCTTCCTCGCGAAGAACTTCCAGCACGTAATCGTCATTCGCGGTCAACGCGCCCATCCCTCCGGCCGATACTTCGCCGAGTCGTAAGACATCGGCTTGAACATATCACCTCGCAAGCCGACCGGTCAACGATCAAGCATCCCCATGCTCGCATCGGTCAGTCCATCTCTTCGGCGATCCGCTCCACGCGGCGAAGCTCCCGGGCACTGACCACCAATGCGAAATCCGTCCGGCCTCCGGCCGTCCCATAGAGATAGTGAATGTTGATGCCCTTTCGCGCCAACCGCTCTGTCAGACGCGCCAGCGTCCCCGGCCGATTCGGTAGCGAGAGAACCGAGACCCGCTGCATGGTAAAGGCCACGCCGTGGCGGCGCAATACGGTCGCCGCCTTGCGCGCTTTGTTCACAATGACCTGCAGCAGCCCCACATCGGCGGTGGTGGCGGCCGACAGGCCCTCGATATTGATCTGGGCATCGCCCAGCACACGCGCGGTCCGCGCCAAGGCGCCCGGACGGTTTTCCAGATAGATAGTGAACTGTGTGCTGATCATGGCGGCCTCCTTCCCTGCTTCAATGGCTCTGCCGTACACGGCCATTGTCGCACGAAGCAGTGCCAAGTAAAGCCAGAACCGCCTGTGTGATGCCCGCTGCAAGTCGATTTCTTTCCCTTTGTGTTGCGAGCCTCACTGTTCTACTCTGCCGACGCCATCAGGAAAACCCGTGCCATGAGAAGCAACCACTGTCGCATCCGCCGCGGCGTAGGCCGTTTGGCAGGACTGCTGCTCGCACTTTGCGCCGCGATTCGCACTCGCGCCGACAATGTCCTGCGCATCTACTGGATGGACGTCGAGGGCGGCGCCGCCACGCTCGTCGTGACCCCGGCGGGCGAATCCGTCCTGATCGACACCGGCACGAGCGGACGACGGGACGCCCGCCGCATCGTCCGCCTCGCCCTCGATGTCGCGCGCGTCCAAACCATAGACCACTTGGTCGTGACGCATTCAGACACGGACCACTACGGAGGTGCCTCGGAAATATCGGAGCGTCTCCCGGTCGGCAGTCTCTACGAACCTCGTGACGCGCACAGAGACGTGCCCCCTTCGGACCCCTATGGCGCCTGGCGCACCCGACAATCCCTGGTCCGGCTGGCGCCCGGCGACGCCATCCCGCTGCGGCAGCGGGATAACCTTCATCCGCTGACGTTGCAATGTCTGGCCGCCGGAGGCCGCGTGATCGCACCGCCGCCCAATGCGCCGCCAAATCCCTTGGCGGCTGGCGACCACAACGAGTACCCGGAAGACCGTTCCCGGAACGCAGATTCCATCGTGCTTCTGCTTCGATTCGGGGCTTTCACTTTCTACGCCGGCGGCGACTTAACCGGCCGGCTGGAGCGCCAACTCGTGGACCCCGTCAACCTGGTGGGCACCGTGGATGTGTACCAAGTCTCGCACCATGGACTCGACCTCTCCAATCACCCGCTGCTGGTGAAGTCGCTGGCGCCCACCGTCACGGTAATGAGCAACGGTCCACATAAGGGCTGCGAACCCAGAACCCGTGCCCTGCTGCGTGCGGTCGAGTCCATCGAGGCGAACTACCAGCTCCACAAGAATCTCGAGCCGGGATCGGACAATACGTCCGAAGAATTCATTGCCAACACGGGCGATTCCGAGAACTGCGCTGGACACTGGATCGAATTGCACGTGAAGCCCGATAGCCGCTCCTACACCGTGCGCATCCCCGCCACCGGCCATGCACGCGATTTCGTCACTCGGAATGCCATTCCGGTGTCCGCTGGCGACGGACTTCATACATCATCACCGCCGCCGCCGCCGCCGCGTTGAGCGAGCCGACCCGACCGCGCATGGGAATCCGCGCCAAGTGGTCACACCGGGCCCGAACCAATCTCGTCAGCCCTTCGCCCTCGCCACCGATGACCAAACCGACGGCGTCTCGGTAGTCCAACGCGGTATAGGGTGCCGCTTCAGGAAACGGATGCAGTCCGGTCAGCCACACCCCCATTTCCTTCAAGCGTCGCATGGCCTCCGCCAGATTCACCACCCTCGCCACCCGCAAATGCTCGCATGCGCCGGCCGAGGCCCGCACCACCGCTGGCGTTATTTCCGCCGCCCGGTCCTTTGGAATCAACGCGCCGTGCGCGCCGGCCGCCTCCGCCGTCCGCAGAATCGAGCCAAGATTCTGCGGGTCCTGAATATGATCGAGCAGCAAGAGAAAAGGCGGCTCGCCCTCCGCCGTCGGCCGCGTCATCTCCTCCCACGGCGCGTAGGAATAGGGCCCTACCTCCAGCGCCACACCCTGGTGATGGCCGGCATGCGTCAGCCGATCCATGTCCCGCGTTTCGCATCGTTCCAACCGCAGTCCCCTCTGTTCGGCCAACCGAAGAATCTCGGCCGCCACCCCTGTCAACTGAACGGAACCGGCCACTCGCAAAACGCGCATTTCACGCCGTGAAGCCCGCAGCGCCTCCAAAACCGGCTGCCGGCCGTATAGCAGCTCCCAATTCACTGGTCCTCCGTCGCCGCCACGGCCTCCGCCAGCCGGTCAACCAGATCATCCAACGCCGCCTCGTCAATCGTCAGCGGCGGCATCAAATAGACCACGGGGCCGAGCGGACGGATCAAAACGCCTTGGGCCCGCAGATGATCCCGAATCCGAGTGGCGCGCGCCTCCGCCTCTGCCGCCCGGCGTGCCGTCAGCTCCACCGCGCCGATCATGCCCAGTGTGCGCACATCGCGCACCCCCGGCTGCCCGGTCATCGCGCGCATTCGCCTTGCCATCCGTTCCCCCATCCGCTCCGCGCGCCGCACGATCTGCTCCTCCTCATAAACGCGCAACGTCTCCAAGGCGGCCGCCGCCGCGATGGGATTCCCGGAAAATGTGTGGCCGTGGTAGAAGGTCAAGTCCATCCGCGGCGTGTCCCTGAAAAGCTCATATATCTCCTCCTTTACAATGGTGGCGCTCAAAGGCAGATAGCCCGCGGCCAGCCCCTTGCCCATGCACACGATGTCCGCGGCCACATCGGCGTGATTGCAGGCCAGCATCCGGCCGGTGCGCCCCATGCCCACGGCGACCTCGTCGGCAATCAAAAGAATGTCGTGCTCGGCGCACAGTTCCGCCAGCCGGGCCAAATACCCCGACGAATATATCTTCATGCCCCCCGCCCCCAGGCACAGGGGCTCCACAATCACCGCCGCCAGCTCCGGCCCGAAGTTCCGGATGATCTCGCGCATCGAAATCAGGCACTCCTGCGCGCAGCGGTCCGGCGTGGTTCCGCGCGCGCAGGTGCTACAACAGGGGGCCTCTGCTTGATACACAGGAAACAGCACCGGCTTGAACGGACGATGAAAGTGCTCCAGATAACCCACCGCCACCGCGCCCAACGTGTCGCCATGATACGCGCCTTCCAGCGCCACGAATTTGCAGCGCTTGGTTTCCCCCAGGCTATACGCGCGATGCAGCGCAATCTTCAGCGCCGCTTCGACGGCCGACGAGCCGTCACTCGCAAACAAGACGCGGCGCCGATCGGGGAACAAGCCGCAGAGCCGCTCCGCCAATTCCAGCGCGCGGGGATGCGACAGATGGCCCAGTATGCTGTGCTGCAGCTCGCCGGCCTGACGACGAATCGCCTCCACCACCCGCAGGTGCCCATGCCCCAGATTGCAGGCCCACCAGGAAGAGATGGCGTCCACATAGCGGCGCCCTTCCTGGTCCCAGAGATAAATCCCCTCCCCGCGCTTCATGACCGGCAGTCCCGCGTCCACCGCCGAATGGCGCGTATAGGGATGCCAGATCAAATCCTCCCGAACCCCGGCCGCTCCCGCCCCTTTGTCCATGCGGCCACCTCCTTTGCTCCAGTTTGCGCCGCATTGATCCGTCACGTCGCACGGAGCAGCCGCCACGGATCCCGTAGCCGCCCCCCAGAAAAAAACACCCCTTCTTCCGCCAACAGCTGTTCTTTCTTCATCACCGCCGCGCCATCCTTGCGGCCTTCAAACCCGCCGAGGCTTCCATCCGCCGCAATAACACGATGACAGGGCACCATCGGCGCGACAGGGTTGCGCTTCAATGCTTGCCCAACCGCCCGTGCGGAACCGCAGCCGATCTGCTGCGCCACCCATCCGTAGCTTGCCACGCGCCCCGCCGGAATGCGCCGCACCGCTGTGTACACCCTGCGATCGAAAGCCGTCATGGCAGGCCATCCGTATCGCATGCCGTTCGATAAACCATGGGATGTCATCCCCGCGCCACCGTGACAACGCAAACGGTTGCGGCCCCAGCCTCTTTCATCGCCCGGGCGCATTCATCCACAGTCGCGCCCGTTGTCATCACGTCGTCCACCAGCAGAAACCGCCGCCCGCGCACCCATTCAACCGCCGTGACGACGAACGCGCCTCGCACGTTCTGCCGGCGCGCTCGAGCGGACAGCGCCGTCTGGGTCGATGTCGCGCGCCGCCGCTCGATACACCGCGTGGCCAGCGGCAGCCGCAACAACCTGCTCAAATCCTCCGCCAGCAATTCCGCCTGATTGTAGGTTCGCTCCCGACGCTTTCGCCGATGCAGCGGCACGAAGGCGACGGCGTCAAACGGCTCGGCGGCATAATGCGTTCGAACGCACGCCCCAAGCAAGTCCGCGAAATCGCGGCTCAAATGAGTCTCCCGCCCATACTTGAACCGCTGCAGCGCCTCGCGAATGGGGCCGCGATAACGCACGGCCGACCGGGCCCGTTCAAAGGCGGGCGTGCGCTCAACGCAGGCCGCGCACCGAAACAAGCCGGTCACATCGCCCTCCACAGGGTCGCCGCAACATTCACAGTAAGGCGGACGGATAAACGGCAGGGCCGCGCGGCAATCCCAGCATAAGTGCGATCCCTCGCGCCCGACGCGACCGCCACAAGCGCTGCAAACCTTCGGATAGACGAGGTCTGCCAAGACCGCAACGCCCTCTTGCATCCAGCGCATGCGCCCCCTTCGTTCGGCGATCCTCAAGCGCGGGGCAGGTACGGCCGCAGAATCGGCCGCAACGCTTCTATCGTCTCCTGCGGCGCCCGGGCTAAATCCGTCACCACCGCATTCCGGAGCGCCCCGGCGCAGCCACAGCGCCGCGCCCCAGGCGGATGCTCCGCCAGTTTTCGCAAAACCCGCTGCGCAAGACGGGTGTTCAAACGCAGCGTTTCGAGAATCATCGCCACGTTGACTTCCTCTTCCGCCACATGCCAGCAGTCGTAGTCCGTAACCATGGCCATCGGCTGGTAGCACAGCTCCGCCTCGCGGCATAGCTTGGCCTCCGGCAGGCTCGTCATGCCGATCACGTCGAACCCAAGCCGGCGATAGACGCCCGATTCGGCCTTGGTGGAGAACGCCGGCCCTTCCATGCAAACATAGGTTCCCCCCGATACAATTCGCACACCTCGATCCTCTTCCGATTCGGCGACCGCCTCGTTCAAAACGCGGGCCAGCGCGTTTCGCAACACGGCGCACGTGGGCTCTCCAAAAGACACATGCGCCACGATGCCCCGTCCGAAAAACGTGTGCGCGGCGCCGCCTTTGGTGCGGTCAAAATACTGATCCGGCAACACAACATCCCGCGGCCGAAGGTTCTCCCGCAAACTGCCCACCGCGCTAACCGACACCACGCATTCGACCCCCAGGCTTTTCAGGGCATGAATATTCGCACGGTGATTGATCTCGGAAGGCAGCAGACGGTGGCCCCGGCCATGACGCGGGAGGAAAAACACCTCGGCCATCCCCAGTTGGCCGGCGATGATGACATCCGAAGGGGCGCCGAATGGCGTAGACATCTCAATGGTCCGAACCGCATGAAGTCCATCCATTTCATACAAGCCGCTGCCGCCGATAATGCCAAGCCTCATGCATCTCCCCGCTCTCTGACGCTCAACGCCTGTTGGTAGGCCGTCCGGGATTCGAACCCGGGACCCCTTGATTAAAAGTCAAGTGCTCTACCGACTGAGCTAACGGCCTGTTGCGCGACGCCGGGCTTTTCCGACAAACAGGCCAAGCACGAGCCCCTGCGCGGACGCCGGCGCTTGCGTTGGCCCTCCCCTGCCGCAAAACGAGCCTGACCTTAGAAGATGCGCTCCGCGAAGTCAACGGCCGGCACTCTGCGATCTTCTGGCCGTGGGCCCCTCCTCTACCCGTCCGCCCGCGGCTTTCAACAGGACTTGACGCGCCTTTGTGAATCCATCAGGATGCGCTCGCCTGCTAGGCGGGCGCGCAAACAATCTCGGGACCATTCAATAAGGGTGCCAACGTGAGCAAGACGCGACGAAAAGGACTTGTCATGCTGATTATCGCCGGATGCGTTTGGACGCTCCGAGCAAACGCCGAAGGTATTGGGCTCCAGGTGGGAGACACGGCGGAGCCGGGCCGCCCGGATTATTTCGACCTCACCTTTGGCGGGGTGTCGGGAGAAAGCCG
>CALHGX010000010.1 GCA_938031185.1 uncultured bacterium
ACCTCCACGACTGAACCGGTGGGCTTCGCTGTGTTGTGCCAGCTCGCCCCATCGTGTCGGCCTTGTATCTGATTCTTGTTCATCGGCTCGCACGTTTCGTCTAGCGTTGCATGCAGATTTTGGTAGAGATTTGGCATGCTGTCTGCGCTGCGCTTCGGCTCCTCCCCACGGTCGGTTAGCCTTCCGCAGTTGACTTCAACTGGTGATTTCATTTTCATGTTTCCATGTTTTGGTTCTTTCACAGGGGACTTTCACCCCATTTACAACGCGCCCATGCTGGGCGCACACAAGGCGATGCACCGAACCCTCACCCGCGTCACGCCTGATGCGAGCTCGCTGTTGCTCGCTTTGGCATCAGTCGCGCCACGGGTGAGGGTCCGTGATCGCGGACGTTGGGAAACAAATGATCTTGGTTCAACATCTTGTGGTTCCTTGTGAAAAGAACCCCAGAAAAAACGAAATAGGCGGCGCTTACGTAGTGTCCTATGTCAACCATACTGATGCCAAAATTGCTGTGCAGATGGCTACTATAGACGAGATTGATGACAGCTGGGCAATACAAGACTTTGAAGGAATAAAGGAAATAGAAAGAAACCAATACAAGGAAGATGACCCAAACCTTCAGTATTTTGACCAAGCACTGGTCGATTCTGTCGTCTCAGTCTTCCACACCTACCCTATTGAAGACAAAGAACAATAAAACCCGAACCATGTCATGGACCCAACGCGCTGCGCGCGCGGGTCATGACGGACGTTCGGAAGTATACAATGCGCCCTGACTGGACTGATTATCCCCTCTCGATATTCACCGATGTAGCAAATCACTTCATTGGCAGAGTGTTTCTTTTACTCTTGGCACTATTTCTTGCGGTTTTCGTAACTGCTCAGGTAGCCGCCCGCTTTGGGGCGGCTACCTGAGCAGTTACCTCCAACCTATCACTGGCATGCTCAACAAGGTGATGACCGGCGAGGGGATACCCTCCGCCGCCGACCCGCCGGCGCCAACCGCACGGGCCAAATGAAGAGCAGACGCGTCGTTCTCGCGCTGCGCAATAACGGCAGCGGGGCGCGCAACGGTCGGTCATTCTTCCGCGGGATTACCGCGCCGCAACCGACCACCGAAACAGGGTTCACCTAGTGGCCCGCGCCACCGGGCGCGCCGCTCCGCCACAATCCGATCGTATTTTTCCTGTTGGTCAGGTCGTAATACGGCGCGGACTTTCTGGTTCGACTCCGCGAAGATTTTGTCCATCTGCGGCCGGATTTGGGCTTGCGTCTTTTGCAATGCACGTTGTGTTTCCTGCATGATCGCCAATATTTGCTGACGCTGCTCGCGGTCGAGACCCAGTTGCCAATCCAGTCGCCGCACCACCCAATCGACCACCACAGGCGAGCCGGGCGGCCATGGCCGCGGCACGCGTTTTTGAAGCACTCGCGCCGTCACCAATCCCCCCGCAATCATCCCCAGCACAAACACACCGACGACTCCCACAATGGTTTTCCAGTTTTGCATGTCATTCCCCCGTGTAGTAGGCAACGAGTTCGTTGTCGGCATTGTCGGCAAAAGCCGTTGTCCAATCGCTTCCGTCCGTCGCTGGCGCAGTGTAGTTCCACACACCCAGCGCCAGGCTCACAGCCGCGAACACGGGCATCAGCCGCCAGGTCCACAGCGCCCACAACGCTGGTTGCTCGCGCTCCGTCTGCGATCGGGCCAGCAACCGCGTCTCGAACCCGAACTCGACACGCGTCGTGTCCGGCGGGCGCTGCCGGGCAGCCGCGAACAAGCGGTTGAGTTTGTCGTCACCAGTCATGGCTTGCCTCCAAAATTGTTTTCAACTTTTGCCGTGCCCGATAGGCGCGGACTTTGACGTTGGCCTCGCTCCAACCGGTCAGGTCGGCCACTTCGCGCACGGTTTTTTCTTCCAGCTCCAATAAGGTGATCACCAATCGTTCGGGCGCAGCGAGTTGACTCAGGGCTCACTGCAACACCTCGCGCGCACGGTCCGCTTCGCGGTGGTCCCCAACGCCAATTTCGATTCCGTCCAATGACCGGTGTTCCCGTTCGCGCCGGGTGCGCCGCAGCAGATCGTAGCAGGCGCGCACCGCAATGCGGGACAGCCAATGCTCAAACGGCGCGTCGCCGCGATATTTCGCAAGGTTCTGATATGCCTTCACAAAGACCTCTTGCGCCACATCGTCGAGTTCTTGGTCGTGCCGGGCGAATCGGGCGGCAATTCCGAGTACCCGCCGTTTATACCGCCCCACCAGTGCGGCGAACGCCTCATCGTCCCCCGCGAGGGTGGCGGTGATGAGGCGTTCGTCCGTCGGTTCATGACCCTGGCCGGTCATGGCGCGAATGTTAGTCTTGCCCGCGCCGCTTGGCAATGCGTTCGCGGAATTCCGCGCGGCGTTTTTCGGCTTTGGTCAGCAACTCTTTGGCTCGTTGTTTCTGTTCGGGCGAGAGCATCGGCTGGATTTCCTGCGTCACTTTCGCACGGGCCACAGCGAGGTCTGCCTCGACGGCCGCCATCTTGGCCACTTGCGCCCGAATTGCCGCTTCATCCACCTTGTCGGCGCGCATAAGTTCGTGCAACGTCTTGCGTTCGGCCATAAGTTTTTCGCGCAGCGGCTCGAGTGTGCTGCGGTGATTTTCGAGTACGGACTTGATCTTGCCGTGTTGCTCTTCGGTCAACCCGAGCCGTTCACCGAGCCGCAGCCGGTCGCCGAATCCGCCCTGACGGAATCCCGGCCCGCATGCCCGGTCCTGCCGGCCCGCAAAGCCCGGTCCCGCCATCGCTATCGCTCCCAGCGCCAAGATTCCGGCCGCGCCCACCGTCAGGATCACTTTTGTTCCTGTCTTCATTGTATTGTCTCCTTTCACCTCTTGACCGTGGTTTGGTTACAGCTTACCCTGCACGCCCATGTTTAACCGGCCAGGCAAAACGATCTTGATGCATAATCGCCGTGGAGTACGCATTGAATTAAACTTCGACCAGGAGGGCCGGGTGGAATTGTGGATCTCGCCGCGCGCGGGCGAATCGCGGGACCAGCGTGATCGCAACTTCTCCTGCCGCGACGATTTTACGCGTATTTTCGATGTGATCGCCCTGCCAGGACTGACGGCGAAGGAGTTTGTGGCGTGTGACTACGATCCGTTTTATTCCGTCCTCCGATTCCGGCAACAAACCTTGCACGTGCTCACTCGGTTTGCCGCGCCGGTCGTGTTGCTCTGGTTGGAACGCCCCGGCTGCGTGGATTTCAAAACAGACAAACAAGACCGGGTGCTTCGTGCGACGCCCCGCGTGTTGGCGGTGGAACATCCCGACCGGGGCTACCGGTTCGAGTTTGTCGCCGCCGCAGGGCCGGGGGCGCACTGGGAATATCGCGGTCCGCGCGTTCCGGGACGGAGCGCGTATGGCCGGGTCCATTTGGCCGCCGGCGCGGGCGTAGCCATTGCCGGTGAATTAGCCGGTCAACCCGTCGCTCGCTGGGCGCGGGTCCGCGCGCGCGAACAGGAGCATCGCGCATTGGAACGAGCGGTGTCACGCGCGTTGGCAACCGGCCGGATTGAGTTGCGCGACCAGAAACTCCAGCGATTGCTCGACTTGAACCGCCGGGTGTTGCTGGCGATGCAGGACGAATCCGGCGCTATCCGCGCGGCGATCAACCTGATTTATTATCTGATCTGGGTGCGCGATGGGGCGATGATTACCGCTTACCAAGCCTATGCAGGGAACGCTGATCCGGTGCGACGGTGGACGGAATTTTTACTAGCGAACCCAACGGTCATTGAGAGCGAACAACCAAGCGGACGAACGTTTTTGCAATTGGTCAGCCCGATCACCAAGTGGGAAGAAGACGGCGTGTTCTACGCGATTTGGAGTGTGTTCACTGCCTGGACGCAGACGGGGGACGCTTGTTGGCTAGCCGCCGACAAACAAGCCCTGCTCCGTGAGGCGATGGATTGGTTGGAACGGCGCTGTTGTGACCGGCGGCTGGGTTTGTTTGGACGGTTTTTTGCAGGTGAGTCGCCGTTTGCCGGTTGCCGCGATGCGGGTTTCGACGGTGCTGTTGGCAAACCAGGTGGCGAGTCAGCGCAACGGTGGCAAGGACGGTTGGTCAGACAGGCATTCGACATCTACATCAATCTCGGCGCGTACGCAGCGTACTGGATGTTGGCAGCGATGGGCGACGAATCCGCGGCGCGCAAAGCCGAGGGACTGGGCCGGCGTCTGGAAAAGTTTTTTGGCAAGGGACTGCCGGCTTACGGCTGGATCAAGACGCACGACGGCAAACTGTTCCGGGCGGGTTCCTACGGACTCGACACTGCCGATTATCAATGGGCATTGACGGTACCACCGTTTCTGGTTTCCGATGAACGGTTGCCGGCAATCCGCCGGCATCTGCTTGCCGATCTTGCCAAGAACGACCGATATTTTCTTGCGGCGTATTTCGCCATCCTCGGCAGCCTCGATTTGGAATTTGTCCCCGAGCGAGAAATTTGGCAAGCCATGCAGTTGCCGGCCCGACAGAGTTACCGGCCGGGGCAATCCCTGCCGATGCCCAACACGGTGATCGAAATGACCAACGTGCCCGACGGTCATCCGTGGCACGATGTGCGGCCGCAGGCGTTTTCCATTGCGCCGTGGTTGGCAACTGTGACGGGTTTGGGCCTGCGTCGGTTGCCATTTGGGTTGGCAGTGCGATCACCCAAATTGTTGCGCCGGTTGCGAGATTACGAGTACCGAGGTGCGCGATTGGATGTGGATTTCACCGGACGCGGCCCAGTCACCATCAATGGCCGACTCTTGATCGGTTCGCTGCAATTGCCGGAGCGGTGGCTGCGACCGGGCCGCAATCGGATCGTCGTCGGCCATACCCGCGGTCCGGCCTTGGTGAGTTCGACGGTGCGCCTGCTCGACGTCGCTGGCGGCCGCTATGAGGTTGAAGCTTACGGCAAGAATGTTCTGACGTTCCGTCAACACGCTCAGGTGCTCATCACTGATGCGCAGCAACAACCAGTGCGGTGCACCGTTCAATACACCGGTCAACATACGTGGGTGCGCTTTGTGGGGCGTGGGCGGTTCGTCGTGCAGGCGGAACTGTAAATCTTGCTGGCAAACGGGAGCCAGTGGCTTACACTGAGCGCCGTTCCTATGAAGAAAAACATTTCCGTTACGCCTGATGTCATTGCCCGGCACGGAATCACGCCGGAGGAATACGAGCGAATCAAAACGATTCTCGGGCGCGAGCCGAACATCACCGAACTCGGCATCTTCTCAGTGATGTGGTCCGAGCATTGCAGTTACAAGAATTCCCGTCCCTAATTGAAGAAATTGCCACGCGACGGCGACTTTATCCTCGTCAAAGCCGGCGAGGAAAACGCCGGAATTGTGGACATTGGTGACGGCTGGGCTATCGCATTCAAAATCGAATCGCATAATCATCCCAGCGCGGTCGAGCCGTTCCAGGGAGCAGCGACTGGCATGGGCGGGATCATCCGCGAGATTTTCACCATGGGAGCGCGGCCGATTCTGGAGTTCAACTCCTTGCGATTCGGTCCGATCGAAGGCCGGTCGGCCAACGCGGCGCAAAACCGGCGCTGGTTTGCCGGGGTCGTGGCCGGCATCGCGCATTACGGCAACTGCATCGGCATCCCGACGGTCGGCGGCGAAGTGTATTTCGACGACTCGTACAACGGCAACCCGCTCGTCAACGCGCTCTGTCTCGGCATCATCCGCCACGACCAGATCAAACGCGGCAAAGCCTGTGGCATCGGCAATCCTGTGATCTATGTTGGCAGCGCAACCAACAAAATAAAGGAACAAAGGGACAGTCCTTTTATCAAGAAATCCCGTTGTGATTTCTTCATTTGCTCTTATCATGGCTTTGCTATGAGACGCGCGCGCTGGATTATTAAGGTGAAGTCCGAATCCACCAGACCGGTCATCTACCACTGCATTAG
>CALHGX010000011.1 GCA_938031185.1 uncultured bacterium
CTAACCGGATCGGCGCAAGGCGCGTGCGGCAATATCCCGCCGCCACATCGCGCCCTCAAAACGAATATCCGCCACGGCTTCGTACGCGCGGCGCGCCGCCTCTTCCAGTGAAACACCTGTCGCCGTCACGTTCAGCACCCGTCCGCCGGCGGTCACCGTCCGTCCGCCTTCCATATGGGTCCCCGCGTGAAACACCACGGTCCCCGGCCGGCCTGCGGCCTGGTCCAGACCGGAAATGACGCGCCCCTTCTCATACGCGCCCGGATAACCGACGGCGGCCATCACGACGGTGACGCAGGCCTCCGGCCTCCAGCGCAACATTTCGGGGCGCAACGTTCCCTCAGCGCAAGCTTGAAGCGCCGGCAGCAGGTCGGAGGCCAGCCGCGGCAGAATGGCCTGCGTTTCCGGATCGCCAAACCGGCAGTTGAACTCCAGCACCTTCGGGCCTTCCGCCGTCATCATCAGCCCCGCATAGAGAACCCCCCGATACACGATCCGCCGCCGCTTCAATTCCGTCAACGTGCGCCCGAAAACTTCACGCTCAATGACCGGTTTCCATCGTTCCGAAACGACGGGCGCCGGCGAATAGGCTCCCATGCCGCCCGTATTCGGACCTTGATCGTTGTCCAAGGCCCGCTTGTGATCCTGGGCTGACTCCAGCAGCACCACGCGCTCGCCATCCACCAGCGCGAGGATGGACGCCTCCTCGCCCTCGAGATACTCCTCCACCAGAACACGGCGCCCCGCCGCTCCAAACACGCCCCGCACCATCATGTCAAGGATGGCTTCTTCCGCATCCAAAACGGTCCTGCAAATCACAACCCCTTTGCCCGCAGCGAGCCCCTCGGCTTTGACCACTAACGGGCACCCTTGACGACGCACAAAATCCACGGCCGCCCCAGCATCAGTGAACGTGGCCGCCCCGGCGGTGGGCACTCCGCCCGCCCGCATGACCTCCTTGGAAAACACCTTGCTGCCTTCCAACTGGGCCGCGGCCTGGGTAGGACCAAAGGCCACCAACCCTTCCGCTTGCCAGCGATCCACAAGGCCGGCACAAAGCGGGGCTTCAGGGCCTACCACGGTCAAGTCAGGCCGCTTTTCACAGGCCCATCGAGCCAAGCCGTCGATGTCCTCCGCCCGAATGTCGAGATTCTCGGCCAATTCCGCCGTACCGGCATTCCCAGGCGCGCAATAAAGACGCGGGCCCAGAGGACTCTGAGCCAATTTCCACACCAAAGCGTGTTCACGACCCCCGCTGCCAATAACCAAGACCTTCATGTGGATAAGATAACCGATGTCTTCCTCACGTCAATCGCGCGTCTATCCCCGAAGCTGCTCAGGACATCATGAGGTAGGTGTGATTCGGCAACGTCTCGAAGCGCCCATCCTGTTGGATCGGCACCGGCCGTCCTGTGGTGAGACAACGCACCTCCATGGGGCGAATCCGGGGCGAAAAAGAGCCCGGCGCAAAGGAGAAATATACTTGGTTTCGGCCATCAGCCGAGGTCCACTCCACCCCGGGATCGCCTTCTATTAGCCGGCGCTTGCCCATGTGGGGCCTGGCCGCCGTAATGTCCAGGTTGGCCTGCCGAATGCCATCGAAAAGCGCCGGGTCGGCCTCGATCGCATCCAGCGCCCGCCATTGGAAGCGCAACCCTCCCCCATAGCCGAAATGCCGGTAGTATCGGGCAGAAAAATCCGCTTCCTGAATATGCCGCTGAATGGCATCCTCTAGACTGAAATATCGGTCATAATTCGCATACTCGCAGCCGTCCATCACCGAGAGTCCCGCTATGCCGTTTCCGACCTGTATCTGGGCAAACGGCGACTGCGACTCGCAGCAAAAATACCGACACATGCTCTGGATCTCCACCGTCAGGTGGATCGCTTCTTCCAGCATGGGCGTGAAGAGCCCATCCCGGCCATCTATCGGCTCAAACCACGCATCCACATGCGAGTCCCAGAAAAGGCCGTCCAATCCGCTCTCCTCCAGGAGGCCTCGGCAGCGATCCCGAACGTACGCATAAGCCTCCGGTATCCTGAGGTTCAACGAGGTGGCGCAATCGTACCCGCTGCCGAACTGGCGGCCGTTGCCATACAACGCCCTCCACGCCACGCGTTCGGGATGATCGGCAAAGAAGGGATTAATCTGTTGGCCGCTAATGAACAGGCCCCCGCACCAGGCCATGACCAGCAGCCCCAGCTCGTGCGCTGTATTCACGTAGTAGCGAAGGCCATCCAAACCGCCCAGTCCTTCCGCTACCCGCCACTCGTAGATGCCACAACTGTTGCGGCCCTTGGCCGTCATGTCAGACTCCCACACCGGACCAAGAAATACCACGCGATACCGAAGGGCCGCAATGCGGCGGAGATATTTGTCAGCATATTCTTGCAACACGCCCCCGGGTGTGCCTTGCAGCCAATCCGTGGACATGATCGGCAGCATCGGCACCGGTTTGGCGCCCGCATATCGCCTGGCCTCGTCGCGGAAATGGTCATAAACCGATGTCCACAGGTTCCGGATGTCTGTGCGCGTGGAGCCGGGTTTCGCCGGCGAAAATCCCACGAAGGTGCCCACGGTGGAGAAGTCAGAACTCAAGGTGTCAAAGTGCTCGTCGAACGTAGCCAAGCGGTCGTCACCTGCCAGCTTGCATTCCCATGTCCGAATATAGGCCGGCCGCTCATATCCCCGGATCAGCGTCCCCTGTTCATTCGCCAGGAAATCGAACGGCGAAATACTGCCGCCCCAACGCAGGGCGTACTGAAAAGCCCACTCGCCGCACACGGCGCCCGGCGTCCGCCCCCCGGAATCCCACGCAGTCTCCCGCGTCAGGTCCACTTCGTGCTTGTAGGGCGTGTAGTAGCACCGCTGAATCAGGGTGTTGTTCGTACACGAGCCGCCGATTTCCCACGTCGCCGCTTCTTCCAGTCGCCGCACCTTTCGGCCGGCCTCGCTGAAATAACGATACCGGAGCACAAATCCATCGAACTCCCTGCCTTCTATCCGCAGTGTCTTTGGCTCGAAAATCCACTCCATCCAGTCAACGAATTCTTCCCCCGGATGCAGATACTCCCCCGGCACGCGCGTGAGCCACCAATGAGATACCATCCGTTCGCTGCTCGCCTGCCAGCGTCCAATGGCCTTGGCCCGTACCACGAGGCGACCATTTTCCCGACGGACTTCCGGATCTCGAAATTCCGTGTATCCGATGCCCTCGGGTGTGGCGCAATACGGGCGGACCGTTTGCCCGCCGTTCCGCAGGGGGACTCCATGCGCCCAAACGCCGCCTATTCCGAAAAAACGCCTTCCCTTTTTCGACAGTTCGATCTCAAGGCCCCCGCGCAAACGGATCTTCATCCCGGCACTCCTTTTCTTGACTCACCAAACGACGTCCAGCGGAATCTCCACCAGTCGAGATGCTTCAATCGCCGCGCCGCGCTCAAGCAACCCCTCGGCGACCTCGAAGGCTGCCGCCGCTAACCGGCTCGCGTCCTGCACGACGCACGGTCGCTGCGTTGCCACATGGGAATAGGCCACCACTTTCAGCGGCGTTTCCGGATGCGTCTGCAGATAACGCAACGCTCCGCGCGCCAGTATGGCGGAAGGAATCACCACCGCTTCGCAACGCGTCGCGCTCTCCTGGCTCAACAGCGCCGCCACGGCATAGCCTTCTTCCTCCGCCTGTTCCCGGGCAAGCGCCAGCGCCGGATCATAGGGCACGCCGTGCGCGCGTAGGGCCTCGCGATACGCATCGTGAATCTCTTCGGTGCCCGTAATCACGCCCGCATCCAGCAGCGGGGGCCGTCCGGTCAGCAGCGCCACCCGGCGACATCCTTCATCCATCAACCGCGCCATCACCTGCGTCACCGCGTTCCGATGGTCGAACACCACGGTGTTCAGCGACAGCCCCGGATACCGATTGCCCATCGCCACCACAGGAATACCGTGCCGCTGGAAAAACAGCGCATCCTGCGCCGCCAACGGCGAAACGAAAAACGCCGCCCGTAACCTCCGCTTCAACACCAAGTGATGCAGCAGGGAGGCCGGCGTTTCCGAAACCGGCTTCTGTCGCGTGGTGTAAAGGTTCAAATGATAACCCTTCGCCGCCGACAGCCCCTCGAGCCGTTGCAGGCAGGTCGTGACGTAGGCGTCATCGGACCGATAGATGTCGAATATCACCACCGCCAAGTCCACCACGCGTTCCAGCGGCGACAGAACAACGCTCCCACACCCCTGTTTGCGGATCAGCACGCCTTCTTCCCGCAGCTCGTTCAAAACGCGCCGTGCCGTGATGTTGGAAACACGAAAACGCCTCACGATTTCCTTCTCGGAGAGGCAGTGTACCGCTCCCGCCCTGATCTCCTCGCGAACGCGCCGAAGCACGGCGTTATACAGCAGAACCCGCCGTCGGCCCGAGCGCTTGCTTGTCTTCGGCTTCGACTCCGCATCCATCTCGTCA
>CALHGX010000012.1 GCA_938031185.1 uncultured bacterium
GTCCGCCTTGTAAGCGCCCGCTTTCACCGCATAGGGCCCCGCGGCCGTCACCGCCGTGCCGTGCCGCGCATAGCGCGTGGGCATGACGCAGTCGAACATATCCACGCCCGCCGCCACGGCCTCCACCACCTGGCGCATGCGTCCCACGCCCATCAAATACCGCGGACGATCCACGGGCAGCGCCTCCACGCCGGCGCGCAGTCCCTCGAGCAGCACCGGCTCCGGCTCGCCCACGCTCACGCCGCCAATGGCGTAGCCGTCGAATCCGATCGCCACCAGCTCGCGCGCGCAGCGCCGTCGCAAATCGGCGTAAGCCCCGCCCTGCGTAATGCCAAAGACCAGTAGACCGCCGCGCCCTCTCCAGGTCGCGCAACGAATTGCCCATGATAGGGTGCGCTCCACCACCCGACAAGCGTATTCACGCTCGCACGGATACGGCGGACACTCGTCAAACGCCATCGCAATGTCCGTCCCCAGCCGCCACTGGATTTCCATCGCCTCTTCCGGCCCTAAGAAGAGCGGCGCGCCATCCACATGCGACTGGAATTCCACGCCGTGGGCATGCACTTTTCTCAGGCGCGCCAGGCTGAAAACCTGGTAGCCGCCGCTGTCGGTAAGGATCGGCCGCGGCCAGCCCATGAACCGGTGCAGACCGCCACACTGCTCGATGACGTCCACCCCGGGCCGAATCGCAAGATGATAGGTGTTGCCGAGAACGATTTGAACCCCCAGTTCCTCTAGTTCGCGCGGCGACATGGCCTTCACCGTCGCCTGCGTGCCGACGGGCATGAACACGGGGGTCTCGATCGAACCGCGCGCGGTCCAAAGACGGCCGCGCCGGGCGGCCGTGGATGCGTCCGACGCCAGCAACTCGAATCTACCCGGGGCGCTCATCGGACCGCGGCGGCCAGCAACGCGGCGTCGGCGAGCACCAGCGCGGCCATGGCTTCGACCACCGCCACCGCGCGGGGCACGACGCAGGGGTCATGCCGTCCGCCGCCCTCCACCGTCGCCGGCCTTCCGTCCCAGTCCACGCTTTGCTGCGGCCGGGCGATCGTGGCCGGCGGTTTGAACGCCACCCGGAACAGCAGCGGCTCGCCGTCGCTGATGCCGCCCTGGATGCCGCCGCTGCGGTTGGTTTGCGTGCCAATCCGTCTATCCTTCCACACGTAGGGATCGTTGTGCGCGGACCCCCTCATCGCGGCGGCCGCAAAACCCGCCCCCACCTCGAATCCCCGCGCCGCCGGGATCGTCATCATCGCCCGCGCCAGTTCGCCGTTCAGCTTGCCGAACACCGGTTCGCCCCACCCGACTGGCACACCCCGGCAGACGCATCCGACCACACCGCCCACCGAATCGCCCGCGCGCTGCGCTTGGCGGATGGCCTCCGCCATCGCCTCGGCGGCGGCCGGATCGGGACATCGCACCGGATGGGCATCCACCGCCGCCCGCGTCACAACCGCCGGATCCGGCGGCCGGCTGTTCACCTCTCCCACCGTCTCCACCCAAGCCACGACCTCCACGCCATACCGCACCGCCAACAGCTTGCGCGCCACGGCCCCGGCCGCCACTCGCGCCGCCGTTTCCCTCGCGCTGGCCCGGCCGCCACCGCTAGCGGACAACACACCGTACTTGAGCCGATAAGTCAGGTCGGCATGCGACGGGCGAGGTGCCGACCGCAACCTTGCGTAATCGCCCGGCCGTTGATCAAGATTCTCGATGAGCACCGCGATCGGCCCGCCGGTCGTGACGCCGCCGTCCACGCCGGAAACAATCTGCGCGACGTCCGCCTCCCTGCGGGCGGTGACCAAATCGCTCTGTCCCGGCCGCCGCCGGTCGAGGTCGGGCTGGACATCCTCGGCGGACAAGGGAAGGCGGGCGGGGCAGCCGTCAATCACGGCGCCCACCGCCGGCCCGTGCGATTCGCCGAACGTCGTCGCCCGGAACAATCGTCCGAAGGTGTTGGACATCGCGCTTTACGATACTAGCCCGGCGCCCGAGAGGCAACGCCGGAATGTGACCGGAAAATCTTGCGCATCCCCCTTGTTGGAACTACAATCGCGCCGGTCGTGGAAAACGTGGCACCGTGAAACTTTTGCTCGTCAGACACGGCCTGGCCGTGCCGGCCGGCGAACAAGGCATACGCCGGGATGCCGACCGTCCGCTGTCGCCCGAAGGACGGCGGAAAACGGCGGAAGTGGCGCGATCGCTGGCCGAAATCGAGCCGGACGTCGGGCTGGTGGCGGCCAGCCCCCTGACTCGCGCCCGGGAAACGGCCGAGTTGCTCGCCAGCGCCCTGCGGATCAAGAACGGGGTGGCCATCTGCCGCGCGTTGCAGCCGGGCGGGGAGGCGGGTGAGTTCCTCGATTGGCTCCGAGGCCAGACGCAGGAGGCGGTCGCGGCCGTCGGACACATGCCGGACCTGGCCCGCCTGGCCTCCGAACTGCTGGCCGGCCATCCGAACGCGGATATCGAATTTCGCAAGGCAGGCGCCTGTTGTCTGGTTTTCGACGGCCCCCCCGCCCCGGGTCGCGGCCGTTTGGAGTGGCTCATGCAACCGCGGCACTTGCGCGCGATGGATGTTCCCGCGCCTTGATCGCCGCAAGAATTGCCGCCATACAGAGCACGCAAGATGATGACCGAAAACATCGAGATCGAAGCCCGGCTTTGGAGCGCGGACGTCGCGGCGCTCGACGAGCTGCCGGCCGCACTGGCTGCCTTGTGCGAAACGGTTTCTCGTCCCGTCAGAAAGAAGATTCGAGACCTCTACCTCGACACGGGGGATTTCTGGTTCTACCGCGCCGGCGTCGCCTGCCGCCTGCGGCTAAGCGGAGACAGCGCGGACCTGACGCTGAAGGCGCTGACGCCTCCGCGCGACGGCATCAGCGAGCGGCGGGAGCTATCGGAGACGCTGGTTGCGCCGCCAGGCCGTTTCCCGGGCCCGCTACCGGCCGGCGCGATGGCGCGCATGCTGCGCAGGCTCATGCCCCGCGCTTCCGTCCGTGTCCTGGCGGAGGTGCGCCAGCATCGCATCGCGTGCCGCGTGCAAGCGCATAACGGTGCGGAATTCCAAGTGAGCGCCGACCGCGTGCGCTGGCCCGGTTGCGCCAGCGAGGAGGCGCTGATCGAAGTGGAGCTTCTCGACGGGCACCCGGACGACCTGCGCGAGTTCACGCAGGAACTTTGCGCGCGCCTCCCGTTCCGGCCGCGCGACGACTCCAAGTTCGAGGCGGCGTTGCGCCGCGCCGGTCTTCAACTGTCGGCCTTCACGGAACCCGAGGTCCTCCGCGTGCGCTCCGCCGATTCCTTCAGCGAAGCCGGTTACCGCGTGTTGACGCGCCATTTCCGCCGCCTCGCCCGGCAGGAACCCGGCGCGCGCCTTGGACTGGATCCGGAGCACGTTCACAACATGCGTGTGGCCAGCCGTCGGCTGCGCGCGGCAGCCCGAGTCTTTGAGGACGCACTGCCCCTCGCCGTGCGGCGTTTGTTCGGCGAGCAGATGAAACGCCTTGCCGACGCGCTGGGCGACGTTCGGGATCTGGATGTGTATATCGAGCATCTCGACCTGGATCTTGGGGCGCTGCCCGAAGAACTGCAGTCCTCGCTGCAAATCTACCGCCATCACTTGGAAAAGCGCCGAAGACAGGCGCGGCAGCGGCTCGTGGCGACGCTGAATTCAGCGTGGTTCCGGCGGCTGATGAGCGAAGCCGAACAACGGCTGGAGGCGCGCGTGCCGGCCCGAGCCGCTGCCGCCGCGCAGCCGGTGGGCCGCCCCGCCGCCGAACGCATCGAGGCGGCGCTGCGAAAGACCCTCAAAAGCGGTCGGCGACTTCATGCCCATTCGGCTGACAGCGATTTTCACCGCCTCCGCATTCGCTGCAAACGCCTGCGTTATCTTTGCGAGTTCTTTGCCGAACTGTATGGGTCGCCCGCCCTGAAAATGGCGCGCAAGATGGCCCGCCTCCAAGACCTTCTCGGCGCGCATCAGGACGCCATCGTGGCCCAGCGCATGATCAACGAGTTCGTGGAGGCCTGCCCGCGGCAAGCGCGCCATCCTCGAATGCTTTTCGCGCTCGGCCAGTTGATGGCGCTCAAATCCCAGCAGGCGCGGGATAACCGCGAGCGGTTCCTGAAGGCTTGGGAGCGGTTCGACCGCCGCAAGAGCCGGCAGCCCCTGCTCCGGAGCCTCGAACGCGTGACCGCCCGCTGCGAGGGTTGAACCAGCCGCTTCCCAGACCTTCGGAGCAAGACGGCGCTATTTTCGCCGGGCAAGAATGCGCCGCATGTTGCCGCCAAGAATGGGCCGCAGCGCGGCATCCGGCACATCCATCGAGAGCAAACGGGCCAGTTCCCAATCGAAACTGTGCGCCATGGCGTCGCTGCCGAAAACCACCTGACGCGGACTGACGCGCCGAAGAGTGTCCTCCCACGGGATGGTTGAGCAAAAACTGCCGCACCACTCGAGGAAGACGTTCGGATGACCGCGCGCCAATTCCTCCGCCTCCCGCCGTCCCGCATCGCCTCCTCCGGAGTGAGCCAATAAGAACGACACCTGCGGATACCGCACCACGAGGTCTTCAAACAGGGCCGGCCGGCTGTATTCGTCGTCCCACGTGTGCGACAGCACCGGCAGGTGATGCCGGTCGGCATAGCGCCACATCGCGTCGAAACGCCGGTCCGTGACCGGAACTTTCCAGTATGAGCACAGAATTTTGAATCCCCGGAAGACCGGCCCTTGGAACCAGTCGTCGAAGCGGGGCGTCAGCTTATCGGCATAGAAGGGATTGAAGACCACATAACCCATCAGCCGGCCCGCGTGCGGCCGAAGCAGCCGCTCGATTAACTCGTTTCCCTCGACCGGATCTCCCATCAGCGCCTGGAGACCGGAAACAATCATCGTTCGGATGCCGAGCGCCTCCATGGACCGAAAGGTTGCTTCCATTTGGCGTTCCTCCCGCTGGTTCTCCAAGACGTAACCCCCGGACGGCCCCAAATGGCCATGTGCGTCCACCACGTCCGCCGCCAACGTTTCGCCCGAGAGGAATCGCAGCCAATAGGTGTTGGCGGGGCGGGGCGCGGGCGGCACAAGGCGTTCGGATTCGAGCCCCGTCAGAAGGTCCAGGTTGCCGAAGGCGATGCGGCGCCGTTGCCCCTCGGTAATGTTAGCCCGGGCCAAAGCGCCCACCGCGGCACCATTGTGCGCCTTTCCCCCCATCCCGAAGACAACCCGTTCCGCACCAAAAAGGCGGACCGCCATCTCGATGGCGCCGAAGGTATGCAGCCAGGAAATGTCGAGCATAATGTTCGACCGTCGGCGCATGAGATCGAACACCGCCGCCTGTGCGGTCCACATCACACGCGTCAGAACCACCGGCACCTCCGGAAACACGGCGGTGAACTCCAGGACATCGGACACCGAGGCCTGATCCTGATCGAGAACAATGAAGGGTTTCAGCTTCTGAAGCGCGCGAATCACCGGCTCCGCCCGCATCAGCGTGCAACGGGTCACCCCTGCCACAAAACGCAATGCGCGGCACGGCTGAACGTTGAATTGCCGAATGAGCGCGGCCACCCCATCGTGCTCGTACAGCAGCAGATCAGAGAAAGCCAGGGCCGGAAATATTCGCCCCGTTGCACCGGGCGTGGCGGCAATGGCATCGAGCAGCTTCTGATTGCTCGCCAACGGATGGTTTTGAGCGGCTTCGAGATTCCAAACCAGTGCGCGAGCGATGCCCAGTCGGTCCATTTCTTGAAGCCGGTCCGCCACGGTGGGAAACTCAGTGTCGCCGAAAGCGGGTTTTCCGAAAGCGGCATTGACGTCGAAAAGCAGTCCGCCCTTTTTCATGGTCCTTCTCTCTGCGTCGGCCGCCTCCTCGAAACGCGCAACACGTGATGTCGCTTGCTTATTCATTATAGCACACGTCCGGCCCGCGGGCCGCTCCTTTGTCCGCCCTCCAGCGTCAGAACGCCATTGACCACCACCGCCTTGACGCCGTCCGCGAACTGATGTGGCCGGGCGTAAGTGGCGCGGTCTTTGACGGCCGCGGGGTCCAACACCACGACGTCGGCGTATGCGCCCTCTTTCAGTACGCCCCGCCCGGTTAATCCGAATTGTTCGGCGGGCAGCGAGGTCATTTTGCGAATCGCTTCCTCCATCGACACGGTGCGGCCATCCAGCGCTGCTCGCAGGAACCGAGGAAACGTGCCGTAGGCCCGCGGGTGCGGGTAATCTTCAGCCAAAGGCCCCCACGGAGCCCGAAGCGACGCATCCGATCCAATCATCACCCAGGGTTCCGCCAAAATGCGCCACATATTGCTCTCGCTCATCCCATGAAAAAACGCGCTGGTTTTGAGTTCATCCGCGTCGAGCAGCCGCAACACGGCGTCCGCCGGATGCGCGCAGCCCATGTCCCGCGCCACCTCGGACAATGGTCGGCCTTGAAAGAGACGATGGTCGGGGTGAGGCGTGGACCCGATCGTAATTTCCATCCACTCCCTTTCCGGACGGCTGGCCACCAATTCCTCTAGGATACGCTCCCGGATGGATTCATTGCGAAGCCTTGCCAGCACGGCATCCCGGCCGCCCTCCGTCGCCCACCCGGGCAACACCACATCAAGGTCGGTGCAGGACGCGGTGTAGGGATAACGATCCGCCGCAACCTGCAGCCCGGCCGCTCGGGCATTGCGTATGATTTCCAGCGCCGCATCCAGCAGGCTCCAATTCCCGCGTCCGGCCGTCTTCAGGTGCGAAACCTGCGTCGGAATGCCGGCCGCTCGGGCAATGTCCACCGCCTCCTGCAACGCTTCCAGCAGGTTCCGGCCCTCGCTGCGGATGTGTGAGGCATAAAGACCGCCGGCGCGCACCGCCGTCCGGGCCAGCGCCAGAATTTCCTCGCGCGGCGCAAAACGTCCAGGCGCATAGATCAATCCCGTGCTGAAGCCCCGCCCCCCTTCCGCCAGCGCCTTCTCCAGCGTCCGCTCCATCCGCGCCAGCTCGTCCGGGGTGGCGGGCCGGTTCTCGAACCCCATCACACCCTTCCGCAGCGTGTTGTGCCCGATCAACAGAACCACGTTGACGGCCGGCCGGACCTCCTCCAGCAGGCCGCGATATTCCGCCACGCTGCGCCAGATGCGCGGATAGCTTTGGGACTGCCAGTCCGCCGGCATCTCGCCTCGCCCCAGTCGGGGCGCCGCGGACGCCCCGCAATTCCCAACGACTTCCGTCGTGACTCCCTGAAACACCTTGCTGGGCGCGGAGGGCTCGATCAGCAGGTACGCATCGGAATGCGAATGGACGTCAATGAACCCCGGGCATACAAGGCAGCCGGCGGCGTCCACCACGCGACGCGCCTCCGCGCCGGCCAGCGCACCGACGGCCACAATGCGATCGCCCGCAAGGCCCACGTCCGCCCGCCGAGCCGGACGTCCCGCTCCGTCCACCACTGAGCCGTTGGCGATAAGCAGGTCCAGCATAATCGCGCCACTATACCTTCGCCGCCGATTCCGCCGTCTCTTCGCGCGGCGCCGTTTCGCCCAGGCGGGCCGTCACCTCCGCCTGCACGGCTTCCAAATCCGCCAAGCGCAGACGGGGATCGGTGATCACAAACGTTTCCCCCGTTTTCCGTTGCTCATAAACCAGCAGGCTGCGGCCATCCTCTCCCGTGTGCCGCTCCCGTTCGACGAAGATCCGCTGGCGCTCGAGCATCAAGGCGAGAATATAGATCGTGTTGCGATTGGCTGGATCGTTGGCCGCCATCAGGTTCCGCAACAACGATTCCGCCGTTTCGCCGCGCAGGGCGGGCGGCGGCGGCGGAGGAGGCGTCTCATAGCAGCCGCGCCACGCGCTGTGCCGCGGCCGTTCGCGCGCACCACCCTGCCAACAGCCCTCGCAGTAGTCGGCCCGTTCGTAGCGTCCCCCCTCAAAATACAAGCTCGTGAAATACGATGCGCCGTTTTGAAAGGCTGCGTTGCAGCCGCTGCACGCCCGGCTTCTCGGTTGAATGTCCCATTCCTGATTCATAACTTCTGCCGTGGTTCATCCCAGACGTCGTCCCGGTAAACAGCCCGGTTCTGCGACAGATACCTCCAGCCGGTGACCGCCGTTATCGCCGCGACAATGACGTACATCACCAGCGTCGCCCGACCGAAATAAACGTCGAAAGCCTGCATCGCCGCCCCGGCTCGCTCCGGTGGCGAAAGGCGCGCCAGCACATCCTCCCGTAACGCCAATCCGGCCATTGTCGCCACAATAGCCGCCGTTTGGGAGATCATCTTGTGTTTGCCCCACCGGCCAGCCTCCAGGATGCGGCCCTTGCCCGCCGCCAGCAGGCGCAACCCCGTCACAAGAAATTCGCGGCTGAGAATGAGAATAACAATCCACGCCGGCACGATGCCTCCGATGGCGACGAAACTCACGAAAGCGGCGGACACGAGTATCTTGTCCGCCAGCGGATCCATGAGCTGACCAAACGCAGTGATGCGTCCGCCGCGGCGCGCCAGATAGCCGTCGCAGCAATCCGTGAGCCCGGCAGCGGCGAACACGAGCAGGGCCAGCGTCTTGCCGAACGGAACGGCCGGCACGGTCAGGAACAACGCCATGACGAACGTGAGCGCGATGCGCGCCACCGTCAGTTGATTCGGCACATTCATCTGTTTGCCTGTTTGTCGGAACATGCCTCCGCCAGCACGTCATAGCCGCGAAACCCCACGCAGCGGGCCGTAATGAAGTCGCCGGGGCGGGCGCCGGACGGTACCGCCCGCAGCCGCGTCCATCCGTCCACTTCCGGCGCCTGCCCCGTCGAGCGGGCCAGCCAGACACCAGGAGCACGCAGCGCGCGTCTTTCTAGCAAAACCGTTTCACGAACGCCAACTCGTTCGCGGGCTTTTTCGCGCACCACCTCCCGCTGCGCCAGCATGACGGCTGCCCGTCGCGCTTCGGCCTCCGCGGGGGACACACGCCCGGAAAGTCTGGCGGCGGGGGTGCCTTCCTCGGGCGAAAAGATGAAGGCTCCAAGGTGGTCGAAACGAGCGTGCCGAACATACTCAAGCAGGTGTCGCACATGGGATTCGGTCTCTCCGGGAAACCCCACGAGCACCGTCGTGCGCAACGCCACGCCCGGCAGCGCCGCCCGGAGCCGCTCCGGCAGAGCCTCCACCCGGATGGCGGCCCCGCCGCGGCCCATGGCGCGCAGGATATCGGGATGACTATGCTGCATCGGCACGTCGAGGTAGCGGCAAACCTTGCCCGCCACGCCTATTGCTTCCAGCAGCTCCTCGTTAAGGCGCGCCGGATGGCCGTAAAGCAACCGAATCCAGAACTGCCCTCCAAGCCGGTCAAGACGGCTCAGCAATCGCGGCAGCGACGCCCCGTCGCTCCGATCCAGTCCGTATGCGGTTGTGTCCTGAGAGACAAGATTTAGTTCCCGCGCCCCGCCTTCCAGCAGGCGGGCCGCTTCGCGAACGATGGATTCCACCGCCCGGGACCGGTACGAACCGCGGATGGCGGGAATGGCGCAGAACGCGCAACGGTGATTGCATCCTTCGGCGATCTTGACGTAGGCGTACGGCCCCCCCGTCAGCCGCGGACGCCACGGATCCGGCTCATACAGCCTTGTTGCGCGCGCCGTCACGGCAAAAAGCGGTCGCTGGCCGCGCGCAATCCGCCCCGCAGCTTCCGCCACTGCCTCCAGCCGATCCAGTCCGACCCATGCATCCACCTCGGGAAACTCCGCCGCGATCCGCCGCCGATACCGCTGCGGAAGACATCCGGCCACGATCACGCCACGGCACCGGCCGGTTCGCTTTCGTTCGCAGGCATCCGCCACCGCGGCACGGGATTCCGCCCGCGCGTCCGCTATGAAGGCGCAGGTGTTAACCACCACGATGTCCGCCTTTTCCGGAGACGGCGCCAGCGCCACGCCATGACATCGGAGCAGACCGGCCATGTGTTCCGTGTCCACCAAGTTCTTGGCGCAGCCGAGGCTGACAAAACCCACTCGTAAAGGGTTCATGATACCCCAAAAGACTTGCACGGCAGCTGGGTGCGGGGCGGCCCCCCGTGGAGGTCACCGGCGAAACGCATCGGCGTACGGCGCGGGCGGTTCTTCCGCCAGCCGCAGCGAAGCCGAGGGCGGCCGCCGTTCCGCCGTTCGCGGAGCGCGCTGTGCCCAGCGAATCACGGCAGACGTCAGCAGCACCGCCACCAACAGAGCGGCAAGCCCGATGCCCGCATAGCGCCAAAGCCACTCGTATCCAGACATTTCCATCCGGCCGGGGCGCAGCAACGACCGGCGTTCCCGGGAGGAGAAACGGCGCCGCCAGAACCCCCACAAACGGAACCGCAAGGCGTGCCACTGCTGGCGAACCAAAATCCCCATGCGCTGCGCCAGCATCCGAACGGCGCCGAAACCGCCCGTGCCGGCCGGGGCCGCAGCGGCCGGGACCGCGCCTTCCAATCGCGGGACCGTTTGCGTTCCGCTGCCCCACGCCATTTCGTAGGCCTGCAGGAAAGGCGTCGGATCCAGCTCCAGGCATTCGGCATAGAGCTTGATGAACCCCTTGGCGTAAACCGACGCAGAAAAACGGGCAAAGTCGTTGCGCTCGATCGCTTCCACCACGGACATTTTCATGCGTGTGGCTTCGGCCACTTCGGAGATGGTCATCCGCTTCTTTTCGCGAATGTTTCGCAGCGCCTCTCCAACATTCCACGCTTCAGGCATTGTCTCCTCCCTCCTCGCGGGGCCGGATGCCGCCCGAATTCTCCGTCATGTCTCCATCCAGATCAATGAGGATTTCCCTCGGATCCGACCCGCGGGCGGGGCCGACAATGCCGCGCTCCTCAAGCACATCCATGATGCGGGCTGCTCGGGTGTAGCCGATGCGCAAGCGGCGCTGGAGGGACGACGTCGAGGCGCGCCGGGTTTCGCGGATGATCTGCATGGCCGCGGCAATCAATTCGCCGTCCTCGCCGGCCTCATTCTCGCCGCCGCCTTCAAGCATGGCGTCGTAGGAGGAAGGCGCCGAGGGCTCTTCATCCCCGTCGGATGCAGGGCCAGGTTCCGCAAGATCGGGCGGCGGCGGCGACGGCCGTTTCGGCGCGTCTTCCACAGCCGGCTCGGGCAATGCGTCGGCCGGCGGAGGCACCTGCTGCCGGATGAACTCGACAATACGCCGAATGTCCTCGTCCGTCGTCATCGCGCCCTGCGCCCGAACCAGCTTGCTGCTGCCCGGCGGCAGAAACAGCATGTCCCCTCGCCCCAGCAGCTTGTCCGCACCGTTTGCGTCCAAAATGGTTCGGCTGTCCACCTTTTGCGCAACCTGAAAAGCGATGCGCGCGGGGAAATTGGCCTTAATCGTGCCGGTGATGACGTTGACGGAAGGGCGTTGCGTGGCCAAGATCATGTGAATGCCGACCGCGCGGGACAGTTGGGCGAGGCGCGCAATGTAGTTCTCGATTTCGGCGGACGCCGTCAGCATGAGGTCCGCCAGTTCGTCCACCACGATCACGATGTAGGGCAGGCGCTCCGGCAGTCCCGATGCCGGTTCGTCGCCCTCCCCTTCATCGAACAGCCGGGTTTGCCGCTCGATCGGGCGCCGGTTGTACGCCTGAATGTTTCGCACGCCGGCCCGCGCCAAAATCCGGTAGCGATGCTCCATTTCCGTGATGGCCCACCGCAGCGCGCCGATCACCTTCTTCGGCTGCGTGATGACCTTTTTCTGCGAGCCCGCCAGGTGCGGCAACCCGTTATACACCGAAAACTCGACAATCTTCGGGTCAATCAGCACCAGTTGCAGTTCCCGCTCCGGCCTCCGCGACATGAGCAGGCCGGCCAGAATCGAGTTCATGCAGACGGTTTTTCCAGACCCGGTGGTGCCGGCGATCAGCAGGTGCGGCATCGCAGCCAAGTCCGCCACCAGGTCGTTTCCGCCCACGTCCTTGCCAAGGCACAGCGGCAGGTCAATCTGATCCGGCCGCCAATGCTCTCCCTCCAGAATCTCCCGCAAATAGACAACGCTGGCCCTTGAGTTCGGCACTTCCACTCCGACCATCCCCTTGCCGGGAATAGGCGCTTGCACCCGCACCGCCGTGGCCTTGAGGGACAGCGCGAGGTTGTTGCTGAGTCCGGCGATCTTCTCCACCCTGACGCCCGGTGCCGGCAGCAGCTCATAACGGGTCACCACCGGTCCGCACTCGATGTTTCGGACCTCCACCTTGATGCCGAATTCCGCCAGAGTTTCGACAATGACGCGCGCAGTGGTTTCCGTGTCGCCTCGAATGGCCCGATCCTGCGCCGGCGGCACCTCCCTAAGCAGTGTGACCGGCGGCAGTTGATAGGCGCCCGGCACAACGGGCTCGTGGCGATGCGGCCGCGGCGCAGCGCGCGGCGCCGGCTCCCGGCGTGACGGCGGCGCCGGCTCGACTCGAATCGGCTCCTCCACTGGCGCAGCCGCCGGCAATGGCTTTTCCAACGGCCTTTCAACCGGCGGCGCCGGCAACGAGGACGGCTCTTCCGCACGACTGGGCGTCGCCGGGGCGGGCGCTTCCGTTCTTTCCTTCTCCAGAATCCGCTCCAGCCGCTTTCGCTTGAACGCCTGCTGCTTTTCCAAGAACGGATCGGGGCGGACGCCGGCTTGACGGTCGGCCCAGTGGCGCCGCCAGGCCTGCAGCATCGCCGATCCGGCCGCCAGCGCGCGGGCGGCCGCCCCGTGAATGGCGTCCATGCCGAAGAACATGACGATGGAAATCAGCAGCATGGCCGACAGCAGAATGGTGACGCCCATCCGGCCCAGCACACGCGCTTCCATCCATCCGGTGATCAGTTGGGCCGGCACGCCGCCCACGGCGCCGATGTTCAATTGGCGGCAAAGGGGCGTCCACATATCTGGATACAATTCGACGAGGCCGGACAGCGCCGCCATGAACAATGCCGCCCACAGCAGCTTGGCCCGGATGTGCTCAAACCCGCGGAAGATCAACCCGATGCCGAAGACAAGAAACCACAGGGGCAGCACAAAGGCGCCCACCCCCAGCGCCATCAGCAGCACGAAGGAGACCCATGCGCCAGCCGGTCCGATAAAATTGTACGGCGGATTGTTTGGCGGGACGCGCAGAATGGAGATATCTCCCCATTCGTAGGAAAAAAGACTTAAGAAAAGCAGCGTACACAGGGCCAAGAGCAGAATACTCCACGCCTCCCGAACCCCATTGGCCATCCTGGGACGGTTGTCCGCCATGTGCGCTCCGGCGCGTAACCTTTATCGGTCGGTCTTCTCCGCCCCCTCCGCCGCAGCCGCCGCGGCGCGGCAGCGTTCCACCATCTCGCGCAGTGGCGCCTCATTTGTCAACCCGGCCATCAATCCCAGCTCCAGCGCCTGCCGGGCCACTCGTTCCGCCCGCGCATAGTTGCCGGCCGCGTAGTAGGCTTCTGCCAGCGTGTTCCACACATTAAACTCCGCCGGCATCGCCAACAGGGCGTCCCGAGCCAGTTTGACCGCCAGGGCGGGATTGCGCACCTGCGGATCCGAGGCCCTAGCGTACACCCAAGCCAGGTTATTCTTGACGAAGGCGCTATCGGGCATTTTCTTCAGGAGCCCTTCAAGCAACGGTTTCGCATCTCCATACCGCTCCATGTTCGTCAAGGCGGTGGCCAGGCCGAATGCTGCCTCTTCGTCCTGCGGTGCGAGGGCCAGTGCCTGGCGGAAGGCTTCGGCCGCTTCCGCCCATTGTTCCTGTGCCTGTGCGGCCCGCCCCTGTTCGAGACACCGCTCAAAGTTCGCCGATCCGCCCTGCGTACCTGGGGCCGTCTCCACCGCCGCGACGGCTTGCTGCGGTTCCATTCCCGGTTGATTCGCCAGTTCCTCTTCGCCGTTCGCCAAGCAGGCCATTCCGGCCAGCGCTATCCAGATCCCGATGCTCTTTCTCACGGTTGACCCTTTCTCTTGCTCCATCATTTCTTACGGCATTTCCCTGCGCGCGTCCACTTCCGCCGGTTCCGCCGCCACGCTCAACGGCAGGCCGGCCGGAATCCAAACATGCACCGGCAACCGCACCGGCCCCGCGCCGGTTACCACTCCACAATCCACAAACGCCCGCACCGACTCCGTCTCGACTTCCGCCAGCCGATTCGACCAGCCGGACAAGATCACATCCACCCGCGGCGGATCAACGCGAATCCGATCGGAAACGCCCTCCGGCGTCAGACACGAAACCGGCACGCCGGTCACCATGCGCGTGGCGGTATCCGCCGTGATCGCCACCCGCACCTGCACCTCCGCCGGTTGAATGCGGGCCACCCAGTTTTCTCCAGGCGCCGCCACAAGGGCCCGACGTGAAAACGACTCCACCCGGCCGTCTACGTCCACCGGTTGCGTGACGAGCCGTTCGATAGCGCCCAGCTTCGCCGCTGGCCCCCGCACGGTGACCACCGCCGGCATGCAGGTGACCGAGGCCACCTGCCCGATCAAGGGTTGTCCCGTTACGCGCCCCTCGACCGGCAGCCGCCGCTCCTCCTCCCGGTCCAGCGCAACACGAATGCGGGGCGGGCGCACGGAGACCGCGCGGACCCCATGCGCGCCTTTCATCATTTCGTGCGTCAGCGTCACCTCCTGCACCAGGGCATCCGCGCGCGGGGAGAGATCCACCACCGCCCGAATCTGCCGGGGATCGAGTTGCCGGATGTCCTCCTGCGAACCCCGAAACACGACATCCACCGTGGTCGCGGACTGATTGAGCACCGCCATGCCTTCGGGCGAACGCACCTCCACCCGGATATCGGGTATCTCAACTTCAAAGCCGATCGTCTCGCGGATCACATGCCAGGAGATGATCGCCATGAGTAGCGCCAGCAGCTTCATGCCTCGATTCCGCCGCAACCGGTTCGCCAGCCATTGCCAGGCCGTCCTCATGACAGGTCCTCGTGGTCCAAGTCCGCCGCGTTGCTCATGTCGCCGAAACCGCGGTTCAACTGCGCCCGCGCCCGCTGCCACGCGTTGCTCTCTGCGCGCTCGCGCCCGAGCACGGCGCTGAGAAAACGCCGCAACCGTTCGCGGTCGAAGTCGCGGATCAGACGGCCGCGCGAGCTCACGGATACGGTGCCGGTTTCCTCGGATACGACGATTACAATCGCATCCGTTTCCTCGGAAAGCCCCATCGCCGCCCGATGCCTCGTTCCCAAGCCCCGAGAGATGTCGGTCGTCTGCGCCAGCGGAAAAAGGCAACCGGCGGCGACAATGCGATTGCCGCGAATAATGACGCCGCCATCATGCAGCGGTGTGTGCGGGAAGAAGATGCTGGCCAGCAATTCCGCGTTCACCCGCGCATCCTGCCTGACGCCCGTTTCCTGAATGGCCCGCGTGCCGATCTTGCGCTCGATGGCAATCAATGCGCCCACCCGCCGTTCCGCCAGCAACATCACCGCGTCCGTCACCGCGTCCACAAGGTTCCAGGACTCCGCCGAGACGCCGAACAACCGGTGTCGTCCCAACTCGGCCAGCGCTCGTCGGATCTCCGGCTGAAAGATGATGAGCAGCGCGAGCGTCAGATAAACAGACATCCTCCGCAACAGCCAATTCAACGCCTCGAGGTCCAGCCACTTGGTCAGACCGATCAGGGCGATCAGGAGCAGCACCAGTCCGGTCAAAACCTGCGCGCTGCGTGTGCCCCGGAAAAAGACGAATACAAAATAAATCAGGCAGGCCAAAACGGCGATTTCCAGCAAGCCGCCCCACCCCGGCCACACCAGGCGGTTCATCCAGGACATGCCGACGCCTCCTCCATCAGCGCCGTCAGCACCCGCAGCGCGTCCACGGTCTCGCGCACGTCGTGCACCCGCGCGACGCGCGCGCCCCGGAGCACGGCAAAAACCAGCGCCGCAAGGCTTCCCGCCAGCCGATCGCCCGTTTCCCGTCCCGTCAGGCGGCCAATGAAGCTCTTGCGAGACACCCCAATCACCACAGGCCGCCCCTCCGCCCGCAGCCGTTCCAGGCCGGCCAGCAACTGCAGATTGTGCTCCAAGTTCTTGCCGAAGCCAATGCCCGGATCCAGCGCCAGCGTCTCCGGGTCCAGTCCGGCCTCTTCGACCGCCTGCCGGCGCGCCGCAAGCCATCCAGCAACCTCGCGCGCCGCGTCCTCGTAGTGCGGCGCCGTCTGCATGGTTTCCGGCGTGCCCTGCATGTGCATCAGCACCACCCCCGCGCCGTATCGCCGGGCGACAGCGATCATGGCCTGATCGGCCGTTAGCGCGGAAATATCGTTGATGATCGCCGCCCCCGCATCCATCGCCGCTTCCGCCACGCCGGCCTTCCGCGTATCAACCGAAATGAGCACCTGTCCCCACGGTCGCACCGCTGCCATGTCCGGCAGCCGTTCCGCAATCGCTCGCACGACCGGCGTCACACGCGCCCGCTCTTCCGCCTCCGGGACGGGACGGGCTCCCGGGCGAGACGATTCGCCGCCGATGTCCAGGATGTCAGCCCCTTCCGCCACCATTTCCATCGCACGTGCCACCGCAGCCGCCGGATCGGCATAGCGCCCGCCGTCCGAGAAGGAATCCGGTGTCACGTTCAGCACGCCCATCACCAGCGGCCGGAGACCAAGCCGGATGCGAGCGTCCCGGCATTTCCAATGCACCGCCGGAACCACGTTCTGGAGCGGCGCCTGCATGGTCAGCCGGAGACGGCCGGTTCGGCGGGCGGCGCAGCCTCACCGGAAAGACCGCTGGACTTCTCCGGCGCCGCGCGCTCCTCCGCGCTGAGAATGCGGCCGTGTTTCACCAGTTCCATGACCTCCTGCCCGTCCAAGGTCTCGCGTTCGAGCAGCATCCGCGCCAGCAAGTCCAACTGGGCGCGATGCTCGGTCAAGATGGACCGCGCGCGGTCGTGGCTCTCGGTGAGCAGGCGGTGCACCTCCGCGTCTATTTTGCGGGCGGTGTCTTCGCTAAAGTCTTGTGTGCGAGAGACCTCCCGACCGAGGAAAATAAGTTCCTCGTGCACGCCGAATGTCTGCGGCCCCAGTGCGGAACTCATACCCCAGTCGCACACCATGAGGCGCGCCAGGCGGGTGGCCTCGCGCAAATCGCTGGCCGCGCCGGAAGTGATATCGTCAAAGACGAGTTCCTCGGCCACGCGTCCGCCCATGAGGCCACAGAGGATGCCCAGCAGCTTGCGCCGGCTCTCCATGTAGCGGTCCTTCTCCGGCAATTGCATGGTGGCCCCCAGATAAGCCGAACCGCGCGGAATGATCGTGATCTTGTGCAGCGGTTCGCTTTCCTCGACGGCCAGCATGACCAGCGCGTGGCCCGACTCGTGGTAAGCCGTGACGCGCTTTTCCTTCTCGTCAAGCACCCGGCTGCGCCGCTCCCGGCCCCAGCGCACCTTGTCGCGCGCTTCCTCGAGATCGGCCATACCCACGGCATTCTTGTTCGCCCGCGCCGCGAGAAGCGCGCCCTCGTTAATGAGATTGGAGAGATCCGCGCCGGAAAAACCCGGCGTGCCGCGCGCCAGCCGCCGCAGGTCCACGTCGCGATCGAGCGTGATGTGCCGGGCGTGGATCTTGAGGATTTCCAGCCGCCCTTCCATCGTCGGCAGGTCAATCACGATCTGCCGGTCGAAACGGCCCGGCCGCTGCAAGGCGGGATCGAGCACATCCGGCCGGTTCGTCGCCGCAATGATGATCACCCCTTCCTTGGTGTCAAAGCCGTCCATCTCGACCAGCAGGGCGTTGAGGGTCTGTTCGCGCTCGTCGTGCCCGCCGCCGATCCCCGTGAAGCGGCTCCGCCCCACGGCGTCTATTTCGTCGATGAAGATGAGGCACGGCGCATTACGCTTGCCCTGCTCGAACATGTCGCGCACGCGCGAGGCGCCGACTCCCACGAACATCTCAACAAAGTCCGATCCGCTGATGCTGAAAAAAGGCACGTCGGCTTCGCCGGCGATGGCCTTGGCCAGAAGAGTCTTGCCCGTGCCGGGCGGCCCCATCAGCAGCACGCCCTTTGGAATGCGTCCGCCGAGTTTCTGGAACTTCTTCGGATCCTTGAGAAACTCGATGATTTCCTGCACCTCCTCCTTCGCCTCGTCAATGCCCGCCACGTCCTTGAAGGTCACGCGGTTGCGCTCGCGGGTCAGCATCTTGGCCCGGCTCTTGCCGAAGTTCATCGCGCCGTGGCCCACGGCCCGCACCTGGCGAATGAAAAAGAAATATAACAGTCCGAGGATCAACAACACCGGCAGAACGCTGGAAACGATCTGCCAGAAATAGGGATTCTGCCGCCGGAACGAGAATCGCACCTGGTGCTGCCGTAGCCAGGCAGGCAGGTCGTCCGTGACCATCACATCCACCCGGAAGCGGCGCGGCTTGCCGGTCCGCTCGTCCACGTCCCGCAGGACGCCGGTGATATACTGTTGGCCGGATATCTCCTCGACGATTTCGCACTCTGTCACCCGCCCCTTCTCCACCCATTGCGTGAAGTCCGGGTGGTACGGCGCGCGTTCGAGCGGGTCGCGGCTGTTCAAATACAGGTGATAGGCAAACATGGCCAGTGTCATGGCCATCAGCCATAACAACAACCCCCGCGGAGGCATGCCCGGCCCACTGGGCACAGGCGGCCGCCGCCGCGGCGGCGCGGAATTTTCCGGATGCTCTTTTGCCATGATCTGGTTTCGCCTTCCTGCGAAGCGCGCTGGTGATGGTTGCGGACGGATTGTAGGTCATGCCGTCAGAATGCGCAAACACTTATCCCCCGCGCCCTTCACGCTGGGCCTGCCTCCCCAGGCTGCCGTGGCCGCCACACGCAAGGACGCCTCACACAGGCCAAGGAAGCACGGAAGGCTCTGTGCAAGCCGCCCAAACGAACCACCCCAACTCCGGCCCGCCGCCGATCGCGGCCGGACTGGAAACCTTGGCGCGAATCGGTCTTCGCTGCGACGGCGCAAGTCACTATCAGTTCGCTGGCGCCGCACTCGAAAGGAAAAAAACGTTCTTTGCCTCGCAAAAATGCTCCGCGGTTACTTTGTGCCCGCTATCGTCGTATGCATCATAGTCAAACCGACTCATCCATCTTAAAATGTCTTCCGGTTTTCGTCCGCAGAACCCTAGCGTGAAGGGGTTCAATTCCACACAAACACAACGGAATCGCTGCGCCGCCAAAGATGGCGCCATGCCTTGGAGCACCTCGAGCTCGTAGCCTTCCACATCCACTTTGGCCAGCCAGCCGCCCACCGGGGGTAGCGGCAGGCCTTCCTTGACCCGCCATTCTTCAAAAGGCATCAGCGGCACCACGACGCGCCGGCACGCATCCGTAGAGATGGTCAGATCAGGGTGAGCCCCGAAGGTGGAATGCCCGCTGTTGCGCAACGCGATATGGAAAGACCGCTCGCCGGACGCCGCAGCGAGTCCGCAAGCCACCGGCGTGAAACGGGTCAAGCCGTTGCGCTGCCGCGCCTCTCGCATGATATTCATATGATGGGGGTTTGGTTCAAACGCGTAGACGGCGAGGGCTGGACAGTGCCAGAGCATCACATAACTGACAAAGCCGATATTTGCGCCAATGTCGAAAAAAGCGCATGCATCCCGACTTTGAGCAACCAGGAAGTCGAGCGTGGGCTTCTCGTAACGCAGCCCCTGCCAGTAAAGAACCCTTTGCATTTCGTCCGTCAGATCGAGTGTCACGTGAAGACGAGGCAGTAGTTCGGTGTCAATTCGTTTCGGACACCAACGCGAGAACCAGCGGAATGCGCACGGCCCCAAGGGCGGGAACTTATACCCCATCGCTCTGCGAACAGCGTCCACCATCGCGCTTGCCTTTTCGCCCATGGGTGTCTCTTTCCGAAATGTTCGCTGTCGCGGGGTTATTGCCGCGTAGTGAAGCACGATAATTCGTCCCAGGCCCGCTCTGCAAGTTTTTCAAGGGCCCATCAAATCAAGGCATCGGTGAGGCGGGGGTGGTCCTGTGCAATAGGATGGACGTCGGCGGCCGGCCGCCGTATCTTCTGCGCTCAAAGACAAGCCGGTCGAAGCATGAAACGGACAGAGTATTTCCTGCGGCGGCTCCTGCTCGTGCCCCCCACCTTCCTTGGCATCACCCTGCTTTGTTTCGCCCTTGTGCAGTTCGTTCCAGGCGGGCCGGTGGAACAAATGATCATGCAGATGAAGGGCGTCGGCGTCGGCGAAGCGAGGCTCAGTGCTGGTGCTGTCGGAGCCATTTCCGAGGAGCAAAGGCAGGCGCTCGAACGCCATTTCGGTTTCGAC
Organism: uncultured bacterium; assembly: GCA_938031185.1. Lineage (GTDB taxonomy): Bacteria > Verrucomicrobiota > Kiritimatiellia > CAIKKV01 > CALHGX01 > CALHGX01. The sequence continues at coordinate 20,243 of CALHGX010000012.1, forward strand.
CGTCCGTTCGCTGTCCGCTACTGGAACTGGCTCGTCCGCGACCGGCTCGGCCTGCGGATGGAATCCTACCGCTTCCCCAACCGGAACGCCTGGCAGCTGATCCGGGAACGCTTTCCCGTCTCGCTGATTTTTGGTCTCACCGGGTTCCTGCTGAGCTACGCCGTCTGTATCCCCCTTGGGCTCGCCAAGGCCTTGCGGCACGGCGCCCGCTTCGACTGGCTCTCCAGCCTAATCGTCTTCGCCGGTTACGCTGTGCCGCCGTTTGCACTCGGTTTGGTGTTGCGAATGTTGCTCTGCGGCACCGTGGATGCCTTCTGGGACGTCCTGCCTCTTTCCGGCTTCACGTCCGATCACTTCGCCTTGCTTTCCCCCGCCGGCAAGGCGGCGGATATCGCCCGACACATGATCCTGCCCGTATCGTGCTACGTGGCCGGCAACTTCGCCGTGCTCACACTGCTCACCAAGAACTCTCTCCTCGAACAAATCGGGCGGGACTACGTTCGCACCGTGCTCGCCAAGGGCGGAAGTCCGGCCCGCGCCGTTTGGCGCCACGCGCTGCGAAATGCGCTCATCCCCGTCGCCACCGGCATCGGAGGCATTCTCACGGTCATGTTCGCCGGTTCGGTCATTATCGAACAGGTCTTCGAAATCCCCGGCATGGGCCGGTTGAGCCTCGAAGCGATCGTGGGCCGCGATTATCCCGTATTCATGGGGATCCTCTCGCTGACCTCCCTTCTGGGGCTTCTCGGCAACATCCTTTCGGATTTCGCCTACGTGCTGATTGACCCGCGGATCCATTTTGGAGGACGCAGGGCGTGAATGGCGCATCATCCTTTTTCCGGAAGCAAATAGCCGGCCGCCTTGGGTGGCGGCTTAATCCCATCGCGCAGAAACGGCTGCGGCGTTTCCGGAACATGAAACGCGCGTACAGATCCCTTTGGACGCTGGCCGCGCTGTACGTCATCAGTCTTTGTTCCGAACTGCTTTGCAATTCAGATCCCCTCTACGTGCGCCACAACGGACGGTCGTATTTCCCCGTGTTCCGTTTCTATCCGGAGAACGTCTTCACCGGCAACGGGCGTCAGACGCGGCCGGACTACAAACGCATCGCGGCCGACCCCGCGTTCAAGGCGAGCCCGAGCAACCGGATGATCTTTGCCCCCTTGCGCTACGGACCGAACGAAATCATCCAACCGGCGTCCCTGCCCCATACCGACCGCGTCACGCTGCGCATAACCGCGGCGGAACGCGTCGGCGCCGTTTATCTCGCCCCCGATAGCCGTGTGATCCGTCATCTGGCGGCAGAGTTCGCTTTCAGAGATTCGGCGCAAGCATCCGCACCGCGATTGGCGGATCACTGGGAAATGCCCCCCGCCCTCCAAGAGGCCCTTGCGAAACGATTTCGCAACGAAGCGACTCCTGCCTTCCGCGCCCTGCTGGCTTCACGCCACCGTCCCGGGCTGCAAGCAGAGGCGCACCTGGCGCCGTTCACGCCGCGGTCTGCGCCCCGAACCACCGTGCGTCTCACGCTGCGGCAGCGTCCGCCCGCCGACGCTCCGACGCCTTCACTGGTGACCGTGGACAGCACGGGAGGCGTCGTCCGCGTATCCGGTGGCGCATGGACGCGTCTTTCGGAAGCCCAGCGCGCGGCCCTCTTGGCGCTGGCAGTCCAGCGGTTCGACGCACCGGTGGACCCGCTCATGCTGGAGGAAGGCGACACGACCTGGCGGGTTCTTTTCGAGAAAAAAGAAGTGCGATGGCCGTACCCTCCGGTCCGCGGTCATTGGCTGGGCATTGATCACTCCGGCCGCGACGTGCTGGCCCGTCTTCTGTACGGGTTGAGAACCTCCATGACCTTTGGCTTGCTGCTGGTCGTTTTTTCGATGGGGCTCGGCATAGCGCTGGGCGCGATCCAAGGGTACTTTGGCGGCACCACGGACCTGACCTTCCAGCGCTTCACGGAAATCTGGAGCGCCCTCCCTTTCCTCTACGTAATGATTCTGCTTGGCTCGATCTACGGACGCGGTTTTCTATTGCTATTGGTCTGTTACGGTCTCTTCAACTGGATCGGGATTTCCCACTACGCTCGCGCCGAGTTTCTGCGACTTCGTGCGCAACCGTTCGTGGACGCCGCTCGCGTGCTTGGTCTGTCCAACCGCGCCATCATTTTCCGACACATTCTGCCAAATGCCTTAGCACCCATTGTCGCTTTCTTCCCCTTCCAGCTTGTGGGGGCCATCGGCTCGCTGGCTGCGCTCGACTACCTCGGCTTCGGTCTGCCTCCGCCCACCCCGAGCTGGGGGGAGCTATTGCAGCAGGCCCAGCAATATCGCTGGGCTTGGTGGCTGATTTTGTATCCATCGTTGGCTCTCTTTATTGTCATGCTGCTCGGCGTCTTCGTCGGCGAAGGCGCGCGGGAGGCCTTCGATCCAAAACCGCAGGTTCGACTGGAATAGCGCCCCATCATGCCCACCTCATCGGACATCATTTTGGACATCCGCGGTTTGAGCGTGCGCTTTGACACCGACGACGGTGCTCTGACGGTCGTGGAAAATGTTTCCCTGTGCCTTCCGCGGGGCGCGGTGGTCGGCCTGGTTGGCGAATCCGGTTGCGGCAAGTCGGTGACGGCGTTGTCGGTTCTGCGCCTCCTGCCGGCGCCAGCGGGCCGTGTCACAGCCGGCGAAATCTGGTTTGAGGGCGAAGATCTGCTCCGCACACCCCCGGATCGGCTGCGACGCGTTCGAGGCCAACGCATCGCCATGGTTTTCCAAGAACCGATGACGGCCCTTTCCCCCCTGCACACGATCGGTGATCAACTGGCTGAAACCTGGCGCCTGCACCGATCCGCATCACGAGCGGAAGCACGCACCGAAGCGCTGAAGTGGCTCCGTCGCGTCGGCCTTCCCGATCCGGAAGAACGGCTGGACGCGCGACCCCATCAGCTTTCGGGCGGCATGCTTCAGCGCGTCATGCTCGCCATGGCCATGATGCTGCATCCCGCCCTGCTGATCGCCGACGAGCCGACCACCGCGCTGGACGTCACCATTCAAGCGCAGATTCTCGATCTGATGCGACAGATGAAGGAGCGGGACACCGCCATTCTGCTGATCACGCACGACCTGGGTGTAATCTGGGAAATGTGCGACACCGTCGCCGTCATGTATGCGGGCCGCGTTGTGGAAACCGCGCCGGTGAACGCACTTTTCCAAGCCCCGGCTCATCCCTATACCCGCGGCCTGCTGGATGCGGTGCTGAGTCTCGGCGCTCCGGCGCGCCGTCTGAAAGACATCCCCGGTCAGGTGCCGACCGCCGGACAATATCCCCCCGGCTGCCGTTTTCATCCCCGTTGCCCTTTCGCGTTCGATCGCTGCCGCGTGGAAAAGCCCCCGCTGCAAGACGTCGGGAACGGCCAAGCGGCCGCTTGCTTTCTGGCCGGACAATGGGCCGGCAACCGCTCCGGAGACCCGCCATGATTTCTTCCATCAACTTGTCCAAGCCCTTGTTGCAGGTGGAGGCGCTGCGCACATGGTTTCCCATCCTGCGCGGCGTATTCGCTCGCGCGGTCGGCCAGATCCGCGCCGTAGACGGTGTCTCCCTGCACATCAACGCGGGAGAAGCGCTGGGGCTCGTGGGCGAATCCGGTTGCGGAAAGTCCACACTCGCTCGAACAGTCGTCGGCCTAGAGCATCCTACGGATGGACGGATTTATTTCGACGGGCTCGATTTGCTCCGGGCCTCGCGTCAAACCATGACTCGCGCGCGTTGCCGTCTTCAGATGATCTTTCAAGACCCCTATTCGTCCCTGAATCCGCGCCTGACGGTCATGGAACTGGTGACCGAGGGTTTGCTGGCACATGGCCTTATTGAACCGGCAGCCCGACGCGACGCGGCCGTCGCGGCCTTGCGCGAGGTGGGCCTGGACGCGGACGCCCTGTCCCGCTATCCCCATGAGTTTTCCGGGGGCCAGCGGCAGCGTATTTGCATCGCCCGCGCCATGGCCCTGCGGCCGGCGCTGGTCATCTGCGACGAGCCGGTCAGCGCGCTAGATGTCTCCGTGCGCGCCCAGGTGCTGAATCTGCTCAATGACCTGCGCGAGCAACACGGGCTGGCCTATCTTTTCATCTCACACGACCTGGCCGTGGTTCGCCATATGGCCGATCGCGTCGCCGTGATGTACTTGGGCCGCATCGTGGAGGAAGGTCCGGCGGCGACGGTATTGGACCAACCCGGCCATCCCTATACGCGTGCACTGGTCTCGGCCACACCCGTTCCGTACCGGCCGCGGCAGAACCGGCTCGTACTCCCCGGCGATGTGCCGTCCGCCTCCCGGCCGCCGCCGGGCTGTCGTTTTCACCCGCGCTGTCCTTTTGCCACACTCGCTTGCGCTGAAATCGAGCCCGCGCTTGAGCGCATGGCAACGAGGATCTCCGGTCATCGCGTCGCCTGCCTGCGGCGAAACGAACTCGAACCATCGCCGCCACTTTGAGCGCCGACCGGAAGTGGTCGGTAAGCTTGCGCTTCGCCTCGCGGCGGAGTATGTTTTTGGGTCGTTATTCCGTGCCTTGACCGATTCAAGAGAGGATGCCCCCACATGCCGCTGATGGACAAACTCGTGCCGCGCGCACGCGCCCTGTGCAAGACCATTGTGCTCGCCGAAGGACAGGATGATCGGGTGATCCGCGCCGCGGAACGCTTGGCCGCCGCAAATCTCGCCCGCGTGATCATATTGGCCACGCCGGAAGAGCAGGCCCGGGCGACCGGCCTGCTGCCATCCCTTCCTCCCGGCATCCGTTTCGTGGATTTTCGCTCCGCCCCCGAGGGCGAACGGTTGGCAGAAGCTTTTTACCGGCGGCGTCAGCACAAGGGCATTTCGCCGGAAGAAGCGCGAACGGCCATGAAGAACCGATTGTATTTCGGCAACATGATGGTGCATGAAGGATTGGCCGATGGCTTGGTGGCCGGCAGCATCGCCACCACGCCGGACATGATCCGCGCCGCCTTTCAGTGCATCGGCACGGCGCCGGGCATCCGGGTGGGCTCAAGCTGCTTTGTCATGGACCTGGCCCGGCCCACGCCCGGAGGACAAGACGTGCTGCTCTACGCGGACGGAGGAGTGAATCCCAACCCCACCGCCGAACAACTCGTGGACATCGCAATCGCGACGGTGCGCACCTATCAGGCGCTCGTCGGCGAACCGTCACGCGTCGCTTTTCTATCTTTCTCCACAAAGGGCAGCGCACGCCATCCTCTTGTGGACAAGATGGCCCGCGCCGCGGAAATGACGTCTCAGCGCGTGGCGAACCTGGGACTCGACGCCACAGTGGACGGCGAACTGCAGGCCGACGCGGCCTTGGTGCCGGACGTGGCGGCCCGAAAATGTCCCGAAAGCCGCCTGCGCGGCACGGCCAACATCCTCATCTTTCCCGATCTGCAGGCGGGCAACATCTGCTACAAGATCACCGAACGGCTCGCCGGCGCCACCGCGTATGGACCCATCATGCAGGGGCTGGCCCGGCCGGTGAACGATCTCTCCCGCGGATGCAAGCCGGACGACATCGTGGGCGTCGCGGTCATCACCGCCTGTCAGGCGGCTGCTTGACGCGCGGTTTCCAGCAAGCGAAGAGGATTGATCCGCCCCGCCCGATTCAACTCTTCCCCTGAAAGCCCCGCGGCGCGTGCCAGCACCGCAAGGCAATCGGCCATCGTTGAGCAGGAGCCGGCCAGCAGGCCGTCCTCCTCCCGAACGATGCGCCCCTCGGGCTCCAAACGCACCGACGCGCCCATGAACTCATAATGCCCGACCGGCAGGCCGCCCAGCGCCGCGACATCGCTGGTGACGATGAACCGCTCAGGCCCCTTGGCCCGCCAGGCGACGCGGATGAAACTGTCCGGCAGGTGATGGCCGTCGGTAATGAACATCGCGCTCAAGCCATCGCAGGCCAGTTGGCTCCAAATCGGATTCGGGTGCCGCGGCAGGTTGGCCGCAATGCCGTTCCCCAGATGCGTGGCGCAGCAGGCCCCCGCCGTCACGGCCGCCTGTACCGTGCGCTCATCCGCCAGGTGATGGCCCAGCGAGACCGCCACGCCGCTGGCGCGCGCATGGCGGATCAATTGTTCCGCCCCGGGCAGTTCCGGCGCCAGCGTCAGCAGCCGGATACGGCCCCGGGCCAGCTCCATCCAACGGTCGAACCGGCGTGTGTCGGGCCAACCGAGATATTCCGCCGGATGAGCCCCGCGGCTGACCGGCGCAAGAAAAGGGCCTTCAAGATGCAGGCCGAGCAGATGCGGGCCAAGATCCGCCTCGCACATCGCCGCGGCCAACACCGGCAAATTCTCCTCGTAAACCGACTCGGGCGAACTCGTTACCGTGGGGCAGAACGCGCCCGTGCCGCGCCGAAGCAGGTTCTTCACCACCGCTCGAACATCCGCCACCGTCAGGCGGGGGGCCGAAAAATCCACACCGGCGTATCCGTTGACCTGCAGATCCACCCATCCGTCCGCGATCATGAGGACTCAACATACCGGATGCCTGGCGTCGAGGCAATGCTGGAGCGCCCGCCTGATAGTGGCATCTTGAAAAGAGAGAGGCCCGTATGAGCGCCGCCAATCCGCCCCGGTTCATGCCGGACCACATGGCGATCCGTCCGGGGAAGCATCGGAACATCATCGGCCGCGATGCCGCATGGGACCTCGGCGCAGACCTCCGCGAACCGATTCTGCGGGCCAATCGCAAGGAGCGGGTATTCGTCACCCGCAACCGGCGAACGGCCAATCGGCCGCCCCCGCCGGAACGCCTGCTTCTTCCGATCACGACCGATCCGGTTGCGCAACGGCGAACGCTGACCGCCACGTTCGCCCTCGATCCGATCGAACGACTTTTCCCCGCCGCATTCGCTGCAACGTGGCGATCGAACCGGTGATGCGGCCCGAAAAGGTCCGGCTGCTTGTTCATCCGAACGTGGTCGCCAGACATCGCCGCTTTTTCCGGCGCCCGAACTGCGGCACCGCATTCCGGCATGGCGGCCATGTCCGGAACGCCTGCCGCAAGCGGGGCCTTCCCCTGCCCTCCGGCGACAACGGCGACAAACAGGGATTCAGCGCCCCTGCTTGAGCAGATCGCGAATCTCGGTCAGCAGCGTAACTTCCGGAGGCGGCGGCGGCGGGGCCGGAGGCGCGGCAGGAGCCTGTGCCTCCTGGCGGCGCAATGCGTTCATGGCCCGGACCACGAGAAAGATGGCCAGCGCGACGATGACGAAGTCCACGATCGTGTTGACAAACTGCCCATAGTTGATGGTGGCCGCCCCCGCGGCCTTGGCCTCCGCCAGCGAGGAGTAGGTCTGCCCGTCCAGCGCCACAAACAAATCCGCGAAGTTGACGTTGCCCGTCAACTTGCCGATGGGCGGCATCAGGATGTCGTTCACCATGGACGTCACGATCTTGCCAAATGCCCCGCCGATCAGTATGCCGACGGCCATATCCATCACATTGCCCCGCATCGCAAACGCCTTGAATTCTTTCAACAGGGTCATTTGACACCTCCCCTGCAACCGGCCGTTGCGTAGCGAAACGGCCCTGGCTCTTAAGTACCAATCCGAACCAGAGGATACAAGATCAATCGCCGCCGGGCTGGTTCAGGAATCGCCGCGTGCAAGCCGGGTCCAAAAGCGGCCGTCATCCCCACCAGAAAGGGGAACGCTTCTCGCGAACAACGCCACCGCAGAACAACCGATCCCTTCCATCCTGCCGGACAGGAAGACGCTCTCAGCCAGTCGCGACCGTCTTCAAGGCGCGGCGGAGGTCTTCCATCTTGTACGGTTTCTTGACGAATCCGTTGGCGTGCCCGGCTTCCATCTGTTCCCGCACTCGTTCGCCCGAATAGCCGCTGCACATCAGCACAGGCACATGGTCGTCCAGTTTCCGCAATGCGCGCAACGTTTCTATGCCGTCCATGCCCGGCATCGTCACATCCAGCAGGACGATTCGAATCGCGGCGCCGTGTTGTTCAAACACGCGGACCGCCTCTGGGCCGTTGGCCGCGGTGATGACATCATATCCGATACGCTTCAGCATCATCTCGGCCACGGCCCGCACCCGTTCTTCGTCGTCCACCACCAGCACCGTGCCTTCGCCGGTCCATGTCGCATGCGGCTCCTCCGCGCCGGCCCCCCCCGGACATGCCTCTTCCTCCGCCGCCGGCAGCAGCGCCCGAATTGTTGTGCCGCGCCCGATTTCGCTCTCGACCTCAACGGCGCCGCGGTGCGCTCGCAGAATGCCGAGCACCGTCGCCAGCCCCAACCCTCGCCCCGGCGCTTTGCTGCTGAAGAAAGGATCAAACATCCTTGCCTTGGCCTGTTCATCCATGCCGCAACCGGTGTCCGAAACCTCCAGGAAGACATAGGTTCCGGCCGGCAGGTCGGCACCCAGATGAGCGCGCTCCAGTCGCGATCGGTCGCAATCCACGCAACCAGTGGCAACCCGAATGGCGCCCACCCGGCCGTTCATCGCGTCCGAGGCGTTGGTGATTAGGTTCATGACAACCTGGCGCATCTGCGTGGCATCGCCCCTGATCACGGGAAGATCAGCCGGAAGATCGCACCGCAACATCGCCGATTTGGAGATGGAAACGGACATCAGGTGGCTCATCTCCTCCACCAGCGCGGACAAGGAGAACGTGCTCACCGAAAGCGACCCTTTCCCGGCGTACTGTAGAAGCTGGCTGCACAACTCCGCCGCGCGAATCGCCGCATTCTGTATATCCTGCACGCGTTCGCGCCCCGGCGCGCCCTCAGACATCTCCATCAATGCCAGATCGGCATTCCCCAGCACGCCCGTCAGCAGGTTGTTGAAATCGTGCGCGATGCCGCCGGCTAGAAGACCTAGACTGTCCAACTTCTGCGACTGTTGGATCTGCCGCTCTAATTGCCGGCGCTCATCCTCCGCCCGCTGGCGCTCCGTCATATCCCGGATCAGGATCACAGCGCCCCGGTGCTCCCACAGGTTGCCCGTGATAATCTCCACCGGAAAACGGCTGCCGTCCTTGCGCTTTCCCGTCGCCGTCCCAAAGTGAAAACCAATTCTCTCCAAGTGATCGTATATCTCGCTTCGCTCCCCCTTCACGCGACGATCCTCATATAGGAGGTCCGTCTTCCGATTGATCACCTCGTCCGGCGGATATCCGAACATCCGCTCCACCGCCGGATTGCACACTCGAATCATCCGATCGGCGTTAACGACCAGCAGTGTGTCCGGACTGATCCCCGCAATAATTCGCTCCAACTGCTCCTCCCGCTCCAAAGCATATCGCCATCGCCGATAGGCCAGCCATAGGAGCGCAAGCAACCAGAAGAACATCGCGTTGGACAACCATTCAGCCAGAGGCAACTCAGTATAGGGACGGAGAACGCGCCCCAACGGCTCCATCAGGTACATCGAAATTCGATACAAGGAGAGCGTGAGCGTAATGCCGACCGAAAGCCACAACTGCGCGGACTCACGGCGTGAGAGCACGGTATGCCTCTTCATGAATCAGGCCTTCTAGAAAAAAATACTACTTCCCTCGTCCCCCTAACCAGAAGAAAACAAACGTTAAGCGGAAGCAAAACTCATGCCGAAAAGGGCTGAAGAAACCCCGCGATTCAGACGGGATGTCCTGTCAACGCAAAGACAACAGCCTATCGTCCCGTCAACTCCTTGATCGTATAGGGCAGTTCGTCAGCGATATCCCCAGCGGCAAGGCCGCGCTGGGATTTCCTGCGCGCAAGATTGTCACCAGTCCGCCCGTGAAGATAAACCGCCGTGCAGGCCGCTTCATAAGGGGAGATTCCCTGCGCAGCCAGTCCGCCAATGATTCCCGCCAACACATCGCCCATGCCGCCCGATGCCATGCCTGGGTTGCCGGTCAGATTGAGCATGAGCGGTTTCCCTTCCGAAGCAATAACTGTTCCGGCGCCTTTCAGTACAACCGTGGCCCCGCTGAGTTGCGCGGCGCGGTGCGCCGCGCCTTGGCGGTCCGCCTGCACCTCCTCCGTGGCGCACCCCAGCAAACGAGCCATTTCTCCGGGATGCGGCGTGAGGATCACCGGACCACGAGCCTTGGCCACCCGTTCCAGCCGGCCGCTGAGGACATTCAGCGCATCGGCATCGAGCACCAACGGTGCCTCGCAATCGGCCAAAGCCCCTTCGACCCATGCGGCTGTGTCCGCGCAGCATCCCATACCCGGCCCCATGACTACGGCCGAGAACCGTCCCAGCCGTTCACGCCACACGGCCCAACCGCCAGCGCTCAACCCGCCGGCGGCGGTCTCCTCGACGGCATGCGTCATGGCCTCCAAGTTGGCGGCGGCCACAAGTGGAACTAGTCCGACGGGCGTTGCCACGGATACCAGGCCTGCTCCGGATCGCAACGCGCTTTTCGCAGCCAGCGCCACCGCGCCCGCATAGCCCGGACTGCCGCCCGCCACCAGCGCATGACCATAGTGCCCCTTGTGCGACACGCGCTTCCGTCGTGGCAAAGCTCGCCGTGCCTCAACATCCGTCATTAGCTCCACCCCGCACGGCAGCGCTTCGATCAGGTCCTCGGGAATACCGATCGGCACCACTTCAATCCCGCCCACATACTCCAGGGCCGATGGCGCCAGCAGTCCGATCTTCGGCAGACCGATGGTCGCCGTGACATCCGCCACGACACAATCTCCCGCCGCCACGCCGGTGTCGGCGTCCAGCCCGGACGGAACGTCAATGGAGACCACAAGACCGTGGTCGGCCAGCCCATTGATGTAACGTATGGCGCCCGCCATAGGTCCGCGCGGCGGCCCCTTGAGCCCGATGCCCAAGACGCCATCCACGATGATTCTTCCGCCTTCCCCTTGAGCGTCGTTCCAGGCGTCAGCCCAGTCCTCCTGCAACGGAAGTTCCCGCAGCGGCACTTCAAGCTCCCGCATGCGTCGCAAGTGCTTCAACGCGTCCCCGCGCACGTCCTGCACGGCTCCGGCCAGCAGCACTTCCACCTGAAAATCCTCTTCCCGAAGGCAACAGGCCGCTGCGAAAGCGTCGCCGCCGTTGTTGCCGCGTCCCGCCACCAGACGCACGGGCGCATCGCCCAGCGGGCTTCGGTCCGCCAGATAGGAGACCACGTACGCCACGCCCTGCCCGGCGCGTCCCATCAGTTCCTCCCCGGAAATTCCAAACTCCCGCGCCGCCGCGCGGTCCATTTCCCGCATTTGCCCCGATGTGACCGCTTTCAATACGCCTCCCCTTCTTTTTTTTCACAAGAGGCCCCCACCAGCATCGCATGAGCCAGAGAGAAGTGTCTCGTATGCGACAGACTGATCAGCACCTGACACACTCCGCGGCGTAAAGCAAGACGTTGACCTCGCGGCCCTAAGCGAACGGAGGGCGCCCCAGAAACGGTGTCTTTGAGTACTTCAATGTCCAGCCATGTCAGGGACGGCCCGATGCCGGTCCCAAAGGCTTTGGATACGGCCTCCTTGACGGCAAAACGCCCGGCATAGTAGAGCCAGGGAGAAGCGCGCATCTCACAATAAGCCTGTTCGCTGGGCAGGAAGACGCGATCCTTGAATCGAGAGCCCCAGCGCGCGATCAGTCCGCGAAGGCGTTCGTTTTCGACAAGGTCCACGCCTGTACCCAATACGGCAGTCCCACTCACGAACGCGCCCCTGCCTTTCGCATGGCCACCAGCATTTCCCGGGTGGCTTCTTTTAATCCAACAAACACGGCGCGGCACACGATGCTATGTCCGATGTTCAGCGTGTCCAGATACGGTATACGCATGATGGCGCCAACGGTCCCGAGGTGGATTCCGTGGCCTGCGTTGACTTTCAGCCCGAGCGCATGGGCGTGCCGCGCGGCCGCGATCAGCCGCCCAAGTTCCCGCCGAGCCCCGACGCCTGCTGCATCGCAAAATCGGCCGGTGTGGAGCTCCACGTACGGCACCCCGATCGCTGCGCATGTCTCAACCTGGCGAAGATCTGGATCGATGAAAAAGCTCACGACGATCCCCGCCGCGCTTAGAGCCGCCGCCACGGATGCCAGCCGCTTCTTGCCGCCGATCACATCCAATCCGCCCTCGGTGGTCAGTTCCCGGCGTCGCTCGGGCACCAGACAGACTTCGTCAGGACGGACATCCAACGCAATCCGTACAATGTCCGGGTGGCACGCCATTTCCAAATTAAGCCGCGTGGTAACGCTCTTCCGCAGCCGATACACATCCCGGTCCTGTATGTGCCGCCGGTCTTCTCGCAGGTGAATGGTGATGCCCGTCGCACCGCCTTTCTCGCACAGCCACGCCGCCTCCACAATATCGGGATAGGGCGTGCCGCGCGCTTGGCGCAGTGTGGCCACATGATCGATATTCACGCCCAAACGAACGGCACCTTGTTCCCCTTTTGTGTCTCTCGCCACGCTCAACTCCCTCCCTCTCGCGCCGCAAGGGGCTCCACTAGTTGCGCGATCTCCCCGCGCTCAAGGGTCATACTAATCACAAGCGCGTCTTGTCTTCAACGTTTCACCGGCAACCCTTCCACGGCCTGAAAAAGGGCCCCCATGCGCCCTTCCGCCCGGGTCGGGCAAAATGGCCGTGTCGCTCCGGTCGTGTTGCCCCAATGCAAGTGACGGTCTTGCACGAAAAGAACGGAGAGTGATAGTCTGTCGCCATCAACTCAACTTATAGGAGGCCCCTGAATGAAAATCCGAACCGCTATTGCCTGTATCGTCTTCGCCGCCATGGCAATGCAGGCGGCGGTAACGCCCGAAGAGGTCCTTCAAGCCGTTGATCAGATGACGCCGGAACAGGTGCATACACTTCAACGAAAGCTTGAAGGCAAGATGTGGAAACCCATTCCCGAGGGATTTTTCACAAGAATGGCCGTGGATGTCGCCGCCTCGACCCACGCGCTCGATACGGTTGACTTGTCCGGCGTCGCGTTGTCTGGCGGTCAGGCGAACGTGAATGGGGCCGGTGGAATGGAACTCGGTATCCTGTGGCGGGTGGCAGGCGAACGCCTCCGGCTGGGCCTCCGCTTCGGTAGTTGGGGCGGCAATGAGGCGAACCTCGGCGGCGGCGGTTATTCGCGCGCAAGCGTGGCGGGCGGACATGTTTCCCTCGCCGCAAATTACCAGTTGGTGCGGTCCCCGTCGTGGCTTGTCTGGACGGAGGCGGCTCCCGGCGCAGGCGGCGTAACGGTCGAAACCGTGAACACGCCCGCCGGCCAGCCCACCACGTTGCGCGAATTCGAGGGCGGTTTTGGACAGTTGGACCTGCGTGCAGGCGCCGGCTGGCGATTCAATCCAGTATTGATGCTGTTCCTCTCCGGTGGTTATCGCTTCGCCGAATCCATTGAACTGGATGAGGGCGGCCAGAGCACCGATGTGAAGTTCGATGCCTCGGGCCTTTCGGGCCAGCTTGGCCTCGGCGTGAATTTCTAATCGCTCCCCTCATTTTTTCTGGAGGGCGAGGCTTCGCCGAGTCGCCGTCCTCAATCTCCAGCAGCCAATGCTCCCACCCCTCCGCGGCCCATGGTCCGCGGCCTCTTCCCCTCCTCTTCTCCCCTCACCATCCCATGGAAAGGGCGGCGCCAGCAGGGGCGAGTTGAAAGCGGATTTCAAGTTCCCGGAACCACGCTTCACGAGCGCGCGTGTTGCGCTTGTGTGCGTTGTTGGCCGCATTGTAGATGTTGCCGAAATACCAGCCTGCCTCCACCACGCCCAGCAGGGCGCCGGCCACGGGTTCATCGTTGTGAAACGCCGCCGCCATGCCGCCGATCATCAGCCCGTTGAGCAGAAACGCCAGCGCGGCATCGCGCGCCCGCCCCACATACAATTGGCCGGCGCCGGGAACTACCGCGGACAACGCCGCCGCAAGCGCCGGGGATTTCTCGGGCCGCGCATGAAGCGTCTCCGCCGCAGACAGGAGGCCCGCCGCTGCTTCCGCCTCCGCGGCATCAGCCGGAATCGCCTCGAGCCGTTCCACCGCCCACTGGGCATGGCCGAACCGAAAATAGCACAGGCTCTTCAGCAGGCCGGCCCGATGCATCCGGGCGTCCTGCGGATATCGCCGCTCAAACTCATCCAGGACCGTGGCCGCATGATCGAATTTGCCCATCCGGTAATAGGTTTCGGCCAAGAGCCAGAGCGCCTCGCGGCCCGCCTCGTGCTCGCGAAAGCGTTCCTTGATGTCCGTCAAATCGGCAACGGCTTCGTCCCACTGCTCCCCGCCGACGTAGCAGCAAGCCACCCCCAACCGTGCTCGCGGAGCCTGCGGATCATCGGGCGCAAGGAATAGGAAGCGCTTGAACTCGGTAATGGCACGATAGTGGTCGCCGTCCGCCATTAGCCGCTCCGCAAAGGCCAGCACTTTTTCCGACTCCATGGCCGGACAAACTCCCTCGGCCAACAGCCAGCAAGCCGCACCCACCGCAAATATCATTCGACGCGCCAAGGAAAATTTTCGCCCGCTCATGGCCTGTCCCTCTTGTCGTACACCGTCTTCTTGTCACGCGGAGCCCACCAGAAGTCATTTGCTTCCACCGGATCCCACCGCCCAACGCGGCCTTGGCGGCGCACCAACGGCACATGCCGTTGCTCCTCCCACTCGTGCAGCAGTCGGTCGGCGGTGAGCAAGATGCCCATGATGGCGCCATGCTTGCGGATCGCCTCGAGGCTGTAGTTGGAACAGGATGGGATCATGGGACAGCGAGAGGCGGTAACGGACGTAAGACACCGCTGGTAGAAAAAAAGCCAGCCCCGACAGTACTGGCGTGCGAGAGAATCTTGCGCAGGGGGCACGGCCTCTCGCGCGGGCCAAGGGCCCCGCATGGCATCGCCCTCCGCAGCCCACACCAACCGCCCTGCGCAGAGGAAACTCCCCAGTATGGCCGTGCGCAGCCAGACCGCTCTTGTCCAAGCGCTCATGCGCCGGATGATATCCCGCCCTCTCCGCAAAACGCAATCCCGGTCGCGCCTTCCCCGCGCGCAGCGAACTGCGCGACTTGCCTTATGGCCTTCCGGTCCGTGGTTCGTGGTCTCTTCTTCCCGCTTCCCCCTTTCCACTTCCCCCTTCCTCCTTTTTGCGCCAACATTGTGGCCGATGAAACGAGCGGAACAAAGAACAACACTGATCCTCCCACGGGAAAGCACTGCGGGCGCAACCCCCGCGATCCGGTGTCGCCCAGGCGGCCGCTACTGGCTATTCGAATCACTCGATTCCACCAATCGCTGGGCACGGGAGAATGCCGATCAGCTCCAGGATGAGGATATGATCTTGGCCAAGAACCAAACCGCGGGCATGGGCCGGTTGGGCCGCTCGTGGGTGACGCCGCCCGGCAAGTGCCTCACGATGTCCTTCATTGTTCGCCGTTCCGCCCTTTCACCGCATGCAGCCGCGGTTGGTCCGGCCGCCGCGCTGGCCGTTCGCGCGCTCCTGGCGGATTTTGGCATCCCTGCAAAAGTCAAATGGCCCAATGACGTGGAGGTAGACGGCGCGAAGATTTGCGGCATCCTGGCCGAGCAGTTCGGCCAGGAACCGGTGCTCATCATCGGCATCGGGTTGAACGTAAACATGACGGCGTGGGATTTTCGTCAGGCCGCGCTGGGGCGTCCGGCCACTTCGATGCGCCTCGCACTTGGACGGCGCGTGGGCATGGTCCGCCTGCCCAAACGCCTGCGCCCGCTGTGGGAAGCGCGACTGACCCGGCTGATGAGCGGCGGTTTTGCCGCGCTTCGCCCCGAGTGGGAGCGCCATGACGCCCTCAAAGGCGCGCAAATCGAGGTGCGGGACACCGCGGGCCACGCGGTTTGCGGCCGGTATCT
This sequence comes from uncultured bacterium, assembly GCA_938031185.1. Classification (GTDB taxonomy): domain Bacteria; phylum Verrucomicrobiota; class Kiritimatiellia; order CAIKKV01; family CALHGX01; genus CALHGX01. The sequence continues at coordinate 36,068 of CALHGX010000012.1, forward strand.
TGGTGTGGACGACGAAGGCCGGTTGTGTTTGGAAACGACCGCGGGCGAGGTTCTTTCCTTCTGGAGTGGCGACGTCGAGCGGGTGTGCCGGCCTTCCTGATCCACGTCTGCCGCGCCAGCAGGGAAGGTTCGCGGGACGTTCGCCCCCCATTTCTCAGTGCAGGCGTTGGCATGGCGCCTAGAGGGGTGAGCCTTTGGTGAGCGGCCCTTCGCATCATTGAGGCCCCGCCCACCACAAGGGACTTGAGTTTGACAGCCCGCTTCGACGCACTATAGTGAGCGCCGGAACCCTTGGGGAGATCGGCGTTCACGTCATGTCCGAGTTCCTCGAATTTGAAAACGTTTCCAAGTCGTTCGGCGCCATCCGCGCTGTGGATGGCGTTTCTTTTTCCGTAAAACGCGGCGAATTTTTTTCGCTGCTGGGCCCCAGCGGGTGCGGGAAGACGACGCTGCTGCGGATTGTGGCGGGTTTCGAGCAGCCCGACGCCGGACGCGTGCGTTTGGACGGCCAGGATCTGACCGATCTGCCGCCGCATCAGCGGCCGGTCAACACGGTGTTCCAGAGCTACGCGCTGTTTCCCCATCTCAGCGTGCGCGAGAACATTGCGTTCGGGTTACGTGTCGCCGGCCGTCCGCGCCGCGAAATCCGGGAAGAGGTGGACAAGATGTTGCGCCTGATCCGCATGGAGGACCAGGCGCACAAGAAGCCCGCGCAGATCAGCGGCGGACAAAAGCAGCGCGTGGCCGTGGCGCGCGCGCTGATCAACCGGCCTCGGGTGCTGCTGCTGGACGAACCGCTGGCGGCGCTCGATCTGAAGCTGCGCCAGCACATGCTGCTGGAACTGGATCTGATCCATGACGAAGTGGGCATCACCTTCCTCTACGTCACGCACGACCAGACTGAGGCCATGAGCGTGAGCGACCGCATCGCCGTGATGAACGGCGGCCGCGTGGAGCAGATCGGCACGCCCACCGAAGTGTATGAGGCGCCGCGAAGCAGTTTCGTGGCCGCTTTCATCGGCGACACGAATTTCTTCGACGGCGTGGTGACCGCCCTCGAGGATCACGACTACTGCCGCCTGTCCATTCAGGGACTGCCCGACGTGCTCTGCTACAACGACAAGCAGAACCAGCCCGGCGATCCGGTGCATCTGATCGTGCGGCCCGAGAAATTCCGGATTTCCCCCGAACCGCCCCCTGCCGATCCCCGGCGCAACACACTGGAAGGCGTGGTCGAAGACGTGATCTACATGGGCAATCACACCCGCTACTGGGTGCGGCTGGACGGGCATCGCCTGGCCGTTTTTCAACAGCACCGGCGCTTCATGCTCGACGAAAAGCCCATCCGATGGAACGACCGGGTGTGGCTGTCTTGGGATGCCAACGACGGATACATGCTCGAACGCTACAACGTCTCCGACGAGCGGCTCGTACAAAGGCCGCCGGATGTGCTGACCACGACCAAATCGACATGAAGACCGCCCCTTCATCCGTTCGGGAACCACCGGCTCGAAGGCCGGACCGCTGGCGATCGCACGAATGGATCGTCACCCTGCCGTCGCTCGGATGGCTGCTGGCGCTGTTCATCGCGCCCACCCTGATTGTGTTTTCCATCGCGTTCAAACCCGCCGACCTCTTCGGCGGGGTTGGGCCCGGCTGGACGCTCGACACCCTGCGCAGCCTCGGCAATCCGAACTATCCGGCCATCGTTTGGCGAACGCTGTGGCTAAGCCTGGCCACCACGGCCGTTTGCCTTCTCGTCGGCATTCCCTGCGGCTACTATCTGGCCCGCGCGCCGATCCGCTGGCGCAACACGCTCGTCATGCTGACCGTAGTGCCCTTCTGGACCAGCTTTCTGGTGAGGATTTTCGCTTGGAAGCACCTCCTGCATCCGGAAGGACCCGTGCGGCGGGTGTTAACCGCGCTCGGCCTCTGCGACTCCGCCGCCACGCTGCTTTACAACCCTGGCGCCGTGCTGTTGGTGATGATCTACACCTATCTTCCCTTCGCCATCCTGCCCATCTACGCCGCCGCGGAAAAATTCGATTATCAGCTCATCGAAGCCGCCACCGATCTGGGGGCCACCCGTTGGCGCGCCTTTCGCTCCGTGTTTCTGCCCGGCATACGCGTGGCCATCTTCACCGCGGTGCTGGTCGTCTTCATCCCCTGCCTCGGCTCCTTCGTCATTCCAGACGTCGTAGGCGGTCCGAGCGCCGAGATGATCGGCAATAAGATTGCGCAGCGCGCCTTTTCCGACCGCAATCTGCCCCATGCGGCGGCGCTCTCGGCATTGCTGACCCTGGCGGTGCTGGCGCCATTGATCGTGGCCTGGGGCGCAAGAAATCGGAGCGGCCGGCGAGCCGTGCCGGTGCAGGAGGCTTCATGAAAACCAGCCGCGTGCCGGCCATGACCATGTGGCTGACGCTGGTGTTCTTCTATCTGCCCATCGCCGTGCTGGTGCTGGACTCCTTCAACGCATCCCGGTTCGCCGGAACCTGGGGCGGCTTTTCCTTCCGCTGGTATGCGCGGCTGTGGCGCGAACAGGAGATATGGCACGCGCTGCGCAATTCGATGTTGGTGGGCGTCGCGGCCACGGTGGTTTCCACCGTTCTGGGCACCTCCGCCGCCTTCGCGTTGCACCGCTACCGCACCCGCCTGCAGGCCGCGCACTACGCCCTCATATACACGCCGCTGGTCGTCCCGGAAATCCTCATGGGCATGAGCCTACTGATACTCTTCGTCTCCTTGCGGGTGCAGCTCGGCCTCTTCACCGTCTTCCTCGCGCATGTCACCTTCTGCCTGAGCTACGTCACCATGGTCGTCCTGGCGCGGCTGCAGGACTTCGATTATTCGATTATCGAGGCCGCGATGGACCTCGGCGCGGACTGGCGGCAGGCGCTGTGGCGGGTCCTCATCCCCCTGCTTGCCCCCGGCATCATGGCGGGCGCCCTGCTGGCATTCACCCTTTCGATTGACGATTTCGTCACCACCTTCTTCGTGGCCGGCGCCGGCGCCACCACGTTGCCGATCCGCGTGTACAGCATGATCAAGCACGGTGCCACGCCGCTGATCAATGCGCTTTCGACGTTGCTGCTCGCGCTGACCTTCCTGGTGGTATGGACGGCGCAGCGGTTGATAAGGGACAACAGCGGCCGGGCGGTCCCCGGCGGAGGAGAACGAAGATGAACAGACTCTTGAAATGCCTGCTGTGGAGCGGGGTGATGGCCTGGGCGATCGCGGGCGGCGGATGCCGTCGGGCCGGCCCGGTCCTGCGCCTGTACAACTGGGCCGACTACATCAAGCCGGAACTGGTCCAGCGCTTTGAGCGTGAACAGGGCTGCCGGGTCATGCTGGACACGTTCGACTCGAACGAGGCGCTCTATGCCAAACTCAAGGCCGGCGCCACCGGCTATGACCTGATCTTTCCCAGCAGCTACATGGTGGCAGTGATGAGGCATCAGGGCATGCTGCAGCCCATCCGCAGGGAGCTCATCCCCAACCTCAGCCACCTCGATCCCGCCTACGCCCGCTACACGGCCGACGAGCGCTGCGAGTACAGTGTGCCCTACATGATGAGCAACTCCGGCCTCGCCTACCGCCGCAACCGGGTGCCCGATTTTAAACCCACGTGGGCTATGTTCGACCGCCAGGACCTGGCCGGGCGCATGACCATGCTCAACGACATGCGCGAAACCATCGGCGCCGCGTTGAAGTTCCTCGGCTACAGCCTGAACACCACCAACGAGGCCGAGTTGGCGTCCGCCCGAGATGTCGTCATCCGCTGGAAGAAGAACCTGGCGAAGTTCGACAACGAACAATACAAAAACGGCATCGCCTCCGGGGAGTTCCTCGTGACGCACGGCTACAACGGGGACGTCCTGCAGGTCATGACTGAAAATGAAGACGTGGCCTATGCGCTGCCACGGGAAGGCGTGTCCATTGCGTGCGACGAGATGGCCATCCCCATGGGCGCCCGCGAGGTGGAACTGGCCCATGCGTTCATCAATTTCCTGCACGATCCCGCCATCGCCGCCGAAAACGCCGAGTTTACCTGTTTCCTGTGCCCGAACCTGGCTTCTTATGAACTGTTGAGCGAGGAGATCCGCCACAACCCAGCAGTGTTTCTGCCTGAAGACATTCTCGCTCGTTCAGAGGTGATCCGCGATCTGGGGGCGGACAACGCGAAGTACATCCGCGTGTGGGACCAGATCAAAGCTGCGGAATAGCCGATCAACGTGCGAGCGCGGCTGCCAGCGCTACCCGCACACGCTCGGCCTCCCTGCCGCGGCAAACCACCACCAGCGGCGTAGGCTGGGCGCCCGGCGGCGCCTCCGCTCGCGTCAACCCCGCGCCGGCGTCCTCCCACAACTCGACGGCGCCCGCCGGTGTGCGCACCAGCCCCTTGACGCGATAAACAGCCTCCCGCACCGCCTCCACGGCCCGTCGCACCTGTTCGAAGTCGGCTACCCCGCCCCTCATGTTCAGCGAGACCGTGTCGAAGTTGGGATCACGGCAAGGGGCATACCTACCGGCGGGAACACGGCTGTGCGATGCATGCGGAAACCACTCAAAGGCCGTTTCGCAGCGAATCGTTCGCCGTAGAACCACATCCGGCCGCCGGGCCCGGATCGCCGCTTCGGCTTCGCACAGGACGGCTTCCGAATACAGGTCCGTCTTGTTCAACAGAATCAGGTCCGCCGATTCGGCCTGCGCCATGATCACCGGCAGCGTTCGGCATAGCTTCAAGAACCGGCCTGGATCCAGTACCAGTACCACCTGTGCCTGCCGGTAGAAAGCGTCAAGCTTCGTTTCCCGCAACATGGTCTCCATGACCCGCGGATCGGCCATGCCGCTGGCTTCGATCACCACCCCTTCCAATCCCTCCGTGGCGATGCGCGTCCGCAATCCGCTCAAGACGTCCACAAACTCCGTGACTTTGCAGCGGCAGAAAATGCTGCCGCCGGCCACGCCAATCGTATCGCTCCCGCCGTCTGCGCGCAGCAGACCGGCATCCACATCCGTTTCGGAAAACTCGTTGACGATGAAAACCAGCCGCCGCCCGGTGTGGGCCGCCTCGCGTGCGAGGCGGCGGAGAAGCGTTGTTTTGCCGCCGCCGAGAAAGCCAGCCACCAGAAGGATCGGATGGGTCATGCGCATGCGGCCGCCCCCTGCGCCGCCGTGTCGCCGTTCGGCCAAGTCGCATTCACTTTGCCTTTCGCGCAATGGCTTCTTCCAGTCGCGCCACCAGTGTGTTCTGATCAGGAATGATCGAGGAAAACGCAACTTCGCCGTCCACGCAGATCGTCGGCACATTGCGCACACCCAGGCGGCTCATGGCCGCCAATCCCTCCCGTGTCGTAATGCGGTGTTCCCGCACGACAATGGGATGGGAAAGCCGTCGGACCGCCCGCTGCACGGCATCCATCATGTACTGACAAGGCGCGCACGAGGCGGAATCCAAGGTGATGACATCCACGATCACGTTCGGCTCTCGCTGGTAGTCCGGCAACGCAACGGTGGCGGCTTCGGCCGCCGTCTTGGCCACGATGGTGCGCTTGGCCACCTCGCGGTGGTAGGCGTCATGGACCATCTCGGCCACCGCCTGCAAATTCCGCTCCGGCACGTCGTAGGGCAGATCGCAGCCGGGCGCCAGCACGAAACCGCAGCTCCCGCCGATGTCAATGCAGCGGATGGCATCAAGCCGAGCGTCGTCCTCGTCACCCAGCAGCAGCGCGCTGGTCAGTTTCAGATTGCCGCCAAAGGACTTGTCGCGCGGCCGGGTGAAATCGCGCAGCGTTTCCAGGGCAATGTTCTCATCAACACAGATGTTGTCAGCCGCCGTTCGGCACATGACCTCCAGATTGCGCGTCGCGTCACCACAGACAAACAGCGAGGACAGCGCCCCGCGCCCGCGGATGTGGTCGAATATCGTGTCCACCGCCGGCGCCACAAAGGACTCGAAGTGCTCCGGCGAAATCTGGCTGGTCATCGGGTCCACCACCGCCACAACGTCCGCCCCGTGTTCGATCCACGCCTGCGCGGCCTTCTGGCCAACCGACGCGCAAAAGCCGATCACCGCCTTGATGTAGTCCGGGTGGTCGAACATCTGCAGGAAGATGTTGTTGCCCATGAGGTGCAGTGCCAGCGTGAACGGGCCGCAAATCAGCCCGTAGAGCGCCACCTGCGATCCCATTTCGGCCTTGGCGCGATCCAGCGCCTCCAGTGCGATCGGAAACCGGCCCATGGAGGGATCAAACACCGGCAGGTCCACCAGCGACGCCCCTGCTTCCAGTGGGTGGAACACAACCGACGGCGGCGTTTTTTCCGACCAATGCAACTTGCACCCGAGCGCTTCCGCCTCCATCTGCAGGTCGAAAATCATCGGCAATCCATCCGGACGATACAACTCCAGCGCACGCCGCAAGCCCGCCACGATCGCATCGGCCGAACGCAGATACTCATCCGCCCTTCGTCCGGTGATCTTCCCGCCATGCACACCTACAAACGGCAACCAGGCTGGTCGTGCGGTGTATTCATTGCGCACGGCCGCCAAAAGCAGTTCTTTCCCTGTCATGTGGTTCTCCATCCGCTCCTAAAAGCCCCTTATACTGAGCCGCACGGAATAGGCAACCCTTTTGCCGAAGCAGGGGCCAGAGCGGCCTTCCCGCGCGGCAGACGACGCGCTGAGGACGTCCACCGACTGCTACAGACGGACGTGAGACACCGCCCCCGTTCCCCGCAGGCAAATGATAGCGGCAGCGACCCCTCCCATGGATATGGCCACGTGGATGGTGGAGCGCGTTGCCAATCCTCTAACGAAACAACAGCTACCGCCCCCCAACCAGGCAATCTGTTGGGGGGCAAACGATCGGCTCATGCCTTGACGCGGAAACGAATCGCCACCACCGATTTCGGAGGCACTCGCAAGCGCAAACCGTTGCGTGTCGCTTCCACGCCCGCCAGCGGCGCCGGTTTTACAGCGTTCGGAGCATCGAACGTGTTGTGCGCATCCATGTTCTCATGCGTCAGCACTCGGGCCGACACTTCCGCCACGCTGCCGCCCGTGATGGTTACTGACACTGTTTCCTCGCGGTCCAAGGAAAGGTTGCAAAGGGTCAGCAGCGCCCACCCGTCGTCCGCCCTGGATGCGGATGCGCTGATCATGGGGATTCGCGCATCCTCCATGCCGCACTCATCGCACTCGACATGCGTCGGCAGGCGCAGCGCGTCTTGATGCTCCTTGAACATCTCGAAGACGTAATAAGTCGGCGTCAGCGCCATCCGTGGGCCGTCCGTCAGCGCCATCGCCTGCAACACGTTGATTGTCTGGGCAATGTTCGCCATGTGAATTCGCTCGGCGTAATCGTGGAAGATGTGCAGTGTCAGCCCCGCGACCAGCGCATCGCGCAGTGTGTTCTGCTGGCGCAGGAAGGCCGGATTCGTCGCCGGCTCCACCTCCCACCACGTGCCCCACTCGTCCACGATGAAGCCCACCTTGCGCTCCGGATCGTGCCGATCCATGGCCGCAATGTGCTGGCGCAGGTAGTTGTCCATCAGCCGCGCCACCCGCATGGTCTCGTACCAATCCCACTCGTTGAACCCGGTGGCCTGCCGCGTGGACAGCCGCCGCATGAGGGAGTGGCTGGCGTAGTAATGATAAGACAGGCCCTGCATGAGGATACCGCAGTAGTTCTTCATCAGGACGTCTGTCCATTCCACGTAGTCATTGTAGGCACCGCAGGCGATCCGGTAGAGCGTGTTGCCGCTGAGGTTGCGGCAAAACGTGCCGTAGCGTTGGAACTCGTCCTTGTAGTACTCCGGCCGCATGCTCCCGCCGCAGCCCCCGTTCTCGTTCCCCACACCCCAGTACTTGATCCGCCACGGCTTCTCCCGCCCGTTCTGCTTCCGCCACCGCGCCATCGGACTGTCGCCGTCATACGTAAGATACTCGATCCACTGCTGCATCTCGCGCACGGTCCCGCTACCCACGTTGCCGCAAATGTACGGCTCGCACCCAATCTGCTCGCACAGGTCCAGAAACTCGTGCGTCCCAAAGTGGTTGTTCTCCACCACCTGGCCCCAGTGGTAGTTGAGCATCGCCGGCCGCCGCTCCCGCGGCCCCACGCCATCTTGCCAATGGTACTCATCCGCAAAACACCCGCCCGGCCACCGCAGCACCGGCGCGCGAATCGCCTTCATCGCCGCCACCAGATCGTTGCGAATCCCCCGCGTGTTCGGAATCGGCGAATCCGGCCCCACCCAAAAGCCACCATAGATGCAATGCCCAAGATGTTCCGCAAAGTGACCGTAAACAAACCGGCTAATCCGAGTCTTCCCTGCATCTGTATCAACGATTATTCGCGTCATTGTCTTCTCTTTGTTCCCCATTGCGGCCGCTCCCTCTATCATTCGCCAGCCTTGCTAACAAGCACTCTGAGACGGGCATCCGCTGATACAAGCTGGCCGGCCCGGATATCTTCTTCTCTGAAAACAGCCATCAGGATTTCCTTTTCCACCGTCCGCGACCGGTCGTAAATAATGTAAATGCGTCCATCCGGTGCCTGTACACCGTCAGGATAGGAAACATCGGCCCGCTCATCCAACAACAGCCCGCCGATCCAAGTGCGGCCATCGTCATCAGAAAGATGCGCCGTCAAATGCGTCCGGCCGGGCACCATCGTTTTGGTTCCCGGCGGGTCGTGATGCACGAGCAAGAGGTTTCCCGAAAGCAAACGACGAATAAAAAAACGCGCATCGGCATTTCGAAGCCGCGAAGGGCGTCCCTCGCTCCAGGTCTTTCCCCCGTCGCAGGAAAAGGTTTCGCCTATGCCATAGCTGGTGCGGACAAGCATCCAGAGAAGGCCATCCCGACGCTCGACAATCATGTGCTCATCGAATACCCGATCCGGCACCCGGGCTTTCCCGATGCTCGTCCAGGTTTCGCCTTGATCTTTAGAAGCCACCGCGTGCGCGCCTTTCATTTCTTTCAGATCATGGACATGAAGCGCGAAATCGGCGTCGTCTCCGTCCGCGCGCCGATGAGCAGGCCTTTCCCATACCGCTGCCGGCAGCAGCCACACCCCGTTGGCCAGAACCGTCGGCTTGTTCATCATGACCCCGTCGCAAAGCCGACGTGGTTGGCTCCATTGGGGATGGCTTTGGCCTGACTCCTGCGTCGTCACGCTCCATACGCCGGCGCGTCCGTCCCACCAGCAATACGATTGCGCCCAGAAAAGCCACATCCGACCCAGCGGATCATGCCAAAGGCACGGATCAAACGCCCGCACCAGTCCGGGCGGGTCCACTACTAGAACCGGGTCAGACCAGGTCACTCCATCGTCGTCACTCGTGGCAAGCACCACATGGTTCTGCGACCCTTCGTCTGCGCCTCCGGAATACCATGTCGCCCACAGTCGCCCGTTGGCCGCGCGCTCGATTCCCGGAATGCCCTGCCACAAGCGCCGCCCGGCAGCAAGGGTCGGATCCCCTCCTTTTTTGAGAGGGGGCGGCCTAAGGGCCTCATTCATTCAGTCTCTCCTTTCCCGGCGAGCATCATGCCGGATCTCGATCGCGAAAAAACGCCACTCGCTCCGATCCTTCGCATCGTCCCTTGCGCATGGCTCATTGACGAGCGAAATATATCAGCCGCTGGCCTAACCGCAATCTGGTATTGGGAACTTTTTCCAAAGGCATCGTTCGGCGCGACCAGCTTGCGCGTGTCGGTCCATCTTTTGCCGGGATTGCAAAGGCGGCGGGAAAAAAGCATAAAGAGGCGGATGGATACAGATTCCTCGGCCGCTGCCGGCGCCGCCCTCTCTCAACGCGCGCTCATTCGCAGGCTGTTGGCCTTGAGCTGGCGCTACCGGGGCGGGTGCCTTCGGGCGTTGGGTCTGCAAACGCTCGTGTTGGCGCTGGGCCTGGCCACCCTGGCGTTCTCCGGTCTCGGCATTGACTACCTGCGTTTCCTGATTCAGCCCGCGGCGCCCGCGCCGCGCTGGCCCTTCGGTGTGGCGCCCCCGCCGGAATGGACGCCGATGACCGTACTGGTCTGGATATCGCTTCTCATCCTCGCCATGGCTCTCTTGCGCGCCATGGTGTCCTATTCGTACACCGTCTATCTTTCCCGGCTGGTCCAGCAAACGATCGTGGTGGAGCTGCGTTCGCAGGTCTATGACAAACTGCAACGCCTCGGCTTCCGCTTCTTCGACGCCCGCTCCAGCGGCACGCTCATCAACCGCGTCACTGGCGATGTGCAGGCGGTGCGCAGCTTTGTGGACAGTGTCCTTGTCCAACTGGTGCTTCTCGTGATTTCAATAGTCGTCTTCCTCACCTACATGCTGCGTGTTCATGCAGGTTTGACGCTTGCCTGCCTGGCGCCCGTACCGCTGCTCTGGTGGCTGACCGTCCGGTTCTCGCAGGCCGTCAAGACCGGCTACACCCATAGCAGCGAGTGGCTGGACCGATTGGTGTTACGGGTCTCGGAATGCTCGAAAGGCATTCACGTGGTCAAGGGGTTCGCGCGCGAACCCGAGCAGCAGGCCGAGTTCGAGAAAACCAACGCGGAGTACCGCGACCAGAAGCGGGAGATTTTCCGGCTCCTCGGCGCCTATCGGCCGTTCATGGATGTGCTGTCTCAAGCCGGCCTCGTCATTCTGCTGGCGTACGGAGGGCTTCTCGTGGCCCACGATCGCCTGCCGCTCGGTACCGGGCTGATCGTCATGGTCGGCCTGCTGCAACGCTTTTCAGGCCAGGTCAATCAGCTCGCCGACATCACCAACAGCATCCAAGTCAGCCTCGCAGGCGCCCGTCGCGTTTTCGAGATCCTTGATGCGCCAATTGAAATTCGCAGCCCTGCCCGTCCGATACCATGGCGTGCCCCGCAAGGTCACGTGCGCTTCGAACAGGTGGAGTTTGCCTACAATGCCGGAACGCCTGTTTTGCACGACATTACCTTCGAGGCCCACCCCGGCGAATGCGTGGCGTTGGTCGGGCCCACGGGCTCGGGCAAGAGCACGCTCCTCAGCCTGATCCCTCGCTTCTACGACGTCACCGCTGGGCGGCTGTTGATAGACGGCATTCCGATTGCCGAGATGGACGTGGACGAACTCCGCCGTCGAATCGGGCTGGTTTTTCAGGAGAGCTTTCTTTTCAGCAACACGGTGGCCGCCAACATCGCCTTCGCCCATCCCGAGGCGGATGCCACGCAGATCGAGCGCGCCGCCCGCATTGCCGCCGCGCACGAATTCATCCGCGAACTGCCCCAGGGCTATGACACCGTCTTGCATGAAGGCGGCGCCGACCTTTCCGGCGGCCAGCGCCAACGCCTCGCCATTGCCCGCGCCATCCTGACCGATCCTGTGATCCTCCTTCTGGATGATCCCACCGCCGCCGTGGACACCCACACCGAGCATGAAATCCTTTCCGCCCTGGCCGAAGCCATGCGCGGCCGCACCACGTTCCTCGCCACGCATCGCATCAGCGCCCTTCGCCTTGCGCATCGCATCGTCGTGCTCGACGAGGGCCGCATCGTAACTCAGGGTCCGCGAGAGGAATTGATGAGCCGGGGCGATCTGGCGAAACTCCTCGCTGGCGCGGATGCCATTGAAGACGCATCGCCGGGGGCAACCCTCGCCTCGGAGGCGCACCGGCCATGAAGCGACCCGCCGTCATCAGTCTGCCGCCACCGTCCCGAGACGAGGAGTCGGCCGCGAGCACTCGCCCTCTGAGCCTCTCTCTCATTCGACGGCTGTTCGCATACACACGCCCTTACACCTCCCGCCGCAATCTTCTGCTGCTGCTGGTGATCATTCGCGCCGTGCAACTACCGCTGCTGGCCTGGGCCGTGGGCGCGGTCGTCAACGGCCCCATCGCCGATCATGATCCGGCGGGCATCCTGTGGGGGACCGCGGGATTTCTCGGCTTGGTGATCGCCACCGGCCTCGTCATGCGCTACCGCATGATGCTGGCCATGGCACTCGGCGAAAGCGTCATTCATGACCTGCGCAATGATCTTTTTCGGCACCTGCTTCGGATGCCCATGAGTTTCTTCGACCAAACCCGCGTGGGCCGGATCATCAGCCGGTTCACCTCCGACGCCGAGGCCGTGCGCGTCGGCGTCCAAGACGTCCTCTTCGTTAGCCTGGTGCAGGGCGGTCAGATGCTCGTGGCGGCCGGAATGCTTTGCTGGTATGACCGGCCCATGTTTGCGCTCGTGATGCTCATGACCCCCATCATGTGGTTGCTCAACCGCCACTTCCGCCATCGCCTCAGCCGCGGCTATCGCCTTATTCAGGAAAGCTTCAGCCGCGTGACCGCCGCCGTGGCCGAGTCGGTTCGCGGGGTGCGCGAAGTTCAGGGATACGCCCGACAAGACGTCAACACCGAGATGTTCCGCCAACTCGCGCTGGATCACTCCCAATACAACGTCGGCATCGCGCGCGCCACGGGCGTGTTCTTTCCGCTGCTGGAATTGAACAGCCAGACTTTCATTTCCGCCCTGGTGCTGCTCGGCGGCTACCGGGTGCTGCATCCCGAAACCGGCATGACGCTCGGCGATTTCATTCAGTTCTTCCTGCTCGCCAACTTCTTCTTCTCCCCCATCCAGAGCCTAGCCGGGCAGTACAACAACGCGCTGACCGCCATGGCGGGGGCAGAACGTGTGTTTCGCTTTCTGGACACGCCACCGGCATGGACCGACCCGCCCGACGCCGTAACGCCCGCCTCCATTGAAGGCCGCGTTGAGTTCGACCACGTCTCTTTTCAATACGGGCCCGATCGCCCGGCCCTGCGCGATGTCTCTTTCCGCGTCGAACCGGGCCAAACCGTGGCGCTGGTCGGGCCCACGGGCAGCGGAAAAACCACCATCATCCGCCTGCTGGCCAAGTTCTACCTCCCGACGGAAGGGACCGTCCGATTGGATGGCAGGGATTTGAGAACGATTCGCAGCGATTGGCTGCATCAACGCATGGGTATTGTGTTGCAAGAGAATTTTCTTTTCACCGGGACCGTGCTCGACAACATCCGCGTCGGCTGCCCCGAGGCGTCGGAGGAGGAGGCGCGCGACGCCCTCCGCCGCATGGATTGCCTGGATCTGCTCGACACGCTCCCCGAAGGGCTCATGACCCGCGTGGGCGAGCGCGGTGTCGGCCTCTCCCTAGGCCAGCGCCAGCTCATCTGCTTCGCCCGCGCCATGGTGGCCAATCCCGTCCTGCTGATCCTCGACGAAGCCACCAGCTCCGTGGACCCCGCCTCGGAGGCCCGCATCCAGCGCGCCATGCGGCACCTGCTGCGCCATCGCACCAGTTTCATCGTCGCACATCGGCTCAGCACGGTCCTGCATGCCGATCTGGCGCTCGTGATGGAACATGGTCGGCTCGTGGAGCTCGGCAACCATGCAACCTTGCTGGCCGCAAACGGCATCTACGCCCGCTTGTATCGGCATTTCGCGTCGGGCGAAAAGTCGCTCCTGCCGCCGCCCGGTCAGGCCCCGCGGAAGTAGCCCGCCTGCCTCAGCCGCTCCTCGGTCAGACCGCCGCCAACCGATGCGCCCAAAACCCGCCGGACGTGTTTGCCGATCACATCGGTTTCGAGATTCACTGCATCACCTTCGCGAAGATCCGACAATGTCGTCTGCGACCAGGTAAACGGGATCAGGGACACCGTGAACGAACGCGCCCCCAATTCCGCCACCGTGAGGCTCACACCGTTGACCGCCACCGATCCTTTGGGCACAAGGCCCGCCAGCACATCTGGTGGCGCCTCGATTTCCAGCATCCAGTCCTCACCCGTGCGCCGACGGGCCGCCAGCCGGCCGATCCCGTCAATGTGTCCCGTCACAAAATGGCCGCCCAGCCGGTCGTCCGCCCGCAGTGCGCGCTCGAGATTCAGGCGATCACCCGCCACCTTGCGGCCCAAGTCCGTTTTGGACAACGTCTCGCCGAGCACATCACACGCGAACCAATCCGCCCCCCTTTCCGCCACAGTCAAACACGCCCCTTGGACCGCCACGCTTTCACCGAGTCCAAGCGGAGGAGTCCAAGGCGCATGGGCAATAGTTATGCGCAGTCCGTTTCCTCGCCTTTGGACGGACTGTATCCGCCCGATCTGCTGAATGAGGCCGGTGAACATCAACTTCTTCCGTCTCGGCCGCTCTTTTTTTTCGGCACGGCCACAAGCATCATGTCGGAGCCCACTCGTTCACAGCGAACAAACCGCAGCCGCGGGGCTGTCTCGAGCAGCCAGCCCGGGCCGCCCACAGCAGGACATCCCGTCGCGCCCAGCACGCGCGGCGCCACAAACCACATGTACCGATCCACCAAGCCGGCCCGTATCAACGAAGCCACCAGCTCGCCCCCGCCTTCACACAGCACATGCAGCACGCCCAGCTCGTGCAGTTTCCGCATCAAGGCCCGCAATGAAACGCCGCCCCGCCCGTGCGGGATCGTCCACACCGTCGCTCCCGTCGCCTGATACGCCGCCTGCCGGCCCGATGGGCAGCAGTTTGTGGTCGCGATGATGGTGCGATGAACATGCCCATCGGTGAAGACGCGGGCGTCGGGATCCAACGCGCCGCCCGTGTCCACCACCACGCGAAAAGCCCGAGGGCGACGGCCGCCGCCCAACAGCGATGGATCATCCAGCACCGCCGTGCGCTGCCCCACTAGCACCGCGTCGCACTGCCGCCGTAACGCCTGCACGACGCGGCGGGCCGCCGGACTGGTAATCCAACGGGAATGCCCGGTTCGATCGGCAATGCGGCCATCCATTGTGACGCCCAGCTTGACCGTCACAAAGGGACGCCGTTGCGTCACCCACAAGGCAAACGGCGCGATCAGTTCCGCAGCGGCGGCATGGCACACGCCGGTTTTCACTTCAAGTCCGTTCCGGCGCAATATCGCGAATCCACGCCCCCGGTGGCGAGGATTCGGGTCTGCCACCGCCGCCACCACCCGTCGCACCCCCGCCCGTAAAATCGCCTCGGTGCAAGGCGGGGTTCGTCCCCATGTGCTGCAAGGCTCCAACGTCACATACAGAACCGCACCCCGCGCCCGCGCGCCCGCTTGCGCCAAGGCCAGCACTTCGGCATGCGGTTCGCCCGCTTTTCGATGATATCCCTCACCCGCGATTCGATGGCCGTGCACCACCACCGCGCCGACGGGCGGATTAGGGCGGGTGCCGCCTTCGCCGCGGCGCGCCAGTTCAACCGCCCGCATCATCCATCGTTCATCGCTCCTCGACATTCCTCCCCTGCACTCCCACGGGGCCGCCGGGCGTTCTTGGAGCCCCATCGCCCACTTCAACTCGAACCGCCTACCAACGCATCTACGTACTGGTCGGGATCAAATGGCGCCAGATCATCCATGCCTTCCCCCAATCCAACGAATCGCACCGGCAGTCGCAAATCTCTCTCAATCGCCAGAATGAAACCAGCTTTGGACGAGCCGTCCAGTTTGCTAACCACAACGCCCGTCACACGGGCCAAATCAAGGAAGGACCGTGCCTGGCTGATGGCGTTGCGACCCAACATGCCGTCGAGGACAATCCAGGTCTCGCGCGGCCCGCCGCCAGCCTTGGCGATGGCGCGCCCCACCTTTGCCAGCTCCTCCATGAGGGGCTGCCGCGTATGCATGCGGCCAGCGGTATCCACGATGACCCAGTCGACCCCTCGGGCCTTGGCAGCCTGCACGGCGTCATAGGCCACCGCGGCGGCATCCGCCCCTTGCACGCCGGCAACCACGTCGCAGCCCACCCGTTGCGCCCAGATTCGCAGTTGGTCGGCCCCGGCGGCACGAAACGTGTCCGTCGCCGCCAACAGGGGCTTCAATCCCTGCTGTTGAACCAACCGGGCCAGCTTCGCCGCCGTGGTGGTCTTGCCGGAGCCGTTCACGCCCACAATCAGCAGGGCCGCGGGCCGTTCGGCCTCCCGCCAATCAAATGGCGCCCGGTCGGGCAGCGCCTGTCGCGCCAGCTCGCGGGCCACCGCCATCGGCCCGCGCCGTGGCCCCTCGATCCGGATGCGCTCCATCCATTCCGCCACCAGACCGGCGGGAATATCGGCCTGTATCAACGCCTGTTCACACTCTTCCAACGCCGCCGGATCGGCGGCGCCACCAAAAAGACGCGCCGCATGTTGCCGCAGCCGATCCCGCGTTTTTGCCAATGCCTGCAGCCAGCTTCTCACGAGGCTCCGTCCCGCGCCGACAGCCGCTCCCGGCGAATGCGATCCAAAATGCCGTTCACAAAACGCCCCGACTTCTGATCGCCCATTTTTTTTGCCAATTCCACGGCTTCGTTGATCGAAACGGCAGGCGGAATGTCGGACCGATACAGCATCTCATAGACGGCCACCCGCATGATGTTGCGATCCACGGCGGCCATCCGCTTCAAATCCCAGTTCTCGGCGTATTGCTGAATCAGGGCATCCAGTTCCGCCTGCCGTTCCACCACGCCCCGCACGAGTTCTTCGGCAAATACCCGCGCCGCGCTGCTGCCCTTGAACTCGCTGCGAAAGCGCGACAGATCGCCTCCGTTGGGATTGAAATCCCGCTCGAACAGCAATTGGACCGCCCACATTCTCGCGGTTCGGCGCGAAACCATCTTTCTAGCCTTTCATCTGCCGAAAAAGATCGGCCATCTCTATCGCCGCGAGGGCCGCGTTCCAGCCCTTGTTGCCGGCCTTCGTACCGCAACGCTCAATCGCCTGCTCGAGATTGCCGGCGCACACGACGCCGTTGATCACCGGCACGCCGCTGTCCAGCGCAAGGGAGGCCAATGAGCGGGAAACCTGCGAATTGATCAGGTCCGCATGCGGCGTCGATCCCTGCACGACAGCCCCCAGCGCCACCACCGCATCGAGTCCACCCGCTTTGATCATGCGGGCAGCCACCTGCGGCACCTCATTCGCGCCAGGCGTCCAAGCCACCACAATGTCCTTTTCCGCCACACCGTGCCGCACAAGACAATCCACAGCCCCCGCGAGCAGCTCCTTCGTGAGAAAGTCGTTGAACCGGCTCACGACGATGCCCACCTTGATCCCCTTCCCGCTCAGTTGACCCGACAGTTCCTGCATGTTCATATTCGTCTCTCCTACCGCCGTTCCGTCCTCTCGCTTCTCAAAGCAGATGCCCCAGTTTCTCGCGTTTCGCCTCCAAGTACCGCCGGCTGTGCTCCGAGGCCGGCAGCACGAGGGGCACCCGCTCCACAATCCGCAACCCGTACGCCTTCAGCCCGACGATCTTGCGCGGGTTGTTGGTTAGAAGCCGTATCTTCTTCAAGCCAAGATCGGAAAGAATTTGCGCGCCGACGCCATAATCGCGCAAGTCGGCCTCAAAACCAAGCCGCTCGTTGGCCTCCACCGTGTCCATACCCTGCTCTTGCAGGGCGTAGGCGTGAATCTTGTTCACGAGGCCGATTCCGCGCCCTTCCTGCCGCATGTACAACACCACCCCCACACCTTCAGCGGCCACCCGGCGCATGGCTTCTCGCAGTTGCTGCCCGCAATCGCACCGAAGCGACCCGAACACGTCGCCCGTCAGGCATTCGCTATGCACTCTCACCAGCGCCGCAGGCGCCTGGGAAAGATCTCCCATCACCAGCGCCACATGCACCTGGTCATCCACATCAGATCGGTAAAGATGCAGATCGAACGGACCGTAATCCGTGGGCAGCGAGACCGTGCGAAGGCGCCGCACCAATCGCTCCGTCCGTCGGCGAAACGCGATCAGATCCGCCACCGAGATGAGCGGCATGTGATGTTCCGCCGCGAATTTTTTCAACTCCGGCAAGCGGGCCATCTGCCCGTCCTCCCGCAAAATCTCGCAAATGACGCCCGCCGGCTGGAGCCCTGCCAGGCGCGCGAGATCTACGGCCGTTTCAGTATGCCCGGCCCGCCGCAACACCCCGCCGTCCTTCGCCTCTAGCGGGAACATGTGCCCGGGGCATACCAAATCCTGCCGGGTGGTCTTTTCGTCCGCCAACAGTCGAATGGTCACGCACCGATCATGCGCGCTGATCCCCGTCGTAATCCCCTTGGCTGCATCCACCGATTCCATGAACGCGGTCCCAAAGGCATCTCCCCCGCCTCGCGCCGCCATGGGGCGCAACCCCAGTTGTTCCACCCGTTCCCGCGTCAATGCGACACAAATCAACCCGCGACCGTGATGAGCCATGAAATTGACGGCCTGTGGCGTGACCTTTTGCGCCGCCATAATCAGGTCCCCCTCGTTTTCGCGGCGTGCATCGTCCACTACCACCACCATACGCCCGCGCCGGATGGCCTCCGCCGCGTCTTCGATGCGGTCAAAGAAACTCTCCGCGCTCTTTACGCAATCGGCTTTGCGCTTGGATCCCATGCTTTTCTCCAAAGAAAAACCCGGGGCACTTTGTCCCCGGGGTCTGCGCAACGCACCGCGCGTTCTAACGTCTTCTCCCATCCAGACTGAGACCGCATCGCTTGCGATCATCACTGTCGGCCACGGCATCTCACCGTGTCTGCCCCGTTCGACGGAACGGGACTCGCGGGCTGTTACCGCCGGTGGGGATTTGCACCCGATCCCGAAGACTTATGTCCGATCAAACCGTTCCCGGCTCGATCACAGCACAATCTAGCGCATGGCGGCCGCCGATGCAACAGGGCGCTTCAAGCAAACAGCTTGGCGCTTCGCAAGGCTCTTGTCTTCGCTTCACACGGTAATCCACGGCGCGGAACCCAGGCGAAACGCCTTCCCTGTGAACCGAACGGTGTTCGTTTGAGGGCGGCCTTCAAAGATTCTTCGGCCGTTCACCCATATCTGTGCGCACCGAAACCGGTCGTAGAAGAAAGGCCGCACCTGTAACCGACCATAGGCGGTTTGTTCCGCCTCCATGCGCACTTCAATCCCATCACCCTTCACCGACACGTTCATCTTCATTCGACTTACGATTCCGCGGCGGTAATCAAACGACTGCCCGTCATCCGCGACATAGGTGATGCCGGTCCGTCCAGCTCCCTTGCGCCGCATGAGCACATGCAACTCCACGCGGCGAAGATCGGTCGGTCGATGCCATTCGCCGGCCGGCCGCATCGGCACAATGAATCCTTCCCGTCCGAAAAGAGGCGTGGTCTCCGGCTCCTCTTTGCGGCGCAGTTTACCTCCTTCCTGCCGCCAGATTCCCGTGGCAAAGTCGAACCACGCTCCGGACGGCAGCAGAACGTCTCGTTCCTTCGCTTCCGTCACCTGCGGCGCCTGCAGGAGCACGGGGCCGACCATGAACTGGTCTTCCAGGCGCGGCGGAGGCATGGCTGCTGCCTCCGAAAATTCATAGAAGAGAGGGCGCAGAATGGGATCCCCATCCTGTTCCTGTGCGACAAACAACTGGTAAAGATAGGGCAGAAAACGGTAGCGCAGCCGGATGTAATGCCGGAGCACATCGGCGGCCCGCCGCGAAAAGGCCCACGGCTCCTGCGCCCGCGTGTTGATGCAGGTATGAATTCGATGGAAAGGGAACAGGAAGCAGGCTTTCTCCCAGCGCACCATCAGTTCTTCCGAAGCGTCGCCAAAGAAACCACCAATGTCGGGCCCATTGAATGGCACGCCGGAAAGAGAAAGATTCAGGCTGGTGGGTATGCAGCCTTGGAGCCACGCGTAGTTCGAGTAGTTGTCTCCTGTCCAAGTGGCCGCGTAGCGGCTGATGCCGGTGCTGCCGGACCGGCACAGCAGAAACGGACGCTGCTCGGGATGCGCGGCCATAAGCCCCTCGAAGGAAGCTCGCGCCATCCCCAGCGCATACGCATTATGATAACGGTCATGTGGCCAGTGGCCCCGACCAAACCGCATGCCTTGGGGATTCACAAACCCTGTAGCCGGGTCATTCATGTCGAGCCATGCGCCATGGACACCCTCCCGCGCAAACGCCGCCACATGACGCGCCCACCAGCGGCGCCCTTCCTCCATCGAAAAATCTGGAAACACCGTTCGCCCGGGCCAAACCATGCCCACAAACTCAACGCCAGCGGCGGTCTTGCAGAACACGTCATGCTGCACCCCATCCTCATACACCGAATATCCCGATTCCTGTTTGACGCCTGGGTCCAAAATGGGCACGACGTGCAGGTTATCTGCCGCCAAATCTCGCAGCGTGTGCCGCCAGGACGGTTGTCGTCGCCGGTCCACCGTGAACACACGGTAACCCCGCATGTAGCCGATATCCAGCCATAGTCCATCCACCGGTATGCCGCGCCGCCGAAAGTTCCGCTGAAGCCACTGCAGATGTTCCCGCGTCTCATACCCCCAACGACATTGGTGATGCCCCAGAGCCCATAGCGGTGGGCGGGGTACGGCCCCCACGATTTGCTGCAATTTGCGCGTCAATTCCGCCAGTGAAGGCCCATAAAGCAGCAGAAGGATTGGCCGTCCGTTGGCGCTGCCAAGGGAAAAGCCGCGAGGGGCCTTCTTGCCGAGGCCGTCCGACACGTCCGACGTGGTCAGCATGAATGTTTCACAGAAGTTATCCAGCAGCAATCCCAGCCAGCCATGGGGAGTTTGAACCGCCATGTACGGCACTGCCACATACATGGGATCCGCCTTATTGGCCTCTGTCAGGCTGGGCGCGAAGTCCGCACCGACGTCCGTGTTCCAAAACTTCGTCCGCAAGCATGATTTTTCCAGCGGACCGGATTTCTCTCCCATCCCGTAGAACCGTGCGTTCCTCGGCGTGACAAAATTGAAGATCGAGGCCTGTCCGCAAAGCCCCACGGCGCGGTCCGGATAGCTCCTTAACAACAATTTTCCGCGCACATCCCGCCATTCCAACGCGCCGTCCGTTTCTACAGAAAGAACAGTCGCTCCGGCGTCCTTTCGAATCGGCGGGAGTTGGAGCGTTGCGATTCCGGCCGCATCCTGCCAACTTGTCCCGGTAATGATCAATCGGAACACATCGCCTTGGAACGCCTCCACGCGCAGCCGATTCTTCCCGTCCCGCGTGCCGACGTTCACTTGATCGTATGCGAAATGAGACGGATGCGGATATTTCTCCATGTACATAACGCTTCTCTCCCGAAACGGCTGCCTGTGGGCTAGACGACTTTTTTCTCTCAGAACCTCTCCAAAAACAAGCGATATTCTCCAAGGCCTTCTTTGGCGTAGACGCCAGCCGATTTGCTCTTGCATGCGCCTCAAAGCGTGTACAATGGATATGTGCTTGTCTGCACCGGCTATAGGGGAGAACCATGTGAAAACCAAAGAATTGCGGGGGTTGCCTCTTCACGATGCGAAAGAAGCGCGCAAGCGGTATGCCGAGCTGTATGAAAGAGCGATGCCGTTTGCCGGCGGCATCGAGCTGGAACGAATCGAAGTGGCCACCTTCAACTGCTCTTCGACGTGGAAGGAATTCGAGCAGGTCGGTCTGGGCGTGGAAATCGTGGTGATCTTCCGCGACGAAAACGGCGAAGGACACACAGGAAAGGTTTTGCTGAGCCTGCCGTGGCAATTCCTGCCGGAACATGGGCACGTGGACACGTTTGTACTTAAGCCAGGGGCCTCCCCTGCTCCAGGCTTCATTCTCGTGCGAGAATTGATGCCTGAGTTCAAGGGCATTCGGGCTTATGAAAGCGACGGTACGCCCGCCATGGACGGCGACCGCCCACGCTACGTTTACCGCGATGACGAGTTTGTGATCGTCCAGGTGAAGGACAATTCCCGGCCGCAGCCGTATCCCGTCAGCAGCGACGTGATTCGCGAGTATCCCGGCAAATCCGAGACCTTCAAAATGATCTATGGCGATGGGGTGCTCTTCACCGACCACGCGCAGGTCATCAAAGCCCCCAAAGGACGCGATCCCGAGCATCCCCCCGCGGAATTCCGCGAGGCGATCGAACGAACGCGGCGCGACCAGAAAATCACCACGCAGCGACTAATTCACATGTCCCCCGGCACGCATGTTCTGCTGCCCAAGGCCACGCGGCATGCCTTCCTGGCCGGCCGTCAAGGCGCGGTGTTTTTGGAGTTTTCGACGCCGTCCATGGATGAAGCAGACCGCTTCACTGACGAACGCATCATTCGTTGAAGGCGCCACATCATTTGATGAGACCCGCTGACATACCCGAGGTGTACCGCTTGCTCACGCAACATTTTCGCCGCCATCGAGAAGCGCCAGTGGCCACCTTGGCAACCAAGCGAACCAATGCACCGTACCGGGTCCTGGTGGCCACTATTCTGAGCGCCCGAACCCGGGACCAGACTACGACGGCCGTCATTCAGCATTTGTTCGCCCGTGCCCCCGATCTCCCCTCTCTAGCCAAACTTTCCCTTCAAGAAATCGAAGAAAGTATCCGCCCCGTTGGCTTTTCCCGAGCCAAAGCTCGTGCGCTCAAGGCGCTGCCGGAGGTACTACTTCGCGACCACGGCGGGCACATACCGGAGAGCGTCGACGAACTGGTGCGCCTTCCTGGCGTTGGACGAAAAACAGCCAACCTGGTGATCGCAGAAGCCTTCGGCCAACCCGCCATTTGCGTGGATGTGCATGTTCACCGTATTGTCAATCGGTTCGGGCTTGTCCGCACGCATACCCCCCTGCAAACAGAAAACGCCCTGCGCCGTCTGCTGCCGGTAGCGTGTTGGAAGCGGTGGAATCCGCTGCTGGTGGCACTGGGGCAAACCATCTGCCGCCCAAGAAATCCGCGATGTCCAATATGCCCTGTGAACAGGTGGTGTGGGCGGGTCGGGGTCCCTGCCGCGCCGACGCAAGCAGCACCACCGGCTCGCCCTTTATCGAAAGTGGCGTCCCACATGAGGTGTTCGAATGAATGATTTCTTTTGGCCCGGCATGCGACGGACTCCGCCTGCCACCCGGGCTCTGCTGGTGGTCACGGTGACGGCGTTTGCCCTGCAGTGGGTGGTAGACCGATGGTTCGGCGGCGTCTTTACCTCCTTGTTCGGCCTGCAATGGTCCTGGCTCCGTCGCGGCGCCGTCTGGCAATTGCTAACCTATCCGTTCCTTCATGGCGGCCTGTGGCATCTGGTCCTCAACTCACTCGCTCTCTTTTTTTTCGCACCGGACGTCGAAGAACGCATCGGATCCCGTTCCTTCTTGGGGCTCTATTTCGCGTGTGGCTTGATCGGCGGCCTGGGCTGGCTACCCTTCACCATCTGGCATGCGCCGTGGGCGATCTGCATCGGCGCCTCTGGAGCGGTTTTCGGCGTGCTGGGCGCTTTTGCCGCCATGTTCCCGACTCGGCAGGTGACACTGCTGGTTTTCTTCGTGCTGCCCGTTGTCATGACGGCGCGAATGCTGGCGGTTCTGTTGGGCCTGTTTTCGCTACTGTCAGCGATGACCGACAGTGGAAGCGTGGCACATGCCGCCCATTTGATAGGGGGTCTGGCAGGCTACCTCTATGGACGGCAGCAGACTCGGCACGATTTCGGCAGCCCCTGGATCTCCGGCCGTTGGCGCCAACCACGGGCGCCGCGGCAACGAATGTGGGTGATTGAGCCTGAAGCCCCCGTCAGCTTGGCGCCCGATACCCAAGAGGTGGACCGCATTCTCGACAAGATCAACCGTTCCGGTTTGCGCAGCCTGACGCCCAGGGAACGACAAATCCTGGAAAGCGCCAGCGGCCGGAATCCCGGCACGTGACAACGTCCCCCGCGCGGCGGCCTCTCAAGGTTCCGCGGCGAGCGCGGCCTCGATTGCGTCCACCAATGTCTTGTCCTCGGGCGCGGTTCGCGAGCCGAAACGGCCCATCACGCGGCCGCGGCGATCGAGCAGGAACTTGTTGAAGTTCCATGAGATCGGCCCGGCGTGTTCGCCACTGGCTTCGGAACTGACAAGCCATTGGTAAAGCGGATGGATCGCATCGCCCTTGACGGAAATCTTGGAAAAGAGCGGGAACGTGACATCGTATTTCGACGTGCAGAATTCCTTGATCTCGGCGTCGGTTCCCGGCTCCTGCCCCAGGAAGTCGTTGGCAGGAAACGCCAGCACCACAAAACCCCGCTCTTTGTATTTTCGATAGAGGCGCTCGAGCCCCGCATACTGGCCCGTGAATCCGCAGCGGCTGGCCACATTCACCACAAGCGCCACTTGATTGCTCCACGTGGCCAGCGACACCGTCGGGCCATCAATGTCCCGCGCAGAAAAATCAAACAAGGCCTTCGGTGTTGCATCCGCCATGGTTAGCCCACCTCTAATCAGGATCCACGCCATCACGCCCCATATTTCCATCCTTCGCCACATGATCGTCCCTCTCCCCCTCATCAAGCAAGTCCCAGGATCTTCTCGGTCTCCATTTGCACAGGACAGGGCCGAATCCCCCACACCTCCCGCGCGTATTCGAGCACGGCCCGGTCGGAGCTGAATCGCCCGGAGCGGGCGATATTCATCGCGCACATCCGCTGCCAGCGGGACGGCTGGCGATAGGTCTCGTCCACCCGCTGCTGACAAGCCGCGTAGTCCGCGAAATCGGCCAGATGAAAATAGCGGTCGCCCCATGTGAGGAGCGCGTCCCATAGCGGCGCGAAAAGCCCCGGCCGCTCCAGATCGAAGAAATCCCCGCGCAAGGCATCGAGGACACGCCGCAATTCCTGGTTCTCGTGGTACATCTTCCACGGATCGTATTCGCCGGAGGCCTGCAGCGCTTGTATGCCTTCGATGCTATGGCCGAAATGGAAGAAGTTCTCGGGGCCAACCGCCTCCCGGATTTCTATATTGGCTCCGTCCAAGGTCCCGATGGTCAGCGCCCCGTTAAGCATGAACTTCATGTTTCCCGTGCCGCTGGCCTCTGTTCCCGCCGTGCTGATCTGTTCGCTGAGATCGCTGGCAGGGATGACACGTTCGGCCAACGACACGCGGTAATCGGGCAAAAAGACCACGCGCAATCGGTCGTTCACATCCGGATCTCGGTTCACGATGGCCGCCAGATCATTGATGAGTTTGATGATCAGCTTTGCCGTCGTATACCCCGGCGCCGCCTTGCCGGCAAAGAGCACCGTGCGAGGAACAACATCCACCCCCGGCTGTTCCTTCAGGCGGAAGTAACGGACGGCGACATGCAAGACGTTCAGCAGCTGCCGCTTGTATTCGTGCAGCCGCTTGATCTGTGCGTCGAACAAAGAGTCGGGGTCCACGACGACGCCCTGAGTGTCTCGTATCCATTGCGCCAGACGCTCCTTGTTGGCGCGCTTGACACGTCCCAACGCCCGCAGGAATTCGGGGTCGGCGGCATGGGGCTCCAGTTCCCGGAGCCGGTCCAGGTCCTTGACCCACCCGTCTCCGATACGTTCGGTGATCAGCGCGGCCAGACCGGGATTGCTTTTCAAAAGCCATCGGCGTGGCGTGATGCCGTTCGTCACGTTGCGAAAGAGGTCGGGCTCAAGATCGTGAAAATCTTTCAGCACGTGGCGGCGCAGCAGCTCGGTATGCAAAGCCGACACGCCGTTCACACAATGGCTCCCCACGACGGCCAAATGCGCCATGCGCACGCGGCGTTCTGGGCCTTCGGCGATCAATGACATGCGCCGCAGCCGGTCATGATCGTCGGGAAAGCGGTTCATGACGCGCCGCAGGAAGCGACGATTGATCTCATAGAGAATGGACAGGTGTCGCGGAAGAATTTCGGCAAACATCCGCTCCGGCCACTGTTCCAGCGCCTCCGGCATCAAGGTGTGATTGGTGTAACCGAAGATGGCCCTGGTCATTTCCCACGCCGTCTCCCAATCCAGACGCTCGACATCCAGGAGCAGCCGCATGAGCTCCACAACGGCCAGGGACGGATGGGTATCATTGATCTGGATGGCCACCCGATCAGGCAAAGTCCGGATGTCCGTATTGCCGGCCTTGAAACGCCGCAGGATATCCTGCAGTGAGCATGAGACGAAGAAGTACTGCTGCTGAAAACGCAGTTCGCGGCCCTGTTCGATTTGGTCGCTGGGGTACAAGACCCGCGTGATGTTCTCACTCAGCACTTTCTGCTCATAGGCCTTGATATAGTCGCCGCTGTTGAAGACGGCCAGATCAAACTCCTCGGTGGCGCGCGCCGCCCATAGCCGCAGGTTGTTCACCGTGTCGGTGGCGTATCCCGCAATGGGAAAATCGTACGGAACACCCAGAACCGTTTTCCCGTTGACCCATCGAGCGGAAAAACGACCTTCGGCATCGGTTTCCTCGATGACCTTACCGCCAAAGCGCACGGCAAACTGGTATTCGGGCCGTTCAATTTCCCACGGATTCCCGTGCCGGAGCCAGTTGTCCGGCTCCTCCACCTGATGGCCGTCACGCAAGGTCTGGCGAAAAATGCCGTAGTCGTAGCGCAACCCGTACCCATAGCCGGGCAACTCCAGGGTCGCCATCGAATCAAGGAAGCATGCGGCGAGACGGCCGAGACCGCCATGCCCCAGTCCGGCATCGGGTTCAATGTCGCGAAGGTGGTCCCACTGGAGGCCCAACTGCGCCATGGCTTCCGTCACTTCCCGGTCCATGCGCAGATTGACCACATTGTTTCCCATCGCCCTCCCGATCAGATATTCCATCGAGAGGTAGTAGACCCGTTTGACGTTGCAACTGAAATAGGTCTGGCTCGTCCGCATCCATCGGTCCACCAATCGGTCCCGGATGGTCATCGCCAAAGCGTAATACCGGTCATGATCCGTGGCGGTGTAACGATTCTTGGCCAGCGTATATCGCAAGTGGTTCTCGAATCCCACACGGATTGCCTCCGCCGTCCCCAATACGCGGAATGGAACCGGCGAAAGCTCTGGCGCGGCGGTATTTTCCTCTCTGGCCGCAGCGGCTTTTCGCGGCCGTTTCGACGCCTTGGCTGGCGTGGCCTCCGACTTGGACAAAGCACGCTTGTTCATTGGGAAATCGTGTTCCGGCCGGGAACGTCACGCAATCCCATGGCGCTCCTCACGGTTTCGCCGGCGGCGTCCCGTCGCCCGAATCAGCTTTCGTTTCCAACGGGGGGCCGGCCGCCGCGCGAAAACCGATGAATTCGTTGCGCAGCCAGCCGGACGTGCTCAACCGCCGGGCGGATCGCAGGTGTTGCAGCGTTCTGGCCCAGTTTCCGCCCCGCAGCACGATATGCGCCTGTTCCGCGCCCGAAGCTACGGCCGCATCATTCACAACAGGGCCCAGCGGATCGGTCACCGTTTCCCCAGGGGCAAACTGATAGGGCGTCAACACATCAAGACACCATTCGGCAATGTTCCCATGCATGTCGTGAAATCCCCAAGGATTCGGCTGTTTGAGCCCCACTTGGTGTATTTGCTGGGAACTGTTGTGGTAGTGCCAGGCATACTCCCCCGCCATGGCAGCCTCGCCGAATGAAAAGGCGCTGGTGGTGCCCGCGCGGCAGGCATATTCCCATTCCGCCTCGGAGGGAAGCCGAAAGACCATGCCGGAAGGCAGCAGGCCGCCCGCCCGAACCTGGAGGTTGCTCAGCCACTCACGCGCATCGCTCCAACTCACACAATGAACCGGCTTCTGTGGGGCCACCTCCTCGGAAGGGTTGCGCCCCGCAATGCGAACCCACTGCTCCTGCGTCACCTCGTATTTCCCAAGATAGTATGGCCGCGTGATCCGCACCAAATGTTGCGCCTCATCGTTCCGCCGTTTCTCCTCCGTCGCAGGGCTGCCCATCAGGAACTCGCCGGGCTTAACCAGAAGCAGTTCCAGCGTAACGCCCTCCCCGAGGTCAATCCGTAATTCCCGCGGCACATCGTGCGCCGGCATCTCGCATGCCGCCCACGCGCCCCACCCCGCCACCAAGGATCCCAACATCCAACCGCAGACCCGCGATTTCATCCGCTTTCGTCTCCCTCGCCGTTAATGATCGTTTACTTCCGCATCAGATGGCAAGCGGAATTCCGTGGCCGCTGTATCATCGGCGGGCCATGGGTCGTCGGATGATCGCTTTTCGTGGTGTTCGGGCACCGGCCGCACTAGAAACACATGCACAATCGGATTATGAAATCCGTATTCCTGGAAGGGGAAATCGGGCTTGAACTCCTTGATCAACCGATAGCGGCGAAATATTTCCTGGTATGCCTCATGCGCCAGCCTCGCCTCGAGCGAGTTGCCCCAGCAATACCTGTAACGCCGATACCGGCTGCTGTTGACGATCAGATAGTTGGCATGGCGATCGAGCCAGTCGAAGTCCAGCGGCTCCTTCAACGGCCGGCGGATGATCCGCATGGAGCGGTAGGCAGGAGATGGGCGGGGCAGCAAGTCGTCCACGGCCACCCGCGCGTGCTTCGGAAGCTGTTGGTTGATCCAGGCCTGCGCCTCCATCCGAGTTTCCGTTCGCACAGCGCGCGAAATCAAGGTGGATTTGGCCGCCGGCCAGAACACGATCAGCGCCAACCCCAAGGCTGCCACATGCCGCACCAGGGGCCGCGCCGACCATCGCTCCAGCGCCCCGGCGGCAGCCGCCGCGGCGAAGCCGCAGAGCAGCGGATAGGCGGCGTGCAAATAGCGCGCGAAAAATGGAAAAGGCTTGGCCGGACTCGCTTCCACGCTGAAATAGCACCAGAGCACCCACAAGGCAGCGAGCCGGACGGCGCCGTCACGCCGCCGAACAAGCGCCCAGATCATTCCCATCACCGCCAATGTCGTGATCGGCCATGTGAGGCCGGGCAGAATGGCATAACGGAGATAGAAGAGCCAATGGTGATCGCCGGCCGGAATGACGGTGCCGTCGTTATGGCCCAATTTCACGTAGGCTCGCTGGTACGCGAAATCTTTGGCAAACTGCGACCACTGCGAAAGCACGTACGGGTTGAAGGCCAGAAACGCTAGGGGAGTCAGAAGCAGCCCCCCAAAAAACGCCGGCCGCAAGGCGGTCTTCCAACGCGGACGTGATGCTTCACGCGCCACACGCAACACGTGGGCCAGCACGTAGAACGGAAAAAGGCTCATCCCCATGTACTTGCACGCCACCGCCAGGCCGGCCGCCGCGCCCGCCAGCAGGTAGCTGCCGCCGCCACCCGTCTGAATCATCTGAATCATTCCCAGCAGCGACAGATTGGCGAAGAACATCAAGGGAATGTCTTCCTTCATATAGCTGCTGCCGATGACGTTGACGGGGATCACGGCGAAAAACAGGGTCGCCAACAGCGCCACGTTCCGATCAAAGAACAGCAAGCGGCATTGGCGATACAGCACCAGCAACGTGAGAAGCGAAAAAAACGTCATGTAGAAGGCCGCGAACCCGTAGAGTCGCCATTGATCCTGCAAAACCGCCTTGGGCAGCAGATGCATCAGCAGGCCCGCGGAATACACAAGGAAATAAGGTTGGCGAAAATCCACCGGTCGGTATCGGCCTTCGTACACCTGCGCCGCGTACGTAATCTTGTCCCACGCATCCCGAGCCTGGGACGCCCTCAGAGATCCATCCGTCAGGCGAAGGACCGCGGCCAGCAGAAAGATCAGGCCGATCGCCACCGCCGCACGCCGCCGATTTTCATCGAACCTCATGGCTTTCGGGCCTGCGGGCGGTCTTCTTTCGCCGGTTCCGCAAGGGGCTGGGAAATATCTATGATCCGCAACGTGGGGTTGTTCAGCGCGAAGGAGCGATAGCGCGGCCGAAGCTCGCGGTAGGGATAACGGAACAACGTCCGATAACGCTCAGCGTAGCCCTTGACCCAGTCTTCGGCGTCATTTCGGCCCGCGGCGTACAAATACTGCTCGTACTTGAAGCTGCTGGCAATCAGGTGCGTAAAGCCCTGTTTGCGTGCCGCCTCCACGTCCACTTCGGCGAGACTCGAGACAAGTCGCCGGAACCGCGCGGAGGAATAGGACTCGTCAATCACCTGGGTTTTCGATTCCATCCGCCAGCGGTCCGCCTCCAAGCGCGCGTCGGACGGAATCTGCTCCAGCACCCGCGCCGTCACGTACGCCGGCGTGGCCACCGACAGCAAGGTCACGACTGCCGCCCCCCGGGAAAACACACGCAGGTTGACGGCTCGATCCAGGCGATCCAGGCCGTCATACGCCAGCAGGAGCAAGACCGGCGCCAGCGGCAGCGTGTAGCGCATGTGGTCGGGAAAAACCTTCAGCGGCGACCACTCCACCGCCAGATAGAACACCACGCAGAACAAGGCCAGCATGCGTCGGGATGGCGGCGTCCGATGCCAGGCCGCCAGCGCGGTGCCCACCGCCATGACGGCCAAAAGCAATGGCAACGGGGTCAAGCCGGGCCAAAGGCTGCGTGTCAGATGAAACGCGAATCTCGACGCCCAGGGCGAGAACCTAATATGGGGCGCATTGCCCTTCATGGCTTGGCTGAACGAGTATTGCAGCCCCATGCGAAAGCGTCCAAACTCCCTGAACAAGGGATGGTTGACGCCAAGGAACACCAGCCCCGCGAGCAACAGAGCCACGGCAACCAGGGCCGCGTGACGCCACGTTCTGAAGCGGGCATCCGCCAAGGGCAACGTCAGGAGAGGCAACGCAACCAGCGCGCCCATGTATTGCGCGGAAATCGCCAGTCCCAATCCAACGGCCGCCAGCAAGATGCGCCACGGATTGGGCCGATCCATGAATCGCAGGAGCAAATACAGCGCGAGCCAGATCGTTAGAACGGCAATGGTGCCCTCCTTGAAATAGTGGGCGTGCATCACGAGCATCGGCGAAACCGCCACGGCGGCCACACCGGCCAGCGCATAGCGTCGCCGAAGCCCCAGTGCGCGGGCCGCAGCCGCCGTCACCAAAACAGTGAGCGCCCCGGCGGCGGCATTGACCCCGCGTCCCAGTTGCAGAATCTCCGGCGGAGTTTCCGCCCGCAAGAGGCGCCGGGCCAGCCGGTTGACCTGCAGCATCAGGATCGGATGCTTGAAATCCTGCTTCCCCTCCGTCACAAAGCGAATTTTCTTCGCTTCATCGAGGTGGTAGCCGGGAGGGAAGTCGTTATGCCAAAGGTTCAACAAAAACGCCAAGGTTACCAGCAGCAGCGTCGCACCCCAGAATGCGCGCCAACTTCCACATGGGGCGACATCCCCCCGCTCATCACACGGCGCCACTATTATAAACCCTGCCCGTTGCCGCGCCGGAAGCGCGGCGGCTTTCCCACACCACCAACGGAACGATCATCGCCAGCAACAAGGCGGCATCCACCATCAACCGAAAGGCCAGATCCGGATTACGCAGTGGGTAATGGCAGAAATCGGCGGTCAGCACGGTAAATCCAAACAGGAATAACAGCAGCCGCGAAACCCAACTCCGTGCCAGAGGGGCCAGGGTAAAGGCGAGCAGGGAAAAATATCCCGCATGCAGTTTGGGGGAGAACATCAAACCAACCGAAAGCAGAATCGTCGCGTCCTGGAGCAGGCCGTACCGCCTCCACAACACCAGCGCCAGCGCCAAGGCCGATCCGACCAGCAAGACACAGAAAGCCTGCTCTATCGTGATGTTGCGCCGCCGCCATTCCCGGCCCTCTCGCCGCGCCTGCCGCTCCAAGGCGCGTTCACGGATGTTCCAGAGCCGGGAGAGACTTACCCCGCCGAACTGAAAGGGATGCTCGTTGCCTTTCTGCTCCGTGCGCCAGATCATGGCCTGCTTGCCGGCCAGCGCCAGAAAAGGCGCAAACGCGAGAAACGCCACGAAAACGGGCAAAACGGCATAGATGGCCACTGCCCGAAGACGGTGGGCGTGAAGACAAGCCAGCGGCACGAGGAACAAGCCGCCCAGTTTGATCAAGATGGCGCCGCCCATCGCCAAGGCGGCCGCAACGGTCTTCTTTCTCAACACCAGAACAAGAGCCAGTGCCGAAAAAAAGGTAAGGATGGATTCGTCCTGCCGCCGCAGCACGGCATTGCCAAGCGTGAGCGGATTCAGCAGGAACATCAAGGCGGCATGATACCCTTCGCGCGGCGTGGCCCCCACCCAAAGCAGCGCCCAGGCCGTGCCCAGGCAGAACAGCGCAAAAAACACCATGAATGCCAGCGTCGTCCATGGATTCAGATAACCCGCGGCGCGCGCCGCCAGCGAGGGCGCTAACAGCAGATAGTTGGTCAGTGGGGGCGTCGTGGTAAACACATCCCGATAAAGCACACCGCCCTCAAGGATGGTCTCCGCGCGGGCAAACCATGGGTCCGCAAAACGAGGTTGTCCGGTCACCTCGCCATAGTACCCGCGCGGCGCATAGACCCACCATGCCAGCGCCAGATAAACGGCCATCAGGAGCAGGAAAACCAGCCCCACCCGCAGTGCATAGCCTCTGCGTTCACTGTCCATGACACCGTCGCATGGCCGTCCAGCCAAAGGTGGCTCCACCAGAACAGATCGCCCCTCTCGAGTCAAGCTCTGCCGATGCCCGTGCCGTCTGCCCCTAACCATGGGCGCCACGCATCAGCCGCCCGTCTCAAGGCGCGAGAACGATGCGATATCCGATTCTTCTCCACCGGATCCATTTCCGCAAACGTGCATGCGTGTCCCTCGGGGATGAACAACGGATCGTAGCCGAACCCGTTGACGCCACGCTCCTCCTCTGCAATTTGTCCCTCACAAACCCCCTCGACCGTGCGACTCACGCCGTCCGGCGACGCCAGCGCCAGCACGCAGCGAAATCGGGCCCTGCGGTCCCGAATGTCCTTCATGCACTCCAACAGCTTTCGGTTGTTGGCATGGTCATCGCCATGTTGTCCCGCAAACCGCGCCGAGCGCACCCCGGGCGCCCCTCCCAAGGCCTCTACTTCCAGGCCGGAATCGTCGGCCATCGTCCAACGGCCCGTATGCCGAGCCATGGTGAGCGCCTTAAGGATGGCGTTCTCTTCAAAAGTCCTGCCGGTTTCCTCGACATCGGGAAGGCCCGGAATATCATCCAGGCTCAACAGGAAAAGGCCCGGCAATTGAAGTATCGCGCCGATTTCGCCGATCTTGTGCCGATTGCGAGTAGCGATGAGCAGTTCCATGACGATCGGCCAAAGTTGGTGCTCGGGGGGGGACTCGAACCCCCACGCCCTTGCGGGCATTAGCCCCTCAAACTAATGTGTCTGCCATTCCACCACCCGAGCAGCAATTCG
Organism: uncultured bacterium; assembly: GCA_938031185.1. Lineage (GTDB taxonomy): Bacteria > Verrucomicrobiota > Kiritimatiellia > CAIKKV01 > CALHGX01 > CALHGX01. Next base: position 69,058 of record CALHGX010000012.1, read on the forward strand.
TTGGAGCCTAACATCAACGCCCCAGTCGCTTCAAGGCGTCGTTGCCAGCGTGGACGGGGCGGCGTTCTCGACGGCCTTTTTGTCGAAAACCGGAATGTCCGCCCCGAGGCCGCGGAAAAACACTTCGAACAATGCCCCGTCCAAGGCGGCCAAAACAGCCGGGCTGCGATCCACATCATATTCCCAGATCACGGCCCGCCCATCGCTCCTCGGCGCGTTGCTCTTGAGAATCTCCGTCGGCGGCTCGATCCGAACGGTGATCTTGCAACCGTTCAGCATGGACTTCAGCATCTGCTGCGTTTCCGGATCGGCAAAATCCGGCAGCCCCGGCCTCCCGCTCATCTTCGGCGCGCACACTGCCAGACGATAGCTCTGATTCTGCTCCTGCGACACCGCCACCGCGCAATCCCCCAACATCGGCAGTTGCGCAAGCGTTTCGAGCGAATCAAACTCCACCGCCGCCTCGACCTGCATCCATTCCTGCCGGCGCGAAACCGCCACCGACCGCAGCCGCACACCCCGACCCGTCCACCCCCGAAAGCGAGCGCGGATCGCCGCTTCGTCAAACAGGCACGGCATTTCCAGCGGGGGCAGCGCGCCGGTCTCACCGGCGTTGCGTCGCAATTCGACCGCCGTTTGACGGACCCATTCCATCTGGCGAATGGCGTGCTCGGGCATGGCATATGCAAGCCGGAGCTCGCCACCGCCGTCGGGTTTCAGCGCCAGATGCGCATCGAGCTGTAGGCATCCCGCGGCCGCCAGCAGTCCCAGTCCGAATGCCATGCGCAGAACCGGAAGGCGCCTCAAGCCCTGGCCGCCCTTCGCCCAAAAGGCGCTCGCCTTCATGGTGTCTCCGCCGGCATGCCCGTGGCCAACCTGAAGACCGTCTCGCCGGGCTTGGCCATCCCCTGCTCGCGGGCCATCCGCTCAACGAAGGCCGGATCGTCCCGCATCCGCGATTGCCGGCTCTTCAGCTCCTCCACGCGGCTTTCCAGAACGATGGTCTCCTTTTCCAAGGCCCGCTTCTGCTGCTGCAATTCATGATAGCGCCGGCATCGCGGAAGAAAAAGGCAGACCATGCCCACCACGAAGAAAACCGCCGCCAGCATGAGCGCGAAACGGTAGACCAGCTTCCAAACGTTCATGCGACGCCACCCGACCGCCGGCGCGCCCTAGCCCCCGGGTTGCTACGCGCCATATACCGCCTGATCGCCCAACTGCTCCTCAATGCGCAGCAACTGATTGTACTTGCAAACGCGATCCGTGCGGCACAAGGACCCCGTCTTGATCTGGCCGACGTTGGTCGCGACCGCAATATCGGCAATCGTGCTGTCTTCCGTCTCGCCGGAGCGATGACTGATCACCGACGTATATTTGGCGCGACTGGCCATCCGAATGGCGTCCAGCGTCTCCGTCAGCGACCCGATCTGGTTGACCTTGATGAGAATCGAATTGGCCACGCCCCGTTCAATGCCTTTCTGCAGAAAACGGGTGTTGGTTACAAACAGGTCGTCACCAACCAGTTGCACCTTGTCGCCCAGCTTGTCCGTCAACAGCTTCCATCCGTCCCAATCTTTCTCTGAGAGCCCATCTTCGATGCTGATGATCGGGTATCGGTCCACCAGGTCCGCATAGAAGGCTGTCATGTCGGCCGCGGTGTGTTTGGAGCCGTCGCTTTTCTTGAAGACATAGCGCTTGCTTGCCTCATCGTAAAACTCGCTAGCCGCGGAATCCAGCGCGATGAACACGTCCTTGCCGGCCTTATAGCCGGCTTTCTTGATCGCCTGCATGATGACATCCAGCGCCTGCGTGTTGTTCTTGAGCGCCGGCGCGAATCCGCCCTCATCGCCTACCGCGGTGCTCAGTCCCATTCCTTTGAGAACGGATTTCAGGGCGTGGAACACTTCGGCGCCCATGCGCAGCCCTTCGGCGAACGTTCGCGCGCCGCGCGGCACGATCATGAACTCCTGCAGGTCCACCGGCGCATCGGAATGCGCGCCGCCATTGAGAATGTTCATCATCGGCACGGGCAGCACCTTGGCATTGACGCCGCCCAGATAGCGATACAGCGGCAACCCGCAATATTCCGCCGCTGCCTTGGCGGTGGCCAGCGAAACCGCCAAGATCGCGTTGGCGCCCAGTTTGCTCTTGGTGGGCGTCCCATCCAACTTGATCATCAACTGATCCAGCCCCGCCTGATCCAAAGCGTCCCGACCGGCGATTTCCGGAAAAATCACCTCGTTGACGTTGCGTACGGCCTTGCGCACGCCTTTGCCGCCGTAACGGGTCTTCTCACCGTCTCGCAACTCAACGGCTTCGTTCTCGCCGGTCGAAGCGCCCGACGGCACAGCCGCTCGTCCTGTGACCCCGCACTCAAGCGTCACATCCACTTCGACCGTCGGATTCCCCCGGGAATCCAGAATCTCTCGCCCCACCACCTTGGCAATCTGCGACATGTTTGCTCCTTGTATTCCGCTCTTCCGCTTTGCCTCAATCGTTCGTGCAAGATAGACTCCAAGCCGCCCGTGGCGCAAGCATCCTTTGGCCACGGTTGTCCGGCGCCGCTCACCCACTCTTCCGCTGGAACTCCTTCATAAAAGCCACCAGCGCCTCCACGGCGGCCAACGGACAGGCATTGTAGATCGAGGCGCGCACGCCGCCCACTGATCGGTGCCCTTTGAGGCCCTTCATTCCCTCAGCGGACGCTTCTTTGATAAATCGTTCTTCCAGCTCTTCACTCGGCAGCCGCCACGTCACGTTCATGTCCGACCGGTCTTCCGGCGCCGCCGTCCCGCGATAGAATCCGCCGCTACCGTCAATCGCGGCGTACAACCGAGCCGCCTTCTCCACGTTCCGCCGATAGAGCTGTTCCAGGCCCGTCTTCTCGATCCAACGCGTCACAAGCGCGATAAGGTAGATCGCGAAACATGGCGGCGTGTTGTAAAGCGAATTCTCCTCGATGTGCGTCTTGTATCGCAACATCACCGGCAGCTTCTCCGGCGCGCGCTCCGCCAGGTCCTTGCGAATGATCACCAACGCCACGCCGGCCGGCCCAAGGTTCTTCTGCGCCCCCGCGTATATCAGGCCAAATTGCCCCACCTCCACCGGTCGCGACAGGATGTCCGAGGACATGTCGGCCACCAGAGGCGCCGGTGTGCGCGGGAAGTTTTTCCATTGCGTCCCGGCGATGGTTTCGTTGGAAGTGATGTGCGCGTAGGCCGCTCCGGGGGTCCATGCCGGCGCGTCCGCCTTCGGCAGGCGGGCAGGGATGTCCTTGGCGGTATTGGCCACCACGCGAACGTTCCCGATCGTTTGGGCCTCTTTGACGGCCTTGGACGCCCAGGCTCCCGAGTTGACGTAGTCGGCCGTCTGGTTGGGCCCCAACAAATTCATGGGCACCATGGCGAACTGCATGCTGGCCCCCCCTTGCAGGAAGAGCACCGCGTAGTCCTCGGGCACTTTCATCAACCGGCGAATCCCGTCAATCGCTTCCTGATGCACCGCCTCGTACTCCTTGCCCCGATGGCTGTGCTCGAGCACTGACATGCCCGACCCCTTGAAGTCCAGCAGCTCCGCCTGCGCCTCCGCCAATACTTCTTCCGGCAGCACCGCCGGCCCGGCATTGAAATTGAACACTCTGGCCATGTGGACACCTCCCGTTACGATGGCCCCCACTCTATCCGCCATCCCGTGATATTCAACATCAAATCGCCGGACCGGCCTCTTTCGCGTCAGGCCCCGGTCTACGGACCAACGGTCACGGCGACGCGCAGCACGCTTTCAGCCGACTCCGCTGCCGGAAGCCAGCCATTCGGCCGACATAAATCTAGCTAGCGCGGCGCTCACGATACGCTAATATGTTGCTGTTTGATTTCAAACTGCATTGGAACGAAACGGACACAAACACAAAAGGCAGCCAATGAAGCAGATGAAGGCGATCGTGGCGGGCGTCTTGGCGACGGCAAGCATCGAGGGAACTATCATGGCGCAGACGCAGGCGCCGCAGAGCGCGACATCGGCGGCCGCGCCCAAGGGCTGGGTGGATGCGATAACCATGAAGGGCGACATCCGCTACCGCCATGAGCGCATCGAAGACGACTCCAAGCTCAATTCGGCCAAGGAAACCTACACGCGGGAACGAGATCGCATCCGCGCCCGACTGGGCGCCGAAGCCAAGTGCAACGACCAGCTGAAAGCCGTCATCGAGTTTTCCACGGGGCAGTCGGATCCGGTTTCAGGAAACCAGTCGCTGGGCGACGGCTTCAGCAAGAAGGACTTCAAATTGAACCTGGCTTACGCCGATTACGCCTTTCTCGGCGACAACTCTCAGGAAATCCACGCCCTGGCCGGAAAAATGAAAAACCCCTTCCTGACCATGCCGGACGATCTGGTGTGGGATTCGGACCTCACGCCGGAAGGCCTCGCCTTCAAGACCCGGTTCAAACAGGGGCCCGCTTCGCTGCTCTTGAATGGCGGGCGGTTCTGGGTTCAGGAGCGGGCGGATCAAAGCGACCTCATCCTGTACGCCGGGCAGGCCGCCGTGAAAGTGCAGCTCGCGTCAGACATCGACCTGACGCTCGGCGGCAGCTACTACGGGTTCCGGAACATTCAGGGGCGCGATGTGGTGGATTGGGAAAACAAGAACAACGCCTACGGCAACAGCACCGTCAACGGCACCCTACACGGCACAACCACCAACAAAGCCTGGGCAACCGAATTTACGCCCGTGACCTATTTTGTCCAATTGGACCTCCCGTTGGGCAAACTCCCCCTTAGTCTGTTTGCACAGGGCCTCAGCAATGTGGATGCCGACGCCTTCGACGCGGGCCACCAGTTCGGCGGCTCCCTGGGCAAGGCCAAGAAACCGAAGAGCTGGGAACTCGGTTACGGGTACACCAAACTTGAAAAGGACGCCACGGTGGGTGCGTTTACGGATTCGGATCGATGGGGTGGCGGCACCGACGGCCAAGGCCATCGGGTCTACGGCAAGTATCAGTTGATGAAGAATCTGCAGGCGGGCGTCGCGTACCACATCAACGAGAAAAAGATTTCCGATCCGGCCAATACCAAGGACTACACCCGACTGCAGTTGGATCTGGTGGCCAGCTTTTGATGATGTCCGTTCCGCGTCCCTCTGGACCGCCCCCTTCAGGGCGCCGGAAAACAGACCGGTTTTCCGGCGCCCTCTTAAAGAAGGCTGGACAGCACCGGGGTTGACGGCGAGTCCGAACCGGGGCATGCTCCCCCCCGATCCGAGAACAATGCCCGAGGCGGAAGGACAAGAAAAGTCTTTCGCGGCCTGAAACCGGCAAAAAAAGAGGGCACAAGGATGCGAGTACACTTGCAGCGGGACGTGGATCGGCTCAAGGCGCGCGTTCTGGCGCTGAGCGCCGAGGTGGAAAGCGACGTTCGCTCCGCCGTGCGAGCCGTTGAGGAGCGTGACGAATCGCTGGCGCGGCGGGTCATCGAGGGCGAAACGCGAATGAACGCCATGGAAGTGGACGTCGAGGAGGAATGCCTCAAAATCCTCGCTTTGCATCAACCCGTGGCCGCCGATCTGCGCTACATCATCGCCGTGCTCAAGATCAACCACGATCTTGAACGCATCGGCGATCTGGCTGTGCATGTCGCCGAACGCGCGTTGTTCCTTTGTAAAGAGCCTCCGCTCGGCGTGCCCTTCCGGCTGGGCGAAATGGCGGACAAGGCGCAGCTCATGCTGAAGAAGGTCCTGGACGCCTTCGTCGGCATGGACGCCACAGCCGCCCGAGCGGTGTGTATGGCGGATCGAGAAATAGACGAAATGAACCGCGATGTGTTCCGCCAAGTCAAAAAGGCGGTGGAGCAGACGCCCTCTCGTTTCGAGGCCCTCTTGCAGGTCCTGCACATCGCGCGCCATCTTGAGCGCATCGCCGATCACGCCACCAATATCGCGGAGGACCTCATCTACCTGGTCGAAGGGCGAATCGTGCGGCATACGGACGAAGTCGCCGACAACCGGCCCGCCAGCGACAACACACGAACGCCTTCGCCCTGAGCGAAACCCGCACTCGGGGCACGCGAAGGACGCGATTGGTACAAGCGGCCAGGACGTCAACGCGGTCTACCAATCGTTCTCGATCAGCTTCAATCGCCGCGTCAACGCTTCGCGCCAAAGCAGCGCTCGAGCAGAAAGCCCGCGATCTGGTCCGCCCCGTTTTCGCCCTCGGGCGCAACGGGGCGCATTGCCAAAAGTCGTCGGATCGCATCCGCCAGGGCCGCTGCGCGCCCTCCCTCAGCCGGCACTTCCAGCCCCAGCCCTCGTCGTTTGATGAAGTCGGCCAGAATGGCATGTTCGGGAAAACGCGGCCTTTTCATGTAGCCCAGCGGCCGTCCTGCCCAGTACGCTTCCGCCACGGTGCTATAGCCGGTCTTGGCGATGACCATGTCGGCCGCCTCCACCAGATCGGGATGATAAAAGGCATCCATAGCCGGCATAATAACCCGTTCGTGGGCCTCGCCGCCCCCCGAAAAGCCCGGCGCAACAAAGAAGATATCCGGACACGCCGCCGCCAGCTCCGGGAGCGTCCAGTCCCCCCGGCCCGCGAAGCTGACCAGGGCCACCCGCGCGTCGTCCGTCAGTCCGAGTTGCGCCCGTGTCTTGTACCGCTCCTGCCGGGGTTTCCGACCCACCGGCGCCGAAACCATGTCGGCCCGCGGGATTCGCCGACATACCGGTTCGGTCTGGATTCGCCAGTCCGCCCGCTCAAACCAGAACGCGAGGCGCGCGCCGTGCCGCTGCAATGCCGAAGACTCAGGGTACGCCGCGTAAATCCAATCCCAGGTGAAATTTTCCACCAGCACCGACGGCACGCCCGCCGCGTGCGCGGCGGCAATGCCCAGCGGGGAAATATCGCAAACCACCGCCACGCATCGGGCTTGCCGGATGTGCTGCGCGAGATCCGCCACGAGACTCTCTTTGAAAGGCAGCCACCGGTCCAGTCGGTTAACCGTTTCGGGCAAATCCTCATGCAGCGGCGTGCGCTGGGCGAACCCCACATCCGCTTGCACGGAATTCATCTTCAGATGCCGGCAACCGGATTGCTCGAAAAACCACGCCGGCACTGTGGTGAACAGCTCAATCCGCACATCCGCCCGTTGCTGCACCGCGCGAAGGATGGCGGCCATGCGGCCCGCATGCCCGAAACCATGCGGGGAAACGAAGCAAGCCAGTGCGGGTGTCGGGGCGGTCATACGGCGCGGCGCGCTCAACCGCCCGATCCGAACGTCGCGGGCTTCAGGCGGCGATCCCTCTCAATCATTCGGTCCATGACGTCCCGTATCGCCAAAAGCCCCGACGCCGGTATCACCACGCTGTCCCGGCGCCCGCCCACATCCTCTGTGATCCGAAGAAACCTCCCGCGAGGGTTCTCCTTGAGGGAAAAAAAGAACAATTTGCGTTCGACTTGCACCTGTTCCACAGCCAATTCGTCGTCCACGACCCCGCTCCTCCCCTTTGGCTATTCTGCCGCGCGATTCGGCACGGCTTGTCCAAAAATGCACCGGGCACTCTACCGCCTCGGGCATACATGTCAATCACACCTCGTGTATCGAAAGCGAACTGCTCAGCAGGAACAGATGCGCGCGACGCGGCCCTCCAGACGAATGCGCCCTTCAGCCAGCCATTGCAGGGCCAACGGATACGCCTCATGCTCCTTTTCCTGTATCCGCGCGTGCAGCGTTTCAGGCGTGTCGTCTTCCAGAACCGGAACGCTTTTCTGAACAATGATCGGACCGGTATCCATTCCTTCATCTACAAAGTGAACCGTGCATCCCGTCACCTTGACGCCATACGCCAGCGCCTGCTTCCAGGCTTCCAGTCCTGGAAACGCCGGCAGAATCGAAGGATGAACGTTGAGAACGCCTCGCGGGAAGGCGCGCAGCAGGCCGCGCTTGATCATGCGCATGAAGCCCGCAAGCGCCACCACTTCCGCGCCATGTCGGCGCAACGCGGCGATGTAGTGTTGCTCTGCTTCGCCATCGAGCTTCGTCTTGAACGGTGCCGCGCTGATGTACTCGGCGGGAATGCCATGCCGGCGCGCCCTCTCCAGGATAAAAGCATTTTCGACGTCCGAAAGAACGCAGACAATACGCGCTTGCAGGCGCCCGGACTCAATGGCTTCCACGAGCGCCTGCGCATTGGAGCCCTTGCCCGATCCGAGCACTCCCACCGCCAACATGCTTCACCGTCCCTTTCGGTGCGCTGTTTTATGGCCGCCTGAAGGTTCCCGCCGACACGCCCGGCAACGTTCTTCCGCGCAATACTGGCATTCGGAACAATCACGGCATTGGTGCCGTTTTGCGCCGGTTGCCGTCCGCGCCGGCTCGTACACCCACCCCGGCACACCACGCATGCGCACGAACGGCACGTCCCCCCCCCCGCGCTTGTCGCCTACCGTCGTCGCACGGAAATAATCCGCACCGGGTCTTTTGGCACATTCTCATGCGGCCCGCGCGATACGGTCGGCACTGCCGCGATCCGGTCCACGACATCCATCCCTTTCCGCACCACTCCAAAAACAGCATAACCGAAATCCCGCGCTCCGTGATCCAGAAAGGCATTATCCTTTAGATTGATGAAGAACTGCGAGGTGGCGCTGTGCGGCGCCGCCGTCCGCGCCATGGCCACCGTCCCCCGGGTGTTCCGCAGCCCGTTGTCCGCCTCGTTCTGAATGGTCGGGCCGGTCGCCTTTGGGCGCAGGTTTTCGGTCATGCCACCCCCTTGGATCATGAAGCCGGGAATGACGCGATGAAAGATCGTTCCGTCGTAAAATCCCCGGTTCGCATAGGCCAGGAAATTGCTCACGGAAATCGGCGCTTTTTCGGCGAGCAACTCAACTTCAACATCTCCAAGCGATGTTTGCATCACAACCACGACACGGCTGCTCGCGACTTGGTTCGTCATTGTTGATACCTCTCCCCCCCGCGCGCCAACGCAGCACATAGCCACGGCCCCCATCCAAAGCGGATAATACTGTTTCCACTTTATTTTCATTCCCGCTCTTCTCATACTTTAATTCGCCTTGCCTTGCAATCCGGGAAAATCATCGGGCCACCGAGCCAAATACAAAACGGTCTCGTCAGCCTTGGATTGTTCTTTTGACGGAGAGACTTTCTCCGCATAGCAGCTCGGCGGAACCCACCACGCTTCCTTTTTCATCCATCGCCGAAAGTCTCGCGCCGTGCCCAACACATGCACTCCGCCGCCCTTGCCGGCCCACCGCCGAATCTCCCACAAAACGGCGATCAGACGGGATTCCCGGTCCAGCCCGGCGTAGGCTCGTTCCTGCCATTCTTCTTTTCTGCCTCGCGCCCGAAAAACCGCCTCCGTGCGAGGATGATTCGCCTTTTCCGCCTTTCTTTTCTTGGTTGAGGCGCAACCGTTGTCCAGTCGCTCTGCGGCAACAAGTTTCCACGCCCCGGAATATTCCAATTGTCTCAGCAAGCCCGCAGGGCCCACAACGACTTCGCCCGCAGGCACGTGCCGACGAACAAACGCCTCCGCGTCGGCCAACAGCTGGCGTTCTTGGAGCAGCTTGGTGTCCGGCAGCAGGCGACCTTCTTGCCACAACATTTGAAGAGCCGTCACGACAACAGCCATTCCCACCACGACGCCTCGGCCCAGGCGTGACGCCAAGCTGCAAAGACCCCACACCCCGCCAAGAATAAATGAGGGATACACTGGCAAAAGAAAGCGCAATCCGCCCCAAGCGCCGCCACCCCGGATCTTCAATCCCCAGTAATAGGCAGAGTAAACGACCAGAAGCGCCACCGCGCCAACCAACAGCGTCACTCCCAAATGGCGCGTGCGGTCCGCTTTGCACAGACCCAAGATCCCTACTATGCCCAAAGGGAAGAAAATCCCAAGTCCGTTGAAGCCAAGGGCGGTCAGGTACTCCGGAAAGCGATTCAAGAAACCAGAATAAGTGAACGCGGTATCTTCGTTCGCTAACGCGTATCCGGTGCGCAACCAGCCGCCATAGGTCGCATGATTATGCCAAAGCAAATAGAATCAACGGAACTGAACCGCCTAAGATCGCCAGAAAAACATGTTTCCATTGCTGGTCAAGCCAACCTCTTCGCGGCCATAACATAAAAACACCGGCTGACAAACTCAGCAAAACATCGGGATGCCGCAAGGCCGGGATACACCCCAGGAGAAAACCCGCTGCCAAGGCAAAACGCCCACGCTTTTCCTGCTCCCACCGCAAAAGCAGGTATAGTCCCCAAACGTAGCAACAAAGCACCGGCAAGTGCGCGATAAACATCAGGGCATGTTCGTTAAAATCTCGATTAACAGCCAAAACCATGCCGGCCAGCGGCATGCAGAAAGAACAGCCAATCCGCCCCATAACCAGGCCGACCGCCAGCACAGAGAGCGTCGCCAGTAGAGGAGAGAGATAGTACGTGGCTTTTGGCCCCAGTAAGAGGTGAACCGCCGCCACAGCCGCCGGTAAACCTGGCGGGTATCGGCTTGCTATCCGCCCTGTGTTTTCATCAACCAGAAGCCAATGGACACCCGAATACTGCAGATTCGATGCAGGGACGAACCACGTACGCCCTGTCTGGGCCAGTAGCCGTCCTTGTGCCCAATAGCCGGCGGCGTCCATATGCGAAAGAGCCGGCACAATGTTGAAGCACAAAAAAATGCCGTATGCCGCGCATAGCACAACCAAAACATACAAGGCCTTTCGATCAGATGACTTTCCCTCGCCGAGGCCGCCTTCAGCGAGGCAGTCTTTCAGTTTCCACGGAGCCAACATGACCGCGCTTTCCCCAAACCTGTCTTACGGTGCACGCTTCTGCCAATATGCCAGCCAAGAGACCAAACATACTAACTGCCAGATAAATTCCGTCGGAGGTGCTCCCCATTGATTGGACAGTTCTACGGGTAAAGTAAGCTAATGTTCTTTCGGTTGTCCACCTCCTTGTCTGGTCCCTATCCCCGCTCCCTAGGGGGCGGCGCGCCACCCCGTGGCCGGCCATGCTGGCGCATTTGCGGGTCAGGCCGCTCGTGCCATGTGAACTTCCCTCGGCGTTCGATTGTCCAGGGCTTGATGCCGGCGCTGGGTGTTGTAGAACCGGAAGTAG